>OMWJ01000019.1 GCA_900314725.1 uncultured Bacteroidales bacterium
GACTTTACAAGGAACTTCGTATTTCTATTTTACATCTAACAAGACTTCTATACCGGAATTGTGTCAATGGTTGGCAATGCATACGAATTTGGAAAATCCTCTGGAAAATGCTTGCTGCAGAGAAACATCGGTAGGAGTGAATAAGGATAGTAAGTATAGGGATTTGATGTTTTATCGGAATTTGTAAAAAAAAAACGGCAACAGTTTTATGTTGCCGTTTAAGATTTTTTTTTGCTTTTCGTACTCAAAAAATTTTGCTTTTCGAATTTTTGATTATATCTCTATATAAGAAACAGGATGAACTTTTCGCTTGTTTTCTGGTGGAAGAGTCATATAATCTCTATATTCGTATTTAAGGAAAGCATCGTAGTCTTTTATTCCATAGAACTTCCTGCCCTCAAAATCATATAAGGCACGCTCTTTAAACCAAGTCTTAGGCATTCCGTATCTCTCTTTCAAAGGACTTTTGAAATAGAATTTTCCCAAAGAAGGAAACAATAGGCAGGTAACCTTGTTGTCTGAAGAATTACTGCTTTTTTTATGCAATGCTTTCTGGCGTTTTACAACGAAAGACATAGGAATTTTGTTGAGCAAGGAGAACCAAAGGCGTTTAAAACCACGCTTTTGAACCTTACCTACTTCACTCCATGCAATCTTTCTAAGACAATAGCAATAAAAATCTTGTAACATCTGCATAGGTAAAGACTTCGGAATGTCGTCTAAAGGGAAAATATCTATAAATAGTCCGTTCCTGCATTTGAGATGTTCTTGATAAAGACGAACAAACTTAGTTCCTGTGCGTCTAAGTTTTCCATAACCCCAACGGTAGTATTTGTCTGTGTCGCTATCTTGAAAAAAACATATCTCTGGGTTGAGTTCATTTGCAACTTGTTTAAATTTTTCGTAATCCTCTCTTAGCATTGCTATATCAGCGTCATCATCCCAAGGGATATATCCTTTATGCCTTACTGCTCCAAGCAGAGTACCTCCGTAAAGGACGTATGAAATATTGTGTAACTCACAGACTCTATGCAGTTCTTCTATCATTCCTAACTGCAAAAGCTGTATTTTGCGTAATTCTTCTGATGTTATTTGTCTTTGTTTCATCACCCAAAAAGATTCTTTTGCAAAATTAATACTTTTTAAACTTATAGAAAGAATAGAAAAGACAAAAAGGGTGTTTTCAAAAATTGACTAAAAAAATGAGATGCTAAGTAAAATATAATCAAGTACTTAGAGTTGTTGAAAAAAGAGTTGATCTTTTTTTCTGAAAACCAAGTCTTTTATGTATAAACATCAAGTCTTTTGCATATAAACATCAACTCTTTTTTTACGAAGTCTTCGTGTGTAAAAATGAGGATGAAATTACCATGTATTTTATCCTTTTTTTCTTATTTAGAATGGTGGTAAATTCAAGAGAAAACAATTTTTTTTGAAAAACATTTTGCCATTAAAATAAAAGGTTGTAAATTTGCAAACTCAAAATTAATGGGGTAAGAAAAGAAGATAATAATAAAAAAACGAGTAATACAATGTCAAGAATTTGTGAAATTACAGGAAGAGGTGCATTAAACGGAAATCACGTTTCTCACTCAAACATAAAGACTAAGAGAAGATTTTATCCTAATCTTCAAACCAAGAAGTTTTATATTCCTGAGGAAGATGCTTGGGTAACTCTTAAGGTCAGTGCAAAAGGAATGAGAACAATAAACAAGAAAGGTATTATCTCTTGTTTGAACAATGCATTAGAAAAAGGATACATCAAGTATTAATACATCTTTTTTCAGAACTTATAGAAACTGCCTGAGGCTATACTTGTGGCAGTTTTCTTGTTATATACGTAGATAAGGGATATGAAAGAGTATGTTTTTGATTTCACTCATAGAGTAAAATACTATGAGACAGATAAGATGGGATATGTTCATAACAGCAACTATTTCCGTTTCTTTGAGATAGGAAGAGAAGAAGCAATGAGGAATCTCGGAATTAGTTATGACGAAATGGAAAAAAGAGGAGTGATGATGCCTCTTATAGAACAATATGCTCACTATCATACTCCCGCAGTGTATGATGATAATGTCATTATAAGAACCTACGTCAAAGAGGTGCCAACTGTGAAAATCCATTTTGAATATAAGGTATTGAGAATGCAAGAAGGCAAGGAAATACTTTTGTGTCAGGGTTGGAATAAATTGTGTTTTGTTGATGAGAAGACGCGCAAACCTATGCGTTGTCCTATATGGTTGCAAGAAAAATTAGAAAAAGTTTTGTCAGAATAAGAAAAATATCTAATTTTGCAGCTTATTAATTAATTTATTTTATTAACAATTTAAAAAAGAAAGAGGTATAAATTATGATTATTGTCCCTATTAAAGAAGGCGAGAACATTGAAAGAGCTTTAAAGAAATTAAAAAGAAAATTTGAAAAAACAGGAGTTGTAAGAGAATTACGCTCAAGAAAGCAATTTACTAAACCATCTGTAATTGCAAGAGAAAAGAAACTTAAAGCTATATATGTTCAGCACCTTAGACAAATGGAAATGGATAAATAGTCATTAAGATTACACAGAGAAGATTTTTAATACTTTCTTCTCAAACAAAAGAAACTTACAAGTCTTTCGGGGTTTGTAAGTTTTTTTTTGTAATTTTGCTATTGAAATGAGAATACAGGAATTTTTGACATACTTGGAGAAACAGAAAAAATTCTCAAAGCATACAATAAAGGCATATTCTATTGATTTGAATCAATTTGAAAGAAAGCTGGCGAGAGTATGTGAAGGAGATACTTCTGATGAAAGCATAGATACAAACATTATTCGTGTTTGGATAATGGATTTGTCAGAACAGGGAGTATCTAATCGTAGTATCAATAGAAAAATTACTGCACTGAGATCTTATTTCCATTATCTTGAAAAAATTGATGAAGACATAGTAAATCCAATGTCAAAGATTATTGCTCCAAAGATTCCTAAACGAAAAATGTCTTTTATTTCCAAAGAAGATATGCAAAACATTCTTAATGAAGAATATGATGAAAAGGATTTTATCTCTGTGAGAAATCATCTGATAATAGAGATTCTTTACTCTACGGGCATAAGACGTTCAGAGCTTATTGGATTAAAAGAGAAAGATATTTCGTATTCTGATTTTTGTTTCAAAGTGTTGGGAAAGAGAAGAAAAGAAAGAATAGTCATAATAAATCAAAAAATTGTTGATGATTTGATAAAATATATTGACCTAAAACATCGTTTAAATATAAAAGAGGAGTTCTTATTCGTGGATGAAAAGGGGAAAGTTTTTAACGAAGGGCAGTTGTATTATATGATACACAAGAAACTTTTAGGTTGCAGTGTTGAAAAAAAATCCCCACATGTTTTCCGTCATACTTGTGCAACTCATCTAATAGATAATGGAGCAGAGATAAACAATGTTAAGAATCTTTTGGGACATGCTTCAATAGTTGCAACGGAGAAATATATTCACACCACAATAGAACAACTGAAAAAAGAATATAATAATGCTTTTAAAAGTATAAACTAAATTTTAGGAGGTAAAGTTATGAACGTAAAAATCAATGCTGTAAAGTTTAAAGCCGACGAGAAACTTCTTGCTTTTGTAGAAGACAAAGTTTCTAAACTTGAACGACAATTATCTAACATTATTGAAGCTGAGGTTACTTTGAAAGTTGAAAAACCTGAAAGCGATAATAACAAGGTTGCAGATATTCGTCTTGTTATTAAAGGTTCTGATTTGTTTGCATCAAAACAAGCAGATAGTTTTGAGGAGGCAGTTATGCTTGCAATAGATGCCTTAAAACATCAGATAAATAAGTTAAAAGATAAACAATAATATCTATCTATAACTATATTTGAACAAGGGGACAGTTTAATGTTCCCTTGTTTTGTTATGTGTTTTCCTTTTTATTGAAGAATTTTATTCTAAACTTATCATACATAATAAAAAATATCGTACTTTTGCCAAACGATTTTGTTTAATCAGACATCTATTACAATAATATGAATGCAGGAACATATATAATGTCATTTCTTTTGGCTTTAGTGGTTTCATTATTGCTTATGCCTCCATTCATAAAACTAATGGTAAAGTATAGATTTTTAGACAAAAGTGGAGGAAGAAAGATACACAAAGGTTATACTGCTCACATGGGAGGTATAATAATATTTATAAGTTTTGCTCTTACTGTTGCCGCAATGGTTTTTACGTACTTCAAAGTAACAAATGTTGCTTTGATTGTTTCTTTAGCTGTCGCCATATTAATTATGGTATTTGTGGGAATAAGAGATGATATGAACGATATAAGTCCTTGGACAAAACTTTGCTTTGAAGTAATCATTGGACTTTTACTTGCTTATATGGGAATACGTGTTACTGCCATAACAGGCTTTTCTGCTAATCAAATTATAGATATTCCTGAATGGATTGGATATGGAGCTACGGTTTGTTTTTTTATTGTAGTAGTAAATGCTTATAATCTTATAGACGGAATAGATGGACAGGCAGGAATGCAAGCTGTAAATACTTTTTTATTTATTTTTCTTTTCTTTATCCTTCAAGTTGGTAATACAATAATATATAATGTTCCTTTTTCTGCTTTGTTTATAAATATATGTTTGGTTTCTATTGTTGGAGCAATTGTTGGCTTTCTTAAATATAATTGGCAAAAAGCAACAATATTTATGGGAGATACAGGATCTTTATTTATTGGAACTTTGATAACTATTTTTTCTATTCTTGCGATGAGATATAATGCTGAAATAACAGGAGGAACAACAATATCTGGTTTAACAAGAAAAGCTTATATCGCTCCTTTTTTAGGTTATTTCTATCTTCCAATGGCTGACACATTAAGAGTTTTTATTAGCCGAGCAAGAAAAGGGAAATCTCCTTTTACTGCAGACGAAACACATATTCATCATTATTTTATTCGTTTAGGCTATTCTCATCAAAGATGTACTCTTACTACTTTTGCTATTTCTCTTGGTATTTCTATTATTTCTTCTGTGTTAGCATTCTTTGTTGCTGATATTATTTTTATATTAATAATAGTTGCATCTTGGTTCTTATATGTTCATTTGGTGCATTTGTTCGTTGTAAAAAAACTAAAATCCATTGGAGAAGGAAGTTTTTATAATCTTAAAAAGTAATTATGGACGAAAAAACAAAAGATCTTTCAGTTTTTATGAAGAATGTATCTCTTTCATACGATAAGACGGTACTGACAGACATTAACCTTACAATAAAAAAAGGAGAATTTGTTTATCTTATAGGTAAAACAGGAGCAGGTAAATCTACTTTGCTTAGAGCTATGTATGCAGATATTCCTATTGAAAGTGGAGAGGGAGAGATATGTGGATTTAATCTAAGAAACATTTCAAAAAGAAACATTCCTTTACTTAGAAGAAAACTTGGCATTGTATTTCAAGATATGCAGTTATTAAATGACAGAACAGTGTTTAATAATCTCGCTTTTGTGCTAAAAGCTACAGGAAATAAAGATAAAAACTTCATAAAAACAAGAGTTATGCAATGCTTAGAAGAAGTGGGCTTGCAAGATAAAGCAGATGTTTATCCTTATAATCTCTCTGAGGGCGAAATGCAGAGAATAGTTCTTGCACGTGCAACTGTTAATGCTCCTGAAATGATAATAGCAGATGAACCTACGGGAAATCTAGACCCAATCACTTCTGAAGAAATAGTTAAACTGCTTCTAAAGCTTAATAAAGAGAACAATACTACTATCCTTATGGCTACGCACGATTATCTTATAATTAATGATTTTCGTTCTCGTGTGATTTCTTGTGAAAATGGAAAAATAATAGAATGAAAATAAGAATAACAAAAGAGTTCCATTTTGAAATGAGCCATTGTCTAAACAACTACAATGGTGCTTGCAAGAATATTCATGGACATAGTTACAAGTTGTTTATTACTTTAAGAGGAGAACCTTCTACAGATAAGACTTCATCTTCTTTTGGAATGGTTATGGACTTTAGAGATTTAAAAAGGATTGTTAAAGAAAACATCTTAGATATTTTTGATCACTGTTTCGTTATTGAAAAGAACTCTCCTTATGTCAAAGCAGTAGAAATGATGGATACAAAAAAATGTATTGTAGATTTTCAACCAACTTGTGAGAACCTTGTATTGCATTTCAAAGAAAGAATAGAAGATTTATTACCTAAGCATGTTGAACTCTATAAAATACTTCTTTACGAAACAGCATCTTCTTGTGCAGAATGGAATAGACAGGATAATTAACCTTATTACCTATTAATATAGTTATGTCAAAAGAAGATAGATTTGCTTTTCCAAAGGTTGTGAAATGGATTGTTAGCGTTGCTATTGTTGCTTTAATCCTTTTTCTTCTTTGGTATTTTAGATTTCTGATGAGTTGTATTTTTCTTGCTATTATATTTTCTTTAGTAGGACGACCTATTATGAGTTTCTTAGAAAAACTGAAAATAAGAAAATATCATCTTCCTAAAAGCCTTTGTGCTGGTTTAACTTTATTATTAGAAGCAGCCATCTTGTCTTTAGTAATCTATTTGCTTGTTCCGTTGATAGTATCTCAAGCAATGAGTTTTGCAGACTTAGATATTGAAAAAATATCCGAATACTATTCTTTTCATATAAAGAACATAGAGCAATCTATCGCAGCATATAATATCCTACCTGAAAATCTCAGCCTTGAGACCTTTATTAGTGAAAGGATAATGGCTGTTCTCAATAGTTTTAAGCTGACTACACTTGCTCCAAGCCTTCTTTCTTTTGCTTCAAGTCTTGTTATGGGTATTTTTATAACAATGTTTGTTACTTTCTTTTTCCTTAAAGATTCTCACACTGTTATGCGTTTTGTTGATAATGTTACTCCTGATAAATACATTCCAGAAGTTCATAATATTATAAGCAATACCCGCCGTTTGATTTCAAGATATTTTGTTGGGATTTTCTGTGAAATACTTCTTATGATTACTTTTCTTAGCATAGGATTCTACATCGTAGGTTTTAACAATGCTATTCTTATTGCATGTATATGTGGAACTATGGTTATTCTTCCTTACATCGGAGTCTTAATAGGAGGCGGTTTGGGATTGATGATACTTATAACAGACTTTCTTTCAAAGAATCCTAATGGAGATATTTTTCCATTGGTTTTTACTTTTTTAATAGTCTTCTTAATAGTGAAATTAATAGATGACTTTCTTCTACAACCTTTTATTTATTCTAAAAGTGTTAAAGCACAACCCTTAGAAATATTCATCGTTATACTTATGGCTGGAAAAGTAGGAGGAGTTCTTGGTATGATTTTAGCAATACCTGTATATACTTTTCTAAGAATAATTGCCAAAGAGTTCTTTTCAAAGTGGAAGTTTATTAAATCCCTAACCAAAGAAATAGGATAATGATAAAAGCAAACGAGATTGGATTCAATGAAATTCAAAATTCTATAAAAGAAAAATGTAAAACTACTTCAGCAAAACTTTTAGTTGATAATCTGCATTTCCTTTCTGACTACAACAAAATAGATACCCTTTTGCAAGAAAGTTACGAAATGAAAACTCTTTTGCTTGGTATAAAAGATTTTCCACAAGAAAACTACTTTGACTGCACCGCTTTTTTAAAAGAACTTAGGATAGAAAACACCTGCATATCTCAACAAGATATGAGAACTTTTCTTCTTTCCTATTCTGCTATAAGAGATATATTGTCTTTTTTTGCTAATGAAAAACAAGAACTTCCTATTCTAAGCGAAACTTACAAGAATCTTCTTTTCAATGAAGAAATACTTAAAGAGTGTTCTCGCATTATTGACAGCGATGGAGAAATAAAAGAAAGTTGTTCTCCTTTGCTTAGAGAGATAAGGCAAAAGCAAGGCAAGTGTAAATTGCAGATGAATCGCAAAATTCAAAACATTCTCTCTGATTCCAAAACAAACGGTTGGACATCTTTGGACGATGATATAACCATTCGCAATGGTTCTTTGGTTATTCCAGTAAAGTCTTCTTATAAAAAACAAGTCAAAGGCATACTTCACGATACTTCTCAAACGGGACAAACTTTTTACATAGAGCCAGAAGAGATAGTAGAACTCAACTTTGAAATCAAAGAACTCTTCCTTGAGGAGCAAAGAGAAATTCACAGAATACTTTTAGAATTCTCAAATCTTCTGAGAGAGGATTTAGATAATCTTTTGGATTGTTACGATTTTCTTGTCAAGATAGACTACATTAGGGCAAGAACATTATATTCTATAGAGATAATGGCAACAAAGCCAGATATAAAATCCACGCCTTTTCTTAATTGGTATGAGGCAAGACATCCTTTATTGGAAGCTTCTTTAAAGAAAAAACAAAAGACTATTGTCCCTTTACGAATATCCCTTGACAAAGAGCATAGAATACTTATCGTCTCTGGTCCTAATGCAGGAGGTAAATCGGTTTGTTTGAAGACCGTTGCTTTGTTACAATATATGTTACAATGTGGTCTGCTTGTGCCAATGAAGGAAACTTCGCAGATGGGTATCTTTGATGATATTTTTATCTCTATTGGTGATTCGCAAAGTATAGAAAACGACCTTAGTACTTATTCTTCTCACCTTTTACAGATGAAAACAATATGCGAAAATGCCGATAAAGACTCTATGTTTCTTATTGATGAATGCGGAGCTGGAACAGATCCAAGCATAGGAGGAGCAATCGCAGAGAGTATTTTAGAATATCTTAATGAGATAAAGGCGTGGGGAGTGGTTACAACGCATTATTCTAACCTTAAACACCTCGCTCTTAGCCATTCTTCTATACTTAATGGGGCTATGCTCTTTGACAATGAGAATATGCTTCCACTATTTACCCTAAGTATAGGAACTCCTGGCAGTAGCTTTGCTTTTGAAATTGCTCAAAGAATAGGATTAAGCAAAGACATCATTGAATCTGCTAAACAAAAAGTTGGAACGGCTCAAGTTCGTTTTGAACAAGAATTACAACAGATAGAAGTTGAGAAACTTTCTCTGCAAAAGGAACGAAGAAGAATGACAGAATATGATGAAGAATTATATAAAATCGTCCAGAAATACAAAGTCTTGGAGGAACGATTATCTTTAGAAAAGAAAGATATTCTTAATCAGGCACGTTCTCAAGCAAAGGAAATTCTTCAAGGAGCAAATAGAAGAATAGAAAAAACAATAGAGCAGATTCATTCTTCAAAAGCCGAGAAAGAGAAAGTAAAGCAACTTAAACAAGAAGTCAAAGAACATATAGAGCAACTTAGCGAAGACATAAAGCAAGAGGACTCTTTAGTTGAAAAATCTTCCAAAGACACTAATGCAGAACCAAGTTTAGCAAAAAAGACTCATCTGAAAATAGTTCATACTCCTATTGTTGAAGGAGATTATGTTGTTTTTGGTGAAGAGGAAAACGTTATGGAAGTAAAGAGTGTTGGAAAAAACAGCGTAGAACTTATCAATGGCATAATGAGTATTAAAACCCGTTTAAGCAATGTTAAAAAGATAGACAAGCAAAGTTATCTTCGCCAAGAAAAGAACAACAAAAAGAATGCTACTTCTTTTGTCTCCAATCCAATAATGAATAGAATAAATGAGATTCGTGCCAAGTTTTCTCCACAGATAGACCTTAGAGGCGAAAGGGGAGAAGATGCGTTGAAGAAAGTTGCTGACCTTTTAGACACTGCACGCTTATTAGGAGAAAGTCAAATAAAAATCTTGCACGGCAAAGGCGATGGCATTCTTAAAGTTCTTATAAGAGATTATCTGAAAACTCTTCCTGATGTAAAAACATTTTATCCTGAAAGAGTGGAATTCGGAGGCGAAGGAATAACTATAGTAGAATTAAACTAATAATCAAAATTTTTCTTATTATTTCTTCCGCTTTAAATAAAATTTTATAATTTTGCAGAAATGATTAATAACTAATAAAAAATAAAAGATTATGAGTAAAATAGTAAAACCTTTTATAGCAATAGTTTTCGCTGTTGTATTAAGCATAAGTGCTTATGCTTATACTTTTGAAGTAGATGGCATATATTATCATTACCCTGGTGGTGAGTATAGAGTCTATGTAACACACGGTGATTATGATGTGGAGGGATGGTATTCACCTTCCTATTCCGGTGCAGTTGTTATTCCTGCAACAGTTACTTATGAAGAACAAACTTATACCGTTGTCGGCATCCACGATAACGCATTCTATGGTTGTGAAAATTTAACCTCTGTCACATTACCAAATACTATTGAAGAAATATATCAATTTGCTTTTCAAGGTTGTACTAATTTAACTTCTATTACTCTTCCTAATAGTATTAGATTAATTGAACATGATGCTTTTGGTTCCTCCGGTTTAATATCTATTACAATACCAAATGGAATTACAACAATAGAATCTGGAACTTTTGCGGGATGTGCAAGTTTAACGTATGTTGATTTGCCAACAAGCCTTACAACCATAGAAGAGTCAGCTTTTGCAGCATGTAGTAGTCTTTCTCATATTGACATACCAAGTAATGTAGAGTTTATAGGTGATAATGCTTTTTATAATTGTACAAGCTTAACTTCTATTAACTTACCTAATATTACATCTATTAATCAAGGTGTGTTTAATGGTTGTACAAGCTTGGCTATAGTAAAGATACCTGAAACTGTTACAAGTATTGGCTCACGTGCTTTTGGGGAATGCACTGCTTTAGATACTGTTACTTGTTTAGCAGAAGTTCCTCCAGTATTGAATTATGAAGCATTTTACTATGTGAATACATTTGAAGATGTTGTTCTTAGCGTTCCTTGCCAGAAGATACCAGATTACCAAGGTGCAGAAAATTGGCTTTATTTTAGAAGGATGGTAGATGATTGTGGAAATTCTGACATAGAAAAAGTAGATAAAGAAACTATTTTGGCTGTTTTCCCGAATCCTGCGAAAGAGACCATAACTTTGTCAGTTGAAGAAGATGTTTTTATTTTTAATACTCTCGGACAAATAGTTAAACAGGTTAATAATACAAAAGGAACAGTAACAATATCTGTTGCAGACCTGCCAAACGGAACATATTATATAAAATCTGGCAATAAACAACAAAGATTTATAAAAGAATAACGTTGGAACACTGTTAAAAAAGTGTTTTATCTCTTAAAAATCCCTGATTAAATTTTTAAAATCAAGGATTTTTTTTTGATTTTTCACCTTTATTTTTCGACAATCTTTGTTTAGAGGGGAAAAAAACAAATATCTTTATGCGAGATTGGATTTATACAGCACAAAAACAAAATCACCTGCAAAAAAACTCTTGCAGGTGATTTTTTTGTATGAAATAGTGTTTATAATTTTTTATCTGCAACTTCTCTACCTGCTCTTAAAGCTTGGATATTTGCTTCAACAACAGCCTCACCTTTTCTTGCGAAGTTCTGACGAACAGCATCTTCTAATTTAGCAAGGTCAATCTTCAGATATTTGCTTGCTGCTCCCAAAACAACCATATTAGTTCCTTTTGGATTATTAACATCCTTTGCTATCTGGTCAGCATCAAAGATGATATGATTAGGGAACTTTTCTATCTCTTTTGTTATTGTTTCCAAATCAGGATAGTTTGGAATATTTACAAAAGGATTTTGGTTTGTGATAATCCAACCTGTTTTCTTGTTAAGGAAATTAACATAACGCAAAGCCTCCATTGGCTCAACAGAAAGGATGATATCGCACTCTCCTTCTGGGATAAGGTCAGAAGCAATAGGTTCATCTGACAAACGAAGGTGAGATTGAACGTCTCCACCTCTTTGACTCATTCCGTGAGTCTCAGCTTGTTTCATATACATGCCCATTTCCAAGGCTGCTTTTGAAATGATGGCTGCACTACTCAAAGCACCCATGCCACCAACACCGCAAAGTATAATGTCTATCTTCATTTTCTATATATTTATTTTGGTTATTACTATTTTATCTTTTACTAACGTTGAACATATCCATTTTATTTTACAAAAAAGCTTTAATATTTAAATTTTTATCATTTATGTTCTTATTTCTTGTCTTATCTCTTGATTTCTAATATTTTTAGATTTTAATTAAATAATATTTTTTGAAGCCAGAAATATAATAACCTACATTATTATGCTTATTTTCTCATTTTAAAAAATTTCTATACTTTTGCAAAAACAAATTCTTAGAAGAATAATGGGCAATATAGTAGCAATAGTAGGAAGACCTAATGTAGGGAAATCAACTCTTTTCAACCGTTTGACAGGAAGCAAGATCGCAATAACCGACCCTACTTCGGGCGTAACGAGAGACAGAAACTATGGAAAGAGCAATTGGAATGGCAAGGAGTTCTCTGTCATAGACACAGGCGGGTATATGCAGGGAGGAGACGATGATTTTCAGGAAGAAATCTGCGATCAGGTCCGTTTAGCCATAGATGAGGCGGACGTTATTCTTTTTCTTGTGGATACCAAGGAAGGTCTTACTGCAATGGACGAAGAGATTGCCGACCTTTTGCGAAAAAGTCGCAAAAAAACTCTTTTGGTTGCCAACAAGGTGGATACTTTCCAAAAATCACTTACAACTCCTGAGTTCTATTCCCTTGGTTTGGGCGAAATATATTCTATCTCTGCTGCCAATGGAAGCGGAACAGGTGAGTTGTTAGACGAATTGGTCAAGGATTTTAAAGACGAAGAAACCTTCATAGACGAAGAGGCGGAACTACCACACTTAGCTGTTGTGGGAAGACCTAACGTTGGCAAGTCTTCTTTCATCAATATGATTACCGGTCAGCAGAGAAACATTGTCAAAGACCTCGCCGGTACAACTCGCGACAGCATAAACACACGCTACACCCTCTTTGGCTTTGACTTTATCTTGGTGGATACGGCAGGACTTAGAAAAAAGAACGCTGTAAAGGAAAATATTGAGTTCTATTCTACTATGCGTGCAATCAGAAGCATAGAGACAAGCGATGTATGTATAGTTATTGTGGATGCAACGGAAGAATTCTCTGCTCAAGATTTGAATGTTTTCTCTCTTTGTGAAAGAAACAACAAAGGTATTGTGCTTGTTGTGAATAAATGGGATAAGGTAGAGAAGGAAACAAACACAATGAAGGAATACGAGGCAAGGATAAGGCAGAAGATAGCTCCTTTTAGTGATGTGCCAATAGTATTTACATCCGTTATCAACAAACAACGAATCTTCAAAGTTTTGGAGCAAGCACGCAAAGTCTTTGAAAACCGCAAAAAACAGATACCTACAAGCAGACTGAACGAAGACCTTTTGCCTGTAGTCAAAGAACAGAATCCTCCTCCTGAGTATAAGGGGAAGAGAGTCAAGGTGAAATACATCACACAACTGAAAACAGCTTATCCTCAGTTTGTTTTCTATTGTAATTTGCCTCAATATGTAAAACAAGACTATATCCGTTTCTTAGAAAACAGAATAAGAGAACTCTACGACTTTAACGGTGTGCCAATAAAAGTCTATTTCAGAGAAAAGTAATCTTCAATGTTTAGAAAGTTTTTTGAAAAACGACCTATATTTCTACCACTTGTTATTTTAATAGTTACCATTATAGTGTATGATAGTTGTTGTCCTGTCATATTCTTTCGTAATCATTATGTGAAACATGCAAACTCCAAAACTGAATACTTTAAGTATGTAATAAAGTCAAAGCCTAAACAGACCAGAAAAGGCAATCACTTCTCCTATACTGCCAAGACTGTTGCTTATTTTTCTGTAGATGATTCTCAATGGCACGAATGCACGGGAGATATAAAACTCTATATCCCTAAATGTAGCATAAATGCAGAAAGAAATCCTGAAGTTGATTACTTAGACACTATTATCACAAAGAACAACCTTCTTTCCATAAAGAATTTTGATTCTTCTTTTAACTATGTACGTTATATGCGACATCAAAGAATCTATCATTCTTTTTTCGCAAATGATTTTGAACTCCAAAAGCGGAAGAAAACAAGTAATATCTTTGAAATATCTTTTGATATAAACGAGAAACTAAGAAACGTTTTACTCAATACCTTAGACAAAAAAACATCCTCGGTCGCTATTGCTATGCTTTTGGGAGACAAAACAGAAATGGATGATGAGGTCAGACAGTCTTTTAATGCTTCAGGTTTAGCACATCTGCTTTGTGTTTCAGGCTTACATATAATGATATTAATAGGATTCTTCTCTTTTCTTTTCAAATGGTTTCTTCCTCTTAACATCAGAGGGCTTTATTTCAGACAGGTTATCCTTGTTCTTTTGTCTTGGATTATAGCTTTTATCGTTGGCTTGACACCTTCTTCTATGAGGGTCGCTACAATGCTGAGTATTCTGTTTATCAGTGAGATATTTCTTCTAAATAATGACAGGTTAAATATTTTGTTGCTTACTGCTTTTATCTTCCTTTTGATAAATCCTTTGATATTGTTCAATGTAAGTTTTCAACTTTCTTTCCTTGCTGTTTTGGGAATATTAGCTTTCAAGCCATGGATTAATAATCGTATAAACAAAACTATTACGCTCTTGCCTATAAGAAATCATCTGTTAAACAGACTTTTATATTCCATCAGTAGTAATGTTTCTGTTTCCATTGCAGTTCAACTTTGTTGTCTGCCTGTGTTGCTTTTTTATTTCAAATCCTTTCCTCTCTTTGCCATAATAGGAAACCTTGTCGCCATTCCTTTAGCACAGATAATACTTATAACTCTTGTTTTCTTCTTATTTTTAGCTCAGGTGCCAATAATTTCCGCTTCTCTTTCTTACATTCTACAAATGGAAATAGATGCTTTGATTTATGTTGCGGAAATAGGTGGTAAATGGTTTGCTTAAGTATTGATTTTCTTGTATTTAAGGGTTGTTCAAAAAAGTCTTCGTCTTTTTTTCTCAAATCTTGATGTTTAGGGTCTAAAGAGTTGGTTTTAATTTTTTAAAACCAACTCTTTTTTTACAGAGAGAAAGAGTTGATAAAAAACTGTCTTCCTAACGCAATTTATCCGCTTGTAAAAATCATATTTATACTAACACTAAGACAATAAAAATTAAGAAAAAACGTTATCATTTTAATTTTTAATACAAATAAAATTATGAGACAGATTATAGAATGCGTGCCTAATATCAGCGAAGGCAACAATGAAAATATCATAAACCAAGTGGTAGCCGAGATAGAAAAGGTGGAAGGTGTGAAACTCCTTGATGTAGATCCCGGCAAGACAACAAACCGTACAGTTATCACCTTTGTAGGTGAGCCAGAGCAAGTTTGCGAGAGTGCATTCCTTGTAGTCAAGAAAGCACAAGAGCTTATAGATATGAGAGGACATCATGGAGACCACCCAAGATTCGGTGCTACAGATGTTTGTCCTCTTATTCCGGTCGCAAACATAACTATGGAAGAGGTTGTTGAATATGCAAGAAAACTTGCTCAAAGAATAGCAACAGAATTGGAGATACCTGTTTATTGCTATGAGAGTGCTGCATTCAAACCTGAAAGAAAGAACCTTGCCGTTTGCCGTCAGGGAGAATACGAAGCACTAAGCAACAGAATATCTACTGAAGATCAGGCACCAGATTTTGGTCCTAAGACTTGGAATGAAAAAGTGGCTAAGAGTGGAGCAACTGCTGTTGGAGCAAGAGACTTCCTTTTGGCAGTGAATTATAATCTTAACACAACATCTACTCGTAGAGCAAACGCTATTGCTTTTGATGTAAGAGAAAAAGGAAGAAAGATGCGTGAAGGTGGAAAACCTACAGGCAAAGTTATTCTTGACGAAAACGGCAAAGCAAAATGGCAGCCCGGAACTCTTAAAGGTACAAAAGCAATAGGCTGGTACATAGAAGAATATGGTATTGCTCAAGTATCAATGAATATTACTAATGCTAATGCAACACCATTGCATGTATGTTTTGATGAGGTATGTGACAAGGCTGCAAAACGTGGCGTAAGAGTTACAGGAGTAGAGATTGTTGGTCTTGTTCCTAAGAAAACCCTTATAGATGCCGGAAAACACTATCTTGCAAAACAACAGAGAAGTCTTGGCGTAGATGAAGAGACTCTTGTAAAGATAGCAGTAAAGTCAATGGGCTTGGATGACTTGAAACCTTTCAATCCAAAGGAAAAAGTTATTGAATATATGATAGAGGACAACTCAGCTAAGAAACTTATTGACCTTACTTGCAAAGGCTTTGCTAATGAGACAGCATCAGAAAGCCCTGCTCCAGGTGGTGGAAGTATCTCTGCATACGTTGGTTCTCTTTCTGCTGCTCTTGCTACTATGGTGGCAAACCTTTCTTCTCACAAACCAGGATGGGATGACAGATGGAAAGAGTTTTCAGACGTTGCCGAGAAAGGTCAGATGTTGAAAGATGAACTTCTGCACCTTGTGGATGAAGACACTAATGCTTTCAACAAGATAATGAATGCTTTCGGATTACCTAAGAAAACAGATGAAGACAAGGCAAGAAGACAGCAGGCTATTCAAGATGCAACAAAATATGCTATTGAAGTGCCTTTCAAGACTCTTCAACGTTCATTTGATTGCTTTGAAATATGCAAGCAGATGGTTGAGACCGGCAATCCAAACTCTGTTACTGACGCTGCAGTAGGTATCCTTTGTGCAAGAACAGCTTGTATTGGTGCTTTCATGAATATGAAAATCAATTGTGGAAGTTTGGAAGACAAAGCCTTTGTTGAGGACATACTTGCCAAAGGTCAGAGACTTGTGGATGAGGCTTGCAAGATAGAGCAAGAATACACCGCTAAGGTTATGGAAATCATAAGCAAATAAACTAATCATCGTGGTTGTTGCCACGACTCCTTTCTTAAAAAATAGCTTAAAAAGAATCTCGCAAGATGCAACATCTTGCGAGATTTGTTTTTATCAGCCCTTATATTTTACTTTGCAATCTTGGTATAAGTTGCGCTATAAGCACCACCTGCTCCAAGATCTACCGGACCACCATATTCTCCACTTAATACCATAGTATTTCCATTTATGCTATAGGTAAAAGGAATGGCGAAACCAGGACCACCATGTCTTGGAGTAACATACATATTGTTACCGCTAAGAGTGAAGTCAAAATCGTTATTTTCTGTTACTCCTTCATCGCTAACTATTCCTGAGAAATCAGAGTAGATAGTTATCCTTATGTCTCTTGCAACAGTGCTTGTTCCTACAGTATGTGTTGTTGCTTGCCAAGTACCTACCATATTAGCAGGGACTGTTGTTGCAGAAGAAGATGATTTCTTTTTGAATGTGCCTACAAATGTTCCCTCCATGCTTTCTCCAGGAACACCTTGTCCGACAATACTCATAACGTCTCCTCTTATATCGTATTGATAAGTGTAAGTGTTTCCGTTGATAACAAGTTTAAGAGTGCTGCCTGTTGTAGAAAACTCAAATTTGTCTTTCTTGTTAGGATTATCTACAGAAGATGAATATCCTGTTCCGTTTGATTTTAATTCAAGCTCTACATAGATTCCAAGGTCTTCACCATCGAGTTCCATGCTTACTGTTTCCCAAGTGCCTACTACTTTGCTATCAACACTTGTGTTTTCATCATCGTCGTCATCGTTGCAGGCTGCAAAACCAAAAGCCATAGCAGATGCCATAACAACGAACATAATCTTTTTGAAAATCTTTTTCATAGTTCTAAAATTTTTAAAATTAATACTTTATTAACAAATGCAAAGATATAATTATAAATTCAATTGACAACTATTTTTAAAGAAAAAATCAATATTATTTTATAGGGAGAAAAAACACTGATAACAAATAGAGATTAAAAATAGTTTTTTCATAATTTGATAATCTTTTGTGAGTGTGTATTGTTTATTATCACATTATAAATACCACTTGGCAAGGAAGAAATATCTATCTCCTTGCTTCCTTTGGTTCTGATTGTTTTCATTATATGACCAGATATATTTACAAAACTTATATCCATTGGTTTATTATTATCTAATACCACATATATATTATCTTTAACCAATGTAGGATAAATTTTTGCATTAGTATTATCTATATCGTCTATACTCACAGATATATAGCATGTATTATCTCCATTGTAATACATTACTTCTTCATTTTGTTTCACACAAAGCAAGTTTCTAAGGTGCTCATAATAAGAGCAAGTAGATTCCAAGAATCCAGTGTTGCTACCTATTCCTTCTATCCAAATTTCACTTGGAGTATTTCTATTTTTATCTCTTGAAAGAAATAATCTTTTACATTTTATACTGCCTATTTCTATGCTATCTGTCGATACAACGTAGAAGGACATCATCCCATTATCCCTATAATCAGTTAATAAAAATCTTTCCTCTCTATACAGATTTACAGAATCTCCCGTTTGAAGAGAAAAATCATATAATAAATATTCTTCTTGGATGTCTTTACTTATTGGCTCATCGTAATATTCTTCAGGAAAAATAAAAACTTTATTATCTTCTTCTCTTATCCAACCCATTCCTTGCCACTCATTCCATTCTTGTAACATTGGGGTATAGGCGAATGATCTTTGAATCCTATTATAAGTCTTATTATTTATTATGGTATCTTCATTCATAATCCTATAAGCCATCGTTTGTGCACCTATCCAACCATACTCAACTATATTCCACTGTTTTGTTGTATCTACAATATTTCTGCTAAACTCTGTCTGTGCAAATATAGTTAGACAACTACATAAAACAAATATCAGTATTGATACGAAATTTGTTATTTTTTTCATTTCTATTAAAATTTAATTATTTTATATATTCCTTAATAGTTAGTATTTCTAAATCATCACAATCTGGTTCATCTACAACATAATCTCCTGTTATAATGCAATCATTAGGAATATTTGTTCCTTCATGAATTATACCTGAAAAAACAACTTTTACTCCATAGGTAGTAGATGCTTTTTCCTTTATTGCTTTACTAAGTTTAGAAGGATTACAAATAAAGAAAGCATCTTTTACATATTTGGTTTTTGGATCGTCTTCAATATATAGATCATAAATCCTTAATATAAATTCTCCATCGCTTTCTTTTCTAAGTTCTCCATATTCGAAAGGATAAGATGAGTTTGGCATTGAAAAAGAATCTTTGACTTCTGTTTTGCACTCGTTACAATCATCGTCATCATCACTGCAACTGACGATTGCTAAACCTAAACTTACTACTGCAAAGAATAAAAACAATATCTTTGCTAAAAATTTTGTTCTTTTCATCTCTTTATGCTTTTATTAATTATATGTTTATGCAAAGTTATGAAATTATTTTCAAATGACAAAGGAAAACAGATGAAATCTTTTAGTGTCAATGTTTTTCTCTGCCATTGTTCATAAATCTCTTCTTTTGTTAAAACATTTTATATATAGACGCAAAAAAACATCAAAACACAGTATTCAGAATGAATATTTTTTGTTGGAAAGCAAAAAAAGGATTGACAACTGATTGTCAATCCTTTGTTATAGATGTTTATTTCGTTTATATTATTTATTTTCTGCTATTATTTGTTCCAAATTTCCATCGATTCTCATCTTATAGAATGAACGCCAAACAAATACTATAGCGATGATGACAAACACTATTCCAATGTAAGGAGCTGCTTTGCGAAAACTTTCACTTATAGCCATTTCCATAGCAAGCAAACCAAACAAGGTAGTGAATTTGATTATAGGGTTAAGAGAAACAGATGAAGTATCTTTAAATGGATCTCCTACAGTATCACCTACAACGCTTGCATCGTGAATATCAGTTCCTTTAAGAGCTAAATCTACTTCCACAACTTTCTTTGCATTATCCCAGCTTCCACCTGCATTTGCCATAAATACTGCTTGGAACAAGCCAAACAAAGCAATGGAAATTAAGTAAGAAACAAACAGCGATACTGCTTCTTCTCCGCCAAATCCTTCAGGGGAAGAAAGACAAGCAAATCCAAGTGCAAAGAAGAATATAGCAATAAAGATATTAAACATACCTTTTTGTGCATATTGGGTACAAATCTTTACAACCTCAACACTGCTCTTTGTGTCTGCTTTCTTTGGAGCATTGGTATCAAGTTTAATATGGTTTTTGATATATTCTACTGCACGGTTTGCACCAACGGTAACTGCTTGCGTACTTGCACCAGTAAACCAATAGATAACACAACCACCAAGAATAAATCCAAGAATTGTATATGGATTAAGAATATTTAAAACAGTGGCAGGGTCAATTCCAAGTGTATTTTTGATAACAAGGATAATAGAGAATATCATTGTTGTTGCACCAACTACAGCTGTACCTATAAGGACAGGTTTTGCAGTAGCTTTAAATGTATTTCCTGCACCGTCATTCTGCTCAAGATAGTATTTACTCTTTTCTCTGTCTGGACGGAAACCAAATTCTTTTTCTACCTCATCATCTACATTTGGTATCTCTTCAAATAATGATAGTTCATAAACACTTTGCGCATTATCAGTTACAGGTCCATAGGAATCCACTGCAATAGTTACAGGTCCCATTCCTAACATACCGAATGCAACCAAGCCAAATGCAAAGATAGAAGGATAACTCATTATTGAAGTAAAATCCCCGCTGAACATATATGCAAAGAACATCAATATGACAAACACTATCCCTGTCCAAAAAGCAGAGAAGTTACCTGTTACAAAACCAGAAAGGATATTCAAAGACGCACCTCCCTGATGAGAAGATTTAACGACTTCCAAAACATGAGAAGATTTTGGAGATGTAAATACTTTTGTAATTTCAGGAATAAGGGCTGCTCCAAGAGTTCCGCAAGAAATAATCAAAGCAAGTTGCCACCAAAGACTTCCCATTTCTCCAAGTTGAAGATAAGAAACAACAAAAGTAACTACAATACTTAATGCAGAAGCAATCCAAATCAAAGAAGTCAATGGTTTCTCAAAATCTAAATCTTCTTTCTTAGAATATTTTGTTTTTGAGATAGCGTTGTTAATGTAGTAAGCAAGAACAGAGGTAATCACCATCAATATTCTCATAGAGAAAATCCAAATAAGCAATTGTGTTTGTAAAGCAGGGTCTTTAACAGCAAGAAGAATGAAAGAAACCAATGCAACTCCTGTTACTCCGTATGTTTCAAATCCATCAGCAGTAGGACCAACAGAGTCTCCAGCATTATCTCCAGTGCAGTCAGCAATAACTCCCGGATTTCTTGGGTCATCTTCTCCAATCTTGAAAACAACTTTCATTAGGTCAGAACCAATATCTGCTATCTTAGTAAAGATTCCTCCTGCTATTCTTAAAGCACTTGCTCCTAAAGATTCTCCAATTGCAAAACCAATAAAGCAACTTCCAGCCAAATCACCCGGCACTAATAACAAGATAACCAGCATTAAGAACAACTCAACACAAACTAACATAACTCCAATGCTCATTCCAGCATTTAAAGGTATGTTTAATAATCTAAGAGGTTGCTTTCTTAATGATGCAAAAGCCATTCTTGCATTTGCTAAAGTGTTCATACGTATTCCGTATGCTGCTACTCCATAAGAACCTAACATTCCTATGACGGTAGAAAGCAGAATCATCAGCACTCCACCAAAACCTGCACTTTTTTCTGTCATAAATCCAAAGTAGCAGGCAACAACTATACCTATAAATATAAACAATAGTGCAAGAAATTTTCCTTGTTGTTTAAGATAAGTAGAACAAGTCTTGAAGATTACTTCACCTATTTCTAACATGCTTTTATGTACAGGAAGTTTTTTCACTTTCATAAACTGATACATTCCGAACAAAAAGCCAAGAATAGTAATTAAAAATCCCCAATGCAAGAAACTCCAATTATGTACTTCATTAGGGATAACAAGGTCTGCTTCACTGCCAAAACTAACAGAGGCGACGCATAACATAAGTGCTAAGACAGTTAATTTTTTCATATAGTTTTTATTTATTAATTCTCAAATCAAGTATATCAACTTTGGGTGTCTTTCTATAACGCAAGCAAAGTTATAGATATTATTTGTTTGTGCCAAATTTTTTGACGTTTTTTTCTGTCTTATACGTTATCAGCGTTAAAGATGTTACACATATAGTGTATTTTATGTTGAACATATTTTTAAGTATCTTTTTTTGTATTTATTATCAATTCTTTCCTTTTTAGCTATACTGAAGAGTAAAAAGTTTAATTTAAACAACTTTTTATATTTTTTTGCGTTATTATATGCAAAGAGTAGAACTGCTATGAACAAAATAAGGTTACTGATAAAGGATATAAGACCTTCAAGGATAGACCTTTTTTATGATATTTTGCTTGTTTGCGAAAATTCTAATAAGGTTTTAAATATATCTATAGGAAAGGCAGAAGCGGAGAGCATGGCTATCTGTTTAGATGAAATAAAGGCCCCTCGTCCTTTGACTTATGACGTTTTTTGTAATATTATGCAAGAGTACTCACTACTACTTAAAGAGGTAGTCATAACAAACTTTCTTGATGGCAACTACTATGCTAATGCTGTGTTTATAGATGGTGATGGTAACGAGAAAAGTTTTGATATGCGTCCTTCAGATGCTTTTAATCTTGCTTTAAGATATGCTTGTCCTATTTATGCGACAGAAAAAGTGATAGAAGAAGTAGGATTTGATTATCAGAGTTATTGTGAAGATATAGCACATCAAACTGAAGAAGATGAGGAACGATATATAAGAGAAAATCTTTCAAGTTTTGGTATTAATATGTTAAAAGATTTACTTCAGTGTGCAGTAGAGAATGAAGATTATAAAACAGCTTCCATTCTCAGAGACAGAATAAAACTATTGGAAGCAGAAAACGATGAACACAATGATAAATAAGTATATTTTCAATAAAATTTTTGTAGGGGCAGTTTTTGTTCTTTTGTTTTTTATTCAGGTTTTCCCGCCAATGTGGGCTAATGATGTTACTTCATTACGACATTTCTTTATCTCTATACTTATATCTGTGGGAGGAACTTTTGCCTTTATTACACTAATAAGAAAAAAACAGCATTGCATAAATCCTTTTTCTTTTCCAGTGATGAAAGTTTGGTTAGGATTGATTGCATGGATGTTGTTGTCTTTCTTGTGGGCGTTGAACAGAGTAGAGAGTTTAGTGGTTGCAAACAGATGGATTCTTATTATTATGCTTGCTTTCTTGCTGATAGTCTTTCTTGCCGACAGAGCAAATACTCTACATTTTATCATATATTCTGCTATGGCAGTAGCTTTGGTTAATGTTATTGTTTGTATATCTTCTTACTTCTATTTAAATTGTGCAGATTATCCTCATAAAATACCTATGATAAACGGAGGATACGGTAACAAGAACATCTTTGCGGTATGTATGATGTTCAAACTACCGTTTTTATACTATGCTTTGTTTAGATACAAACGAGTATTCAAAGTTATTTCTTCCATACTTATCGTTGCTATTTGCTTTTGCTTGCCGATTATTTCCACAAGAAGTGCTTTCATTTGTTTAGGATTAAATATCCTTATACTATTTACCTATTCCATATTTTATATGTTGAGATTTAAGAAAAAACACTACTTGTTGAAATCTGTTTTAATCTTTGTTTTGTTGATAGGCGGCTTTGTTTTGGGTTCTTATTTTGTAACCTATAGGTACGCTCACGGTAATCAGAAACAAAAGAATGAGTTTGCTGTTTCTCAACGTATAAAAGAGACAGGGACAGGCAAGAGTTCTAAGGTAAGATTGCAGAATTGGAAAAACACCATAACCATTGCGAGAGAAAAACCTTTGCAGGGCTGGGGAGTAGGCAACCATAAGATAGTCATAATGAAAGTTGAGACGCCTCAAAAGAATAACTTTGTAGTGTCAGATCACGCTCACAATGACTTTTTGGAGATGTATTCCGAATTAGGCTTTCTTGGTATGCTTATATACTTGTCTTTATACATTACTATGTTTATTGTCGGAATAAGAATCATATTCTATAAAAAGACAAAAGAACCATATAGGCTTATAAGTTTGGTTTCTTTGATGTTGCTTCTTACATATATGAATGACGCAATGTTTAATTTCCCTAACGAAAGAGCAACTTGTCAGATATATCTTGCTTTATCAGTGGGAATGATGGGAATGTGTTATTTTAAATACAAGGAGATTAAACAGCAAAGCAACAAATATCTAAAAAAAACAAAGGGTTTGAACTTCATTTCTTTAGGTCTTTTTATGATAATCTCTTTGCCTGTCTTAGCCGTTGAGACAACGCACTTTTATTCTTCATCCCTACAATACCAAAGAATAATCTGCTACAATACAAAGAATAAAAAACGAATAGCCCCTGAGTATTGGGAACTAACATTCCCAAGTATCCCTAACATAGACGAAAGTACAAGACCTATAGCAGTAAGTTTGGGTAATATGTATGCACAAATGGGAGATTATAGAAGTGCAATAAACGTAGTTAAACACGATAATTCCAATCCATATCTTGCTATCAAGGAGTACTCTTTAGCAATATGGTATTCTAATTTAGGGATGAAAGACAGCGCTCTCTTCTTTGCTGACAGTTGTTTGAGAATGAAGCCAAGAAGTTTTGCAGCTGTGAGAATAAAGCTCAACTTATACCGAAGAGATAAAGAGGAAGTCAAGGCTATGCAAGTATTGGATGAATACATAAAAGAACATCCTCTAAACTATCTTCCTTGGGTAGAGAAAATAAACACTTTTATTAATCAAGAAGACTACATTCAAGCACAAAAAACCATAGATCAAGCTAAGGAATACTTGCCAAAAGAGAGAGCAATACTGAAGAAAGAGCATATTGTTGATAGTTTGCTAAACACAAAGTAAGCGATGAAAGTAGCAATAGTAGGAGGTGGTGCTGCAGGCTTCTTTTCTGCCATAAACATCAAGGAGTTTCTTGCTCAAGCAGAGATAACCATATTTGAAAAAAGCAATAAGGTACTTTCTAAGGTGTTGATGTCCGGCGGAGGAAGATGCAATTGTACTAATAGTTTCGAAGATGTAAAGAACATAAAAGACGTTTATCCTCGTGGAAGCAATATTATAAATAGGTTGTTTAAAACTTTTTCATGGCAAGATACTTGTGTTTGGTTTGAAAAACATGGAGTCAAACTTGTAGAAAAAGATAATGGAAGGATATTTCCTCAAAGTCAAAGTTCAAAGACAATAGTTGATAGTTTTCTTTTCTACGCTAAAAAATATAATATCAAAATACGTACGGGAACAAATATAGATTCTATTGAACAGTTAAAAGATTTTGACTTCATCGTTTTGACTGTTGGGGGTTATTCTAATGATGTTTTACTTCAGGATTTAAAGAATAGAGGGCATAAAATAGCAAAACCTCTGCCGTCTCTTTTTGCTTTTGTTTTAAAAGAAGAAGGTTTGAGAAATTTATCAGGTATTTCGGTTCCGAATGCAGAACTTTTGCTTGCTGGAACAAAATATAAAGCAAAGGGAGATGTTTTGTTAACACATTTTGGTCTTAGTGGTCCTGCCATATTGAGACTTTCTTCTTATGCTGCAAGTTATTTAAATGAAAAGAACTACAAACATTCTCTGCTTGTCAATTGGGTGGGGGAGAACTATTTGAAAACAGAGGGAAAAATAGAAGAAGTCTTAGCACAATATCCACAAAAACTTATATCAAATGTAAATCCTTTTGCCTTGCCTAATAGTCTGTGGGTCTATTTACTTGAAAAAACATTAGGCGAAAGAGCAAAGAATAAAATATCATCCTTGAATAGAAAGGATATAAACAGACTACTGAACACCCTTTGTTCAGATAACTATAATATTTCAAAGCGATATGCTCACAAAGAAGAGTTTGTTACTTGTGGCGGAGTTGATTTTGAGAGTATCAACCCACTTTCACTGCAAAGCAAACACATCAACAATCTTTATTTTGCAGGAGAAGTTCTGAATATAGACGGAATAACAGGCGGATTTAATTTGCAGTCGGCTTGGACAACAGCCTTTGTGGTTGCTAAAAGTATCTCTTCGTCCTTATCTTTTTAGCCTTTCCAACGATAGAAGAACATCTGGTCTTTCACTTGTATCTCCATGATTTTCTGCTCTTCTATTGCCATTTCCAAAAATATTTCTAATTCATTATCCTTCAACCATTGCATTGCCTGTTTGTCTTTTCTGCAAGCGGCAGTGAAGTTTATCAAAAAATCATCTTTTGTTTCCAAGACCCAAGTGCGAGCTTTGTCGTGTCCATCTATTGCTATTGTCATCATAGCAAGAGTAGTATAGTTGTGCTGAAACAACCATTTGAGAGCGTCTTCATCCCCCCTCATCACATTGCTCCACGCTGCAAGTTCAGGATAACCGTTTTCCAAAAGGAAATGAAAGAACTTCTTGCTCCCTTTCACAGATTCCAAGAGAGCAAGAAGTATTTTTATATCATAATGCAAAAGTGATTTCTGTGTAATGTTCATCTTATCTCAACTTTGCACCAAGTTTGTTTTCAAATGTTTTGATAAACTTATCCATTATGCTTTCTATCTGTTTGTCGGTAAGAGTTTTTTCATTGTCTTGCAAGATGAAAGATATAGCATATTGTTTTTTACCCATAAGATTCATTCCTCTATATTCATCAAACAGATTGATACGTTTAAGAAGTTTCTTCTCTGTCTCAAAAGCAAGTCTCTCTATTTCTGCAAAGCTTACGTTTTCATCCAAGACAAGAGCAAGGTCTCTTCTTACTTCAGGGAATTTTGAGATATTTTCATATTTCAAGCCTTTCTTTGGTAACATCTTCAAAAGTGTATTCCAATTAATATCCGCAAAGAATACCTCTTGTTTTATGTCAAAGTTCTTGCATAGTTTTCTATTCAAAGAACCAATGATAGCCAACTGCTTTTTGTTCTCAGCATTCACTAATGCAATAGCTTGAGAATAGTATTTTGTTTCATATTGTACAAGATTAACCTTCTTTAGATCAACTCTTAGACGTTTCAAAACGTTGAAAACAATATTCTTTAGGTAGAAAAAGTCTGTATCTTTTTGTTTTTCCTGCCAGGACTCTTCTGTTGTCTTACCTGTAGAAAGGATTGCAAGGTGTTTCTCTTCTTTGTAACGTTTATTTACAGGCTGATCATCAGGACAATTCAAAGACTTTTCATAGCAATTGCCAAACTCAAAGATTTTTATGTCAGAGATTTTTCTGTTAATGTTGTAAGACAGAACTTCCAAAGCTCCATATAGAAGAGTTTGACGCATAAGTGCCAAATCTTTACTTAAAGCATTTAATATCCTTACACTCTTTTCTACAGGGAAGTCTTCGTTGTTCTCATAGTAAGACAGTTTGGTAAGAGAGTTGTTCATTATTTCGTTGAAACCATTGTCTGCAAGGTAGGATGTGATAGCATCTTGTACCTTTTCTTTGTCTGGTTTTTGAATATAGTTTAAAGTACTTTGTATCTTAGTAGAAAATCCTATCTTGTCATATCCGTATATTCTAAGAATTTCTTCAGCCAAATCACAAGGACGTGTTACATCCACCTTGTTAGTAGGAACAAGAGCGGTAAGACCTTCTGCATTTTCGTTTTCAATTCCTATATTCAGGTGATTGAGAATATTCTTTATTTCTTCTCGTTCAATTTTCTGACCAATAAGATTATCCAAATAAGAGTAAGAAAGGTCTATTCTTGTTTTTTGAATTTCTTTTGGATAAACATCAACAATTTCTGAGACAACTTCTCCTCCTGCTAATTCTTGGATAAGAAGAGTTGCACGCTTCAAAGCATATAGACAGATGTTAGGGTCTGCTCCTCTTTCATAACGGAAAGAAGCATCTGTCTGCAAACCATGATAACGGGCAGCCTTACGAATAACTACAGGATTAAAGTAAGCACTTTCAAGGAAGACCTCTTTGGTTTCAGAGCTTATTCCTGACTTTTCTCCGCCAAAGATTCCTCCCATACACATAGGCTCTTTTGCATTGCAAACCATGGCTTCCTTGCCGTTGAGTTCTCTTTCCTCGCCGTCTAAGGTAACAAACTTTGTCCCCTTATCTACCGTCTTAACATTTATGGTCTTTCCTTCAACTTTGCTCCAGTCAAAAGCATGCAAAGGTTGTCCTACTTCCATAAGGACAAAGTTAGTAATATCAACAATATTGTTTATAGGTCGGATTCCAATAGCGTTAAGATGTTCTTTCAGCCAAGCAGGCGACTCTTTCACCTCAACACCCTTGATAACCAAGCCTGCATACCTGCCACATAGTTTTTCATCAATGATTATTGAAGGCTTTTCGTCTTGTTTATCCACTTTGAAGTCTGAAACAGAAGGAATATTCAAAGGAGTCTCTTCTTTAACTTGAGAAGACAGAATGGCAACAAGGTCTCTTCCTACTCCTATATGAGAAGTAGCATCAGAACGATTTGCAGTCAAGCCTATTTCAAAGATAGAATCTGTTTTTATATTAAAGTATTCTTTTGCAGGAGTACCTTCCTTAGCCTCTTCAGGCAGGACAAGTATTCCGTCATGATTGTTTCCAAGTTGAAGTTCTTTCTCTGAACAAATCATTCCCTCACTTTCTGCTCCACGCAGTTTGCTCTTCTTTATAGTAAAAAACTCATCGCCTTCATAAACCTTAGCTCCAATAGTTGCAACGACCACTTTCTGTCCTTGTGCTACATTAGGAGCTCCGCAAACTATGTTCAAAGGTCTTTCCTCTCCAACATCTACTGTAGTTATATGAAGATGGTCAGAGTTAGGGTGCATTTCACAAGTTAGAACCTTGCCTATGAAATATTTGTCCAAGCCACCTTTTATGCTTTCTGCTTTTTCTATATCCTCTACTTCCAATCCAGAGAAAGTTAATAAACGTGCTACTTCTTCAGGGCTTTGAAGCGTTGGCACATATTCTCTTAACCAATTATAAGAAATCTTCATTATGTAGTAAATTATTTATTTTTCTCTATATAACTCAAAAATCTTTGTTTTATTGTTTGGTTATTTGTAGTGTAACCTATTTTTATGCAAACAAGAGGAAATATTTTTTAGTCTATAATAAGAAAAACTAATTTGCGTTATTAAAATAAAAATTTATTCAGATGAAGAAAATAGTTTTTATACTCGTTATCTGTTTGTCGGTCTTAGTTTATGCAGATAATGTCAAAGTTAGGATTTACGCAGAAAACAATATCAAGGAGGCAAGTTTTGGTGTTTCTTTTGGAAGCTACACCCTTGAGGGTAAAGCACTGAAAAAGCAGGATAAACTTAAAGTCAATATACAAGAAGGTAAGGTGGCTTTGTATATAAACGATGAACTGATAACAAAGAAAGACACCATCAAAATGGTTTCTGAGGATTTGAAATGTTTCTTCTCCGTAACTCCAACAGGGCTTAAACAACGCCGCTACGATAACAATCTTGAGGTATGCTTAACAAAAGACAAAAAGAACCTGATGTTGATAAACAGTGTTGAGGTGGAAAACTACATAGCAGGAGTTGTTCAAAGTGAGGCAGGAGGAGCAAGTGATAATGTTGAGTTTTTTAAGGTTCAGGCTATCTGTTGCAGAACCTATATGATGAGAAACTTGAATAAACACAAGAAAGAGGGATACAATCTTTGTGATTGTGTGAATTGTCAGGTGTATTTTTCTCGTGCCAACAAACAGCAAGTTATAGAAGGTGCAACAAAAACAACAGGCGAAGTTATCTTAGATTCTTTAGGAAAACCCATAGAGACTCTCTTTCATTCAAACTCAGGAGGTCAGACCGTGAATGCCAAGGATGTTTGGGGCAAAGAGGTGCCGTATCTGCAAACAGTACAAGATACTTTCTCCATAAATCAACCAAGCTATACTTGGGAAAAAGAGATAAAGGAGAAAGATTGGCTGAATTATTTTAAGGCAAAAGGTATCAACACAAAAGATAATGACAACAAGACAGAACTTCTCAACTTCTCCCAAAACGAGGGCAGGAAAGACAAACTGCTTGGTGTAAGTCTTGTTCAGATAAGAAAGGATTTCAACCTTAGAAGCACATTTTTCAATGTTGTTCCTTGGGGTAGTAGCGTAAAACTCAAAGGCAAAGGCTATGGTCATGGCGTTGGCTTGTCTCAGGAAGGAGCAGCCAAGATGTGTGAAGAAGGCTATGAATATTGGCAAGTGATAGAGTTTTACTACAAAGGAGTAAAGATAAAAAGAACAGAAGCAAACTAATCTGCATTAAAAAGACTTCCTCAAAAAAAACTTAGTTTTAAATTTTTAAAATCAAGTCTTTTTAGTGTAAAGAGTTGGTTTTAATTTTTCAAAACCAACTCTTTTTTTATCAACTCTTTTTCTTATTTTCTGAAAATTTACGCTAATTTGTAATTTATTTGCTTTTAGTTTTTAAAGGGTCAAAAAATTGTATTAAATTTGCAACTCCTTATATAAAAGATATGAGTAATAACAAAAAAAACAGATAAAACAATGGATTTTAAACAGCAGATATTAGAGGGTATTCCTAATTACATACCTGAAGCAAAGCCTTACGACACAAACATTAACCATGCACCAAAGCGTAAGGATATATTGACAAAAGAACAAAAGCGTTTGGCCCTTAGAAACGCTCTTAGATATTTTCCTCAGGAAATGCATGCTACTCTTGCTCCTGAGTTTAAGCAAGAATTAGAAGCATATGGAAGAATATATATGTATCGTTATCGCCCTGATTATGATATGTATGCAAGAAGTATTGACGACTATCCTGCAAAATCTCGTCAGGCAGCAGCCATTATGCTTATGATACAAAACAATCTTGACCCACGAGTAGCACAACATCCTCATGAACTTATAGTCTATGGTGGCAATGGTGCAGCTTTTCAGAATTGGGCTCAGTATAGACTTACTATGAAATATCTTGCTACCATGACAGACGAGCAGACTCTTGTTATGTATTCAGGACATCCAATGGGTTTGTATCCATCTCACAAAGACGCTCCAAGAGTTGTAGTTACTAATGGTATGGTTATTCCTAACTATTCAAAACAAGATGACTACGAGAGATTTAATGCTATGGGTGTTTCTCAATATGGACAAATGACAGCAGGTTCTTACATGTATATAGGACCACAGGGTATTGTTCATGGAACAACTATCACTGTTTTGAATGCAGGAAGAAAGGTATCTAAACATGGAGAAGGATTGGCAGGCAAACTATTTGTTACTGCAGGTTTAGGAGGAATGAGCGGTGCTCAACCAAAGGCAGGTAACATAGCAGGAGTTGTATCCATCACAGCAGAAATAAATCCAAAGGCAACATACAAACGTAAGGAACAAGGATGGGTAGATGAGGTTTATTCTAACCTTGATGAGTTGATGACAAGAGTAAAGCAGGCTCAGGAAAACAAGGAAGTTGTCTCATTTGCTTACGATGGCAATGTTGTAGATTTGTGGGAATACTTAGCAGAAAAGAATATCAAGGTTGATTTAGGCTCAGATCAGACATCATTGCATAATCCTTGGGCAGGAGGTTACTATCCTGCAGGATTGACTTTAGAGGAGTCTCAGAAAATGATGGCAGAAAATCCAGAACAATTTAAAAAAGAAGTACAATCTACTCTTAGAAGGCACGTGGCAGCAATTAACAAACTGTCTGCAAATGGTATGTATTTCTTTGATTATGGTAATGCTTTCCTTTTGGAAAGTTCTCGTGCAGGAGCAGATATTATGAAAGAGGACGGAACATTCAAATATCCATCATACGTTCAAGATATTATGGGACCTATGTGCTTTGACTATGGTTTCGGTCCTTTCCGCTGGGTATGTACAAGTGGCAAACCAGAGGACTTAGACCTAACAGACCATATAGCAATGGACGTTTTGGAAGAGATAGCAAAGAACTCTCCAAAGGAAATACAACAACAGATGAGAGATAATATCCAATGGATACAAGGAGCAAACGAAAACCATCTTGTTGTAGGTTCTCAGGCAAGAATACTTTATGCTGACTGTGAAGGAAGAACAAAGATAGCACTTGCATTCAACAAAGCAGTAAAAGAAGGCAGACTTTCTGCACCTGTTGTTTTGGGTAGAGACCACCACGATGTTTCAGGAACAGACTCTCCTTTCAGAGAGACATCTAATATCTATGACGGTTCTTCATTCTGTGCTGATATGGCAGTTCAGAATGTTATCGGCGACAGTTTCCGTGGTGCTACTTGGGTTTCAATCCACAACGGCGGTGGCGTTGGTTGGGGAGAAGTAATCAACGGAGGCTTCGGAATGGTTATTGATGGTTCAGAAGATTCTGACAGACATATTTCTTCTATGCTTTATTGGGATGTAAATAACGGTATATCTCGTAGAAGTTGGGCAAGAAACGAAGGAGCTATGTTCGCTATCAAACGCGCAATGGAGCAGAATCCTAATCTTACTGTTACCCTTCCAAATCTTGCAGACGATAATCTGATAAATTCTATGTTCTAAAAAACACAGGCTAAAGATAACATCAGTTGAAACCTTAACTGAATCAAAAAAAAGACGAAGAGCAATTTTTACGGCTCTTCGTTTTTCTTTATATAGTAAAAAACTCTTTTTTATTGTTTTACAAGTTTCTGATAATGAACTTTGTTTTCGCTGTCTTTATATGTTTCGTTTTGCAAAGATGAGATATTAAAGGTCTGGGATAGTTATTTTAACATCTAATGTGTCAAAGTTCCTGTCCCCATTGTTTGTGCCTTATAGTCTCCCGTTGAATAAACATAACCACTGACACCGTATGGAAATACATAAATAGAATTATCTACAACATCAGCACTCCATATAACAGGGTTTAATAATTGTTCTATATTTGAACTTAAAATACCACGAATTTCTCTGCTTTGACCTACACATACATCAGAGCCTTGATTATTCAAAACAAGAGCAATGTTGTTATATGAAGTAATTTGCAGACTTGTGGAAACAAGACAACCATTAGCTTTCTTTATTGAGGCGGTAACTGTGTAATTAGAATTTTTTTGTTTAAACGTATGATCAACCGAATGAGTATTGGAAGTATAAGAAGCACCATCACCAAAAGACCATAGCACATAATCTGTATTCATAGGACTGCCGTTGTTATTAAGTGTAAGTGTGATAGGAGTATTGTTGCAGGTACGAGTCTGGTCGGCAAGGTTGGCTGTGGTTATTGACAGATTATATTGCACTGTATCATCATACACAACCTCTATGGCTGGACAAATATGATTATTATAAACAAAACTGAAATAATATGTTCCTGTCAAAGCTGGCATAGCATAGCTAACGATGTCCGTTATTGAAGGAAAAGCAAAGGAATCTATAACTACATTGTTGCTGTTGCTTATGTAACAAGTTACATTTCCTGCTGTTAAATACTGTGAGTTGTTGTAGATAACTACACTGTCGCATTTATTCTCTATACTGAAGTTCGGCAGATAATCCACAACAATAATTTTCTCACCACAATATGTATTGCCATTATGTGTTGCACCAACTGTGATACTATATCTTCCCACCTTAGAAAAGCTTACCTCTGTTGGATTAGTACTACCGGTGTTGAAACTTGCCCCTGTAGAAGGTATTGATGTCCATG
>OMWJ01000011.1 GCA_900314725.1 uncultured Bacteroidales bacterium
TCGCCTCTGAAAGCCTTAGGCATCCCCCTGTGTACTCTTTTCTACTTCCGCTCTATCCTCGTGCTCTAAAGTCTTTGTATGTCCCCTGTTTGTCAATGATCACTCTCCTACTTCTTGTAAAAGATGTGTCTTACTCTCAAATAAAGATTCGCATCTAACCTGATTCTGACACTTTGGTGAGAGAGCTTTAATCTCTTAACAACCCTCTCTTATTTCAAAAAACTCGTTTCAAATTTGAGTTTGCAAAATTACTCTATTATTTTTTACTGACCAAATTTTTCAGCAAAAATTTTATAAAAAAGTTTATGCTTCTACTCTAACTGACACGAATGAACGGTCTTTCATTCCTTTTTTAAACTCAACGATACCGTCTTTCAATGCAAATAAAGTATGGTCTTTACCCATTCCAACATTCTCACCTGGGTTATGAACAGTACCTCTTTGACGTACTATAATGTTACCAGCGATACATTTTTGACCACCATATATTTTCACTCCCAAACGTTTGCTTTGGGACTCACGACCGTTACTTGAACTACCAACACCTTTTTTGTGTGCCATAATAATATATGTTTTTAATGTTAATGACTACTTATTTAATATCTTTTATTTGAATCTGGGTAAGATATGGACGAGAACCGTTTAGTTTTTGATAACCTTTTCTTCTCTTTTTATGGAAAACCAAAATCTTATCACCCTTAATGTGTTTGATAATTGTTGCTTCAACGCTTGCTCCTTCTATTTTTGGTGTGCCAACGGTAACATTACCATCAACATCTTTGAGCATTACGGTGTCAAAAGTAACGTTAGCTCCTTCTTCTTGTTTAAGGCGATTAACGAACAACTTCTGATCTTTTTGAACCTTGAATTGCTGTCCAGCTATTTCTACTATTGCGTACATTTTTATTTATTTTTTTATTTTTGAATTGAGGTGCAAAATTACTAACTTTCTATAAATGCACAAAATAAAATGAAAGAAAAATTATGAAAAAATATTTCAAATACAATTCATCTATCTGTTTTTCACAGATATAGACTTATAAATACAGATTTCAAATATATATATGAAAAGTTTTAAAAAGAAGAAGAGAAGCACCCTCTTCTGTTTAAAACTTTAAACATCTATGCTTTGATTTCAGCATTACAAGTTTTTCTTTTTAGTAATCGCTTCTGTTATGTTGATGACATAGTCAGCTAATTTCTCCAACTGCGAATACATATTAGAGTAAAGTATTCCCTCTTTGTAAGAATACTCGTTATGAGTTATGCTCTGCGTATGTTCTTCTCGTATCTTATCTCGGAAAGTATTTATTTTTTCCTCTATCTCTGAAGCTTTTACTCCATCAACATCTTTATAAGAACTACAAAGATTGTTATTCATTTCCTCCAATGCTTCTCTGACCATAGAGAACAACATAAGTATGTTCTGATTTTGATGTTCAGAAAAATGTACATTCTGCTTATCTTTACTATCTATAGAAATAGAGAACTGATAACAACTATCTCCAATGCTTTCCAAATTATCTACAATCTTCAACATAGCCTCCATATTCCAAGAAGCAGTCTTAGACATTTCATTCTCTGCAACCTTAGTCAGATAAGAAGCTATCTCTAACTCCATTCTATCCGTTATTTCCTCATATTTTTCTGTTCGTTGCATAAGATTATCTTTTTCCTTACCGGGTTGCATAGAAAACAATTGAGGAATAAACTCATACATACGCAACACCCTATCTGAGAAAACCTCTATTTCCTTTTTAGCAGGTTCAAGTGCTATTTCTCCTGAGTGAATCAAACCCTTGTGTATATACTCTAAACGGAAAACTTCATCTTCATCGTTTTCTGGCAAAAGTTTGTTAAGTATCTTAACCATCTTTGGAATAAATCCGACAAGCAAACAAGTATTAGCCAGATTGAAGAAAGTATGGAACAAAGACAAAGCCACAGGAATAGCAGTAGCATGCATAGTTGGGTCGCCCAAGCCTACAGCCTCTGCAAACTTATCTATGAAATATGTTACAGGATAAAACAAAACGAGTATCCAAACAACTCCTGTAAGATTGAAAAGCAGATGGGCTCTGGCGGCTCTTTTTGCTGAAAGGTTGGCAACCATTGCTGCTATATTGGCTGTAACAGTTGTACCTATATTTTCCCCCAAACACAAAGCACAAGCCATTTCAAAACTTATCAATCCTTTGCTACACATAATCAAGGTAATAGCCATCATAGCCGAAGAAGACTGCAAAACGACTGTGGCAACACTCCCTATCAACACAAAAAGAAGAATAGACAAATAACCATAATCGGAAAGTGAGGCAATAGTACTTACAACCCCGGCATATTCAGGCTGAGTAAAATCCGGAACTTGCGACTGCATAAGTCCAAGACCATAGAAAAGCAAAGCAAAACCTATAAGAAAACTCCCAAAGGTTTTGTATTTTTTAGTAAACATCAAAGGGGTAGCAAGTGCAATTAAAGGCAGACACAAAGCCACTACCGACACTTGAAAACCAAGAATGGAAACAATCCAGGCAGTTATTGTAGTACCAATGTTTGCTCCCATAATAACAGAGATAGCTCCTTCCAAAGAAACTAAACCTGCATTAACAAAAGAAACAACCATAACGATGGTTGCTGCTGATGCTTGAATAACACTTGTTACTCCTATACCTGTAAGTATTCCTTTAAATCTGTTGGAAGTCATTTTCGCAAGTAAGCCACGAAGAGAAGAACCTGCAAGCTTTTGAATAGAATCGCTCATCACCGTCATCCCATAAAGAAACATCCCCAAAGCGCCTATCAAAGTTAGCAAATAAAGTATTGTATCCATAAAATTTAGTGTTTATTTCCGCATGCAAAGATAGTAAAATTTATTATCCTTGCAAGAGAAAGAAAGATAAAATTTAAGAGTTTTCTTTCACCTTCACAAAATAGAAGACTTCGTTAAAAAAGAGTTGGTTTTTATACTAAAAAGAGTTGGTTTTCGTGGTAAAAAGACTTGATCTTTTTTTCTCAAATCCAACTCTTTTTTTAAAAGAAAAAACTGCCTGATTCACAATACAATACCTTGCGAGATTTCATTATTAAAGTAATAGAAAAAAGTTTTTGCGGTATAGTGCAAGAATTATACATTTTTGTTAAAATGTTTGCAGTCAAATGCAAATTTTTGACAAAAACAAAGAAAAAATGCTAATAGAATGCAAAGAAAAACGGACTAAATCTTCCAAAAAGATCTAGTCCGCGGTAATAATGTTGCTTCTTTTGAACTTATTCTTTGATTAGTTTTTGTTGTTTGTTCCCTGTCTTTAGGTAATATATTCCTCTTGGTAAATCAGAGATAGAGATTGTTGTTTCTCCTTTTGGATTGTTTATCTGCTTAACTATCTGCCCAAGACTGTTGTAAATAAATATATCTTCATCTGCTCTAAGCGTTATATTCTCCTTTGCAGGATTTGGATAAACAAGTATTTGGTTTTCTTCTACAACATCTATAGAACTCTCACAGTTCTCCACAATATTATTAAATAAACTCCAACCTATTGCATTTTGATATAATGAACTTTTTTCACAAGGAACAATTACAGTAACATTATCTTTATTTATAGATCCAAAAACAGCACTACCCAATACTGGAGGATTTTCTGCTTTACAATCAATAGTATTTAAACCTGAACATTTATAAAAGGCTCTATCTTCTATCGTATTAACGCTTGTGCCTATTTGAAGGACACTAAGACTTGTGCATCCATTAAAAGCTTTAATTCCAATAGTCGTAACACTATTTCCTATTGTAACAGAGGTTAATCCTGTACAATCTTCGAAAGCATATTCTCCAATAGTCGTAACACTATTTCCTATTGTAACAGAGGTTAATCCTGTACAACCTTCGAAAGCCCAACCACCAATAGTCGTAACACTATTAGGAATTGTAACAGAGGTTAATCCTGATTTCTGATACATAAAATACGGTGGAATAGTTTGTACAGAATCTCCAATATTTACTGTTGTAATATTATCACAGTCGCCAAGCCAATAATCAGCATAGGGAGTAAATCCACCCCCACTACAATTTACAGCATTATAATTTATTGTAGTTAAACCTGTACAATTATAGAAAGCACCATATCCAATAGTCGTAACACTATTTGGAATTGTAACAGAGGTTAAGCCTGTACAATTATAGAAAGCACCATCTCCAATAGTCGTAACACTATTTCCTATTGTAACAGAGGTTAAGCCTGTACAATCATAGAAAGCATTCCCTCCAATACCCGTAACACTATAAGTTGTACCGTTATAGGTCACTGTTGATGGAATTGTAACATTGCCAGAATAGGAATCATTCCCAGAAGTTACACTTACTGTTGTACCATCGGAATTTATATTGTAATAAATTCCATTTACAACAAAATCGTATGCAAATACATTTGCACTTAACAATGTTGCAAAAACCATTGCAACTAAAAACTTTAAGCGTTTTTTCATTTGTTTTGTATGCAGTTATATACCATTGCATCCTTCGGTTTTTTAATTTACTATAATAATTAACTGTTAGACAATAAAAATATCGTGGAACTTTTTTTTACTTAACAAGGTTTTCCACGACCTATCCTCTTTACAAAACAAGCCCACGATCTCTCTCGTGAGCGTCCTGAGATTGTTCTTTGCGGATATTTCATTACTTTGTTGTGTGGAAAAATTTGTTAAGTAACGAACAAAATCTAACGCTTTTTATGTCTAATGATAATCCTACGATTACCAAAATGCAAAAATACAAAACTTTTCCCTTTTGAAAGAAAAAGTAGAAAGAATTTGATAAAAAAAAGAGAACAGAACTCAAACAGATATACTCCTTGATGATTATTTAGAAATCTTATTCCTCAATATCTTGCTATAGTTTGTATTGCAATTACAAGCAGTTATTATTGAAGAAAAGAGGCGATGCTACACAGAAGAATTTTTATTATAGGTTTATCTGCATGATATTATAAAAGAGATGCTTTTATGATGATTAGATGAATACTTTGGGCAAAATAAAGCAAAACTACGTGAATGTAAATTGTTCCCTGACTTTACTTCAATAGGTATATTTCCATCCTACTGAATTATAAAATCAACTTCAGAAGTACTTTCTCCCATTAGTCCAATATCCGATATAGTTCTTTATTTATGGTATTTAACTTCTGCATCTCTTATTGTCCTGTCAAAGCATCCTTGAATTCTGACAAAGACTGCACTCCGGTAGTGCAGTCTTTATCTGTTTTTTTGCACTTAGGTAGTGCAATATTTTTTTGTAACAAAGTTCCTTGTTAAAGATTCTCTGCGATGTTTGATGCTATCTCTTTAAACTCTTCTTCGGTGAAAGAGAGTTTTTCATTTGCAAAATTCAAATCACCTTCTTTGTGCATAGGCACAAGATGAATATGAGAATGTCTTACTTCCAAGCCGATAACTGTCATACCTACCTTTTCACAAGGATAAGCCTTCTTAATAGCAACAGCTATTTTCTTAGCAAAACAGATATAGTCTTTCATCAAATCATCTTCTATATCAAAGAAGTAATCTATCTCTTGCTTGGGAACTACAAGAGTATGTCCTTTCTGCAATGGGGAAATATCCAAGAAAGCGTAGAATTTATCGTTCTCTGCAACCTTATAAGAAGGTATTTCTCCCCTTATAATCTTAGTAAATATTGATGCCATAATAACTAACGTGTTATGTTTGTAATCTTTAATTTCATTTTACCAGCAGGAACTGTAATCTCTGCAACATCACCTACACTCTTACCCAAAAGCCCTTTGGCTATAGGAGAATTAATAGATATTTTACCTTGCTTTAAGTTCGCTTCATTTTCTGGAACTATCTCGTATGTCATTTTCTTCTTCATTGCAAGGTTTTCAAACTCTACCTTTGAAAGCAAAAGAACCTTAGAAGTATCTATCCTGCTTTCATCCAAGAGACGTGCATTTGCTATAGTCTCTTGGAGTTTAAGTATTTTGGCTTCCAAATGACTTTGTGCTTCTTTTGCTGCATCGTATTCTGCATTTTCGGACAAGTCTCCTTTATCTCTTGCCTCTGCAATAGCATTGGAAACTGCAGGTCGTTCAACAGCAATCATGTGGTGCAACTCATCTTTTAGTTTTTGCAAACCTTCTGCTGAATAATATTTAATATCTGCCATATCTTCTTATTTTTTTTAAAACTAAACAAAAGAATAGAAAGCTTTTTCAAGCCTTCTATTCTATTTGAAGAATATTAATTAATCCCTTATCTGTATTCTACAAAGACAAACTTAATCCTACTGTGTGAATGCCTCCTAAAATAGCAGTCATTCTGTAAGCATAGTCTATTGAAATAAATGTTCCTTTTTTATCTCCCTTTGGTTTTGACAAAGGTGCATTTACAGAAGCTCCAAGAGTAAGACCTGAAGAGAAATTGTTTCTACTCCCGTCTGATGAATAAATATCATCACCTCTTCCCTTTTGATATGTGTAAGCACCTCTTACCAAAAGTACGTTATTTAATGAAAACTCACCTCCTAATGTATATAAGTCATCAGTAAAAGCCATAGATTCATAGTTTCCTGCAAGAGTAAAACGATATTTCTTTTCAGCAAACAAGAAGTCGTATGAAGCACCGATGTTCAAACTTGAAGGCAAGTCCCAAGTAAGAGAACGTTGCTGAACACTTTGCATGTGGTCTGAATTAACGTATGTTGAATTTATAACAAGTCCGTCACCAGAGAAAGACATGGAAGGTCCCCAGTTTTTCAAGGAAATACCAAACTTTATCTCATAGTCTCTACCTGTTACATATTGGATACCAGCATCAAGTGCAATACCTGTAGCATTTACGTTATCTATTCCCTCTGAAACTATCTTAAGTGTAGCTCCAGCGTAAATAGATGTTGAAAATGCTCTTGCATAAGATACTCCTATGTTCATAAGCGATGGTTTGTAAGTACCATTGTTGCCAACCTCAGGAGAATGTACTGTTGTCTTTTCTATTGTTCCAAAAGACATGGAATTAACAGAAAGACCTAAAACTCCGTATGAACCCAAACTTTGAGCAAGACCAAAAGATACAAGACCTATATCAGAATTGTTCAACCAATGAGTGTAATTGAAAGCAACTTCTGTACCCGTTGTATGTCCCAAACCTGCAACGTTAGTAAAAATAGCATCCAAGCCAGAACCATTGGCAGTATTTACATTACCCCAACCAGCACTACGAGCCCAAGGATTTATCAACAACTCTCCTGCTCCTGCAGTTCCTCGTCTGTCATCATTTCCCGCCATAACAACAGCAGGCATTAGTACCACTACTAAGATGACCATAATGATTATTTTATGTATTCTATTCATAACTCTTTCTATTTTATAAGTTAAATACTGTTGTTGATTACATTTTTATTGGAATGAATTCAAATCCACTGGACGTAAAGCTCCAAACCATTTGATGAGAGTTTCTCCTACTCCATCTGCCTTAATATGGATTAGATATATACCTCCGGAAATTTGTAAACCTCGTTCGTTCTTCAAATCCCATTCAACGTATGTCTGAGCAGAACCACTACCTGGAGTAATTGAACGAGAAGGACCCCTAAGTTTTCTAACAACCGTTCCATCTACAGAATAGATAGTTATGTAACACTCTGGTGGAAGATTAGTAATCTTAACTATATTCGCTACCTGGTCTCCCTCATACAAAGAACTTGCGTAGTAAGGATTTGGAACAACTGTTATAGCATCTAACAACGCATCAGCATTAGATCTTCCTGTTTGAACTTGTGGTATCAAATCTGAAGCAATACCAAAGCGATACATTGGGAAGTTGTTGTTCAATGGAGAATCTGACTTAACACCAGAATTACTCCAATTGATTGCATATGGTTTTCTAATTCTGATTTGAACAGTTGCATCTGTTGGTATCAAAGAAGGAGATCTTTGAGCCAATGGAACAACAGTTTCACTTGCATTACCGTATGCAAATACTCCACTTGCTGCTGGAGCACCTACCCACATGATAGAAGAGAACAATTTTTCTACTTCAACAAAGTTATTAACGCTTGTTGTTGAAGATATATCATTGCAGTTATCTAACAGTTGTAAGTAGTTTCTTGCTGTAGCTCCCTCGTCGTATGCAGGGAATGTAACGTAAGTGTTTGCAGTAGATGTCTTATATAAGTGTCTTCCTGTTCCTATAACATATACAAAGTGATTTCCACCAAATGAACCTGCTGCAGGAGGATTCCACATCATATCTCTACCATTATATTGTCCTAATGAAGAGTTCTCACCAAACATCATATTAAGTCTTTCACCTGTTTCCAAATTGATTGCATAACCAGGGAACCAACTCATACCTGTCTCAGTAGTACTATATGAACCATCTTTTTCCCAAGAAGCATGCTTACGTAGCTGGAATTTCTTTGCATTACCTTCAGTCAAGTCTGAACTTGTTCCCATTTCTATAACAGGACACTTAGTCCATTTTGTCTTGTCTGATGTAAATACAATATCAACTGAAGCAAGATTATTCATATCATTGAACAACAATGAATTTACGTGAATAGCAGTATATGACTGATCTCTTACTGTTGTGATGTCTGTATTTTCATCGTAATAGTAATAACGAGAAAATGCTGGGTGAGAAGATGTGGTTGAAGCTAATCTGTATGGAGCCCAAGTTCCATTTACACATTTCTCATACTCATTAGCAGCATCCAATGCAACATATCTATCTTGTATTGAAATAATAGTTTTATGATCATCTGACCAAGTTGTATCTGGCACCTTACAATAGTAGTCATAGAAAGGACTTTCTGGGTCATTGTTCTCATCAAATACTGAACCCGAACGAATCCAGTTAGTTTCATCTGTAGCATCATCATCAGCAAAACCAGTAAGCCATGCTTTAGATTGATCTCCATAAACTATTGTTGAGTATAACAATGAACCTTGATTTAATACATTAGCTCTTACTGAAGTCATGAACTCTTTTGAAGGGTTTTGAACAGAAGCTCTTGTTATTGGTGTAGCAATCTGTTGAGCATTACTCAAAGAGATAGATATACCAAGACCAAATATAATCTGTTCATTAACATCACTCAAAGGTCTATCTGACCAAATAGTATCTACATCATCATATAATGGAGAACCATCAACAGTTGTAAGCATCCAAGTTGCATCTGTCATACTTGTTGTATCATAAACAGTTACATGAGGAGTTACAGTTGAATCTATTGTTGAAGCTGGTATGAATTTCAAATAGTATGAACCAGCTTTAACTCTCAATGGATCTACTATTTTAACATCTATAGGACCGGCATTAGCAATATACTCAGGTTCTGTAATAATATTTACAGGATTACCTGCTGCATCTGTTGGAGGTTCTGTATTAGCTTTTCCCATAAGAGCTTCCACTGAAGCCTTTTGAAGATTTAGTATCAAACCTCCATTGCCATAACCTTCGACACGTGTAATCTCAGGAGCAACACCGTATGATGTTCTTACTGAAGTACCATTTTGCTGTCCTGAAAGTTTATGAGGTATAGCAACAACAGATTCTATTGAAGAACCGTCACCTTTCTTACGAGAAGCAAGATAAGGTTGCTTTTGTCCATCAAGTTTATTTACATCTGTTGGAGAATACTCTTTAAATACATTTTGAGCGTATGCTATAGCAACATAATAGTATTTTTTGTTATTTACAATTCTCTTGTCTGTACTTGTAGCGAACAAGTCTTCTGTTATACGGAATGTGTGTTTTATACCTTGGTTAGTTCCCTTAACCATAACTTGTACTGGCTTATCTGAAGTAAAGTCATAGTTAGTTAATGTAGTGATATTATTCTTGATATCACATTGAGCAACCAATTGAGCCTTGCTGTTATCATATATATCAGAAACAGAAACAGTAGCATCTTTCAATTGGAAAATTTGATAACCTTCAAACTCGTAGTATCTGTTTGGCAACGCTCCATTAACTGAATCGTTAGGAATAGATGCATCCAAAATTCTGAAACTTTCGTTCATATTGTTTCCTGATTCATTTGTCAAATAAAGAATCAACTCTCTATCCAATTCCTGAACAACGATATCTGGAGCATCAGGACCTTCCAATACATTGAAGCAGTTATCAAACAATGCTTGACATTTATCATCTATCTTTCTAAGTAATTCAACTGAAGCATTTGGACCTCCTGTTGCAGCTTGAGCAAAAGGAATACCAACAGTAATGTAGTTGATAGCACCTGGGTCAAGAGTGAAAGGACCAGCAGATTGCATGAAACGTCTATCACCTACAGGGTTAGCATTACCATTGTTAGCTGTTGATTCACTCCAAGAGTGTGTTTTACCATAGTTTCTATCTTCTGGAGTACCCCAACCCCAAATATCACTATCACCAGGGAACATGAAATCAGCTCTTACACCAGTATTGTCAGCAGCTCCATCATATGTGTTGAAACCATTACCACCATAATACATGTATTGGTTATTCTTCCAAATACCACGCAAATAGTTGTAGTAGTGTGCAGCCTTAGTAGGCTCACCGTTATCTTGTGAAGAGTTGTTGTAGTAGATGAAACGTCTCATACCAAAACGTTCGTCTTTTGCTATACCATTACCAAAGTTTACACCATTGATAGCACAAGCAAAATCCTCATTACCATTCTCTGGGAACCATGCTAATTTATACTTATCTGCATTGTCTGCCAAAAGAACGTTAAGATCTGCCTTTAGGTTTCCAGCAGCTATTTGTGCATCTATCTGAGATTGATACTTAGCAAGTTCTGCTTCACCATAAATAGATTTGAAAGCAGCTGTATCAACCTTTGGTATATCCTTGCTGTATTTTGCATCCATATAAGGACCCTGGAAGAAGTCTATACCAACAGCAGGAGGGTTACCTGAATATGCACCTTGCCCTGGACCGTCATCAGCATCTCCATTGTAACAATAACCTAAACCACGCTCAACATCACAACCTACATAGTCATCAAAAGCATAACCCAAATCTGGATCCACCCATTGAGAGAAGTATGTATTCTTTAGTTTGAAAGCAGAACGGTTGATGATTTCGTATGAATAGAAAGTCATATCGTTGATTTCATTATTCATAGTGAAAGCAAAAGCTTGAGCTCTAATTTCCAAACCAATAGCATACTGAGAACTTGACTCAGTGTGAGCAGCACCCTTATCATTAAATATCCACCAAAGAGTTTCGTCTCCTTTTAGAACTTGGTCTACAAGCAAACCATTATGTACTTTAGCAGTACCACCTGTTTGGTAAATATCTGAGTTAGTAGATTCGTATGTTGGTGTTGGAGTATAAGGAACACCTGGAGGTAGAGAATCCTTTATTCTTGCTGGACAAAGTAATCCATCAAAATCATAGTAAGGATAATCTCCATTCTCTGGGTTATATCTTCCATCACCATCTCTATCAAAGAAAGGAGCAAGGAAACGAGATTGTCCTAAACTTTCGTTACCATTTCCTGGCCACTCTTTAATAGCATCTGTTAAATATTCAGGGTCTATTCCTTGAAAATGTCCCAAATCATCTTTTTGGAAGTGAGCGACAAATTCTTGTACTTCTGCCTTTGTTATTCTATAAAGTTTATCCCATTGATCACAGACAGCTCTATTAACAGAAGCGTTGTTATCAACAGTCAAAGGACCTGGCCAAAAGTCTTGTCCTTCTGAACCGAAACGCATAGCAGCTACACGCAACTGATCATTTTCGTCCATACCTCCAATCCAAAGAGCAGAACAGAAAAGGGCAGTAGAATTACCTGCCTTTGGTACAAAATATTGAGCAGTAGCACCGTCAGTCCACATATTACCACCTTGGTTAATACGAACACGTACGTTGTTGATGCTTAGCTCAGCAGAACCTTGTGCTTTTCTACAAGACTCAACTCCATCTTTATATCTTGGCTTAGCAGCCTTCTTGGTTGCCCCCTTATATGGCATAGCATCAAGAGAGAAACTTACGAAGCATAAGCAAAATATTAATAATGATAATTTACCTAAAATATTTTTCATAACTTCTATATTATTTTCTTTATTACAACACAAACTAATTAGAATTGATAAGAAACTCCTATTTCTACACTTCTTGGAGTAGAATAACGGTAAACAGAATTCAAATAAATCTGATAGTAATTTCTAAATGCTGTCTCATCTATATAAGACTTAATTGTTGTTTGAGTCTCTGGGTCAGTCAAATATCCATCATCATCAGGGTCGCCTGTTACTGAATTTACACTTGTAATATTCTTGAAGTTAAATAGGTTTGTAACTGAACAGAATATATCCAATATAGTATTTCTCTTACCAACCTTTATGATAAATGCCTTATCAATTGTCATATCAACACGGTAGTACCAAGGCAAACGAGAACCTCTGAATGAACCTACGATAGTTTGTTGATTTTGACTATAAAGTTTAGTGTAAGGAGTACCAGATTGAACAACACCTGTAAAGTTTACACCAAAGTTTTGTAACCACTTAATGGTTTTAACTCTTGGATTACCATCTTTATCTGTAACCTTACGTTTAGTTGTTGGTCCATTATACTTGTCTCCTCCTTCATAACGGAAATCCAAATTAAATTTGAAAGCATGTCTTCTATCATCACTGATAGGGAACATCATCTTAACATTTGGATATCCTAAACGAATCAAAGAAACTATAGTTGAAGAACCTAAACCTGTAGTACCTTCAGCATATTGAAGAGTATAACTTGCAGAAGCTCTTACATTCTTTATACGTCTAAGGTCATATTGAATTGTCATACCTTTTGTGGTACGATAGTCTTGGTTGTCGTATGAATAATAAATATAGTTAGGGTCAGCACCTACATATTGAACAAGGTTGATAAGGTCTCTTGTCTGTTTGTAATAAGCTGAAATTGTCAAAGCAGAGTTCTTTGAAAGAACTTGTTGGAAACCTAACTCATAGTTTGTAATCTTTTCTGGTTTTAAGTTTGGATTATTCAAAACAGGCTCACTCAAATCTGTCATACGTAAGTAACTTGCGTATGGAGCTTGCCAAGCACTTTCAGAAGGCCTACGTGCAATAACATCGTATGATGCTTTGAACTCTGATTGGTCTGAAACAGGGAAAGAGAATGCTATACGAGGCATTGCTACTACCTGTGGTTCATAATCTTCAAAAGCATTTACAGATATTTCTGAAGGGAAACCTGTTGAAAGCAAAGTTCCTTTTCTGAAAGGCAATGGCTGTCCTGATGCTCCTGCTACACGCTTAGGATCTGAAGTAATCTCACCATTAGCAGTATACCAAGTTACATTTGAACCATAACCACGTCTAAAACCTGTAATAGTAACATTGTTTGTTGGCAAAGACTCTCCTTCAGAAAGCTGATTAACATAAACAACAGCATCACCAGGTATCGTTGTAGGAATATCTGCATCATTACCAGCAGCTCTCATTTCTTTTACTGTGTATGCATCATAAATTAAGTAAGGGTCTTTTAATACCATTTGGTTACCATCAAATCTATCTACACGAACACCAATATTAAATACCAAATCACTGAACAAAAACTGGTCTTGAATATATCCTGCCATGTATATTGGTTGCCAAGAACCTAAAACTCTGTTTCCATTCTTGCCATGGAAGAAATCTTGTAGAGAAGTTTTGCCTGTAATTCTCTTTCCTGTGTGGTCGTAACCACGCATAGAAACATAAGAAGAACCTCCCATGTTATATAACTCATCTGTTGAAAACAAATCCAAAGAGAATACATCTGGGTCATAACTATCTATATCCAACATAGAAACATCTGTTATATTGTTGTAACCCAATGAACGCAAACGATCACGCAAATACTTATCAAAGTGTGATTGTGAAGTAGCATCAAAGTTTCTATCGTATGTTACAACAGGATAGTAACCAGAATTGTCTATAATAGGATTGCTGTAGTCTGGGTAAAGATTGTGCATATTTTGTCTTTGACGCATAAGAGTCCATAAACCACCAGCAGCAAGAGAATATGAACTATAAGTCTTTTGGTCATATTGGAAACCTATTTCAACTTGGTGCTTACCTATATCGGCAGAAATCTTTGCTGCAGCATATATGTATTCATATTCACTCTTAGAGTAAGAAGAAGGAGAGATTCCAACATTAGTATATAATCCATATACAGTTGAAGGATAACTACCATTCATAAGACCTTTGTATGCCTCTAAGTAGTCCGCATTTCTTGTTGCGAAATCTCTAACTGAAGCGAATTCATCACCATAATAAATCTGATTAGTATAAGCTGCTAAACCAGGGTTATACTTTGCTGCTTGGAAAGACATTGAGTCTTGAGACCAAGAAGTAAGTTGTCTAACCCATTCTTCTGAACCATCTCCATCTACATCATATAAAGCAAGATTATATGTTGGAGACCAGTAAGAAGTAAACTTACCTATATAACCATATTTGAAATAATCATCTTCAAAATCTGGATTATAATTACTTACACTGAAAGATCTTTCGTATGATGCAAGAGCATTGAACATAACATTCTTAATAAATGCAGTAGAACTCTCATCTGTTGATAACTTATGAGTGAAATCAGCCATTATCTGATACGAGTGTGATTTATAAGAACTGTTGTTATCATTATTCAACACCAAGTCTCCACTATTCTTTCCGAATGAATAAGTAAATTCTCCATTAATCTTTAATGAAGTTCTATTTGATAAACGGAAATCTAAACCACCTTCCAAATACAATGCGTTCCCTCCAATATTAGGAATACGTCCAACCTGCTCAAAAGAATTTTTGTGCAAATAATAAGTTGAATAATTTACTCCTGCAGTTTGGTCAAAAACAAGAGGAGATTTAGAAACTCTTGCCAATGCGGAATCCTTAATCATATAAGGTTCTCTACCATCAGCAAACAAACCTGAAGAAGAATGAGAGAAGAAACCTGACAAACGGAAACCTACCAATGTGTTTGTAGTATTGGTAGTCTTGTTGGTCTTTGTCCAAACAGGTCCTGTTAAATACAATTCTCCACGATGATAACCTCTTGTGTTAAAAGGTTCGGAAGTTCTGTAAGAAAGCATTCCCTCAAACTTGTTCTGTGGTGGTTTTAATGTAATATTCATTGTTCCTCCGATAGACTCACCATACTGAGCAGGGGTTCCTCCCAATATGACTTGCATATCTTGGATAGCTGATTTTGGAACATTTACTGAAGATCTCTTTGCACCATTTACATATTGCTGCATAGAACCTTCACCACGTGCAGAACCAGCACCACCATCGTTGTCTTGTACTCCACCCATAGTCGCCAAGATAGCATCTACAGAATTGGCAGTAATTTTCTCTATATCATCAGAAGTAATACGGCTACCAGAAGTAGCTTCACCCTTTTGAATTAGAGGTACTGAATATTCTACGACAGTTACTTCTCCCAAAGTTGTAGATTCTGGTTTAAGTGCAATATCACCACCTGTTGAGAAACCGGTAGCAACAACTTTCACACCTTTTTTCATGATTGTACCATAACCTACAAAAGATGCTTGAATGTCATAGGTTCCAGGAGACAATGGCTTAATTTGATAAGTACCATCCATTCCTGTTTGAGCACCACCCTTTTGTTCGCCATTCTGTAAGACAATGACGTTCACAAAAGGCAACGGCTCTTTTGTTTTTTCGTCTGTAATAGTACCCGTAAGAACACCTTGCGCATACATTACATTGCCCGCAATCAACAGGCACAGCGTAAATAATATTCTTTTTAGCATACTCATATAGTGTATTGTTTTATTTCATTAATATTATTTATAAGGTCTATCCAAAATAGCAGAATAAATAATAGCCTTTTTCATGTCTATTATCCGTTCTTTGTTGGCTACTTTGTTTTCCTTCATAACCTGACTATCTGTATTAAGTTCCGACTCATTATATTTGGGATAAGAATTTCTGTTCTTTGTATAACTTTTTGCCTTTCCTTTCTTCCCTTCACCAGTTCCTACAGAACTAAGGGTAGGAAAAACCTTTTCTCCTTTTTTTGAAGAAGAAACTGAAGCAAGAGTTATCAAAACAGCAATTATTATCCCAAATAATGTAGCCATAATATTATTTATTATTATTGTTTTTTCTTGTAATCAGTGCATAAGCTGTAGGACATGCTACGCAAAGTGAAGCGAAACAACCTGCAGCAATACCAATAAACATTGAGAATGAGAATCCTCTCAAACCTTCTCCACCGAAGATAAAGATAACTAACAAAGTCAATAGAGTTGTTCCTAAAGTGTTGAAAGTACGAGACAAGGTTTGATTCATTGCATCATTCATCAGTTTGCCATAATCTTCCTTAGGGAACAGATTAACATTTTCTCTTACACGGTCAAACACAATAACGGTATCATTCACTGAATATCCAATAACTGTTAATACAACCGCAACAAACTGCTGATCTACTTCTAAACTAAATGGCATTATCCTGTTGAACAAAGCAAATGCTCCAATAGTTACCAAAGCATCAAAAGCCAAAGAAGTAAGAGATGCTAAACCATACTGCCATTTTTTGAATCTTATTGCTATATATATAAATATAAGTACAAGAGAAACTAAAACGGCTATGATAGCAGAACGTTGAATATCTTCAGCCATCGTAGGACCAACCTTTTCAGAAGATATAATTCCTAATGGACTTGTTTGAGTAGAACGGAATTTATCTAATGTTATAGTTTTATCTTTATAGAATGATTGAACACCTGTAAACAATTTTGCAATAGCTTCATTATTTACCTGTTCATCATCTTCCTTAATTTTATAATCAGTTGTTACCTTAACCTGATAAGCAGGTCCAAATGTTTTAACCTCTGGTGCCGAACCATACTCTTTAGAAAGAGCTGAACGGATTGCCTCTGGTTGAACATCTTGATCAAAACGAACTACGTATGTTCTACCTCCTGCAAAATCAACACCCAAGTCTAAGCCTTTAAATGCTAAAGAACATATAGCTATAAGTGCTAACACTGCAACAACAATCCATTGTTTTTTATGATTACCAACAAAATTAACATTAGGTTTCTCAAGGAAATGTTGAGTAAGTTTAGTATAGAAAGCGATATTTCTCTTCTCTCCACCTTTTCTATTAAGTAGAGATTCAAATACTAAACGAGAAACAAAAATACCAGAGAATAGGGTTGTAAGAATACCTATACATAATACAATTGCAAAACCTTGAACAGGACCACTACCAAAATATGCAAGTACTATACCTGTTAATAAGGTAGTAACGTTTCCGTCTATAATAGCAGAATATGCAACCTTGTATCCATCTGCGATAGCAGAACCTATATGTTTTCCTTTTAATATCTCTTCTTTAATACGTTCATTGATGATAACGTTAGCATCAACAGCCATACCCATAGTAAGAACTATACCTGCTATACCAGGCAAAGTAAGAACAGCTCCCAAAGATGCCAACACTCCAAATAAGAAGAACAAATTGACAACTAAAGCAATACAAGCCGCAATACCTGCTGTGCTATAGAAGAATATCATATATATAAGTACAAGTATTATCGCAAATAGGAAAGACATCATACCTGCCTTTATTGATTCTTCTCCTAAAGAAGGACCGACAACTGATTCTTGAACTATCTTTGCAGGAGCAGTAAGCTTACCGGATTTAAGAATATTTGCCAAATCCTTTGTTTCTTCAACAGTAAATGAACCAGAAATTTCTGAACGACCTCCGTCAATTTCACCATTTACTCTTGGAGCAGAATAAACAACACTGTCCAAAACAATAGCAATACATTCTCCTACATGGTTACCTGTTATCTTAGCCCATTTTCTTGCTGCTTCATCTTTCATAACCATAGAAACGACAGGACTTCCTGTTTGATTGAAGTCATCTTTTGCGTCAGAAATAACATCACCATCTAACAACGGACCATTCTTTTCTACATGTACTGCATAAAGTTCATATTCGTTAGTCTTATTTATCGGCTTTGCAGACCAAAGGAACAACAAGTCTTTTGGCATTTTAGCTTGAGCCTTTTTCAAAAGACGATTGATTTCTGCTCTGTTTTGCCCTTTAGCTGTTGCAACTGCAAGAGTCATTTGCATCTTGCTTGGAGTAAATAAAGAAAGTAAAGGTCTTGCATTTTCTTCAGGCTTTACTTCTTGCTTTTCCTCTGATGCTTGTTCTGTTGCACTTGACACGGTAGAAGTCTCTTCAGAAATTTCTTCTGCAACTTCTTCAGAAGATCTACTTCCGACAGAAAGCCATGCATCCATATCTTGCAAAGCTTTAGCAGCTTTATTTAAATCCTTTTCTACTAACCAGAACTGCAAACGAGCACTACCTTCTAAGAGGTTAGTAACACGTTGAGGGTCTTTAACACCTGGAAGTTCTATAAGTATTCTTTCTGTAGCATCAAGTTTTTGAATTGTAGGCTGAGCTACTCCAAATTTATCTATACGTTTAGACAATACTTGATAAGTTGTTTGGAAAGCATCACTACATTGATCGCTTATTGCTGAAATTACTTGATCATTTGTGGAATTCTTAGTTATTCCTTTTTCCTTTAACTTAGTGCTGAAAAATGCTGCAAGCTCTACATTTTTTGATTGCTTAACAACATCAGCAAATCTATCTATATATTTACCTCCACTTTGACGATGTAAAACTGTTGCCTTTTTCAAAAGAGAAGATAAAGTTGCATCTTCTGGATTGACAGCAAGGTTTTTAATAACGTCAATTGTGGAAACTTCCATCATAACGTTCATACCTCCCTTAAGGTCAAGACCAAGATTGATTTCTCTTGCCTTGCATTCCTTATAAGAGAATTTACGCATAAATAAGAAATTGTATACTGTTTTCTCTGAAATAGAGTCCAAGTATGCATTTTCTCTTTGATCTTCAATAGAATCTTTATAAGCCAACTTGTCTGCATCAGATAAGTCTAATTTAAGATTCTGCATTTCTTTTGCAGCCATTTGCTTACCATACGCCTCTGCCTTACTTTCAACACGTTTTGTTACCAACGTAAAAGAAAGTTGATAAATACATATCAACGCAAATAGCACTGCAATTACTCTAATAGCTCCTTTATTCTGCATATTCTTAGATTTATTATTTAAAAAGTTTGCATAGTTTTTTAAAGTTGCAAAGTTATAGTAATATTTCAAAACTACATAATTTCTTTTAAAAATTTTTTATTTTTTTTTGTTTTCTGCTCATACTGTTATAAAAATATTAAGTTTAATTTTTTGAAAATAAGTTTTTTAATTTTTCATTAAATACTTATAAAATTTTTATTTTAAGGTTTTAATGCAAGTGGAATAGTCAATAGTACAGCAATAAAATTCCAGACCTTTGCCTTCGTTGCAAAAACATCAAGTCTTTTGCATAAAAACATCAAGATTTGAGAAAAAAAGATCAAGTCTTTTGTATAAAAAGATCAAGTCTTTTTTTACTAAAACCAAGTCTTTTTTCAAAAAGAACAAAAAAAACTATACAAAAATGTCTTTTTCTAACAAAGAAATGATAACTTTGCAACCTGAAAAAAAATAACTTAAAATACATAATAAATTATGACAGAAAAACTTCAAAAATTAATTAATGACAGTCCAGCGGCTCGTTGGACAGCCTTGATACTCATCGCATTGATGATGTTCTTTGGCTACATGTTTGTGGATTTAATGTCTCCTCTACAAAGTTTAGTAGAAGCAGAAAGAGGTTGGACACCTTCTGCTTTTGGAACTTACGCTGCTGGAGAGTATATCCTTAATGTATGTGGATTCCTTATTATTGCAGGTATTATACTTGACAAATGCGGAATTCGTTTTACAGGAACGTTATCTGCTTCTCTTATGTTCATAGGAGCAGTGATAAAATTCATCGGTATAAGTGATTGGTTCCAAACAACAGGAATGAACGAATGGCTAAATTCTTGGTGGGTAGCTATGCCAGGCAGTGCAAAAATGGCAGCCTTAGGTTTTATGATTTTCGGTTGCGGTTGTGAAATGGCTGGAATTACCGTTTCAAGAGCTATAGCAAAATGGTTCGAAGGTAAAGAAATGGCTTTAGCTATGGGATTAGAGATGGCTATTGCTCGTGTTGGAGTATTTGCAATATTCTCTATTTCTCCTTGGATTGCAACTCATTTGGGACAAAGCATGTTTGGTAAAGAAACAGTTGTTGCTTCTGTTGCATTTTGCACCGTTTTGTTGTTGATAGGCTTGATATTCTTCCTTGTTTTCTGCGTTATGGACAAGAAATTTGACAAACAGTTAGGAGAAAAAGCTCTTGCTGAAGGAGCTAACAATGACGAAGAATTCAAAGTCAGCGATATTGGCAAAATACTTAGCAGCCAAACATTCTGGGTTGTCGCTTTGTTATGCGTACTTTATTATTCTGCAATATTCCCATTCCAAAGATACGGAGCAAATATGCTTCAATGCAATATAGGAAATATGTCTCCACAGGAAGCTTCTAATATCTTCCGCTGGTTCCCTATTGGTGCTGCTATTATAACTCCTTTCTTAGGTAACTTCCTTGATAGAAAAGGGAAAGGAGCTACAATGCTTATGTTCGGAGCATTACTTTTAATAGTATGTCATTTAGTTTTTGCTTTCCTTCTACCTGCAACTCATAGTAAAGTTTTAGCATACGCAACAATAGTTATTCTTGGTGTATCATTTGCGTTGGTTCCTGCAGCTTTGTGGCCAAGTGTTCCAAAGATTATGGACCCTCGTTATTTAGGAAGTGCTTACTCTCTAATATTCTGGGTTCAAAATGTTGGTTTATGCTTTGTCCCTATGCTAATAGGAGGAGTATTGCAATCTTCTAATGCAAACAACCCTGCAGTCTTAGCTGCAAAAGCATCAGGTGCAGACTTTATTCCTTATGATTACACTATTCCTTTAGTAATATTCGCAAGCTTCGGAATCTTGGCTCTTTTGATCTCTATCTATCTAAAAATTATGGACAAGAAAAAACATCTTGGATTGGAAGAACCAAATATTAAGAAATAATTTAAAGAGATTTTAAAATACATTAAAAAAGCAAGACTTGAGATTTTCGAGTCTTGCTTTTTTTTACTGATATATAAATATTTATATATATTTTAAGAAAGAAATATATAATTTTAGATATGGAAAATAGTTATAGGAATATTATTTTTTATACCTTTGCAGAGTGTTAAATATATACTATTATGAAGAAAATTTGTTCAATTTTTTTATTGTGCATTGTTTGTTTGGTTGCCAATGCTCAAAAGGTGCAATGGGGTGATTTCTTCAAGATGGAAGACCATAATAAAACTCGTTGCGATTATTTAGGAACTATAGATGATTTAGACTATTATTCTTTCGGTTATTATGTAACGGGAGGAAATTTAGGAAAATTTAATCATATAGGATTTTTTTCCATGCGAGATACAACAAATTTTATGGAATGCAAAGATTATATTTCCATTCCAAGAAATTCGTTAGTATTCACAAGCACAACAAGTAACGATTTAGCAATAGTCTATACTGAAAAGAATAAAGAGGATAAAAGCAAGACAGATGCTGTGTTAGTGCTTGTAGACAAAAATAGTTTTAAAGAAAAGACACATAGAAGCCTCTTAAGCTTTGATAAAAAAGATAGCCAATCTCATTATAGTTCTAAGGATGGCAGCAAACATTTGTTTGTAATCTATCATTGGGACAAAAAACAAAAAAGTATAGAGAGTATGACCCTGATGGTTTTTGACAAAAATTTTAATCAACTATACCAACAGGAAGTAATGAACAAAACTAATACAGAGATGTGGATTAGAGATGTTAATGTTGCAAACAATGGAAGTGCTTATATGCTTTGTACTTATTATGAAAATAAAAAGAACAAGAAAGACAAAACCGAAAGTATTTTGTTAAACTATGTTGATAAAGACTCAAAATATCAACGAATTATAGAGTGTGAAAAAGAAATAGAAAATGCTGTTGTCTCACCTTTGAAAGATGAAAAAGTATTGATTGCTTTCACTGACGGAAAAGAATTTAATTCTATAACATATTCTATAGAAGAATCTAATATAGTTGCATCTTCTTCTTTTAAAATGAAGACTTCTAACAATAAAAAAGGCAAAGGCAACGAAGAAACTCAATGGATTGTAACAGAAATGTTAGAATTGGATAATGGAAATGTTGCTTGTATAGTCAATGACATCTTTTCTGTTTGGGTAGAACCTGCTAAAACACCGGGATATTTAGTAAAGTTTGACAGAAACTTCTATGTTATTTGTCTCAATCCTATGAAAAACGAACTAGTTTATACTCAACTTGTTTCACGCTCAACAAAATATCAGAACCTATTTAACACTAATAGGACAGATTATGAAAAACCTATCTTCTTTACTTACAACAATAATGTATATTCCATTTATAATACGAGCAAAAAAGACAACGATCTATCAGGAGATGTTTACAAAGAAGCATACGTTACTTTCTATGGAATGAACACAGGCAACATTGCAGGCAATTTATTGAAAATTAGTCCTGAAGGTAATGCAGAAGTTAAGAATATAATAGTGAACAAAGAGGCAAAAGCCATAATTTCCACCACTATGACTCACGAAAAAGGAAACGGAGTGATAGTTATTGGTTCTCGTGGCAAGAAAGATTTATCCATGGGTATATTAAACTTAAAATAAAAACAAAAAACTATGAAAAAAATTATTGTATCAGTCATTGCTATATTGTTTTTATGCAATGTACAGGCACAGTCTATTGACAAAGGTGATATTACTTGGGGTGTATCATTGGGAACAGGTGGTAATCTCTTGAATAACAAGGTGGGAGATAACGAGTTTGCCTTCAATTTCAACCTTGGAGCATATATACAGTATGCAGTCTTTGACAATATCGCACTAACTTGCAATCCACAATATTCTCCTTTATACATTATGAATATAGATTACGATGGATTTATGCATTATGTTGATATTCCTTTAACTTTCGGTTATCAAGGAGATAGAGGTAGTATCGCTTTAGGATTACAATATTCTCTAAATGTAGGAAATAGTATAGATTTTTATAGCAAAGATAAGTTAAATTACTTATCTACTTTCTTGGAATTCAGTTATAGAGGAGGAACTATCTACAATCTTTTGTCAGACAATAGCACTTGTATTTTTAGAATAGGCTTAGGATTGAACAGAATCAAATATGCTCCAACCATGGACATTTATAATGAATCCAGACCTGTATTTTTCCAAGTAATATATCGCTGGAATCTTAGCGAAATCTTTTCTTCTTCAAATCATAGACGAAGATAAACTGAATTACATCCAATCTGAGAGAAAAAACTTTATTGTTTTTCACTCTCAGATTTGTATTTTAAACACCCAATTTTTTTAATAATTCAGTAAAAGTATCAGTGTAGTTCCGATTTTTTAATTCTCAGCTCCTTTAAATTATAAATTTATTTAACAATATATTTATTAACATAATTTTATAATGCTAAAAATAAGGAAAAGTATCTCTGCAAATTTTAAAATACAATATCAATTTAATACATTATTGAACAATATTTTAATAAAATTTAATAATAAAATACTATTTCTGAACATTTCTAATAAAAACGCTTTCTCCGATTTTTTTTGTAATTTTGCAAAATGAAAAGAATATTTGTCAGTGTTAGTAATGATGTCTATAACGACAACAGAGTAAAAAAAACTTGTCATAGTTTAAACTCTTATGGTTTGGACGTTCATTTATTGTGCAAAAAATCTTCAGAATGCAATATTAATCCTGCGTTCTACAAAATGCATCCTATAAAATTCTTTTTCAAAAAAAACTTCTTATACTATGCAGAACTAAATACAAAACTCTTTTTTAAACTTATCTTTAAACGCTTTGATATATTGTGGGCAAATGATTTAGATACCTTACTACCACTGTTTATTATTAGTAAAATTAGACATAAACCTCTAATATATGACTCTCATGAATTATTCACGCAAGTTCCAGAATTAAACGCTAATCCTTTTGCAAAAAAAATATGGTTATTTATTGAAAAGCATACTGTTCCTAAACTAAAATACGTAATAACTGTATGTAATCCAATAAAAGAGTATTTCAAAAAAGAATATAACATAGAAGCAAAAGTTGTCCGCAATATTCCTTTTTATAATGAAAGTAATCAGATAAGAAAACACTATCCACTAAAAGAAAAAATAATCGTTTGGCAGGGAGCCGCTAATATTGATAGAAGTTTGGAGGACTTAGTTTTAGCTATGAAAGAAATAGATGCTAAACTGATTATTATGGGACGAGGAGATATCATACCTACATTAAAACAAGAGATAAAAAACAATAACTTAGAAGATAAAGTATTTCTTTTAGGAAGACTACCTTTTGAAGAAATGATGGAGCAAACACGTCAAGCAACAATAGGATTATCTCTTGACAGACCTACAAACGAGAATTATAAGATTTCCTTACCTAATAAAATATTTGAATACATAAATGCTGCAACTCCTTTGCTTTGTACTCCTTTGCAAGAAATAAAAAATATAGTGGAACAGTATAGTGTCGGAAAATTTATAGAAAACCCTGATAGTATTAATCTTATAAATAGCATTAATCACCTGCTAAACAATAATGATGAGTTGCAAAAGATGAGTGATAACTGTTTAATCGCTCAAAAAGAACTCTCATGGCAAAAAGAAGAAAAAGAAATATTTGACATCTTAGATACAATTACAAAAAAATAAGGAGAACATCTTGCACACGTTCTCCCTATTATAGTTCAAAAGAATTTTATAAATCTTTATTAGAAAAAAGTCTATCTATTTTAGTCCCATCAACATCGTAAAATTAGAAGCGTTAAAACAAAAGAAATATTTTACGAAGTTGTTCCCTTTGGCTAAATCAATAGAACTCCTATCTGATGTAAAGATTTATGTACTACTTTATTTTTTACATTTCTTTTATACAATGAAAGCTGAGCAAAGTCATTTGTTCTGTAAGAGCTTCTTTCAAGTCCCTCGCCAAAAGTCTTAACTAAGGAATAGTATTTATTTTCTTTTAATGCAAAAGTTACTTCTTTTGTTTTCTCATTTTCATCATTAGTCTCTATATTAGCAGGAGAACAGGTATGTGTAATATGAGAAACAACAACTTTTGTATTTAAGTTTATTTCAGGGTTAGAAACAAAGCCAAAGTTATCCGTTGTATTAGATAACATACAAACACACAACAATATAGATGTTGCAAACAAAAACTTATATGACTTAAATTTCTTACTCATTGCAGGTTGCAAAGTTAGTAATATATTAATATACAAACAAATTTTTACAAAATTTTTTTTTATTTTTTATTCTTTTGTACCGTATCTTCAGTACTTTTAATAATATAAATATCCTCGGTCTCTCGCTTCATCATATATTTTTCGCGTCCAAAACGTTCCATTTCCTTAATACTTTTCTGAAGTTTTATAGTGTTAAGACTATCTCTTCTGATTTCATTTTCATAATATGCTTTTTTCTCTCTCAACTCTTTACGTTGATTGTTTAGTCTCCTATATTGAAAAATCCCATAAGGAGAAAACAATATCAAAAGAATAAAAACTATAGTTACTATCACATACTTATTCTTGAGAAAATTAAGTACTTTCTTTAGTCTTGGATTTATTTCTTTCATATTATTCCTTTATTAAAGATTTGAGTTAGAGTCTGATTGTTATCCAAAAGATAAGTCTTAAGTCCTACTCTTTCTGCTCCTAATATATTTTTTTCTGTGTCGTCAATAAACATTGTTGCCTCTTTCTCTACTCCAGCATCTTCTACTACAAATTCAAAACTCTCTTCATCCGGCTTTCTTAAATGTATTTCATTTGAAAAATAAACTTTATCAAACAGAGTCTCAAAAACATCATAACCCATAACCTCAAAGAACATGGCTTTAACATACTCAACATGAATCTCATTGGTATTAGAGAAAAGAAAGACCTTGTCATACTTTTTGCGAAGAACTTTTATCAACTCTACATCTTCTTTTCTTACTCCCAAAACCACAGAATTCCAAATATCATCTAAAACTCTATCCTCTAAATTCTTGCCTATCAACTTTCTTACTTCTTCTCTGAATACTGCTGGAGTTATAAGCCCTTTTTCAAAATCATCTACCAAGGGAATCTGTTTTTGTTGAGTAAAGAAAGATTGCATATCATTACAATCATACTTTACAAATTCCAAAAATATCTTTTTGTAATCAACATCAAGTATCACCCCTCCCATATCCAAAATTAAATTCTTTATCTCCATAGTATTCATGTCTATTTTTTTGCAAAAGTAAAGAAAAGTTTTGAGTTATAAATCTTTGTTGGAAATAAAAGAACAAAATCTCTAACGCTGAATTTCAGACAATACTTCTGCAACAGTATAAGTTGAGCCTCCAACAAAAACCATAGCATTTGTTTTTATAGCATCTCTTTGTGCTTCTTTATAGGCTTGTATTACTGAAGGGAAAACACTGTAATTCATCTTCCTTTTTGCAAACTTATTAGCTAAAATTTCCACATCCAAACCCCTTGGAATGTTAGCCTTACAAAGAAAATAGTAAGCATCTTTTGGCAGCATTTCTATCTCAGCGTCTATGTCCTTATCATTAACAACTCCCAAAACAAAATTAAGTCTATTCTTTTTTATACTATTTAGTTGATGAACAACATGTGTTAAACCGTCTTCATTATGTCCTGTATCACAAAGAGTATAAGGATTATCAGATAGTTTCTGCCATCTTCCCTGTAAAAGAAAGTTTTGTTGAACATTTCCTATTCCATCTCTGAGGTTTTTCTTTGTAATTTTATAACCTAATGTGTTAAGAACTTCAACTAACTGTATAACTCCAAGAAGATTTTTCTGCTGATATTCTCCACAAAGAGGACATTGTAAATCTTTAAGATATATTTCTTTTTTTCTATAAACATCAACGACAAGATAGCCATCTTCGTAACGAGAGTTTTTTATTGAATAATTATCCTCAGCAAAAAATATAGGGGCATTCATTTCCGCTGCTTTTTTAATAAAGACTGGCTTTGTCTCTTTTTGTGTTTGCGAAATAACTACAGGAGTATTTTCTTTAATTATTCCTGCTTTCTCGCTTGCTATTTGTTCCAAAGTACTACCAAGAAACTGTTGATGATCAAAACTTATGTTAGTTATAAGGCAACAATCAGGAGAAAGAACATTAGTACTATCTAATCGTCCTCCCATTCCAACTTCAACAACGGCCGTTTCTACCTTCTTATTCCTAAAATAATCAAACGCCATTGCTACCATAAGTTCAAAGAAAGAAGGTTCTACATTTCCTAATCTTTGCCCAAATTTTTTAACAAAACGTATCACATAGTTCTTACTACACATTTTTCCATCAACAACAACTCTTTCTCTTAAATCTTTTAAATGCGGAGATGTATGTAGTCCTATTTTTTTTCCACTCTCTTTTAGAATAGAAGCAATAAGATGAGAAGAAGATCCTTTCCCGTTTGTTCCAGCAACATGAATACTGTTAAAACAATGGTGAGGATTTCCTATAGAAGAAAGTAAATCAACAGTATTAGAAATATCAATCTTATAAGCCGCTGCTCCAATTCTATGAAATACCGGTAATTGTTTATATAGCCATTGCTGTGTTTCTAAATATGTCATAACGATTATTTGTTTTTCCTATTGCGAAATTACAAAAAATACACCTCACTTCAACTTTTTTATTTGCTTTTATAGATTATATATAAAATTTTAACACTTTTTTCTCTAAATTATTCTTGTTTTTAAAATTGAAGATAAATATTTTAAAACCAAAATTTAATATTTTAGAATAAGTAAATTTAATTTACTATAAATTTTTGCAATTCTACATCTTTACATACTCAGAAGTGCGTAAATAATCGCTTTTTCATAATGAAAATACATAAAACTTCTCTATAACTTTATTCGTACTCCAATAGGAACATTAAAATCCCAGCGATGCTTAGTACGAAATGTTTCAAAATCATCTTTATTTTTAAAGAAATAATCCAAACAAGGCTCCGCAAAAACATTTATTCCATAACCCACATTAATACTAAATCCCAAAGATATTTCACCATAAAACTGACAATGAGCATTAAGATTCTCTTTTACAGTTTTTTCAGTGAAATAAAGTCTTGTTTTGTGATATACAGGCAATTCAGCAACACCGCCAAGTGCAATATAACTATCCACTCTACTGTTTTTATAATAATGAAAAGCAACCTGAGATTTAAATCCTAAGTATTGTACATTATCTGTTCTAATTTTCTCATCCTCAAATAGATATTCCGTCCTCAAAAAAGTATATACTAAACCCAAACCAACAGAAAATCTTCTGTTAATTGCCTTCTCAAATATAAGGTTAAAGCTTATCGGCTTGTAATACATCTTTTCTATATTTAAATCAATAGAATTCTCCATATTCCAAGAAACAAGAAGTTCATCATCCATAGATGAAAGGATAGCACTAAATTCTTGATTAATAGGAATAAAAGAAAAATTAAAACTTATTAATTTATCGTCCATCTTTTTAGTATAAGTATTATTATAAATAATATCTCTACCAAAAGGAGTTTCCTTTATAAAATCCACCTTTTCTTCTTTAGCATATTCAACGGAGCCTTCTTCCTCTAAGTCTGACTTTATGCGGTTTGTATCTCCAACAAAAATATTCACATCTTTTTCCTCTTCAATTATATTAAAATTTTTATTTATTTTATTGATTTTATTTATATTTACAATATTATTTTTCCCTATCGTTTTTTGCTTTATAGTCGCAGAAAAACTCTCCTCTCTCAAAACATTCCTATCATTTAATGGCTTATTCAAAAATAATGCGAATAAAAGAGAAACAAACACAACCACAGAAACAAGAGCAAGCGACCAATAAGAAAGTATCATGGATTTTAAAGTCTTTTTTGCTCTTGACAATTGACTTGATGACGTTTTAGGAGAAATATCTAAGAGTTTTGCAATTTCTTCATGAGTATATCCTTCAAAAACAGCAAGTTTAAATACTTTTTTATAACCATCTGGCAGTTGTTCTACCATATTCATTAATGTAGAATACGAAATTGTATCCTCCTCTTGCCTCACATTGTCATCAATATCATCTTTCTGTTGTTCAATATCAACAGATATATTTGAGAATAAAGACTTTTTACGTAAATAATTAACACAAGTATTCTTAACTATCGTACTTATCCAGGGTTCAAGTTTTGTTTTGTCTCTAAGAGTTGGAAGTTTATTAATAACTATGATGAAAGCATCTTGCAATAAATCTTCAGCAATGGCTTGATCATGCACATAACTAACACATATACCAAACATCTTTCTATAGTATGTTCGGTATATGTTTTCAAAATCCTGATTATTAGTGCCGTAATCTTGCAATTTATTTTATATCTATTTCAAATGTTCCCTCTCTCCCTAATATTTCTACAACATAATGACCTGACGGAATATCACTTACTTTATATTCAGCATCCCTTATACAAATGCAATCACAAGGACTTTCCCCCAATTCTTCTATAACTATTTTATGATCTGTAACAATAACATCTATTTTTAACACACTATCACAACAATTATATGCTTCATTGTAACGAGTAATATAAAGTTCATGCCCTCTTACAAAATATTCTAAACTTTCTTCAACAGCCCTGTCAAAGTTCATAGCATCAAACTTGCATTTAGTATATTTAAGGACAGTTGCCGTAACTTCTTTTTCATCATCTTCATTCCTGTCCTCACAAAAAGCAAAAACAGATATGAAAAACACTGTTATTCCAAGCAGAATAATAAAACTTGATTTTGTTTTCATTTCTTTTCCCTCCATGATTTATTTTAATATCTTGATTTTCAATATTTCTATATCAAATGTCTGTTGATTATGACAATAATCACAGTTTTCTATATCCTTCTCCGTAGCTTTCTTTTCCCTAATATTACCAATGATATCCACACGTAAAGGATTTTTACTCTTAGGCAAGTAGCCTATCTTGCCTGGGTTACAAACATAATAATGAGTCCCTGAAGTTGAAAAACAGCCCGCAACTTCACAATCTACAACATATTGATTTCCATATCTATATAAAAACACAGAAGTAAGCAAAGTAGAGTTTGGATGCTCTACATCTGTGTTTTTTAACTCAACTTTTTTGTCTATAATCTTAGTATTGCAAGAATGACAATCGCTATCTTGCCCATTTTCGCAAGCAAAAAAGATCATACTTGCAAAAATCATCAACAATAAATTAAAATTTCTGACTTTCATATCAAATTATTTTTTGTCTTACGCTATTAAGACGCAAAAATATCAAAAACACTGCACGAAATTAGTAAAAAAGTTAGACTTCGTAAAAAAAAGATCAAGTCTTTTTTAAAAAACATCAACTCTTTAACATAGAAACATCAAGTCTTTTTCAAAAAAGATCAAGACTTTTTTTGCTAAAACCAAGTGTTTTTACAACAAAGAGGAGATAATAAATTTCAATATATCTTTTTAGAATACAGATACGTGAATATATTTTTTAGGATTCTTCTTCAAATCTAATATAAGTTCGTCTAAATCCTTGGCAGCAGAGGTTATATTTCTGTAAAGTCCCTCATCGGACAACAACATCCCTATATTGCCTTCACCCTTTTCTATCTTATTCAACATAGAGTTTATACTTTCCAAAGAAGTCTTTACCTTTGCAAGAGTAGAGCCAATGTTTTGCTTTTCTATGTCTGAAGAAATATTGTCAAAACGACTTATTATATTACTGATTGCTTGATTATTATCAACAAGATTTCGTGTTATACTCTCAACATTTGAAACTATTCTATCCAACTTGTCCTTGTCTTTTGAAACAAGATTATCTACATTCATTGCTACATTATTCAGACGTTGAGAAATCTGATTTATATTCGTCAAAGTCAATTGAATGTTTTGTTTTGCCTGTTCATCTATTGTACGATTTAGAGTATTTGTAAGAGTATCAATGCGTTTAAGAATAGAGGACAATGTTTCTCCCATAGGAGCAATCTCATCGGTCAAGCCTTTTTCTATTCCGCCTTGCATAGTATCTTTTGTCTGAAGTAAGGTTTCAGATTTGCCTAAATCAATTCTGAGTGCCTGACCGCTCATAAGCCCTGTAGAAAACAATGTCAAACGGCTATCTTTTGGAATATCAATATTTTTATCAACAGATAGTTCTACAAGAAATTTATCATTCTTTCTTGTCATAGGAGATATCTTCACAACATGACCTGCTTTCATTCCATTGACATAAATATAAGAACTTTCGTGCATACCCGTTACATCATCATAAATAGCATAATAAGTCTTCTGTCCTGAAAAGAAAGTCTTCCCCTTTAAGAAGTTTATTCCTAAGATAAGGACAATAAACGTTACTAATACTGCAATTCCTATTTGATATTCGTTTCTAAGTTTCATTACCTTTTATGAAGTTTGTTAAGTCTCTTTTGTTTATTTATTTTGATTTGAAAGTCGCTTTGCTTCAACCATAGACACTCTTTTGCCATTATAGAACGCAACGACAAAAGCATCAGAATATTTTTCTTTTACCTTTTTTTGATATGCTAAAGCTTCTTTATCTGAAGCGAAAATACCTGCTGTATATTTCCAAGCTCCTTTTTCGCTATAGGAGAAAACATCATCCAAGCCTTGCAGACGACTATCATTGTTTTTTAGTTGAGTAGGAGAAGACAAAAACTGAACTCTATAAACAAGGTCTGTCCCCTCATTTCTCTTCTGTTCTGCAAGTTCTTCTTGTTTTTCTTTCTTTAGTTTTTCCTCGCGTAACTTCTTTTGCTCAGCAAGCCTTTTTTGTTCTTCTGCTCTTTGCTTTTGTGCTAATAGTTCATTTTGTTTTCTGATTTCTTCCCGTTCTTTTACGTCTTTTGGCACAAGTTCATCAACAGATGGTATTCTGTCTGAAAGATTATCTACTTTGTTTCTATACTCACATATTGCTCTAAATATACAAGAAGCAATAACCCATTGTCCATATTCACTACCTATGTATTCTTCTTCTTTAGGATTGGAAATAAAACCTATTTCTGTAAGAACAGCAGGCATTGCTGCTTTCCACAAAACAACAAAGTTAGCTTGATGAACTCCACGGGATTTCATAGGAACATGTTTTGTGTATTGTGCTTGAATTTTTGCTGCAAAATCAAGAGAACTCTGCAAATAAGCATTTTGGTATAGCGACAAAAGTATATCTCCTTCAGGAGAATTAAGGTCAAAGCCTTGATAGTTCTCTGCTGAACCTTTTTCTGTTAGAATTTCTGAATTTTCTTTTTTTGCTACTTCCAGATTACTTTCTGTTTTTCCTAATCCCATAGCATAGGTTTCCGTACCTGCAGCGTTCTTATTAGTCGCTGAATTACAATGAATGGAAAGAAAAAGATCTGCATTTATTTTGTTAGCAACAGAAGAACGTTTATATAAATCTATGTCTTGATCTATAACTCTTGTATAATAGACTTTTACGGTTTTAAGATTTTCGTTTATAAGCTTACCAAGTTTTATAGCAACAGCCAGAGTAACGTCCTTTTCTTTGTACTTACTCCCTATAGCTCCAGGTTTATCACCTCCATGTCCTGCATCAATAACAACTTTATCAAACACATTCCTCACTTTTTCCTGTTGTGCAGAACAAACAAAACAAGATGCAATAAACACTAAAAAACAAAAAATACCATATCTGAAAGTATCTTCCTTCATTTATTTTTTTGTAAATTATAAAAAAATCTTACTTTTGCAAATTAATTGGCAAAATTAGTGTTTTTAATTGAATTAACAACTTGAAAAAACGAAAATATATAAATATTTGTTGTATAATACTCCTATTTCTTGCAGATATAGCAATTACTAATGCAAGATGTGAGAACGATATTTTCGTTTTAGACACAGATTGCAAAATTTTAGATTCCATAGACCTAAAAAGCAATGATAGTATTGCATTAGACTCTATAGAAAAACCTAAAAAAAGCAAAAATGCAATAAAAGACAGAGTTGTTTATACTGCAAGTGATTCTATTAGTTTTGACTTGGACTCCTCCCGAGTTTTTTTGTATAACAACGCTAATGTAAAACAAAAGAAAATAGATTTGTCTTCTGGTTTTATAACCATAAATTTTGATTCTTCTTCTCTACAAGCAGAACCAATAAAAGACTCCATAGGCAATAATACTCAATATCCTATATTCAAAGACGGTGAAGATGAATATAAGAGTAGGGAATTGAGATATAACTTTGACTCTGAGAAGGGACTTATCTTTCACATGTTCACCAAAGAGCAAGAAGGCTTCCTACACGGTGAAAAAATAAAAAAGATAAACGACAGCACTATGTTTGTTTCACAAGGAATGTTTACGACTTGTGATAATGAAGAAGATCCGCATTTTGGAATCAACTTCAACCGTGCTGAAATAAAGGTTCAAGACAAAATAGTTACAGGAGTTACTTGGCTTTCTATTGCAGATATTCCCATGCCTTTAGCTCTACCTTTTGGTTATTTCCCTATAACTAATGAAAGAAAATCTGGTCTGCTTATGCCTACGTATGGACACGCAAGCAACAGAGGATATTATCTAAGAAATATGGGATGGTATTTTGCTTTTAATGATTATATAGACCTCGCTGCAAGAGGAGATATATACACTAATCTCTCATACGCATTGGATTTACAGTCAAATTATGTAAAACGCTATCGTTATAGTGGCAAACTATTAGTCCGTTTTGAAGAAAACCACTCTGGAATAAAAAACACTTCGTCATGGACTTCTCAACGGGACTTTAAATTTCAATGGACTCATACTCAAGATGCAAAAGCACACCCCTATAGAACATTTTCTGCAAATGTTAATTTAGTTAGTAGCAAATATAATCAATATACTACTTCCCTAAATGACTATCTGACAAATACCACAACATCTTCTATCGCTTTTTCTACACGCTTTGGTAGTAATTGGAGCTTTTCTGCGAACTTAGGGGAGAGTTACAATGCCAATACTAAATATATTAGTTTGGATTTACCTTCTATTGCTCTGTCTTCTGCTCAATTCCATCCTTTCAAACGCAAAAAATCAAAAGGAAAAACTCGTTGGTATGAAGAAATAACTATTGCCTATCGCATGAATCTTATTAATCAAATACAAACATACGATTCTTTGTTGTTCAAAGATGATTGGTATAATAAAATGAATAATGGTATCAAGCACTACATTCCTATCACACATAGTACTAAAGTATTAAAATACCTCAATTGGACTAATTCCATAAATTATAATGCTCGCTGGTATTTAAAATCAACTCACAAATCTTATAATGCAACAACTGACCTTATAGATAAAGATACTGTTTATGGTTTCATAGCTAACAGGGATGTATCGTTTTCTTCTGGTGTTAATACACGAATATATGGTATGTTCTCTTTTAAAAAAGGATATTTAAAAGCAGTTCGTCATGTTTTTAATCCTGTTTTATCTTTCAACTTTACACCAGATTTTTCTAATCCTTCGCTTGGTTTTTATGATTTTTATGTAGATAAGAATGGTAAAAAAGTCTATTATTCCAAAACAGAAAATGGTGTTTATGGCTCTCCTCCAAGTGGAAAATCAGGTGTTGTTTCTTTAACACTAAATAACTCTTTGGAAATAAAAGTAAAAGATAGTAAGGACACTATATCTGGAACTCGCAAGTTAAAACTTTTAGAGAACCTTTCACTTTCTACTGGCTATGATTTAGCAAAAGATTCTTGTAATTGGCAACCCATTCGCTTAAATGCTCGTACGACTCTTCTTGAAAGAATAGTTGTAAATTATTCTGCATCTTTTACACCTTATGTTTTAGATAGCAATAGCCGTATAACAAAAGATTTTCTTTGGGATAAGAAACACAAGTTATTCCAAAAACAATCTGCGCAATGGACTCTTTCTCTTTCTTGGCACCTCAACAAAAAAACAAAAAATGGTAATGATTTAAAAGATAACGTTTCTCCAACAGAGTTGGCTTATTCGCCATTTATTAACAACAATGAGATACTTCCAGATGTAGTAGATTTTTCTATTCCTTGGGATTTTACTATATCAGCCCATTACTCAAGACTTTCATCTTATATTGTTGCTTTGGCAGGATATGAAACAAATGAAGCAGCAACACTTTCTGTAACAGGAACAATAAACGCAACAGATAAATGGAAAATAGGATTTAATACAGGATATGATTTTATAAACAAAGACTATACATACACAAGTTTAGACTTTTATAGAGATTTGCATTGCTGGGAATTGCGTATGAATTGGATCCCTTTTGGACCTCGTCAAGGCTGGAACTTTGGAATTTCTGTTAAAGCAAGTATGTTGCAAGATTTGAAATACGAAAAACGTAATGACTTTAGAAATCGTTTAACTTATTAGGTAATAATTAAATCAATGAAAATAAAAGCAGTACTTTTTGATTTAGATGGAGTAGTGTTTGACACAGAACACCATTATACAATGTTTTGGTCTGAGATAGGCAAACAATATTTCCCAAATAAAAAAGATTTTGCCTCAATAATAAAAGGCCACTCTCTAACAGATATACTCCAAGAACAGTTTTCTGATTATAAAAAGGATTGGCAAGAGATAGAAAACTCTCTTTACGAAATGGAAAAAAGTATGGTCTTTCCTTACATAGAAGGAGTGGAAGAGTTTATTCTTAAACTACAAAAGATAGGTATAAGAACATGCCTTGTTACCTCATCAGATGAAATAAAAATGAGAACTGTCTTAAGTTCTCGTCCTGAAATTAAAAAGTATTTCCCAAATATGGTTATTGCAACAGATGTAGAACACGCAAAACCTGCTCCTGATTGCTACCTTCTTGGTGCAAAAAAATGTGAAGTAACACCAGAAGAATGTATTGTTTTTGAAGATAGTTTTGCTGGCATTCAAGCTGGAAAATCTGCAGGAATGAAAGTCATAGCTCTTTCTACAACAAATGCACCTGAATCCTTAATAGGTAAAGCAGACAAGATAATACCTGATTTCAAGAATACGGATATTTCAATTATCAATTTCTAATACTAAAACATAATCTGTAATCTGGATATGAAAAAAGTCAGAGCTAAGAAGTTTTTAGGACAGCATTTCCTTACAAATGAAAATGTAGCAAAAGATATTGTTTCTTCTTTAAGAAAAAAAGATAATATCTTGGAAGTTGGTGCAGGAATGGGCGTATTAACCAAATATCTAATAAAAGAAAAAACTAAAGATTTTACTATTATAGAAATAGATAAAGAATCTGTTGCCTATCTAAAAGAATATTACCCAGAAATAAAAAACAGCATTATTGAAGGAGATTTTTTACAAAGCGATTTAACGAATCTATTTCATAAGAACAAGTTCTCTCTCATCGGCAATTTTCCTTACAATATTTCCAATTTGATTCTTTTTAAAGTTTTTGAAAACAAAGATATTGTAGATGAAGTTGTAGGAATGTTTCAAAAAGAAGTAGCTGAAAGAGTCATAGCAAAAGAAGGCAGCAAAACATACGGAATTCTATCTGTTTTTCTGTCTGTCTTCTACGATAGAGAATATCTCTTCACTGTTCCTAATACTGACTTTGATCCTATGCCTAAGGTTCAATCTGCAGTTATAAGACTTACGAGAAACAATATAATCGACTTGGACTGTGATGAAAAACAGTTTATTCTTGTTGTCAAAACAGCATTTAATCAAAGAAGAAAAATGCTTAGACAAAGCCTAAAAGCTTTAAATAAGAGTTTGGAGAATATCCCCGAAGATATACTTACAAAAAGAGCAGAACAACTTTCACCTCAAGATTTTATAAACCTTACAAAACTTATATACAATGTTTGACATAGAATTTTTCATTCAAGCCATAATATTAGGAGTGGCTTTATCTATGGATTGCTTCACAGTGAGCATCACTTGTGGTTTACAAAAAACGATGTCAAAGAGAAGAACTCTCCTTTTGGCTTTTTGCTTTGCATTCTTTCAAGGATTTATGCCTTTGTTAGGTTCTGTATTCACTTCGCTTCTTTATGATTTTATAGAAGCTATTTCTTCTTGGATTTCTTTTACATTATTATTTATTATAGGAGTGAAGATGATAATGGACGGCAGAAACTTCAAATTAAGAGAAAAAGTATTTGATGTCTCATCTTTCAAGGTTATTATTCTTTTAAGTATTGCCACAAGTATAGACGCTTTAGTAATAGGAATAAGTTTCTCAGGTATGAATTGGGTCGTAGGAGAGCAACTATTATCTATTTTCATAATATTCTTTATCACACTTATCATGTCTTTAATAGGTGTTAGAATGGGAGAGAAAATCCATTTTATAAAACCTCGTTTTGCTCTTATCTTTGGAGGGTTCCTGCTAATATTAATCGGAGTAAAAAGTATTCTCCAATACTATTTACAATCTTAATAAGAATATTTTTCTTTCAAAATTAGCCTATTTAATTTTTATTTATTATTTTTGCAGTTCAATTTATTTAGAAATAAAGAGGAGCAATTATGGAATACTTAAAGATTTTTGTTTTCGCAGTGTTTGTAAGCAATGTTGTGCTTAGTCAGTTCTTAGGGATCTGTCCTTTTCTTGGAGTTTCTAATAAGGTAAGCACTGCAACCGGTATGGGTTTAGCCGTTGTTTTCGTTATGACTTTAGCAACTTTGGTTACTTACCCAATTCAATACTATTTACTTGTGCCTTTGCACTTAGAATTTTTACAAACAATAATGTTCATCCTCGTTATTGCAGCCTTGGTGCAAATGGTTGAAATCGTGTTGAAAAAGATTAGTCCTGCTTTGTATCAATCTTTAGGAGTATTTCTTCCTCTTATAACAACAAACTGTGCTGTTTTAGGTGTGGCAATCGTTGTTATTCAAAAGGAATTTGCATTACTTCCAGGACTAATGTATAGTTTTTCTATGGCTATAGGATTTACTATTGCTCTTATTCTATTTGCTGGAATTAGAGAACATTTAGATCTTATGGAAATGCCAAAAGGAATGAAAGGAGCTCCTATTTCTCTTATAGCTGCTGGTATTCTTGCTATGGCATTTATGGGATTTGCTGGTCTAGTAAAGCTATAACAAAAATATATAACAAAAGCAGAAAATCTAATCTTTGCTTAGAAGGAAGTAGAGATTAGATTTTTGCTTTTTCTTTAAAGTTTAGATAATGAAGAAGATTTGTCCTAAATGTAAAAAAGAATTTGAATGCAAACACAATAAAGATTGTTTTTGTATGAAATATCCTATTTCAGAAGAAAATCTTAATATCTTGAAAAAAAAGTTTGACAATTGTCTTTGTGAAGATTGTCTGAAAGAATACGCAACAAAACAGAAAGAAATAAAACACAAATTATTATAATACTTCTATGACACAAAAACCTTTAATATTTATCACCAATGATGATGGTTATCTCTCAAATGGAATAAAACTTTTGGAAGATATTCTAAGGCCAATGGGAAAAGTTGTTGTTGTTGCTCCTTCAAAAGAAATGTCTGGACAAAGCCATTCTATTACTGTTGGCAAGCCATTAAAACTTTCTTGCATAAAAAAAGAAGATAATTTTGAAGAATATTCCTTAGAAGGAACACCTGTTGATTGTGTTAAGATGGCTTTTGACAAAGTATTGAACAGAAAGCCTGACTTCCTTTTTGCAGGTATTAACCATGGTTCAAATGTAAGTATTAATACTATCTATTCAGGAACAATGGCTGCCGTTATGGAAGGTTGCTCTGAAGGGGTGGCAAGTGTAGGTTTCTCTCTTTGCGATGATGACAAACACGGAGACTTATCTTTCTGCCTACCTTTTGTCAAACAGATAGCAGAAAATGTTATCAAACATTCTTTACCAACAGACGTATGCCTTAATGTTAATTTCCCTGTTGGAGAAATAAAAGGTATAAAAGTTGGCCATCAAGCCAAAGGTTATTGGTCAGAGGATTTCACTATGTCTGAACAAGAAGATGGAAAAAGAATATTTTGGCTTGGAGGAGAGTACCATTGCTTAGATAAATCAGAACAAGCAGATTGGAATATAATTCACAACAACTACGCCGCTGTTGTTCCTATGCAAGTTGATTTTACTGCCTATAAGTTAATAAAAGAAATGAAAGAAAGATTTGATAGTTAAAAATTAATAAATATGAAAAAAACAATCTTAACAATTATGATTTTAGCAAATATGTTTTCTAATAATACTATAGCACAAAAAACAAACACCGAAGAATTCAAGTATATTTTAGACGAATTTGCTGATTGTAAAGTTATGCGATATCGCCTACCTGACTGGGATAGTCTTAGCTTAAATCAAAAGCAATATATCTATTGTTTATCCGAAGCAGCTCTTTGGGGGAGAGACATTTATTTTGACCAAAACTATAAACATAATCTTCAAATAAGAAAAGCTTTGGAATTTATCCTCACTAACTACAAAGGGGACAAAACTTGCAAATACTATATAGATTTTGAAGTTTATGCAAAACGTTTCTTCTTTTCCAATGGATTACATCACCATTATGGCGAAAAGAAGTTCTTTCCTGATTGTCCTAAGTCCTACTTTGCTTCACTGCTGAAAGGATATAAAGATGCAGATTTTATTATTGAACAAATATATAATGAAAATATAGCTCCTATTCGCAGAGATAATGCAACAGATAAAGACATAGTAAAAACCTCTGCAGTTAATTTCTATGAAAACATCACAAGACAAGAAGCAGAAAATTATTATAATAATATAGAAATAGACACCGTACGTCCTGTTTCTTTGGGTATAAACTCAAAACTTGTAAAAGAAAACGGACAAATCAAAGAACTTGTTTGGAAACAAGGCGGAGAATACTCTTTTTATATAGAGAAAATAATTTATTGGTTAGAAAAAGCACTCTCTTTTGCAGAAAACGATGCACAAAAACAATACACAAATAAACTTATTGAATTCTACAAAACAGGAGATTTAAAGGCTTGGGACGAATACAATATTCTTTGGTCTCAAGACACTAAAAGTATCTGTGATTACATCAACGGTTTTATAGAAACTTACAACGACCCTTTAGGAATGAAAGGAACTTGGGAAGCATTAGTTAATTACAAAGACTTAAATGCAACAAAACGAACTTTAACTATTTGTAACAACGCACAGTGGTTTGAAGACCATTCTCCTGTAAAACTTGAATATAGAAAGAAAAAAGTTACAGGTGTCAGTGCAAAGGTTATCAATGCAGCAATGCTTTCTGGTGATTGTTATCCTACTCCTCCTATTGGAATAAACCTGCCTAATGCAGATTGGATTAGAAAAGAGTATGGGTCAAAAAGTGTTACCATTGCTAACCTTAGCGATGCTTATTTCTATGCTTCAATGGAAAGTCCAAAGAGTGCTTTGAAAGAATTTGCTTACTCCGAAAAAGAAATAGAAATGGAAAAACAACATGGACAACTTTCCGACAATCTTCATACAGATATGCACGAATGTCTTGGTCATGCTTCTGGACAACTTCTTGACACAACTCCTACCAATGCTCTCAAAGAATACTCTTCTGCTTTGGAAGAAGCAAGAGCAGACTTGTTTGCTTTATACTACCTAATGGACGAAAAGATGATTGAACTTGGGCTTGTTCCTTCTTTGGAAACAGGAATGGCACAATATGATTCATATATACGCAATGGTCTATTGGTTCAACTTGCTCGCATTCCTCTTGGAGAGAAAGTAACCGAAGCTCACATGCAAGATAGAAAACTTATCTCCGAATACGCCTTGCAAAATGGCAAAGGCTGTGTAGGGAAAAGAATAAAAGACGGCAAAACTTATTTTGTTGTTACAGACTATAGACAACTGAGAAAAACTTTCGGTGAACTGCTTTACATCATACAAGATATCAAATCAAGAGGAGACTATGAAGCAGGAAAAAATCTTGTAGAAAAATATGGAGTAAATATAGATTACAATCTTCATAAAGAAGTCTTGGAAAGATATAACTCCTTAGGAATAAAACCATACGGAGGTTTTGTCAATCCTATCTTAAAAGAAAAGAAAGACAAGAAAGGTAAAGTAATTGATATTGTCGTGTCGTACCCTAAAACATTTATTGAACAAGAGTTAGAATACGGAAAAACATATTCCCAGAAATAATGGAATCTACGTATGAAAAAGGCAGGCAAGGGGAAGCTCTTGCTTGTCGCTTTTTAGAAGAAAAAGGCTATATCATATTAGCACGAAACTTTGTCTGGCAAAAGCATGAAATAGACATTATTGCACAAGACAAAAACGAGGTAGTTTTCATTGAAGTCAAAGAAAGAGAAACTGATGTTTTCGGAGAACCCTACGAAGCCGTTAATCTGAAAAAACAGCGATACATTATAAACGTTGCAAATTACTACTTGCAAAAGTTCCATATAGATTTTGAAGCCCGCTTTGATATTATCTCCATTATTCTTTCAGAAAACACAGAACCCAAGATAGAACATATAATTGGTGCCTTTACCCCAAGCATCTATTAGAAAGGGGTGAAACTATCTTTGAAGATATTTCAAGACAAGGTAAGTTTCCAATGCCATTGATGTTTTCAGAACATTCTCATCAGCGTTGAAATAAGCAGTATGCAGGTTAGCAATAGGCTCTCCTTCTTTATGCGTTCCTATTCTAAAATAGCATGAAGGTACTTGTTGTGCAAAATAAGAGAAATCTTCTGCTGTCATACGCATACCTGCATCTTGTAAATGACCTTTTGGAAGAAATTCTTCTGACCAAGAGATTATTTTGCGTGTAAGTTCTGGGTTATTATAGACAAAAGGATAGCCATGATCAACAAAAACATCTGCCTCTGCTCCAAATGCTTTTGCAGTGTTTTCACTTATCTGCTTTATAAGCCTATGACACTCTTTTCTCCAGTCCTCATCAAAGGTACGAATAATACATTCCATCTTAACTTCCGAAGGAATGATATTTGTTCTTCCCTCTGCAATGAATCTGCCGACTGAAAACGTTGTTGGCATAGTTGGATTAGCCGAACGAGAAACAATAGTCTGCAATGCAGTAACAACATGACAAGCTGCGACCACAGGGTCTATATCTAAATGAGGAGTAGCTCCATGTCCGCCTTTACCTTTTATGGTTATATATATTTCATCTGTTGAAGCCATAAGTTTGCCTTCTTTCATTGCAACAACTCCACATTCCAACTCAGGAGTACAATGAAACGCCAACATAGCAGATGGTTTTACTTGATTAAAAATACCTGCCTTTAGCATAGATATTGCTCCACCTGGATATTCTTCCTCTGAAGGCTGAAAAACAAACATAACTCTTCCATAGAATTCATCCCTCATCTCGTTAAGAATCTTTATCACTCCCAATAGAGAAGACATGTGAATATCATGCCCACAGGCGTGCATAACACCTTTATTCCTGGAAGAGAAAGGTAAATTTGTTTTTTCTTCTATTGGTAAAGCATCCATATCAGCCCTTAATGCAATGCAATTGCTTTCTGGTTCTTTGCCATCAACAAAACCATAGATACCATAACCATAGATGTCATTGTTGTATTTTAGACCTATTGCATCTAATTCTTTGCAGATTAATGCTGAGGTTTCTTTTTCCTTTTTAGAAAGTTCAGGATTCTGGTGTAATAACCTACGTATCTCTACTTGTCTTTCAAAGTATTTATCTACTAAACTTAGTATGGTATTTTTTTTGTCCATTTGTACATAGCACATAAAGAGAGAGCCACTTTGCGGACTTGAACCGCAGACCCACGCATTACGAATGCGTTGCTCTACCAACTGAGCTAAAATGGCAAAAAAAAAGTGTCCTTGCAGGGACTCGAACCCTGGACCCATTGATTAAGAGTCAATTGCTCTACCAACTGAGCTACAAAGACATTTTTTCTATTTTTCTGAAATAATATGATCTAAAATCAGGTTGCAAAAGTAATACTTTATATTTAAATACAAAAATAAAAATGCCGTTTTTTTTGAAATCTATTCTTAAAACTCTGTTTTTTAGGTGAATAAAACTCACTCTTTTATTAAATCAACAAAGACTTTTCCCCTATGCTCAAAGTTTTTAAACTGGTCATAACTGCTTGCTGCAGGTGAAAGCAGGACTGATGTTCCTTTTTCTGCTTTTTGCTTTACCCAAGATGCTATTTCGCTCCAATCATTACTAAGAAGGTAGTCAATATCTGGACTTTTGCTTTTGATAATCTGCAACATTCTTTCTCCTGCTTTACCGACAAAAGCGATATGTCTAACCTTATAATCTTCAACTATAGTTCTCAAAGGGTCGTAGTTGATTCCTCTGTCCATACCCCCAAGTATCAAGGTAGAAACATTTCCCAAAGACTTCAAAGCAGCAATTGTTGCCTGTGGAATAGTGGATATGCTGTCATTATAATAATCCACTCCGTTAATATTAGCCACAAACTGAAGCCTATGTTCCAAGCCTTTGAAACTTAGAGCTGAACTTATGGCTTGCTGTTTTGAAAACTCTGGAAGATTTTCCAAGACTTTCAGTGCTGCAAGTATATTCAGTTTGTTATGAGAACCTTTCAAATACAGAGGTTCTTCAAAAACATAATCCGCTATTGCAAAACCTTGAACATTTTCATCCAATGTTAGTTTTTGAAGTTCAAGGTTTGTTTCCGCATCTTCTCTATTATAGATAAATATATCGCTTCTTTTACGACACTTAAACAGATTTAACTTAGCATTCTTATAGTCCTGATACGAAGTATAGTGGTCAAGATGTTCTTCATATAAATTAAGGAGGACAGAGATAAAAGGAGAACGTTTGATATGCTCCAACTGATGACAAGAAAGTTCCAAGACTAATAGAGTTTTTTGATTTATCTGCTCCCAAATATCAAAAAAAGGTATTCCAATATTACCTGCAAGAATCACATTTCTCGTCTGTTCTTTCAATATTTGATAAACAAGGCTTGTAGTTGTTGATTTGCCCTTTGTTCCGCTTATTCCTATTGACTGATTATGAAACAAACGGAGAAAATAATCACATTGGTTAGTTATTTTTTCCTTATCTATATCATGTAAATCTTTAAGGGCTATTCCAGGAGTTAGAAAGATAATATCAGAGTTCTCGTTTATGGTTTTATAATCTTCTTGTGAAGTATAGCACACATCATTCTCGGTGTCTAAGTCCAAGAAAGCCTTTTCATTCTTATCAAAAAGAATAAGGGAAGAAAAAGGAAATAAATCCTTCATCAAACGATAAGTGCTTCTACCTTCACGACCTAAGCCTAATATTGCAATACGTTTGTTCCTTAACTCTAAAGACAGCTGAGCTTTCTTTGTTATTATATAAGGATTATGGAAAATATCTCGCAAATCCTCTGGAAGATTGTGTTCAGTATATTCTTTTTGTAATAAAAAGTCAAAATTCTTGTTAAGGTATTGTCGTCCTACACTTGTTTTAGTCCAATATTCTAACAGATAAGGAAGTTGTTCGTCAGAATATTTTTTCTGCCGCATTGCAAGAGCGACATTCACTTCCTCCACAGTGCCGACGCATTCAAAAGGTTTTACTTCTGCAAGTCCAATAAGTTCATTAAACTCTTTCAATAAGCTTTTATCATCAAGTATATCTTTACCAAAAACAGAGTTTAATTCCTCCTTATCAATAAAAGGCGACAGAATAATATAAGCAAACAAACACTTAGGGCAATGACCACACCAAATATCTTGCTTACTCCCTACATTACAAGACTTGAAAACATCCTTATAATTAAGGTAAGAGAAGATTTGAGCAATGCGAAGTTCAGAGATAGGTCTGAGAAGAGAAAAATATTCAAAATCTTCTGCAATAAACTCTTTATAATATGCTCTAAAATCGTTCTCAAACTCCAGACTTTTGCTGTATTGATGATTGATTTCATAGCCTTTAACAGTACCTTCGTTTGCCGAGTTCTCATTTGAAAGAGCAATATATTTCTTTTTTGTCAGAGCGGAGGCAATTAAAGAAGAGAATGCCAGCATTGCTGAGAAAGGAGTATGACCATTTAGAAAACCTTTTGCATTTAAATCCAAAAGAGTTTTGTCTATCGTGCGTTTAATAGTGAAACATTCATCCAAAGAAAAACCACCTTTTTCCACACAAGCTTTTGTTGCACCACGAGAATTGATAATCAAAGGAGTAATATTCTTACCTTTCCCCCTAAGAAGTTCTAAAGAACACACGCTGTCCTTTCCTCCTCCTATAGGAACGAGGTATTCTTCTCTGAGATCAAAGACTTGCTTTTTACAGTGTTCTCCCGTGCAGTCAAAGGAGAAAAGTTGATCATTAAAATCCTTTAAACCATTCAAATACATAAACTCTCCAAGACCGTTTTTGAAGAGTTTTTTCCAAAAGTCCTGTTGTTTTGTTGTAAGATTTCCGCAATTGATTTGAATAATAGGAGAACAGAAAGCCTTCCAATAGGAAACAAGTTCTATCATTCCAAGATTAAAAGCAAGAATATTCAGTTGGTTTTCGTCTAAAGTATTGTTGTAAAAATCTTTGCTCTCAAATATCTGAATAGGAGTAAAGCGATATTCACCACAAGAGAAAAAGAATTGGATTTGCAAACCCTTTTCAGTCTTCTGGGTTTCAAATCTGTCGTAACAAAAGAGAGGAAACTGTTGCCTTAGTTCTGAAAATTTATGCCTATTGTCTTGGTATTCTGTCATTGCTTACTATATTTTTTGCAAAAGTAATATTTTATTTTAGGATAACTCCACAAATCACAGTCTTTTTTCTACAACAGAAAACAAAAATACAATGCGTACAAACAGTAAAAAGAGTTGATAAAAAAAGAGTTGATCTTTTTTTCTAAAGTCTTGATGTTTATATGCAAAAGAGTTGGTTTTAAAAATTTAAAACCAACTCTTTTTTTAGCAAAATCAAATATTGATATAACAACTTGATTTATAAAATAATAAAGGTCTCGCAAAATTACTTTCGCAAGACCTTTATTGGTGGGAGTAATAGGAGTCGAACCTATGACCCTCTGCTTGTAAGGCAGATGCTCTAAACCAACTGAGCTATACTCCCGAATGAAAATTATGAACTTTTGCAATTGAGAGTCTATAAACAACTCCCCCTTGAATTGCGTTTGCAAAATTACAATCAAATTTATTACTGACCAAAAAAAATCATAAAAAAATGTTAAAAAAATTGCATCTATTTTAATAAAAGTCTGATTATTAACCTAATCAAAAGAGAGATTTTTTACAGGATTTATCTTATTTATGCTTCTTGCAGGCAAAAGAAGACAGATAAGACAGACTACAAACACACCCATATTTATTAGCAAGATATGCAAGATATTTATATTTATCGGAACGGTGCTAAGGTAATAGCTTGCCTTGTCTAATGAAATTATATGGAAGTATTTCTGTATAAGTTCCAAACCAATGGCAAAAACATTTCCCAACAAAATACCGTAAAGGATGACGTAGCCTATTTTATATAGGAATATCTTTATTATTGAAGCGTTTTTGGTGCCGAAACTTTTAAGGACTCCTATCATTTTTTTCTTTTCAAATATCATTATCAGCATTATAGAAGAAAGAGTTACGACTGAGACCAAAATCATCACAAGTATAATCATCACAACATTACTATCCAAAAGGTTCAGCCAAGAGAAAAGATTAGGTTCCAAATCCGTTATAGGCATAATGCTTTTGTCTTGTCCTATTGTGTAGTATATCTCTTGTGAAGCCTTTCTAAGTGAAGAAAAATCCTTAAGCATCACTTCATAACACGAAAACATATCATCTTCAACAGAAAAGATATTCTTTAAAACACTCATATCACATACAAGAAAATTCTCGTCATACTCTCCCAAACCTGTATCATACACTCCACTAACATAAAAGTTCTTGGCTCTATAAGAGTTATTGACGTAGAAATAAATTTTTATCTTGTCATTAAGTTTGATTTTAAGTTTATCTTTTATGGTTTTGGAAACAAGTATTTCTTGTTTGCTTTCTTTATTCAGACTTGGGAACTTACCTTCAACAATATTATCAGTGAAGAAAGTTTTATCGTATGAAGAATCTACACCTTTGCATATTACGCCCTGAAAATCCTCTTTATTTATCAGCACACCGCCTCGAGAAAAGACAGGATAGAGAGTTTTAACGTTTTTGTTGTTCAGTATCTGTTGCTTTTCTAATGAAGAAAGACTCATCAGGGAATTATCTTCTAAGACTGCATTTGTAGAATATTGTGTTATTTGAATGTGGGAAGAGAAGCCTGCTATCTTGCTTTTTATCTCTTTCTTAAAACCTTGCAAAACGCTAACAGATATAAGCATAACTGCGACGGAAAGCATAATGGTTATCTGTGCTATCCTTATTATCGGACGAGTAAAGTTCTTATCCTTGTGTTTTATTAAGCGTTTTGCTACGTAGTATTCAAAATTCATAGGTGCAAAATTACAAAAATTCTCCCATATTCTCATATTATAACATTTATTCTATTGCCATTAATTCTATAATAATTCAAACAAATTAATGGCAATTATGAATTAGTGTTTATGGTTTTTTGTTTAATTTTGCAAAAATTTTGTTCTATGGATAAAGAATTTGATGTTATTGTTGTTGGTGGTGGTCATGCCGGTTGCGAAGCTTCATTTGTTGCAAGCAAAATGGGAGCTAATGTTCTTCTTATTACACAAAATCTCACTTGCATTGCTGCTCTTTCCTGCAATCCTGCTATGGGTGGTGTTGCAAAAGGACAGATAGTAAGAGAAATAGATGCCATGGGAGGCTACAGTGGTTTGAATACTGACAACAATACTCTTCAATTTCGTATGCTAAATGCTTCAAAAGGGGCTGCAATGTGGTCTCCAAGGGCTCAAGTTGATAATGTTATGTTCCCTATTGGTTGGAGAAGACAATTAGAGCAAATGCCTACGCTTTCAATGTGGCAAGATGAGGTTACAGATATTATGATAAAAGGAGATAGAGTTGAAGGCGTTAGAACAAAACTCGGGCTTACCTTTAAAGCAAAAGCTGTTGTGCTTACCAATGGTACTTTTCTTAGTGGCAGAATACACGTTGGCAAAGTCAATTATGAAGGTGGTCGTTTAGGAGAAGAGGCTGCGGTGTCTTTATCCAAACAACTAAAAGACTTGGGATTTATTGTAGAAAAACTAAAGACTGGAACGCCTATGAGAGTAGAAGGTAAAAGTATTGACTTTTCTCTTCTTACAGAACAAAAAGGCGATGAACAACCAGGCAAGTTTTCCTATCTAACCCAAAGAAGAAAACCTTTGGAACAACATTCTTGTTTCCTTGCCTATACAAGTGAAAAGGTACATGATATTTTAAGGACGGGCTTCAAAGACTCTCCCATGTTTCAAGGAAGAATACAGGGAAAAGGACCAAGATATTGTCCTTCCATTGAAGATAAGATAGAAAGATTTTCAGAAAAAGACCATCATCAACTGTTTATAGAACCAGAATCTCTTTACACAGACCTTTATTATGTTAATGGATTTTCTTCTTCTCTTCCTTTGGATATACAATATAAGGCTCTAAGAGAAATCATCGGCTTCAAAAATGCTAAGATTGTACGTCCTGGTTATGCTATTGAGTATGATTACTTCCCTCCTACTCAACTTAAAGCGACCTTAGAAACAAAACAGATAGAAAACCTTTATTTTGCTGGTCAGATAAATGGTACAACAGGCTATGAAGAAGCAGCCTGCCAAGGAATGATGGCAAGTATTAATGCTGTTTTAAAGATAAGAGAACAAGAGCCTCTGGTTTTAAAACGTAGTGAAGCGTATATAGGTGTTCTTATTGACGATTTGGTTACAAAAGGTGTGGATGAACCTTATAGAATGTTCACCTCAAGAGCAGAATACCGTATCCTTCTTAGACAAGATAACGCTGACGAAAGACTTACAGAAAAATCTTTCCTTATAGGCTTGGCTGAAAAAGAACGTATGAAACTTTTGGAGAAAAAACTATCAAGCACCAACAATATAATTGATTATATCTCCAAAACCAATGTGCAACCACAAGAGATTAACTCTACATTGGAAAATCTTTCTACCCCTAATCTTGTCAGACCAGATAAGATAGCACATCTTCTTGTTCGTCCTCAAGTAAGATTGGGAGACTTGTTGCCTGCTTTACCTGTTTTAAAGCAAAAGTTTGACGCTCTTCCTCTTTATATAAGAAAAGAAGTAAAGACTCTTACAGAAATAAAAGTAAAATATGCCTCTTATATTATAAAGGAGCAGGAGGTTGTTGATAGAATAAATAAATACGAGAACCTGTTTATTAAAGAAGATTTTGATTATAACAGTTTAAAGTCTTTATCTTTTGAAGCAAGGGAAAAATTGTCTAAAATTCGTCCTAAAACAATAGCACAAGCATCTCGTATCAGTGGTGTCTCTCCTGCAGATATTTCAGTTTTGGTCTTATATATATCAAAATAGCTTGCTAAAAGATTAACAAGCATAACCTTTATGATAATATTCACTAAAAAAATACTTAGTGAATGTTATTTATAATATTTGTTTTTTCGGGTAAAAAAGTTGCTATCGCAAGATAAATACCAAAGATGATAATTATTATTCCTACTACCCTATTTATTATTGTAATAACATTATCGGTAAGAAAACGTTTCAGTTCGTGCGACACTTTACACTTCAACAAATCCATTCCTAAATTGGTTATAAGAATAGATACGAGAAATGTTATCTGCTCTTTTGATGTGTTATAACTATTAGCAACACTAACAGGAATAAGCCAATAAAGCCATGTCCCTATATTTGCTATATTAAACAGAAAACCTTTGGCAATATATTTAAGTTGAAATTTTGAAACTGTTTCCAAGTTTCTTTTCTTTGGGGTTTTGTGTTTGCGTGTTGCTGTGTAGATGCCAAAAACTACAATAATTATTCCTCCAAGTATAGATGATATTTTGCGTGCCTCTCCTGTTTCAAAAAAAGTAGAAACTCCATACCAGGCAACAAAAACCATAAAAACATCACTTAAAGAAATTCCCAATGCAAGATGAGAACCCGAACGAAATCCCTTAGCGATGCTTGTTTGTAACAAAGAAAAAAAAGCAGGTCCAATCATTAAGGATAATGTAAGACCAAAAAGTATTCCTTGTGTAAATATATGAAACAGATTCATTGCTAAATAATTTCTTTTTGTTTAAGTGTGCAAAATTATATATTTTATGATAAATAACAAAACTTTTTTCTTCTCTATTTTCAATTTGTTATATGAAATATTGGCTTCTTTTTTTGTGAATTGGATAAAATATAATATTTTTGCACAGCATTTATTTGATTTGAAGAAATGAAAGAATTATTATTGGTATTAGTCATCTGTGTTATTTTACTTGCAATATGTCTTTTGCTGTTTGCTGTAAAGATTCTGATAAAAAAGAACGGAGAATTCAAACGCCATTGTGCTTCTTTTGACCCTTACACAGGAGATAGAACAAACTGCGTCTGTGGAAATACTAATGTATTTACTTCCAAATGCAAAAGCAATAAGCATTCTGTTTTGGAAATAGATCCTGATTTATTGCATTAGTCTTTTTTCTCTTATATATAATAATGTATTAATGATACCACAAGAGGACATAGAAAGGATTTTAGAAGCGGCCAAGATTGAAGAAGTTGTTGAGGCTTTTGTTCCATTAAAGCGAAGAGGAGCTAATTATATTGGTTTATGCCCTTTTCATGATGAAAAAACGCCTTCTTTTAATGTTAATCCTGCTCGTGGTATTTTCAAATGTTTTGGTTGTGGTAAAGGAGGGGATTCTGTTTCTTTTCTTATGGAACACAATCACTACACTTACCCTGAGGCTTTGCGTTGGTTAGCACAAAAATACGGCATAACCATACATGAAACGGAAGAGACGGAAGAAGAAAAACAAGCAAAAACAGAACGCGAAGAACTTTACTCCATAAATGAATTTGCACAGAAATATTTTTACAACAACCTAATATCTTCTGATGAGGGCAAAGCAATAGGTTTATCTTATTTTAAAGAAAGAGAAATTTCTCAAACGACAATAGATGCGTGGGGGTTAGGCTACTGTAAGCAACAACCAGATGACTTTTCCCGCTATGCTTTAAAAAATGGATACTCCGAAGAATTGCTTATCAAATCTGGTCTAAGCCTAAGAAGTGAAAGAACAAATAGTCTTTATGATAGGTTTCATTCACGCGTTACTTTTCCTATATATAATGTTGCAGGAAGAGTGTTAGGCTTCTCCGCTCGTATCCTTACTTCAGACAAAACAAAAGCCAAGTATGTTAATTCTCCTGAAAGTCTTATCTACACAAAAGGAAATGTTCTGTTTGGTTTATTCTTGGCTAAGAATGAAATAGCAAAGAAAGATGAGTGCTATCTTGTTGAGGGCAATGTTGATGCTGTGATGATGAGTCAAAATGGAGTAAAGAATGTTGTTGCAAGTTCGGGAACTGCTCTTACCGAACATCAAGTAAGACTTATCAAACGCTATACTCGTAATGTTGTTATCCTTTACGATGGTGATAAAGCAGGCATTCATGCAACCATACGAGCAACAGATATGTTCTTTAAAGAGGGAATGAATGTAAAGACACTTCTTTTTCCTGACGGTGATGACCCTGACTCTTTTGCAAGGAAACATACACAAGATGAGTTCCAAGCCTTTCTTAAAGACAACGCACAAAACTTCATTCTTTATCGTGCTAATTTAGTAAAACAAGAAACTGCTAACGACCCCATAAAGAAAGCCTCTTTAGTTAAAGAGATTATTCATTCTATCAGTCTTATACCAGATATGATAGAGCGAACAACGTATATCCAGCAGTGCTCTCGTCTTTTGGATATGGAAGAAAGACTTCTCAACGAAGAACTTTCACGTCAAATAGCGCATAATCTCTATGAAGCTAACAAAACTCAATCCAAAGCAGAGCCTATTATTCAATCACAAGACACTTCTTCTACTGAAACTGTAGAAAAACTTGCTAATAAAGTTTTACAACCAGATAATGATGACGAAAATCAAGAAAAAGCCATAATCAAACTGCTTCTTCTTTATGGCGATAAAAAAACACAACAAGAGGTTGTCAATAGCGATAAAAAAATAGTCAAAGAAACTCATAACGCAGCAGGGTATATTATTGCGATGATAGCAAGTGAAGATATTAAATTTAACAATCCTCTGTATCAACAAATCTTCAACATCTTCCTTCATGAATATTCTGAAAAAGGAGAGCCCCCTAAACAGAGTACTTTTATTCATCACGAAAACCAAGAAATATCTTCTTTTGTTTCTTCTGTACTTATCAATCCCTATTCAACTTCTCCTTTGTGGGAAAGCAAATATAACGTTGTTATACCTGACTTGGAAAACAAGCATACTATTGACCTACACATCAAACAAACTCTTCTTCACTTTAAACTTCACAAAATAGAGTCTATTATCAGAGACTTGCATCAACAACTGAAGAACTCAACGGAAGACCCTATAAACACACTACAACGTATAAAGAACTACACCCAAAAACGCAACCATATAGCACAAGCATTACATATACATTCAAAATAAAAAAAACGATGAAAGTATTACTTATAAACACAAGCCCACACGAAAAAGGCTGTACCTTTACTGCTCTTAGTATAATCGCCAAAGAATTGGAACAAAACAATATTGAAACCGAAATAGTACATATTGGCAATAAAGATATAAGAGGTTGCATAGCCTGTGATAAATGTAAGGAATTAGGCAGATGTGTGTTTGATGATGTTGTCAATCAAGTAGCAACAAAGTTTGAAATGTCTGATGGAATAGTCATAGGAACACCTGTTTATTATGCTTCTGCCAATGGCTCAGCAATAACTTTCCTTGACAGACTATTCCATTCTGTTCGTTCTTCTAAAAGAATGAAAGTAGGTGCCGCTATCTCAAGTGCAAGAAGAGCTGGAACAACTGCTACCCTCGACCTTTTAAACAAATACTTTCTTTTAAGTGAAATGCCTGTTGCTTCTTCTTGTTATTGGAATATGGTGCATGGAAATACTCCCGAGGAAGTCCTAAAGGACGAAGAAGGATTACAAATCATGCGTGTCTTAGGACGTAATATGGCTTTTCTTATAAAGGCTATCCATTCACAAAAAGAAAAAGAAGGACTACCTTTGCAGGAACAAAAGATACGTACTAATTTTATAAGATAAATAAGCCTAAAAACATTAGGAATGATTAAATACAATCTTTTCAAACTCTTCGTTTTTGTAAAAGAAAACGAAGAGTTTGTACTATAAAAACGGCGAATTCATTTATAAAAACGAAGATTTTATATTCAAAAACGGACTTTTTTACCTTATCTTTCTATAAAAATAGTCTCTTTAGCCACAACATAACCTCCAATTGAGATTTTAGCAGTAAATTTAAAGTATTAATTCTCTCAGAGAAGCCTTAATACGATACATAATCTATTGTCAAACAAAAAAAACTGCGATACTTAGAAAAAAATAATGAATTTTTAAGAGAAAGTACTTATTTTTAGGACGTAAGAGGTGTGTTTTTCAAAAGATCTTATATTATTTTTAAACAATCTAAACAAAACTATTTATCTAAAATACAATTATTTAATTATTCTACCTAAAAATTCTTAGTTTTAAATTTTGTCTATTTCTTTTTTTGGTGTACTTTTGCGTAATTCTTCTTCTATAGAAGAAGATAGAGTAATTTTTAATTAAAATATGAGCAAAGATGAAAAGGTTTTATTTTAAACTTGCTATTTTTACTGCAATCTGTAGTATTTTCAGTATTCCTGGAGAAAATCTTTTTGCACAGGAATCAGAAGAGCCTGAATGTCCATCAGTCGTTTTTAGCGGAAACCATAACGAAAAAATAACCTACACCGATTGTGATGGTTATACGTATTATTTTATTTTAGATGCGGAAAATGAAGAACTTAAACTAACAAATAAAGTTTTCAGTACAGTAAAAAATGAAACCACAAAAAATAGTTACAAAGGAATTTTAATTATCCCTTCTGAAGTTACTATTGGTGAAAACGTTTACAAAGTTACAAAAATAGGCGAGCGTGCAGCATACGGTTGCGCTCCTGCAAATAAAGATCCTGAAAAAATAACCGGAGTTGCTTATGATACATACCTAAATAGTGCTGATGGAACAAATGAATTAATTTCTGTTATCATTCCTCCTACAGTTACAGAAATAGGAGCAGCTGCTTTCTCTGACTGTTTTGCCCTGTCAAGAATAAAAGGCATGGAAAATGTAACAAAAATAGGAAATCTTGCATTTTGTAAAACAGCTATAACTACATTAAATTTTTCTAACAACTTAGAAGATATAGGTGAGGAAATCTTTTGGTATTGTATTAATCTTACTAATATTACCATTCCTTCTTCTGTCATAAAAATGGGAAAGCAAACATTTGGTCATGCTACCTCTTTACAAAGTGTTTATATAGAGGCTAAATTCCCTGCTGGGGGAATGCCTTCAAATATGTTTGTAGGCGTAAATCCTGTTCCTACTCTTTATGTACCTTATGATGCAGGTGAAGAGTATGAAAAATGGGTAGAACAATATAACAAGGCAAACGAGAAAAACCCAATTACTCTTGTAAGGAATATCCCGAAAGTAATAACAGGTGAATGGCGTTATAATGAAGAATATTTGAGAAAAAACAGAATGAAATTCCCTGAAGAAATAATCATAAAAGAAGGAGGTTCTATCTGCGTTGAAAATGGTGATTATGATAAATTGGGAGCATCTTTAAACGGAACAACAATAAAATTGGAAAAAGAACTACCTACAGGCGAATATTCTTTAATAGGAAATATTGGAGAAACAAGCAACTATTCTTTTGTTGATGAAAACGCAGGTAATATATCTGCAGAAGCTCATGGTATTATTGCTTTGCCTTTCTTTTACACCAACAACAATTGGGGAATAAATGCTAATGGACAAGGAGCCTTAGCTACAAATTCTTCTGTAAGCGTTAGTGAAAGTTTCTTTATTTACCCTACAAACTACGATAACGACGAGGGACCAGAAGACAATAACGGTAATGGTAAAAACATCATTGGAGATACCTATACTATTTTGACACAAAATATTACTTCTTCTAACATAAAACTTTCCGATTTATCTAATTCTCTTTCAAACACTAATACAACAAAATGGTTCGCTTTAAGCAATCCTTTTATTGGAAGACTAAATCTTAATAAATTTTTCACTACAAATTCTGAAGCATTAAATAGTTCTATGGCTTATGTTTGGGATAACGAAATAACTCACGATTGGGTTGAATTGGACGTTCAAAACTATAGCACTGCTATTCTTCCTGCAACAGGTTTTATGGTTGAAGGAAGGATTGATAATCCTACTTTCCATTTCAATTTAGATGATATTGTAACTGTAGATGATGATATAGACATAACAAAATCTTCTCCTATCGCAAATAAGATAGAGTTTGTCGTAAGAAATAAGGGTATTGCAAAGAGAATGTATGCTCATATAAACGATTTTTCCTCTAACGGTTTTGGAAAAATGGACGCAAGCGTTCTTCTCTCTTCAAAGGAAAATGCCGTCAATCCTTATATGAAAGTAGATGGACACAATTTGATTGACAATTATTTTTCTCAACTTCCTGCTACTTTTGATTTAAACTTCAACGCTTATAAAGACCACACTATTTCTTTCGCTTTAGCTAAAACAATGCAAGATATAGAGATAACCTTAATAGATGTTGAAAACAATAATGCGGAGACAGTTCTAAATGTTGATGAGCCTGTTTCCCTTGATGTTACTTCAGGACAAAACGAAGGAAGATATAAACTTCGCTTCACAAGAAAGAATGTTGGCATTAATGAACTTGCAAGCGAGGAATCAACTATAAACATTTGGAACACTCGCAACGTTGTCAATATTTCGGGTAAAGAGTTAAAGAAAGTAGAAATTTACAACACTCTTGGACAAGTAGTTTATTCATCTAATCTTGCAGGCAGCAGCACTTCTATTAATACTAACCTAAAAGACGGTGCTTATATAGTAAAAGTACAAGATACTAAAACAAGTAAATCAGAAAAGATAATAATAAAATAGGAGTTTTAAAGGAATGAAAAAAAGAATAATATCAATAGTAATACTATTTGTAATAAGCTTTGCAGCAACAGCTCAAGTTCCTACTCCACCAATAGGAAATAATGTAGATACACGAGGTAGAGGTTTGTTTGGAGGACTATCTGATGGAACGGTTAGCGTGCGAGAAAAAGCTGTTAAGGGAGGTACGCCTACTCAATCCCAAGGTCCTGTTGGAACAGCAACAGCACTTCTTATCAGCCTTGATGCAGGTGCAGTGGCTTATAAAGTAAGAAAAAAACAGAAAGGAAGATAGTCTTTCTTAGTCGTAGTTTTTTATTACAAAACTGAGAGAAAAAAGTTTGGCTGGACCTCTTAAATAGGACCCGACCAAACTTTATTTGTTGTTTTTGAACTAAATTAAATTAATTTAATTAATTTTGCAACATAATTGTTTTTTAGTTGTCTTATCAATAAACGAGATATAGAATATGAATATGATTTTAAGAAAAATTGGCTTATTGTTTATAGTGCTTACGAGCATAATATTCACTAATAACTCCATCGCACAAGATTTAGCACATGGAGATAATCTTAGTTTTGCATACGGAACAGCAGGTTGGAAAGGAACAGCAGGCGACTATAACGGAGATGCCTCTACCGGTCCTGTGTGGAGTCAATCTGCAGCATATAATGATATCACCAGTGCAAAAGACGATTGTAATCAAAACCTATTCACAATCATAAGTACTAACGGAACAGACCCTCACACTAATAATGCTCTATCAAAAATACCTACTCATCTTGGTTTCACTAAGTCAATGAGAATAAATAACGATATTTCCGGTTGTACAGGCGGTTATTCTTGTAATGGATTACCATCATACGCAGAAGCAAAATATGATTTAACTGTTGATGAAGACAATTGTTTAGTTTCTGTTTATTATGCAATAGTTTTAGAAGCCCCTCATCCTGGCAGTGGCTATTATAATCCTACATTTCAAATAGACGTTATCTCTGGAGGTTCATTGGTTAGTGAATGTGCTTTTTGGGAAACAACAGGAGACCCAAACATACCAAGCAGTTTGTTTGTTAATGGTGCAAGTGGTTGGATATACTGTCCTTGGCAACAAGTAAAAATGAATCTTGCTAACTATATTGGAGAAAGTGTTACAATAAGAATAAGGGTAGGAGATTGCAAAGCAGACTGTCATGCTGGATATGGCTATATTGTAGCCAAAGCAGAAAAACCTACTATTCAGGTTGCAGGTTGTGCTGGAGAAGGTAATGTTATTACCACAGCTACTGCTCCTCAAGGCTTTGAGGCATACAAATGGTTTAGAGTAACTCGTAATGCTACCTCTCAAAGTCAGCTTGAAGCCTTAGAACCTGCAGACAATTCTGCTGATGTTCTTTCTACTGACAGTATTCTAACCGTTACTGAGGCTATGATGCAAGGACAGACCACTCAATATTTTGCCGTTAAACTTATATCTCCTCGTACTCAAGACACAAGACCTAACTGTGTTGCATATATCAAAGCAACGGTTAATGATATTCGTCCTAACTTCGATGCTGTTACCTACATTCCTGTCGATCCTTTGAATGAAAGAGACGAGGTAGGCTTCAAATTCTCCGATATTGTTCAACGTACAGAAGACTCTCCTTTGATATGGCAGGCAATAGCCTTTGGCGATGGCGATTCTGTTGCTTTTGATAAAGATGCCACAACTAATATCTGGACCGCTTCCAACACAACACCATTAGGAGAAAACACAAGAGTTACTATTGATAATGCTAATCAAAGCATAGATGTTGTTTATCATAACTATCAGCCTGGAGAACATATTGCAACAAGATACGCTACATCTGACTATTCATACGAGGATGAAGAAGGAAACACTATTCACATATACTGTGAAAGAAAAGATACTATAAAATTCACCGTATTCGAAAGACCAAGTATTAAACTTGAAGCTACTGATACTATATGTATGAGAGCCTCAGACACTATCTTCGCTTCTTCTCCTGATAATGCAGAAGAATTGGTGGAAAACTATCAGTATTATTGGTGGAAAAATATTGAAGATACTGCTTCTACTCCTATCTATGTAGGGAAAGTGTTTATCATCAATAATGTCGTTTCAGATACCTCCGTAGTTGTCAAGGTTGTTGATGAAGTCAATGGATTCTTCCGTTTTGGATACTTTACCATATATGTGCAAGAGTTCCCTGATATTTCTTTAAGTGGAGACACTATGCTCTGCATGGGACAAACTGCTCACATAGAGGCAAGTGATGCAACGGGAAACACAAAAGCAATGCAGTGGTCTTTCAATGATCCAGGAGAGAATCCTCATATTACCAACCCTTCTACTAATCCTGTTCTTTCTTTCACTCCTTCACAAGATACTGTCGTTTGGCTTATATGTGAGACATCTGCTGGCTGTATTGCCTCAAAAAGTGTTCATATCATCATGACTAATCCTAAGGTTTCAAGTGATAAGTCTAAAATATGTCCTCTTGATGAAGTAACTCTATCAGGAAGCAATGCTGTTGATTATTCATGGACTGCCAACCCTCCTGATGCTTCGCTGGCAGAGAATGTAAGAAGTGAAGAACCTGTTGTTGTTACTCCTAAAGAAACTACAACCTATACTATGCGTGGCTACGGCTCAAGCGGTTGTTATACAGAAAGACAGATAACCATTAACGTTGTTCCTGTTCCTATTCCTTTGATTTCCTACTCTCCTGCTTACGTTGATGCAGAAGACCCTATTCTTTCTTTAAGTGATGCTTCTCTATATGGTACTTACTCTTTATGGAGATTCTCAGACGGTGGAACATCTAATGATAGAGTTCTAAGATATCAATTCCATGACCTTTCTGTAGATAGCGTAAGCATATATCTAAAGACAGCTAATGAAGTAGGACAACACGAACTATCCACAAACCAATATAATTGTTCAGCAGATACAAGCATAACTCTTCCTATAGAACTGTTTGCCGTTTGGGTTCCTAATGCATTCAGTCCTAATGGCGACGGAGTAAATGACAGATTTTTCTTTTTATCTGATAATCAATTGGAAGATGTTAGCTTTGAAGTATTCAACAGATGGGGAACAAAGATATTCTCTTTCAACGAAAAGGCTTTGAACCTTTCTGTTTTGACTCAAGACGTTGCTAACTCTATCGGTTGGGATGGAACTTATAAAGGCAAAACTGTAAAAGATGGCGTCTATGTATGGAAACTACAATACAAAAGACAAGGCAACACAAGAGTATATCAGAGAACAGGAACTGTTAATGTTGTAAAATAAACAAGTTGCCTGCTTTTACAATCCTTCTTTTACAAACTATCTATTATGAATGTAAGCATAAAAAATATAACAGACTGCTTAGAGAAGATTGCTCCTCTCTCTTGGCAGGAGAGTTATGATAATGCAGGATTGATTCTTGGAAATCCTGACATGGACTGCAAAGGTGTCTTGGTTTGTTTAGATGTTATGCCCGAAATTGTTGATGAAGCAATAGAAAAAGGGTGCAATATGATACTCTCACATCATCCATTTATATTTTCTGGAATAAAAAAGATTATATACAATAGCAATACTGACAAGATTCTTCGCAAGGCTATGAAAAATGATATTGCTATCTATGCTTCTCACACAAATATGGACTCTTCCTCCACAGGTGTTAATTATATGTTAGCAAAAAAAATAGGACTAACCAATATACAACGCCTGCAATACTCTACTATTGAAGACAAAGCATATCTTGGCTGCGGAGCAATAGGAGAATTGGATGAAGAATTAGCGGGAGAAAAGTTTCTTAATATAGTGAAAGAAAAACTTTCTTTAAAAAGTATCAGGTATTTTGGCAACCTTACCAAGAGAATAAAGAAAGTAGGTCTTTGCGGTGGTGCAGGAGTAGAGTTTGTGAAAGATGCTATAATAAATAATTGCGACTGCTATCTTACAGGAGATATAAAATATCATAACTTCCTGGAAACAGAAGAAAAGATTCTTTTGGCAGATATAGGTCATTTTGAAAGCGAACAGTTTATCCTGCAAAGGTTCCACGAGATTATTAAAGAACACTATCCTACCCTGCCAACATTCCTAACTGACTACAAAAACAAAGTCAAATTTTTATAAAAAACAAAAAAGGACGAAGCAGAAAACTTCGTTTCTTTTTTGTTTTTTTCAACTTCTTTCAAAAAAACAAAAATTTTCTTAGTGAGAATCAATAGATTAAAAACTTTTTGAAAAAATAATTGATTTTTGTCTGCAAGTTTTTACCCTTTTTGCAGCGTCAAACGTCCTGAATGGACGTTTCGCATAATTGCACTTATTATCGTGCAATGCAAATAAATTCATAAAGCATTTTTTTTGATAATGCGAAAGGAGGAA
>OMWJ01000012.1 GCA_900314725.1 uncultured Bacteroidales bacterium
CATGGACATCAATACCTTCTACAGGGGCAAGTTTCAACACCGGTAGTACTAATCCAACAGAGGTAAGCTTTTCTAAGGTGGGAAGATATAGTATCACAGCTGGTGCAACACATAATGGCAATACATATTGTGGTGAGAAAATTATTGTTGTGGATTATCTTCCGAACTTCAGTATAGAGAATAAATGCGACAGTGTAGTTATCTACAACAACTCACAGTATTTGACAGCAGGAAATGTAACTTGTTACATAAGCAACAGCAACAATGTAGTTATAGATTCCTTCACTTTTCCTTCAATAACGGACATCGTTAGCTACGCTATGCCAGCTTTGACAGGAACATATTATTTCAGTTTTGTTTATAATAATCATATTTGTCCAGCCATAGAGGTTGTGTATGATGATACAGTGCAGTATAATCTATCTATAACTACAGCCAACCTTGCCGACCAATCCCGGACCTGCAACAATACTCCTATCACTCTTACACTTAATAACAACGGCAGTCCTATGAATACAGATTACGTGCTATGGTCTTTTGGTGATGGTGCTTCTTATACTTCCAATACTCATTCGGTTGATCATACATTTGGACATAGAGAAAATACATTTACATATACAATTACAGCTTCAGTAAAAAAGAACAATGGTTGTCTTGTTTCCACAAGTCTGCAAATTACTTCATATAACAACATTGCTCTTGAGTTATATAATCAAGGTCCTGATGTATGTGTAGGTCAAAGCAGAGAAATTCGTGGTATTTTAAGTTCAAATATAGAACAATTGTTAAACCCAGTAATATGGAGTGTTGGTGTTGTTGATAACTCTTCTTATTCCAGTCCATACGATGTCAGTGGTTATGTTTATTCAACGGGAGACTATAAGGCACGTATTCAAAATAAGAACTACTGTAAGGCAGAGGCAATGACTAATGTAGGCTTTAAGAACCCTCCTATAGCAAAAAAAACAATGGGGACAGGAACTTTGACACATTAGATGTTATTAATATCTCATCTTTGCAAAACGAAACATATAAAGACAGCGGAAACAAAGTTCATTATCAGAAACTTATAAAGCAATAAAAAAGTCTTCGTTTTAATTTTTTAACTCTTGATGTTTAGGGTATAAAGAGTTGGTTTTAAACTTTTAAAACCAACTCTTTTTTTAGCAAGTCTTAGAGTTTTTATATGTAAGTAAAATCTTAGTAGTTTTTCATTTGGAATCATAAAAAAATATCTAAACTATGACACAATTTGTCAAAGATTTATTATATTTTTGCCAACAGATAAAATATAAAACTCTGAAAGCATAACAAAAAATTCAATATTATGGGAGTAGATATTTTCAAAAAATATATTTGGCTTATCTCCACTGTCAATAGTTACAATGGTATCGGCATAAAGGAGCTAAATAATCTGTATAGAGATAACGAGTCCATATCCTGTGGCGAAGATCTCAATGAAAGAACATTTCACCGTTGGCGAGAAAAGATTTATGAAATATTTGGAATAGATATAGTGTGTCGTAAAAACGAATATTATATAGATAATAAAGAAGACCTCAAAGGTAATAACACAAGACTGTGGCTTATGCAAACTATTGCTACTCATAATATGGTTGCAGAACACTCTAATCTAAAAGAAAGGATTCTTATAGAACCACAACCCTCATGCGAAGAATTTCTTAGACCTATTCTTAAAGCAATGCAAAACAATACTATAATAGATATTGAGTACAAAAAGTTTAACAACAATCAACAAGAATACTTAAGAATAGCACCTTATTGCCTAAAATCTTTTCATAGACGTTGGTATATGTTGGCAAAGAAAGAATCAGGAGAGATTCGCACCTATGCCTTGGATAGAATATATAACATCAAACAAACCAATAAAATATTTTCTTTGCCAAAAGATTTTCATGCAGGAGATTATTTCAATAAATTTTATGGCATAATCACAGACAATAGCATTCCTTCGCAAAACATAGAAATAAAAGTTTTCGGAAAACAGGTTCATTATTTTCGCACCCTACCCTTACATCATAGCCAAAAAGAAACATTAACAACAAAAGACTACTCTGTTTTCACCTTCTATCTTGCCCCTACATACGATTTTATTATGGAACTATTGTCACAAAATTCTACAATAGAAGTTCTCTCTCCTCCTACTCTAAGAAATCAAATAAAATCCCTACTCAAAGAAACGCTAAAGAAGTATAAAGATTAAAAAGTATCTAAAATACTAAAACAATATCTACTCTTATCTCCCTTTTACTGCTCAAAGTAGTAGTATTTTCTAATGTATTTGGAAAGGAAGTTTTTATCTAATTGGTCGGAAGCTTCATAGATTTCTTTTATTTCTCCATTTTTGTAAAGAATGTTTATTTTTCTGTCATCAAAGCTATATGCTCTATTGTGTAATTCATTGGTTGCAGAAAAATAGTCTTCCACTTCCTGTAAAGAAAATTCGTTGTTGTATTTTTTTAGCAACGCTTGTCTTTTCTGTTTCAAATCTTCTTCAGAAAAAACGTTCTGTTGAATCTTCAGATGTCCGAGATTTCTGTTCATCAGTTTATTTGAAAGCAAAGAAAGTATCTTGTCTTTATGAGAAGTCCATGTTTTGATGGAAGACCATATATCTGTGTCATCTAAAAGGATATAGTGTTCCAAGGCTTCTTTGTCTTCTATCTTACGAGTGCCTTTTTCCAAAAAATATAACAAGTGCGGTGTTATAGGATATTTGTTTGGCAAAAGGTCATTATTCATTGCAAGAAACTTAGCCCTCTTCAGTATGTTCTGCAACAAACAGTCTGCACCTACAACCGTCTTGTGCATATACACTTGCCAATACATCAGACGTCTTGATATGATAAACTTTTCTATAGAGTATATCCCTTTTTCATCTATAACTAATTCATCGTTATGAACAGAAAACATTTTAAGTATTCTGTCTGTTCCTATAACTCCTTCACTTACTCCTGTAAAGAAACTGTCGCGTGTTAGATAATCCAATCTGTCAGTATCTACTTGAGAAGAAACTAACTCGTGAAGAAAACGTTTTTTGTATCTATCAGAAAAAATATCCGTAACAATATCACTAAGATTCAAATCTTTCATAAAATGTAAAGACAAATCTTCGTGAGAAGAGTCAAAAAAGAAACTTTCCAAACAATGTGAAAAAGGAGCATGTCCAACATCGTGAAGAAGTATTGCTTGCAAAGATGCAGAATATTCTTCTTCGGAAATATCTTCGCCTTTTTCTTGCAGAACATTCAGTGCTTGATTCATAAGATACATTGCTCCTATGGAATGAGAAAAACGAGTATGCTCTGCTCCCGGATACACAAGATTGCTAAGTCCGAGTTGTTTTATTCGCCTTAGACGTTGAACGGATGGACTTTGAATTAAATCATATAATTCTTCTCTTGGAATAGCAATAAATCCATAGACAGGGTCATTAATTATCTTGCGTTTGTTTTTATCCATACAAAGATTATCAGAAAGTATATTTGAGTATAAAAGAGAAATTGCCCACAAAATCTCTTTCAGGGATAAGTCTAAACTGTGGCATCCAATCTACTGCAATACTAAATTTCGTAAGAGGAATAAAATATTCTACACCTAAAACACCATCAAATCCTAAACCAAGATCGTTATCCCAATCTCCAACACTTGCTCCATAACCATAGTAGAAATCAAAATGTTTACAAAATCTGGTCTTCCACTGGTAAAGAAATGTAAATTCTATGTTATTATTGTCGTAATAGGTTCCTATAAACTCCAAAGAAGATGTAGAATTGTACTTCTTTACATCTAAAGAAAAGGCTGCATCTTTCCAATAGCCGACTCTTGCTCCTACTCCCCAATCCTGAGCTTTGATATTAGGAAGAATAAACAAAAGAGATAAAACGGCTATGATTATTTTCTTTCTCATATTTTTTAGGTTTCTTTATTTGTAAGTATGAAGCTATTCTACTGTTACTGATTTAGCAAGATTACGAGGTTGGTCTACATCTCTTCCTTTCGCTATTGCTATGTAATAAGAAAGAAGTTGCAGTGGAATAACTGTAAGTAATGGAGACAAACATTCTTCTGTTTCTGGTATTTCTATAACATAGTCTGCTTGCTTTCTTATCTCTACATCACCTTCTGTTACAATAGCAATAATTCTTCCTTTTCTTGCTTTCACTTCTTGAACATTGCTAAGTATTTTGTTATACATTTTATAATGAGGAGCAACAACTACTATTGGCATTTCCTCATCTATTAACGCAATAGGACCATGCTTCATTTCAGCAGCTGGATATCCTTCTGCATGTATATAAGATATTTCTTTCAACTTCAATGCTCCTTCCATAGCAACAGGATAATTGAATCCCCTTCCAAGATAAAGGAAGTTCCTTGCATATGTAAATATCTTAGATATATCTTTTACTTTTTCTGTTTGGTCAAGTATTTTATTTATCTTTGTTTCTATATTACAAAGTTCTCCAACTATTCTATGATAATCTTCTTCGCTAATTGTTTTCATTCTTTTTGCCAAAGCAAGAGCTGTCATAGCAAGAACACATACTTGAGTGGTGAATGCCTTAGTTGAAGCAACACCAATTTCTGGACCTGCATGAGTATAAGTACCGCTATCTGTAAGACGAGCAACTGAAGAACCTACAACATTACATATACCATAAATAAAAGCACCTTGTTTTTTTGCTAATTCCATTGCAGCAAGAGTATCAGCAGTTTCTCCTGATTGAGAAATAGCAATAAGTACATCATCAGAATAAATAACAGGATTTCTATAACGAAATTCTGAAGCAACTTCTACTTCAACTGGTATTCTACAAAGAGTTTCAAATAGATATTTTCCTATTAGTCCTGCATGCCAAGAAGTTCCGCAAGCAGTGATTAGTATTCTTCTTGCCTTTGCAAATCGTTCTCCATAATCTTGTATTCCTCTAAGGATAATTTCTTTTTGTTCTCTTTGCAAACGACCATTCATACAAAGATTCAGACTTTTTGGCTGTTCAAATATCTCTTTTAGCATGAAATGATCAAAACCGCCCTTTTCTATATCATCTAATGATAGCTGTATCTGTTTTATTTCTGGTTTTATTAGTTTTTCATTATCTAAAGAACGAATTTCTATTTCTTTACCTCTTTCTATTTTTATAACTTGTCTATCTTCTGGATAGATAACATTTTTAGTATATTCTATTATAGGAGAAGCATCGGAACCAAGAAGAAATTCTCCCTCTCCTACACCAACAATCAATGGTGATGCTATTCTTGCTGTGATGAGAACATTTGGATTATTTCTTTCAATAACTCCAATAGCGTATGCACCCGTTACTTGAGAAAGAGCTTGATAAACTGCATCATATAAGCCAAGTTTATGTTCTTGCATCATATATTCTATTAATTGTACAAGAACTTCAGTATCTGTTTCACTTTTAAATTCATACCCTTTGGAAATAAGAAATGTTTTCAGAGTAAGATAGTTTTCTATAATTCCATTATGAATTAAAGCGATATTTTTACTTTGAGAATAGTGTGGATGTGCGTTTTTATCTGAAGGTTCTCCGTGAGTAGCCCAACGAGTATGAGCAATTCCTACTGTACCACTAATATCTTTATCCTTGCAATACTCTTCCAAGTTCGCAACTTTTCCTTTTGTCTTATAAACATTAAGATTGCCATCCTTATCTACAAGTGCTACACCTGCAGAATCATATCCTCTATACTCCAAACGATGTAATCCTTTTATAAGAATAGGGAATGCCTCTTTTGTTCCCAAATAACCAACTATTCCACACATAATTTTAATATATTTTACTGATTTGTTTAACGCTAATATTTAACACCTGCAAAAGTACGAAATAAATATTAATCCAAAGAAAAAAAATAGAAAAAATATAAAGTTAAATCTATTTTCACATAAAAAAATAATAGTTTCGGCATTTCAAAACACTGCAAACAAAAACCATTACAATAAATAGAACATCAAAATACTCTTACCTAAAAGACTTATTCTGAATATATTTTACTAAAAAAATCTAAAACAATAAAGCAAGAGTTTTTTCGTTTTACTTCATATTTAAAAACAATAAAGCAAGAAGATTTTGTCAAAGAGCTTTTTTAAAGATTGGACTTTTAGAGATTGGTGGCTTATAGTTTGCCTTTCTTTGCTTATTTTTGGAATGTTCTATTCTCCTTTTGTTGCAAGTGTAGCAAGAGGGCTGATTATTATTGGTTTGTTTTTATGTTTAGTCTTATGGAGGGAGAGTTTTAAGAATTTTTCCAAGAAAATCATTCCAGCTATCTGCATTTCCTCTGTATTCATTTTAGACATTGTAGGCACATTGTGGTCAAACGATACAAAAGAAGCATGGCACATAATCATACATGAGGTTTCTTTTCTCACAGTCCCTATGTTTATTGCTTTATACTCTCCTTTAAAGAAAAATGTTATGTCTTTTCAATTTATGATATATGTCTTTTTCTGTTTATTGGGAACTATTGCCGGCTCATTTAATTATATTTTCACTCAATATGCAGACATCCGTCATCTGATACCTGGAGCAAGAAACATAGCGTTTGCTTTAAATACTGCATTTATAGCAATCATATTATTTACATACACTTATAATACAAAAAAGTATAGAAAAATCGCAATACCTATTATACTTTGGCTAATCGTATTTTTGATTATAATGCAGATGCTTAGCGGTTTGGTTGCTATAATCTTGTTCGCTATTATAGAGATTATATATTTAGCAATAAAAAAGAAAAACAAAATAGACATCCTTTTATCTTGTGTTATGTGTTGTTGCCTCATTGCATTTGGAATATGGATATACAAAGAATACAACAACTATTTCACACCAAAGGAGGCTTTTATTGGGAACAAAAATCTCAAAACTCCTGACGGCAATCTATATACAGGCACAGATGACAAATTTATTGAAAACGGATATCTTGTAAATAATTACACATGTCCAACAGAAGTGGAAACAGAATGGGAAAAACGGACTGGAAAAAGTATAAAAGAGTTTTGTAAAGACTCCCTTTACTCGTACGAAAGCTTAATCTATCGTTACCTTAACTCAAAAGGGCTACACAAAGACGCACAAGCTATAAGACAACTCAACGATGAAGATTTAGAAAACATATATCACGGTTTGGCAAACGTTGTCTATGCAGAAAAATTCTCACTAAAACCTCGTTTATATCAAACTTTCTATGAATTTGAACGGTTTATTAACACAGGTAGTGTAAGCAATAAATCTCTTATTCAAAGATTTGCTATGATAAATAGTGCATTTCACTTGATAAAAGGAAATATTGTTCTTGGAACAGGTACTTCCGATGCAAAAAAAGCCCTTAAAGCACAACTAAATAAAGACTATCCTTCTTTGGAAGTAAAAGATGCTGACCCACATAACCAATTTATTTACTTGGTTGTCAGCTTTGGAATATTTGGATTGGTGGCTTTTATTCTAATATGCTCTTATCCTATCGTTACTCTCAAGTTATGGAGAAATAAATACTTTCTTTGCTTTATTTTTATTTGTATATGCTATATGTTTGTTGAGAGTTCTTTGAGAATGATGGCGGGAAGAATATTTTTTGTCATGTTTTTTGCATTATTTGCCTTCAATAATAAGGAGATAAAACAATATTATTTATCAGAAAATCATAATCCAAACCTTTAAAACCTATGCAACAAAAATCCCTTTACCTAATAGACGCAATGGCATTAATCTTTCGTGCCTATTATGCCTTGAATAAAAATCCGAGAATCAATTCCAAAGGTTTAAACACTTCTGCATCTCTTGGATTTTTCAACACTTTGTTTGATATAATTCAGAAACACAATCCTGATTTGCTTGCTGTTTGTTTTGATGTCTCATCTGATACATTCAGAAAAGAAGAATACTCTGACTACAAGGCTAACCGTGAAGCCTGTCCTGAAGAAATCGCAAGCAATTTACCATACATAAAGGCTCTTTTGCAAGCCATGAAGATAAAGACTATTGGTATTGAGGGTTATGAAGCTGATGATGTTATAGGGACTTTAGCAAAAAAAGGCAAAAAAGCAGGCTATACCGTCTTTATGGTTACGCCTGACAAGGACTATGCTCAACTTGTGGAAGATGGAATATTTATTTTGAAACTTCCACGCATGGGACAGGGAGAACAAATACTTGGAGTTAAAGAAGTATTGGAAAAGTTTGAAATAAAAAGACCTGAGCAAGTTATAGATATTCTCGGATTATGGGGCGACAGTTCAGATAACATTCCCGGCGTTAAAGGTATTGGTGAAAAGAAGGCTAAAGCTCTTCTACAACAATTTGACAGCATAGAAGAAATAATTGCAAACACAGATAAGATTACTGTTAATAGTGTCCGCAAAGCAATAGAAGAAAATAAAGAAGAGGCTCTTTTAAGCAAGAAACTTGCAACTATTCGTTTAGATGTACCTGTGGAATTAGAAGAAAAAGAATTTCAAAGAAAGACTCCTGACTTCATGGAATGCAAAAGATTGTTTGAAGACTTAGAGTTTAGAAAGTTCTCAGAAAGGTTTTTTAACCTCTATAAAAAAGATCAAGACTTAGTAAAAAAAGATCAACTCTTTAGCACCCAAACATCAAGTTTTGAGAAAAAAAGATCAACTCTTTTTGAGCCAGAATTTGATCTTTTTTCTTCATTCTCTAACTTCAAAAGTATCAACAAGATAAATCACAACTATGAATCCTCCTACAACAACTTAGAAGAAGTATTAAGGCTGATTAACGAAAAGAAAGAATTTGCATTTTCTCTGATTACAGACAACGAAAGTTTCGATTGTAACATCAAGGCTTTGGCTTTCTGCGTTGAAAAAGGCAAGGCGTTTTACTATCCTTTGAATAACGAAAACAAAATCACCAATGAGTTAAAGGAAATCTTTGAAAATTCTGAGATAAGAAAGATTTGCTATGATATAAAGCAAAAAAATCACGCCCTAAGCAACTCCAACATACTAATAAATGGAGATAATTTTGATATTATGTTAGCCCACTACCTCATTTCTTCGGAGGAGCGAGGTAATTTAGACGATTTGTCGCAGATATATCTTGACTACGAGATGATAGCCAAACAAAAAAACATAGAACTCAACGAAAGAGACTATACTTGCGAACAGGCTGATATTATCTTCCAATTATATCCGCTATTTAAAAACAAGTTGAAAGAAGATGATTTGGAAAACCTTTTCTACAATGTGGAAATGCCATTGAGTGATGTCCTTTTTGCTATGGAAAAAGAAGGTATCAAAATAGATAAAGAGGTGTTAAAGAAATATTCTCTGCTCCTGCAAGAAGAAAAGGAAGGCTTGGAAAAAGAAATCTTTGAATATGCTGGCGAGGAGTTCAATATTGGCTCGCCTCTTCAATTAGGTAGAATTTTATTTGAGAAGTTAGATATCACCGACGGCAAAAAGACAAAGAAAACCAAGACTAAACAATACTCAACTTCTGAAGATGTATTAGAAAAACTTGCAGCCTATCATCCTATAATCCCATTGATATTGGATTGGAGAAAACTTTCCAAACTGAAAAACACATACGTTGATGCCCTGCCTTTGCTTATAAACAAAAAGACTGGAAGAATACACACAACATTCAAACAAGCCATCACCGCAACAGGAAGACTGTCTTCTGCAAATCCTAATCTGCAAAACATACCTATACGTTCTGAACAAGGAAAAGAAATACGCAGGGCTTTCGTTCCAAACTATGAGGGACATTATCTGCTTTCTGCGGACTATTCTCAGATAGAGTTAAGAATTATTGCTGCTTTGTCTGAAGACAAACATCTTTGCAGTGATTTTCAACACGGAAAAGATATTCACACTTCAACTGCTGCCAAGATATATCACGTAAATGAGAACGAAGTATCAAAAGAAATGCGATCCTCTGCAAAAAGTGTTAATTTTGGTATTATTTATGGTATCTCGGCATTTGGTTTATCTGAATCATTGCTTATCAGTCGCACTCAGGCACAAGAACTTATCAACGAATATTTTGCTGCTTATCCAAGTGTAGAAGAATTTATAAACAAAAGGATTGCTTTTGCAAGAGAGAAAGGTTATGCTGAAACACTGCTAAAGAGAAGACGCTACTTAAACAACATCAATTCTGCGAATGCTAACTTGAGAAATTTTGACAATCGCAACGCTGTAAATATGACAATTCAAGGAACAAGTGCAGATATGATAAAGATTGCAATGGTAAATATTTTCAAAGAGATAAAGGAGCGTAACCTAAAAAGCAAACTTCTCGTTCAAATACATGATGAGTTGATTTTTGATGTACCGGAGCAGGAAGTTGATATAATGAAAGAACTTGTACCAAAGGTTATGCAAGAAGCCCTACCGCTAAATAATGTTCCCGTGATAGCAGACTATGGTATAGGAAAGAATTGGTTGGAAATGAAATAGCGGAGAGCCTCCGCTGACAATAATCACTGAATTAGATTAAAAAAAAGAATGAAAGATGATAATAAAAACATACGATGACAACCTTAGTAAGAAACAAATAGACAACATTGTCTCTATTTTAGAAAATGAAGGAATAGTTATTATTCCAACAGATACTCTCTATGCTTTTGTATGCGATATTTTGAGTAAAAAAGCTGCAAAGAATCTTGCTGAATTAAAAGGAAAAGTGTTGGAGAAAAGTAATTTTTCGCTTCTTTGTGAAAATCTTTCTGCAAGCACTCCTTATACTAAGCCTCTTGGAAACAAACAATTCTCATTCATACGCAACCTTCAAACCGGAGGATTTACCTTTGTCCTTTCTGCAAGCAACCTTACACCTAAGATATTCCAATCCAAGAAAAAAACTATAGGAATACGTCTGCCGGAAAACAAAATATGCTTAGACATATTGCAAAGATTAGGCAGACCATTGTTAGTTTCTTCTGTTCCTCACTCAGAAGACATGGAGCAAGAAGACTTTACTTGTGCTGAACTTTTGGAAGAAAAATTTGGTAATAGGGTTGCCATGGTTATAGAGAGTGATAGTTGCAAGAATATTCCTTCTACTGTTGTCAATCTTGTTGATGATGAGTTTGTTATTGAAAGAGAAGGTTTAGGGATTGTGGAATAATCTTCTGCCTATGAAAAAAGTATTGCTTATAGTCTCGTTGTTGCTTTCTTTTTCTTGCCTATGTTCTTTTGCACAGGAAAGAGATTACGCAGCAATTATGCGTCAGGCAATGCAAGAACAAGATTATGAACGAGCAAAAAACATATATGAATTAGCCAAGCAAGACGATTATTTCAATATTGCAGAAGTTGAGAACATACTCTGCGTTATGCACTACGCAAACAAAGAATACAAACAAGCTTACTCTATCTCTAAGAAACTATCTGATGAAGACGAAAGTGGTTTTTTAAGCGATATAGTCATGTATTCATTTCTTTCCAAGAACAGAAAAAATGATAGTATCATAGGAGAAAGACTTGAAGACTTTGATGTTAAAGATATTCCTATGAGTGCTTTGTATGACTTACAGATTATTGAGAAAAAAGACCTGAATAACATCTGCAACTCCATAGAAAGATACATTGACAATTTTAATGTCAGCAAAATGGAGAGAATTCCTTACAGAACCCTACAAACACTACTCTACTTTGTACAAGATAACTATATGCAAGCATACAACAAAGCACTTGACATCCTCTCAGAAGACAACATTGCGCTTATTGACTTTGTCTTGGGTCGTATAAGAGAAGAAAGACAAGAATATGTTTCTGCTCTTGCTTTCTATAACAGTGCTATCCGGAAAGGTTATGTAAATAGAGATGTTTATTTACACAAAGCTTTATGCAACGGATACAATTCTGACTATGCCTTATCCAACATTGACTTGGACACATGCTTGTTTATTAAGGATGATTGTTATATTTATTATCTTAAAGGAATAAACTATAATCATCTAAGAGACTATAGCAACGCCATACAGTGCTTTAACACAGCCATACTTCTTTGCGATACTTTTGCAGATGCTTACAATTACAGAGGCATTGTCTATGCTAATTGCCAACAATATGAGTTTGCCCTCATGGATTTCAGGACCTGTTTCAGATTGAACGAAAACACTCCCTACATACATGATAATTTGGGATTGGCTTTGGAATATACTGGCAATGTTATAGAAGCTGTCAAAGAATATAACTTGTCTATAAAAAAAGAACCTGAATACTTTGATGCTTATTATAATCTTGGACGATTATACAGTGAAGACCTTCAACCTGCAAAAGCTCTAAGATATTTAAAAAAAGCTCTTGCTTTGGAGACAGAAGTTCCTGATATATATTATCTGATAGGAGTTAATCTCGCAAGAACAAATAAAATAAAAGCTGCTTGTGAATATCTTTCTATAAGTTTAGAAATGGGGCATACAAAAGCTATGGAAGCTATTGAAGAAGTCTGTGTTAAGGATAAATAAAACAAAAACGAGGAAAGAATTAACTCTTCCCTCGTCCAAAACAATAAAATTATGAAAATCTAATCTATTTTCTATCTATTAATACATTCCTCCCATTCCGCCTTGAGGCATTGCTGGAGCAGCTGGAGCTGGTTCTTTTATTTCACTTAGAACACATTCTGTTGTAAGTATCATACTTGCGATAGAAGCAGCATTTTCCAAAGCAACTCTTGCAACTTTTGTAGGATCTATGACACCTGCTTTGTGCAAATCTTCATATTTGTCTGTACGTGCATTGTAACCTTCATCACCTTTCATTTCTTTTACTTTATTTACAACAACACTTCCTTCCAAACCAGCATTTTCTACGATTTGTCTTAGAGGTTCTTCCAAAGCACGTCTTACGATTTGAATACCTGTGTTTTCATCTTCATTCTCACCTTTAACGTTCTTCAAAGAAGTTATTGCTCTTATGTAAGCAACACCACCACCTGGGATTATACCTTCTTCCAATGCAGCTCTTGTAGCATGTAATGCGTCATCAAAACGGTCTTTCTTTTCTTTCATTTCTACTTCACTTGCTGCACCAACGTAAATAACTGCAACGCCACCAGCCAATTTAGCTAAACGTTCTTGTAGTTTTTCGCGGTCATAATCAGAAGTAGTTTTTTCTATTTGCGCTTTTATTTGAGCAACTCTTGCTTTTATAGCATCTTTGTTTCCTGAACCAGAAACAATAGTAGTATTATCTTTATCAACAGTTATCTTTGCACTTGAACCAAGCATTTCTAATGTTGCATCTTCAAGTTTGAAACCTTTTTCTTCTGAAATAACTGTACCACCTGTAAGAATAGCAATGTCTTCTAACATTTCTTTTCTTCTGTCTCCAAATCCAGGAGCCTTAACAGCTACTATCTTCAAAGATCCTCTTAAACGATTTACAACCAATGTTGCAAGTGCTTCACCATCTATATCTTCTGCTATAATAAGTAACGCTCTGCCTGTTTGAACAACTTTTTCCAATACAGGAAGGAATTCTTTCATATTAGATATTTTCTTGTCATAGATAAGAATGAATGGGTTGTCATAAACTGTTTCCATTTTTTCTGTATCAGTAACGAAGTATGGAGAAAGATATCCTCTATCAAATTGCATACCTTCTACAACTTTAACAGTTGTATCCAAACCTTTTGCCTCTTCAATAGTGATAACACCTTCTTTTTTTACTTGTTTCATTGCTTCTGCTATCATACTTCCTATCGCAGAATCATTATTTGCAGAAATAGTTGCAACTTGTTCTACTTTTTCTTGAGCAGTGCCTATCTGACGAGAACGTTTTTTCAAATCAGCAACAACAACAGAAACAGCTTTATCTATACCACGTTTCAAATCCATTGGATTTGCTCCAGCAGCAACGTTCTTTAAACCTGTATTAACAATTGCTTGAGCTAAAACAGTAGCAGTTGTTGTACCATCTCCTGCTTGGTCTCCTGTTTTAGAAGCAACTTCTTTTACAAGTTGAGCTCCCATGTTCTCTATATTATTTTCAAGATCTATTTCTTTAGCAACGCTAACACCATCTTTTGTAATGTGTGGAGCACCAAACTTTTTGTCTATAATAACATTTCTACCTTTAGGTCCTAAAGTAACTTTTACTGCATCAGCCAAAGCATTAACACCTGTACGTAGTTGTTCTCTTGCCTCTGTATTGAATTTTATTTCTTTTGCCATTTTATTTTTCTCCTATTTTTTTTGATTAGATAATTGCATAAATATCACTTTCCCTCATAATAAGGTATTTTTCATCTCCAACATTTATTTCAGTGCCAGAATATTTTCCATATAATACCTTATCACCTGCTTTTACTGTCATAGGTTCATCTTTTTTACCTGGACCTACAGCTATAACAGTTCCTTCCATAGGTTTTTCTTTTGCAGTATCAGGAATAATGATACCTGTTGCTGTTTTTTCTTCAGCCTCTGCAGACTTTACCAAAACTCTGTCAGACAATGGTTTTATATTTACCTTTTTCATATTTTATGTGTTTTTTTGTTTATTTATAAAATTCAAATTTACTCCACAAAGATTCCAAATTATGTGCCAAATAAAATTAACTGACATTTTGTCATATAAAAGTTTTTGCCGTATTACCTCATTTAATAGAAATCAAAATAACGTTAAAAAAATAAAAACATCAAATTTGCTGAGATTAGAATTTGAAACTCTCTTCAAAAAAAACAACTTTTTCTTTGTTTTTTTTGCATTTCTAAAAAAAACATTTAACTTTGCAAGTTGATTAACAAAGAAAGAAATAAAAAACACTATATTTATATGAGACCAGATTTTAGTAATGTGGATTTCAAACAACTTAACAACCACACAGATTTTAGAACGTGGGAGAAAGAATTTCACAATGACAAAAATTGGATAACTCCTGAACAAATACCTGTTAAACCTGTTTATGGTGCAGAAGACTTACAAGGTATGGAACACCTTAATTATGCTGCAGGAGTTGCCCCTTATCTTAGAGGACCTTATAGTACAATGTATGTTATGCGTCCTTGGACAATTAGACAATATGCAGGATTCTCAACAGCAGAAGAGAGTAACGCTTTTTATCGTCGTAATATAGCAGCAGGTCAAAAAGGATTATCCGTTGCTTTTGATTTGCCTACACATAGAGGATATGATTCCGACCATCCAAGAGTTGTGGGCGATGTAGGAAAAGCTGGTGTTGCTGTTGATAGTATCTTAGATATGAAAATCTTGTTTAACCAAATAGACTTAGGGAAAATGTCCGTTTCAATGACGATGAACGGAGCTGTTTTGCCTGTTTTGTCTTTCTATATTATAGCTGCCGAAGAACAAGGTGTTAAACAAGACCAATTGGCAGGAACTATTCAAAATGATATTCTTAAAGAGTTTATGGTGAGAAATACTTACATTTATCCACCTAAACCTTCTATGAAAATCATTGCTGATATTTTTGAATACACTTCTAAAAATATGCCTAAGTTCAATTCTATTTCCATCTCAGGTTATCACATGCAGGAAGCAGGAGCAACAGCCGACATAGAAATGGCTTATACGCTTGCTGATGGATTAGAATATCTTAGAGCAGGTATAAATGCTGGAATGAGCGTAGATCAATTTGCTCCACGTTTGTCTTTCTTCTGGGGTGTAGGAATGAATCACTTTATGGAGATAGCAAAAATGCGTGCTGCAAGAATGCTTTGGGCTAAAATAGTTAGTCAATTTAATCCAGAGAATCCAAAATCTCTCGCTCTTAGAACTCACTCTCAAACATCAGGTTGGTCTCTTACAGAACAAGATCCATTTAATAATGTTGCTCGTACTTGCATTGAGGCTATGGGAGCAGCACTTGGTCATACACAATCACTACATACTAACGCATTAGACGAAGCTATAGCCTTGCCAACAGACTTTTCTGCTCGTATCGCAAGAAATACTCAGATATATCTACAAGAAGAAACAAATATTTGCAGAAGTCTGGACCCTTGGGCTGGAAGTTATTATGTAGAAAGTCTTACTCATGAACTTGCACACAGAGCTTGGGGACATATTCAAGAAGTAGAGAAACTTGGAGGTATGGCTTCTGCTATAGAAAGTGGAATTCCTAAGATGCGTATTGAAGAGTCTTCCGCAAGAAAACAAGCAAGAATAGACGCAGGCATAGATACTATACTTGGCGTTAATAAATACAGACTTGCTCATGAAGCTTCTATTGACACTCTTGAAATAGACAACACTGCGGTTAGAGAAGCACAAATCAAACGTCTTGAAAAACTACGTGCAGAAAGAAATGAAGATGATGTACAAGAGGCTTTGCGTAAATTATCTCATGTTGCCGAGACAGGAGAAGGTAATCTTTTGGAAATGAGTATTGACTGTGCAAGAAAGAGAGCTTCTTTAGGAGAAATATCAGATGCTTGTGAAAAACACTTTGGAAGATATAAAGCAAAAATAAATTTGATTTCAGGCGTGTATAGTAGTGCAACAAAAGACAGTGCTAAGTTTAAGAAAGCACAAGAAATGGTCAAAGAGTTTGAAAAACTTGAAGGTAGAAGACCAAGAGTTATGATCGCTAAGATGGGACAAGACGGACACGACAGAGGAGCAAAAGTTGTGGCAACAGGTTATGCAGACATAGGCTTTGATGTTGATATGGGACCTTTATTCCAAACTCCTGAAGAATGTGCTAAACAAGCTGTGGAAAACGATGTTCATATCCTTGGAGCATCTTCATTAGCCGCAGGACACAAAACTCTTCTTCCTCAAGTCATAGAAGAATTAAAGAAACTCGGAAGAGAAGACATCATCGTTACTGCTGGTGGTGTTATCCCTCCTCAAGACTATCAATTCTTATATGATGCAGGTGTAGCAGCAGTCTTTGGTCCTGGAACAGTTGTTTCTGATTCTGCAATAAAGATGATGGAGATCTTGTTTGAGCAAAGAAAACAAGACTAAAAAAACAAATAAAAAACGATTAGTAAAGTCCTTGGAAAACCGTTGGAGTTGTAAGAATCCAACGGTTTTTCTTTGTTTTCAAATATTACAAATCAAATCTAAATCATTTTTACTCTGATACTTAATCTCTATTTTTTTGTTATAAAATTACTAATATTTAAAAATTATTAGTGTTAATCATTCCTTTTTTCTTACTTTTGCAAAGAGATTATTTACGATTAATTCATTTCTGCAACCAATGTTGATAAATAGAGACGATACAATAGTAGCTCCTGCAACCAATACTAACATTAGTGCGGCTTTAGGCATTATCCGTTTAAGCGGTAAACAGGCAATAGAAATAGCAGACAAGGTTTTTGTAGCTCAAAACAAGAAATTAAACAGCCTACAACAAGCAAAGGCTAACCATACTTACTTCGGCACAATAGAATATGAAGGGAAAACAATAGATGAAGTTGTGTTGAGCGTGTATTTTGCTCCACATTCTTTCACAGGGGAAAATCTTGTAGAGATAAGTTTTCATGGTTCTATATATATATGTCAAACTCTTCTTAATATGTTTATCAGTTTTGGTGCAAGAATGGCTGAAAAAGGAGAGTTTTCTGAACGTGCTTTCCTTAATGGTAAGATAAACCTTTCACAAGCGGAAGCCATTGCTGATGTTATCGCTTCTCGCAACGGTTTTTCTTTAGATATGGCTATGAACCAGTTGAGAGGTGGCTACAATGATATGTTACTTTCGCTTAGAGAAAAGTTTTTGAAGGTTGCTTCTCTATTGGAATTGGAAATAGACTTTTCTGAAGAACATGAAATATTCGTTGATAGAAAGAAACTTCTACAAGAACTAAACGAAACCCAAGACCTTTTAGCAGAACTCTGCGATTCTTTCAAACAGGCCAACGCCTTCAAGCAAGGGATCCCTGTTGCCATTGTAGGAAAACCAAATAGTGGCAAAAGCACTCTAATGAACGCTATCCTAAAAGAAGAAAGAGTGATTGTATCTAATATTGCTGGAACAACAATAGACACTATTGAAGAACGGTTTTTTATTAAAGGAGTGGAATATCGTTTTATTGACACCGCAGGAATAAGAGAGAGTAGAAACGAAATAGAAAAGCAAGGTATAGAACGTTCTTTCAAGGCTATAGAAAAGGCTATGTTTATCCTTGTAATTTCAGATATTTCCGAGAAAGAGGTAGAATGGGAAAAATCAAAGCAGGATATATTAAAAGGAATAAAACTTAAGGACAAAAAACTTATCCATATCCTAAACAAAGAAGATAAGGCAAAACTTTCAGACAAAGAAAAAGAAGATTTAAAATGCAAAGGCTATGTCATAATTTCAGCAAAAGAGAATCAAGGTCTTGAATCTCTGTTAGAAAAAATAGAGAGTATGACTCCCAAAACAGACTTTAACAACAAAGTTTTTCTTAGCAATGCCCGCCATTACCAAATTATAAACAAAGCATTAGAAGAAATAAAACTTGCAATGCAAAACGTTGAAGCAGGCATTTCTTCTGATTTAATAGCAGAGAACATCCGCATGGCAACAAACTACATTGGAGAAATAACAGGAGAGGTTTGTAACGAAGATATTTTAGGTAATATATTTTCCAACTTCTGCATAGGTAAATAATAAAAGGACGATACTGAGTATCGTCCTTTTATTTTTATAAGCATTATTCTAATTGTTCGTCACCATAGAGGAAACAGTGATAGAAGTGGAAGTTGTTCCTGTGTAGGTTGCACCTGTGTAATAACCATTCCATTCTGTTCCGCCTGTGATTGTTCCACCTGTATATAGTTTATATGTTCCTGTGGAAATTTCTGGAGAAGACAAAAGAAGAACTAATCCATTGTTTCCTCCAGGACCACCGCCACCAGGACCGCCACCAGGACCATAACTTGGAGAACCCCAAGGATTACCACCCTGACCTCCTCCTTGCATGGAAGTTATTGCAGGTATTTGAAACATAATAATACTATTTCCACTGTTATCAGTAAAGTTGATTGCCTGATTAGCACTTACACCACTTTTCAAAATAACTCTCTGTGTGCAGACAGAGGATGTTGGAGTAGAATGTTCTCCTCCAATACCAATAAGTGTTCCACCTGTGATTTTGAATGTGTTTTGATCGCAGTCAAAACCTCCTTCAGGGGCAGTCTGCCCTACTGCTATAACCAAACCTCCGCTTATTGTCATAGTTCCATTTGCATCTATGGCGTCATTGCCTGTTGCGTGTGCATAAACTTGACCTCCTGATATTTCTATATGAGAAGCTGCATTTATAGCATCATCGTATGTATTAAGAATTATTTCTCCTCCTGAAATAAACATTGTATCCTTGCTTTCCAATCCTTCTCCACCGTCATGTTCTGTTGTAACGTTTATAATACCTCCTAATACATAGAAATTACCCTCTGCTGCTATAGCCTTAGGTTGAGCATAGTCTGTCTCATTTCCCCATCCTGAACCCTGAACCTCAACAAAATGCTCACCGCTTGTACTTGCATTGATAACAGGAGTTGTGTTTTCTCCTTCCTTTATTGTTATTGTTCCATCAATCTTTATACACTTACCGCCAGAACCTGACTGTGCAATGGTTATAGTACCTCCCTCTATAAGAAGATTTCCATCTGCTTTAATACAAGAAGATTTATAAGAATCTGTTGCACCTGTGCTGTCAATATATGTTGCACCATCTGAAGCTGCTGTTATATTTACAACAGGAGAGCCTGTAATGGTTATATTGCCATCAGCACTCATTCCTCTACCTCCTGCATTAGATGAAGGAAGGGTAAGAGTTATGTTACCGCCGCTAATAGTTATATTACTATCTGCTCCTATTGCACTACAATAAGAAGGATCATATCCGCTTCCTACTTCTTCTAATACCACCGTTCCTGCAGCTGTAACGTTGATATTTCCACCTGTAATATCAACATCTATGTCTGACTTAATACCTTTTCCTGCATCAGCATTAACCGTTACATTTATCGTAGGTTCAGCAAATGTAAGTGTATTATCAGAAGAGATAGCATTCTTTTTGTTTGCAACGCAGGTAAGAGTTCCTGTACCCGTGAAAGTTGTTTCTCCTTTTGTATTGATAACTGCCTTACCATCAGAAGCAGAATTATCTGTTAATGTATTTACTGTTCCATCTACTATATTAAATATTGTGGTTTTGTCTTTCTTTAAGCGGATAGGTATGGTAGTAAGTGAAGTCAAATCCAAACCACCCAAAGATATTTTAAACTTCTTGTCAGATTCCAAATAGAAAGATCCGTCAGAAGATGTACCAGACAAATAATATTCTATATCAGTTATGCCTGCTGTTGTAAGAATGCTTACATTTGCACCGCTGACTGTAATGGCTATATCTTCACTTCCTACATTACTGACAACGTATGCAGTATCGTCAGCGTATGTTACATAAACAATATTAGAGTATTCTGCTCCTGTCTGTGAAAATACAATACTGTCTATTGTGCTTATAGGCAATGTTACTGTATTTTCATCCTCTGTAATCAAAAGATTAGAAGTGTTGTCTGTCATTTTTAGACTATTGATGTTGGCAGCATTATTTTGATAAATAACACTTCCATTATAATACATCAAAACAGTATCTGTGGAATAGCTGTCAGCATTCTGTGCCTTTAAACCAAAAGAAATGAAAAGGCATACTGCAATAAAAATACTTATCTTTTTCATAGTTTTGAGAATTTAAAGGTTTTATCACTACATTTCAACACATAGACACCTTTTTCCAATGAAGTGATGTCTATTTTTTCATCATTAGCATACTTACCTTGAAGCAACAACTTGCCATCAAGACTATATATACTTAAATCTTGCTTCTGATTACCACTACCTGCTGTCTTTATATAGTCCTTGGCAGGATTAGGATAAACAAATGCAGTATTTTCTGCCTTTATATCAGAGATTGAAGCAACTTGTCTGAAATAAATCTTCTGCATATCTTCAAAATACACAATTGTTGAGTTGCCTTCGTTATCAACAATATTGATAAAACTCTGAGAATCCGAAGTTGCTTCATTGAAATACACAGCTCCATTATCCCCTAAATCATAAGTCTGTTCTGTCAAATCTGTCTTCTGCACAACCAGAACATTTTGTGCCTTTATTCCTATGCTGACAAACACGCATAGAAGCAAAATTAAAATTAGTTTTCTCATATTTAATTGGTTTATTATTTATTGCGGGTGCAAAGATAGTAAAAAAATATCATATTAATGCAAAAATATTAAAAAAGTGAGTACCTTTGCAAAATAATAAATCAAGTTATAGTCAAGAATTTATGAAAAGAATTATCATATATACAACCTTTATTTTGATTGCATTTTGTCTTAATGCACAAGGGCTTTTTGTTGGCTCATACAATATTAGAAATAAGAACGATTGGGATAAAAAACAAAACAACGACTGGAACATTAGAGTAGAAAAAATTTGTGAATTGATAAACTTTGAAAGCCCTGATATCTTTGGAACACAAGAAGTTTTAAATATTCAGTTGAATGATATGCTAAAACTTTTGGACAGATATGCTTATATCGGTGTTGGGAGGGATGACGGCAAAGAGCAAGGAGAATATGCCGCTATTTTTTACAACAAAGAACGCATAGAACTGTTGGAAAATGGAGACTTCTGGCTTGCAGAACAAACAGAATCTCCACAAAAAGGCTGGGATGCTGCTTGTATTCGCATTTGCACTTGGGGAAAATTTAGAGATAGACAGACGAGAAAAGAATTTTATTTCTTCAATCTTCACATGGATCATGTAGGTGTTGTCGCCAGAAGAGAGAGTGCAAAACTTGTTGTGGAGAAAATAAAAAAAATAGCCAAAACAAGCTCATCTATACTTACAGGAGATTTCAATGTGGATCAAAATAATGAGATATATACCACATTCACCCAAAGCGGTATTCTCAAAGATAGTTATCAAGTTGCTAAATACAAGATGATTCCTAACGGAACATTCAATTCTTTTAATCCCTTGCTGAAAACCAACAGCAGAATAGACCATATATTTGTTACAAAAGACTTTAGCGTGGATAATTATGCAGTTATGACAAATATGTACTGGCTAAACAAGGACGAGAAGAAAAAAATCAAAGGCCATGATGCTCCTGATGAGATAAGTTTCAAGGAAGGTATTATCCGCACTCCTTCTGACCACTACCCTATTTTTGCACGCCTAAGATGGAAATAAAGAAAAACATTGACAAGAAGTTCTTTGCCGATTGGACAAAGAAGATACAAAACATAAAATCTGAGAGTGATTTTTTCGCTTTGTGCAAAGAAGCCGCTGCTTTTCAATATCTGAACAACAAAGTCTATAGACAATGGTGCAAGTCTTTGTCTTACAATATAGACAACATCAGTTCTATTAATGACATTCCTTTTCTACCTATATCTTTCTACAAAAGTTTTGCAGTAACTTGCTTTGAAGACTACGAATATAAAGACTACTTCCTTTCTTCGGGGACAAGTTCCATGCAAAGAAGCAGACATTTAGTCTATAATAAAGATTTCTATATTCAAAACACTTTTTCCTGTTTCTCGCAATTTTTCTCCAATATAGAAGAATATTGTTTCATATGTCTTTTACCCAACTATTTGGAGCAGGAACACTCATCTTTGATTTGCATGATGAATGCTTTTGTTGAGAAGAGCATGTATAAAAACAGTGGTTTCTATGCTCACAACCTGAAAGATGTTGTTACGGCTCTAAGACTCAATGAAAAAGAAGGTATAAAGACTATTCTCTTTGGTGTAACATACGCCTTGCTGGACTTAGTGGAAAACTATCCTGACCTAAGACTAAGGAATACAGTCGTTTTTGAAACAGGTGGGATGAAAGGACGAAGAGAAGAACTGCCAAAAGCAGAGATACACAGAATATTGACCGAAAGTTTAGGAATAAAAAACATCGCTTCAGAATATGGAATGTGTGAATTGTTTTCTCAGGCCTATTCTCTGCAAGACGGTGTTTTCTTTGCCCCAAAACAAATGCAAGTGATTGTAAAAGAAATAAACGACTACAAGAATACCCTTAGCTTTGGCAAACGCGGAATCATCAATATTGTAGATTTATGCAATATAGACACATGCTGTTTCATTCAGACGGAGGATGTCGGCAGAAAACTTTCGAAAAACTCTTTTGAAATCATAGGCAGATTAGACCATTCTGACATAAGAGGATGCAACCTGATGTACTAAGATTTTACCCGTTTTTTCTATACATAAAGACTTAATGAAAAAAGTCTTCGTTTTAAGAAAAAAAGACTTGATGTTTAGGTGCAAAAGAGTTGATCTTTTTTTCTCAAAACCAACTCTTTTTTTGCCAAAACTTAAATACCTGATTTTAATATAGTTATTTCTTAAAAAAATAATACATCTTTGCAAAATGAAACGCTATTATATTCTGTTGTATCTTCTATGCGTAACTTTTTTGAGTTCTTCAAAATCACTAACCCCAAGATGTTCTGCCTCTCTGAGAAAAAGTTCTGCACAAGCGTATGCATCTGACTGTGCATGATGATGATTGAGCGATATATTCTCCAAGTTGCAGAGGTAGTCCAAAGAAAACTTTTTAGATTCTTTCCAAACATCACGTGAAAGAACGTAGGTACAAAGGTAACGACTCTGCGGCTTTGACAAATTATAATACCTCAGCGTTTTCCTAAGTACGTTTATATCAAAAGAAGCATTGTGTGCTATAACCATAGTGTTGTCTAAGTATGGTTTTATCTCTTTCCACAACGGAGCAAAAGTAGGTTTGTCAGCAACATCTTCTTTGTGTATCCCATGAATGCGTTGTGCATAGTAATGAAAATAAGGAAAACATATAGGCTTTATCAACCAATATCTAACATCCACAACTCTATTATCCTCTACCTTGCAAAGTCCTAACGAGCAGGGGAAATATTTGTCAGCCGTTTCAAAATCTATAGCAGTATAAGAAAACATCGTATATGGGTAAAGTTGTCTTTTTTTTACTTTTTAAAGTTTTGTAAGCCTTTTTGCAGGAAGGATACAAAGTTATTCACGTTCTTGTCATATGGTTGAGGCTTTTCTGTAAGAAGATTACCATCACCATCCATAAGAACATACAAAGGTTGTGCATTAGCGTGAAACTTCTCTATCTGATAGTTAAGATTTCTTCTTCCAAGAGTTTTTATTGTCTTGCCATTCATTTGAGTCCATTCCTCTTTTGGCAACTCTATTGTATTTTCATCACAGTATAAAGATACAAGAATATAGTCGTTCTGTATTAATTTCTTAACTGTTGGATCAGACCACACAGCTGTTTCCATTTCCCTGCAATTTGCACAACTCTTTCCTGTAAAGTCTAAGAACAAAGGCTTGCCAACTTGTTTTGCATACTGCTTTGCTTCCTCTAAATCAAAGAATGCTTTGAAACCAACTGGAATATGTTCATCTAACTTGTCAGCATACTTTCTTTGAATAGGAAAATCACCTACATTAGCAGTAGTTGCTGTACCACCATTTTCTACAACTATTTTCTCAATATTGTATTCCTGAGAAGAAAGAGGTGGTAAATAACCAGAAATAGTACTAAGCGGAGCTCCCCAAAGACCAGGTATCATATAAATAGTAAATGAGAAGGAAACAATAGCAAGGAAAAGACGAACAACACTTATATGCTGTAAATCAGAATCTCCTTTGAATTTCAGTTTGCCTAACAGATAGAATCCTATCATTGCAAAGATTACTATCCAAATGCAGAGATATGTTGTCCTTGGCAGGATTCCCCAATTACATGCTTGGTCTGCTACCATAAGGAACTTTAAACCTAAGGCTATTTCCAAGAAACCAAAGACAATCTTCACGCTATTTAACCACGAACCGCTTTTCATATTCTTTAAGAATGAAGGGAACATAGCCAAAAGAGTGAATGGAAGTGCAAAACCTATGGCAAATCCCAACATAGAAACAAAGAATATAAACGAATTGGAAGAGCCTGACGCCATTTCCACTAATGCAGCACCAAGAATAGGACCTGTGCAGGAGAAAGAAACTAATACTGTAGTAAGAGCTATAAAGAACGCACCTAAAAGTCCGCCTTTTTCACTTTCTTTGTCTGACTTGGTTACCCATTTGCTTGGCATTGTTATCTCAAACAATCCAAAGAAAGAAAGAGCAAACACCATAAAGATAACAAAGAACAGAACATTAGGAATCCAATGTGTAGAAATGATATACATTGCGTCCTTTCCGAATATCAAAGTAAGCAATAAGCCTAAAACAGCAAAGATTAAAACGATGGAAAGTCCAAAGAAGTAAGCTTGTTTTCTTCCTTGACGATTAGTTTTTCTTCCATGTAAGAAGAAAGATATAGTCATTGGTATCATAGGAAAAACACAAGGAGTTAGCAAAGTTATTAATCCCACTCCAAATGAAATTAGAAACACCATAAACAAAGATTTATTGGCAAGATCTTGAGTATCTCCCATTGATTTTGCTTCTGCAATAGTAGTAGAAGTTTGTGTTGAGGCCGTTTCTGTTGCTACCTGAGTAGGAGATTCTGCTAATTGTGGTTCTTGTGGAACTTCTTCTCCTACAATATTAGGATTTCCTTTTACATCAAAAACAAAAGCCACATCATCAGGAGGAATACATGAACCATTTTCACAAAGTTGGAAAGTAAGAGAACCTTTTACTTTGAAATCCTTATCTGTCTTTACTTTTATTCTTTGACGGAATACAACAGTTCCCTCAAATGAACGAGTAGTGTCTTTAGCAAACTTATCATAATGGGCTTTGCTTGCAGGTTCTTTTACTCCGCCTATCTTTTGATAATCACTTGCTTTTGAGAAATTAAACTCTATAGGCATTTCAGTTCCTTTGGTATATTGCGAATAAATATGCCAACCTTTGTCTAAAGAGCATTTCAATTGCAATTCAGAAACGGAATCATTGATTCTATTTGTTGTGAAAGTCCATCTTGCATGTTCTTGTGCAGAAACACTAACGCAGAATACCACTGCAAAAAGGTAAAAAACGATATGCTTTGCTTTGTTCATGATATATAAGTTATTTCTTGTTATCTTTTTAACCAAACAGAAGGATTTTGACATTTTACTCCTTGACGAACTTGGAAATTCATTTCACTTTCTCCATTTTCATTTGTGGCTATAGTTCCTATAGTTTGACCTGTTGAAACTTTAGCTCCATCAGAAACAGAAACGCTCGCAAGATTAGTATAAACAGTCATATATTCTCCGTGTCTTATGATTACTATCTTGTTTCCATTAGGTCCAGGGAAAACTTTACAAACCTCTCCTTCAAAAACAGCTTTAACACTTGCTCCCTTTGTCGTACGAATATCAACTCCAAGATTTTCTATCTCTACTCCTGCAATATCAGGATGAGGATGTTTTCCAAAACCACTAACGATTACACCTTTTCCAACAGGCCAAGGAAGTCTTCCTTTGTTGGTTTCAAAACTCTTAGACAAGGCTTCTTCTTTTGGAGTTGCAGCCATTACGTAAGTTTTCTTCTCTGGAGTTTTCTTTTCTGTTGAAGATTCTTTCTTAGCTGTTGCATTTGCAGAAGAAGCATTCTTTCTTTTTGTCTCTGCTATTTTTGCTTGTTTCTTAACTTCAGCAGAGATAGCAGCATTTATTTGTTGTTGAAGTCTCTTCTTTTTAGCTTCTTTTGCTTTTATTTCTTTTGCAAGCTGGCTTTCTTGCTTTTTGATATTATTTACAAGTTTCTCTTGTTGCTGACGCTCTTTATTAAGGTTAGCTGTATTGACTTTTTCTTGATTAAGCAACTTTGACTGTGATTTCTTTTGGTTAAGCAAGTCATCTGTCATTGAAGACAACTCTATTGTCTTGTTTTCTATCTTTGCCATTTGACTTCTTTGCAAAGAAGCATAACGTCTAAAGAATACATATCTCTGATAGGCTTCATGATAGTCTTTTGCTGCGAAAATAAATAAAAGCCTATCCATTGCAGAACGATGTTTTTGTGCATAACGAAGCATATATGCATAGTTCTGCTTAAGAATTTCAAGACTACGATAAGATTCTGTTATACTTTGTTGAGTTGTTTTGATTTGGTTGTCTAATATATTAATCTGAGAAGTTATATTATTAACCAATTGTTGTCGTTGTTCTACCTTCTTTTTTATTATCTGCAATTCAGAGGCAGAAAGTTTTTTGTTTTTTCTTGTCTCCTTTAGTATGGCATTCATTGAAGATATTTCTTTTTCTATCTTCGCTTTCTCCTTTTCTAAACTTTGACGGTTTTGTGCTTTAGTCTCCGTAGCAAAACACCAACACAATGCTATAGCAAAAAAAGATATGTATATATAATGTTTTCTTTTCACGACAAATAGTATTAAGAATTAAAAGCGGTTGCAAAAGTAATGAAAATATTTCTTTTATCCGTTATTATTTCTCCTTTATTTTTTTGTATCTGACTAATAATTTATATTTTTGCAACCTAATATTCAAAAAAGACAAACAATGAAACGCAATACATTATTATATATAATAGGGCTAAGCCTAACTTTTGTAGTTCTGTTTTCTTGTTCTAAGAATGATGACAGAGTTAAATCTACTGAATTAAAAGATTTAAAAGACTCTGCTTCTTTTGCTTTGGGATATTTAAACGGAATGCAAGCCTCAATGGACAAAGATGCACCTGTTAATGCCGACCTTTATGCAAGAGGATTCAAACAAGCATTCTCAAAAGACACTGATGGTGTGTGGGATGTTGAAACGATGAGAAGCATTATCATGGAATACGCTCGCAGAACTCAAGAGAATATGCAAGAGAAGTCTTTCGAACAAGCAAAACCTGACTTAGAAAGAGCCAACAAGTTCTTAGAAGAAAATGCAAAAACAAAAGATATTAAGACAACTCAAAGTGGATTGCAATATAAAATAGAAAAACAAGGCAAAGGTAAAAAACCTATTGTAGGAAATGGAGATAGAGTAATACTACAATATACTCAATATGAACTAACAGAAGGTAATGGGTGGGAATTAGTTCGTACTAATATCAATAAAGACGGAAAACGTCCTGGACCTACAGGAATAGATGGTCTATGTTTAGGAGTTAAAGAAGCTCTTAGCATGATGAATGCAGGCTCTCATTATATTATTTGGCTTCATCCAAATCTTGGTTATGGAGATTCTCCAAAACTTCAAATGTATGATTTAAAAGTTTTGGAAGTTTTAACTGAATAATTTTTCTTTGTTTTATTTTGTCAGTAAAATAAAAGGTTGTAATTTTGCGACTTCAAAATTGGACGAGGGTTGATGTAATATTTGCCGTTAGTTCATTATGGTTTAACAAATAAAAAAAAGAATAAAATGTATTTAACAAACGAAAAAAAACAAGAAATCTTTGCTCAGTATGGTAAAAATGCACAAGATACAGGTAGTGCAGAAGGTCAAATAGCTTTATTTACTTTCCGTATCAAACACCTTACTGAATATTGTAAAGAACATAAAAATGACAAATTCACAAACCGAGCTTTAGTTCTTTTAGTTGGTAAGCGTAGAAAGATGCTTGACTACTTAAAGAAGAAAGATATTGAAAGATATCGTGCCATAATAAAAGCTTTAGGTTTAAGAAAATAATGTTAGAGAAACTAAAAATTTAAAATCTGATAGCAAATATGACAAAACTCTATGTCATATTTGCTTTTTTGCTGTTTTATGATTAGTTTGAAGCCAGATGTGCTATTTATTTAGGGTTAAAACCTTATGATTTATGGTTATTATTCCAAGCAGGGCTTCACTTGGAAAGATGTAAAAAAAATAAAAGATGATTGGAACAAAAAAAATCTTCAACTTGCTTGATGGAAGACAAATAGAAATAGAGACCGGCAAGTTGGCAAAGCAAGCAGACGGTTCTGCTGTTGTAAGAATGGGCGATACTATGATACTCGCTACTGTGTGTGCTAAGAAGGAAGCTGGAGCAGACGTAGATTTTATGCCTTTGAGTGTTGATTATCAAGAAAAATTTGCTGCAACAGGTAAATTCCCTGGAGGTTTCTTTAAACGTGAGGCACGTCCTTCAGAGTACGAAATTCTTATTTCTCGTTTGGTAGATAGAGCTTTAAGACCTCTATTTCCAGACAACTATCACGCAGAAGTACAAGTACAGATTACTCTTATATCTGGTGATGAAAAAAATCCACCAGATGCTTTAGCTGCTTTAGCTGCTGCAAGTGCTTTAGCATGCAGTGATATTCCTTTTGACGGACCTGTAAGTGAATGTCGTGTTGCTTTGATTGATGGAGAGTTTAAGATAAATCCAAACTACGAAGAACAAGAAAGGGCAGAATTAGACCTTATCGTTGCTGCTACAAAGGACAATATAATGATGGTTGAAGGAGAGATGAAAGAGGTTTCTGAAGAGACTATGCTTGAAGCTCTAAAGGCTGCTCACGAAACTATAAAGATACATTGCCAAGCTCTTGAAGAACTAACTGAAATGGTTGGAAAAACCGTCAAGAGAGAATATTGCCATGAAGAAGATGACGAAGAAATAAAACAAAAGATGCATGATGCTTGCTATCAGAGGTGTTATGATCTCGCAAAAGAAGGAATCAAGTCTAAACACGAAAGAGGTGAAAGATTTGAAGCAATAAAAGAGGATTTCTTCTCAACCTTGGAAGAAGAATACAAGCAAGATCATGCTGTAATGCTTAACCGTTACTACAAAAACATTGAGAAAGAAGCCATGAGAAATATGGTTCTCAATGAAAGAGTACGTTTAGACGGAAGACAACTTGAAGAAATCCGTCCTATCTGGGCAGAAGTTGATTATCTTCCTTCAGCTCACGGTTCAGCTATCTTCACAAGAGGAGAAACACAATCGCTTTCTACATGTACTTTAGGAACAAAACTTGACGAACAAACAATAGATGGAGCAATGATAGAGGGTTCTAACCGCTTCATTCTTCACTACAACTTCCCAGGATTTGCAACAGGAGAAGTAAAAGGCAACAAATCTACTTCAAGAAGAGAGATAGGACACGGCAATCTTGCTATGCGTGCTTTGAAACAAGTACTCCCTAACGAAGAAGACTGTCCTTATACTATCCGCGTTGTAAGTGATATATTGGAAAGCAACGGTTCTTCTTCCATGGCTACAGTTTGTGCTGGCTGTTTAGCACTGATGGACGCAGGTGTTCCTATTTCTAAGCCTGTTTCTGGTATTGCTATGGGACTGATAGAAAAAGATGGTAAATGGGCTGTTCTTTCAGACATCCTTGGTGATGAAGACCACTTAGGAGATATGGACTTCAAAGTTTGTGGAACTGCTGATGGTATCACTGCTTGCCAAATGGACATAAAATGTGAAGGACTTTCTTACGATATACTTGCACAAGCTCTTGCACAAGCAAAACGCGGAAGAGAACATATCCTTAACATTATCACAGACACTATCCCTGCTCCAAGAGAAGACTACAAACCTCATGTACCTCGTATTGTTTCAATGCATATTCCGAAAGAATTCATTGGTGCTGTTATAGGACCTCAAGGCAAGATAATACAAGAGATGCAGAAAGAAACCAACACAACTATCATTATTGAAGAAGTTGGCGATTTCGGCTTAGTTCAGATAGCATCTGCTGACAAAGAAGGCATAGAAAAGGCTGTTGCAAAAATCAAAGCCATAACTGCTGTACCCGAAGTTGGAGAAGTTTATGACGGAGTAGTGAAATCTATCCTTTCTTTTGGTGCTTTCATTGAGTTTATGCCAGGAAAAGAAGGCTTACTTCACGTTACAGAGATAGATTGGAAGAGAATAGAAAACGTTTCTGATGTTCTCAAAGAAGGAGACAAAGTAAGAATAAAACTTATAGGAATAGATAAGCAGACAGGTAAGTTTAAACTATCTCGTAAAGTTCTTATCCCTAAACCAGAAGGTTATGTTGAGTCAAAGTCTCAGAGATCATCTTCTCCAAGAAACAACAATAGCAACAGCAACAACAGACAAAGACCTTCAAACAACTCTCAGAACAGATTCTCTCCTATGCGCAACAACAGTATGAGAAGAGATTCCGACAGATTCTAATTACACAACATCTTATGTACAATATCAAAGCCATAAACTTCAAAAGAGTTTATGGCATTTTTCTTTACAAAACACAGAATCTGCCAAAACAATATAAAATCAATATTATTACCATACAAAATTTGCATATCTCAAAAAAATATCTTATCTTTGCAAATAGATAATCAGTGGTTTTGAGTAAAGTTTTTGCAAGAACGTAATATATATACTTAAAACCATAATTCTCAAGCGAAGACTCCTCATATATTCTTTTTAATGAAAGAAATATAGTATCAAAACCTATTGATTATCATCTAAATATAAGGCAAAAACTCTTCGTTTTAAGAAATTAACACCAAGACTTTTTCAACAAAAAACTAAGTTTTCAAAGATTAAAACGAAGATTTTTTTCAAAAAGACCTTATATCCCTCCCGCAAAACCAAGTCCTGCGAGAGAAGGGATTGTTATACTCCTACATAAAGTTTTTTTTATAAAAAGTTTATACAACAAAAAAATATCATTTCCTCTGTTAAAATTATAAGTCTTAAAAATTTTTTTCACAAATTTCTAATACTATGACACGATTTGACAGTATAGAGATATAATTTTGCACTTATCACAATTATTAACATAAAAAATAAGGAGAATAATATATGGACAAAAATTTAGAACAAAAAATTCGTGCATACATTAAAGGTTATGCAAAAATAGAAGAAACAGAAACTATCTATGATGAAATAGATTCTTACAAGTCGAAACACTTTTCTAAAAAGTTAGAAGAGCCTTTTTATATCTTTGATAAGAGAAGGGATGGCTATTACAAATTTTCGTGTGGTGAAGGATGGTATTATGAAGGGGTTGTTTTTGATCCTAAAGATGAATACTATGAAGATGAACCTACCATCCCTGAGTATGTATATTCTCTAAAGTTTAAAAATGGGCTCAAAGAATATTTTGGCGACAGTGATTTAAAACAACTAATGAAAGAGGACCGATTTATACCAATTACAGCAGATTTATTCGCAGAAGCACTGCTACAATATATTAAAAGTAAAGAATAGAAAAAAACAAAGTATAAGTACTCATAAGCATCATAACTAATAATCTCATTTTTTGTAATAATGAATTAATAAAGAAATAAAATTTTATATATGAATAACTAAAGAATAAAAAACTTTACTAACCTTGCGATGTAAGTTTGATTTGACATTTTTCTTTTCTATTCTCCATAGTGGAAGAAAAAAGAAAATGAATTTAAAGTATAAAATATAGCGTTTGCTATTTGTTCAAAATTTTAATGTGAAACTTCGCAACACATTTCAGAGAATGGCATAACGCATAAAAAAAGGCTTTAAAGTTGCAATAACATTAAAGCCTTTCAACAATCCGTGTTCGTTTTTCTTTTATCTTAAATTTCCTTCTTTTGTAAGAGTATAAGTTCCTTCTTTTTGGTTATGAGGCAAAGCTCCTTTAAACTTCATCTTTGAAGCACTTATTTCAACTATTTTATAAGTTATATTGCCTTCTTGTTGCATATAATCAGGAAGAGTAATTATAATTGTGTTGCCATCTAATTCCCAATGAAAATCTGTAACCAAAAGAACTCTATCACTATCGGTTTTATCGTAATAGTGGAAATTGCCATTGTAATCATCTCCATTATCTTCTGCAAGCCAGAAACGATAATAAGTATTACCTAAATCCAGGTTCCAAACTCCATATATATATTCTTCTATTTGAGCTTGGCTAAGGTTTGTCGCATCGTCATCATCATCGTCATCGCATGCAGAAAAACTGAATACTGTTGCTGTTGCGAACAAAATAAAGAATAATCTTTTAAATAATTTCTTCATAATTAAATTTGCTGATGTTATCACATTTCAGCCCATCGGTTTAATGTTAATAATATGTTATAAAAACGAAATTTATTTTCTTTTATTGTGCAAATTCTACTCCATAGTGTAACGAGAAAAGTAATAGTTGTTAGTTAAGGGAATAGGATTAGCTCTGAGATATTTTAGAAGTTTATCCCACATAGTCTTATGAGAATTTATCCAAGAAGAACTTTCTTTTGTATTGCCATACGCAAAAAGATAATAGTTGTAAGCGTCAAACAATCCGTTATCCATAAGTTTTTTTTCATAATTAAACAGAGGATTATCAAAATCTTTTGCTTCTTTATATAGATTAGAAATAAAGAGTTTGCGTATTTGACCAAGAGTTGATATGTCAATATAACGTTTGCCTTTCACACACTTCAGCATAATGGAATTGAAAACAGATGGAAAAACATTTTTCCGTTCAAAAGAATCAGAATACACAATGATATTGTTATTGAAATCTACGCTTGCGTTTACTCCTAAAGAAATCCCATCCCTATAAGCATAGAACAGTTCCTTAGAAAACTCTTTACTTCTTTCGCTCTCAGGCTCAAGAATCATAAATATTTCTCCATATAACAATCCCCACACAACTTCTGTACTCATAAGAAATACTTTGGCTGCTCTATAATAATTTGAGGCAAACATCGGGTCTTTTTCAATACCTTTCTCATACCAATAAAGTGCTTCCCTATAGTTTCCCTCTTTATATTTTATGTTACCAAGTTCAAGATGAAGATTGCCTGCATTAGGGTATTTATTTAAACCCATAGTGTATATATCCACAGCCTTATATGAATTGCCATTTTCATCGTATGCGTTACCAAGAAGTTGATAGACATCGCTTGGAATGCTGTCAGGTTTTTCTAAAAAAGGTTTCAAAACGTTTATTGCTTTCTGAAATTCATCGTTACAATAATAAGTCCAAGCCAACTCGTATGAACACCTTAACTCATCTTCACCATTTTTTAATGCTTTGGTCAAAAGATGTTCTGCGTCAAACCATCTTTTCTCATCTATAGCTTTAAGTGCTTTATTATATAAAGTATCTTGAGAATAAGCTTGGGCAAAAAACAACACTAATAAAACAAAAACTACCCTTTTCATAAAAAATAAAATTTAACTATCATTATTTTTCTCTTGCCATACCTATATATATAGCAGAAAGAAATGTGAAAACGTATGCTTGAATGAAAGCAACTAAACATTCTACCAAAAACATAAAGACCCCAAACAAAATAGAAACCACACTAAAACCATAACCAGAAATAGGAGAATTGGCACCAAAGATAAATATGATACAAACAAATGCAAGCATAATAACATGTCCAGCAGTTATGTTTGCAAACAATCGCACACATAGAGAGAATGGTTTTGTAAATATTTCTATAAATTCTAAAGCTGGCATAAGAGGAACAGGCAGTTTCAACCAAGCAGGGACTGATGGATTAACTATATGTTTCCAATAATGCTTTGTTGTAGAAAACATCATAATAACAAAAGTAAATAGTGCCAAAACAATCGTTACAGCTATATTCCCTGTGATATTTGCTCCACCAGGGAAAAAAGGCATCAATCCAAAAAGATTACACAAAAAGATAAACAAAAAAGCAGACAGAAGATAGTTCATATATTTTCCATAATGCTCTTCGCCTATGTTTGGTTTTGCTATGTCTTCTGAAATAAAGCCTATAAAAAACTCCAATACTGTTTGAATGCCCTTTGGCTCTTGTCCTTCTCTTTTCTTTGCACGCTTTACACTACGCAAAACAACGAAGACAATAAAACCACAGACTATCATTATTCCAAAAACATTCTTTGTTATAGAAAAATCTAAAGGAGTGCTTAAGTATTCATTCTTATTATCCACACTTATTATCTTTCCTTTTAGTTTTACACCATCTTTTTCTGTTGCATAACGAAAACCTTTATATGCTTCTCCCCCATGTAGATGATTAGACATAAAAACAGAGACTTTACCATCATTTATTAATATGACAGGTAAAGGTATTGCTATCTCATGACCTTTGATAGAACATATCTCCCAAGAATGTTCATCGCCAAGGTGTTGCATTATTGTATTTCCAACATTAAAACTTTCTTTTTCTTCGTTAGCATAAAGATTATTAGTACATAATCCCAACGTTGTAAGCAATAATATCAAAAATATCTTCTTCATATAACAAACTCCTTATTTTATTTGTCTGATTGTTTCCGTTATGCTTTCTACATCAATACCACACAACTTTTGTAGTTCAGATACAGAACCATGTTCTATAAATTTATCTGGCAACCCCAAACAAGTTATATTATTATTTAATTTATGTTGTTTTATATAGTCTTCCACACTCCAACCAAAACCACCTCTTATTACACCGTCTTCTATTGTTATGATGTTATCATACTTAGCACAGACCTCATCCAAAAGAGAAGTGTCTAAAGGTTTTAAAAAACGCATATTGTATAAACCAATATTCTTTCCTTCTTGCTTTAGGCATTCAATAGCCTTTTTTGCATTGTTGTATATAGAACCTATAGTCAAAACAGCCGTCTTTTCTCCCTCAAAAACTTTTTCTGCTCTGCCTATTTCTAAATTCTTAACAGTATATTGAGAATATCTATGAAAACATTTACCTCGTGGATAACGAATAGCAAAAGGTTTATCTACACTATAAGCCAAATACATCATATCTTGCAGCTCATATTCATCTTTAGGAGCAGCAACAATCATATTCGGAATCATATTTAAGTAGGCTAAATCAAAAACTCCATGATGTGTTGCTCCATCTTCTCCAACAAGTCCAGCCCTATCAATACAAAAAACAACATGAAGATTTTGCAAGGCAACATCATGTATAATCTGATCTATACCTCTCTGCAAAAATGAAGAATATATACAACAATAAGGAACTATTCCCCTTGTAGATAATCCTGCTGAAAAAGTAACAGCATGTTCTTCCGCTATACCAACATCAAAAGTTCTATCTGGGAACTTTTCTTTCATTTCATTAAGACCAGAACCTGTAAGCATAGCAGGAGTAATACAAGCAATATTTTTATGTTTCTGTGCTAAAGAGATTAGTGTTTCTCCAAATATTTCTTGAAATTTCTTTACACCTCCTTCTTTTTCGGATTTAGATTCTAATGCTCCTGTCTCAGAATTAAACAAACCAGGAGCATGATATGTTGTTGGATTGTTTTCTGCTGCTACTAATCCTTTACCTTTTTTTGTTATTATATGAAGAAGTTTTGGCCCTTGTATTCTTTTTAATCCACTTAATGTTTTTAAAAGTTGATTTAAATCATTGCCATCTATTGGTCCAAAATATCTAAAGTTCAAAGCTTCAAAGAAGTTACTCTTTCCCGAAAACCATGATTTTATAGAAAACAAAATACGCTTAAAAAATGTTCTATGAGGATTATATTCTTCTTTGTTACCTCCAAGAGCATTCCATATCTTGTTTTTTATTCTGTTATATGTATGTGAAGTTGTAATTGTGGTAAGATACTGACTCAATGCTCCTACTCCTTCATCTATAGCAATACCATTATCATTAAGAATAACAAGTAAATTAGCTGATGTACTCCCAGCATGATTAAGTGCTTCAAAGGCTTCACCACCTGTCATTGAACCATCTCCAATAACAGCAATATGATATTTGGAACTATCTCCTTTAATCTTATCTGCAACTGCCATACCTAAAGAGGCAGAAACAGATGTCGAAGCATGTCCTGTTCCAAAACTATCAAAAGAAGATTCATCTCTACGAGGAAATCCACTTGGACCATTAAGTTTTCTAATATTCTTAAAATCTTCTTTTCTCCCTGTTAGCACTTTGTGAGCGTATGCTTGATGTCCAACATCCCAAACTAAAGTATCATTAGGAATATCAAAAAGATAATGTAGTGCAACAGCAAGTTCCACAGTACCCAAAGAAGATGCAAGATGTCCTGGATTTTCACTTAATACATCTATAATATATTGCCTTACATCATTGCAAAGTTCTTTCAATTCAGACTTAGACAACGACTTAATATCCTTCGGATAGTTTATCTTTTGTAATATATTTCCTAAAGAAATTTCTTTCATTCTTTCGTTTGAAGTTTATATCAAAGACAGCAACAAAAATAGGAAGTGGGCAAAAATACCTGCAGCCAAACCTCCAAACGTATGTGCTAAGATAGCTTTTGAAATAAGTTTTCTATATCCTAAAGAATCCAACATGGCAGCGTGTGTAGAAAGATAACCACTCCAACACATACCTATTGCAGTAAAAACAGCTACAGCATTACCATCTAAAATTCCACTATTTGCAAAAGAAGAAACTAATCCAAGAGCAGCACCAACACTACCCAAAGCCGTCATTGGAAATGCAATAAACTCCATGTGGCTAAAACCAAATAACCACTCAAAAACCCAATGTATTTTATCTGCAAGCCAAGGTAGGATAGGAACACCTTGTCCTATACCTCCATCATAGCCTCCTGCTGGTGCGGCATTGGTTATTAATAATACAAGTGTTGTAATAATAAGTACTCCTGGAATAATGGCAAGTCCAAGTTCTACTCCCGTTTTTCCGCCATCAAGTAAAGAATTCAATACTCTAAGAAATAGACTATCTTTTTGCTGAGCAGATTCTGGTATTTCCGTATCATCTTGTACTGCATGAGGAACAACTGATTCTTTCATTTCTGGATATGATCTAAGGACAAATCGTTGCATTAGACGAGTAGAAACAACACTACCAACCACTGCACCTATCAATCCTACAATAGCTCCCAGCAGATAGTTCTGCCCATATCCTACCATTGATATTATAACCACAAAACCCATACCAAAAGCAGTTCCAAAGTTAGTTAGAGATACAAGCTGGTATTTTTTAAAATAAGAAGAGAAGTTTTTATCTTTTGATAAAGCAATAATAGCAGGATTATCTGAAAGAAAAGTCATCACTCCTCCTAATGCTGCAACGCCAGGAAGATTATATAAAGGTTTCATTAATGGTCTTAGCAATTTTTCCAACAGACTAACAACGCCAAACTCTGCCAACAATTTACTTAACGCTCCTGTCAAAACAGTTATACCCATTAGGTAGAAAACTGTATTCAATAAAAGATCATGCGCTGTTCTCATTATGGTATTCATCATATTTGCCATTCCCATGCGAGAAGCCAACAATCCAAAAACAACGACAATGACTACAAGAAAAATTATTGCTTCTTTTACCTTATGTTCAAAAAACTTTTTCATACTATTTAGATTATATACTGTTTAGAATATTTTACTTATAGGCTTGTTGGGAGTCTTTACACTGAGTTTCCAAGTTGCGCCCAAATCTAAGTTGTGTATTTTATCTTCATTGTTATAATAATAAACACAATGCAATCTAAGGTCTTTGCTATCCAAAGGATAATATTCTACGCCACCACCAACATATTTGTAAGGATCTCTATAAACAAAAGGATTGTTTAGCGTATTTACATAGTTTATACTATTATCATCATAGCCTCCTTTTACAAATATATCCAATTTATCTCTATAGTTATAATCCAACTTTCCAGCTAAAGAAAAAGAATATTTGTTCTCTTTTTGTGTTGTATTTATCTGTTCCGTATAGTCTGCTTCAAGATAGAAATCACCCATTTCAAACTTATTTCCCAAAGCAATATAGAATAAACCTTTATCATTTACTACTTCAACATAATTTGCCGACCAAATAGTTTTCCACCAAGAAAACAAATCTCCAAACCAAATTAGGTTATAAGCAAGCAAATTATCATTGTCTCCAAGAGAAAAAGGTGAATTTATTGCCTGCAAATAAATGATATTATTTTCTTTGAAAGTATATCCAAGACTCACTCCCATTCCATAACTTTGAGGTATTTGATTACAATAATCTGACCAATAATAAACATCTATTGGAGCATAATCATATTCAAAACCTCCTATATATATCTCCTGTTTTCCTACCATCAAAGACCATTTATCATTTATCTTCCAATCAAAATACAAAAAATCTGTAGCATTAAGAATATTATCATTTGCAAAAGGGTTAGTGTTTAATCGCTGACGCACACGATAAGAAATGTTATCTGTTATGTTGCCGAACATCTGAAAGTTAAAGAAATCTCCCGTAAAATGATTTGAATATTTATTATTATCATCTATTTGGTTGTGAAAACCTGCTCTTGCTTCAAAAAAAGCATCAGTCACATAGTTTTGTGCTTGTAAAGATATTGCTGCACAAACAATAACAAGTAATAGTGTTATTTTTTTCATCTCTCTTTCTATTTATACACAATACAAAATGCAAAAGTACAAAAAAGAAAACAAACTATAGCAAGAAAAGTCAATTTTATTATTTATTCTTTTCCTATATATTTATTTTTTACTCGCATTGAGTTCCATAATACTAAAAATTATATTACTTTTGCAAACAATAATTAACTATAAAAAAATAGTACTATGGATTTCAATAAAGAATTTAATCTTTTTGCAATAAAAGGACAGGGCATTAATTCCCTAACACTTGATCGTTATCAAAAATATCAAAGCAGAATAAGTGCATTCGCTCCAACAAAAGATGCATATATTAACCCTACAATCATAGAAGAACGTCAATTAAACGTAGCACAGATGGACGTTTTCTCACGTCTTATGATGGATAGGATAATTTTTCTTGGCACTGCTATAGATGACGATGTCGCTAACATCATTCAAGCACAGCTTCTTTTCCTTGAAAGTACTGATGCTAAAAATGATATTCAGATTTATCTTAACTCTCCCGGAGGATATGTTCAAGCTGGTTTAGGTATCTATGATACTATGCAATATATTCGTCCTGATGTTGCAACAATATGCACAGGCTTGGCTGCAAGTATGGCAAGTGTTCTTCTTTGTGCGGGAGCTCCTAAAAAACGTTCAGCTCTAAAACACTCAAGAGTAATGATACATCAACCTATGGGAGGAACTCAAGGGCAAGCTTCTGATATGGTTATAGCAGTACAAGAAATACAGAAAACAAAACAAGAACTATACTCTATCATTGCTCAACATAGTGGTCAGACAATAGAAAAGATAGAGCAAGATGCCGACAGAGATCATTGGCTAACTTCACAAGAAGCTCTCGAATATGGAATGATAGATGAAATATTGGTAAGAAATAAAAGCAATAACTAATATCAGAATCTCTTTTTTAGAATTTAACTTTAGTACAAAAGTATGCAAAGAGTTTATATTGCAATATGTGTGTTATTTTCTTGCGTTTTTGTTTCGTGTAGCAAACACACTGAAGTAAATGTCAGCATTCCAGAACTAACAAATGGAAAAGTATATATAGTTTATGCTGATCCTGACCAAATAGCTTCACGCCAGCAAGAAGATATCGCAGAAGCTGAAATAAAAAATGGCAAAGTAAGTTTTGATCTAAGTAATCTACAAATAAAAAACAAAACAAAAGACTGTACTATAAGCATTCTCAATGAAGAAAAACGCTTTATGTGTACTCTCCCTCTACCTGTAGAAAAAGGAAAGAACATAACCTTAACCATAACCGGAATAAAAGAATATACCGCTGGGCAATCTCCACTGACTGTATCATATTCAGGGAGCAAACAAGCCGAGAAGTTTTCTGATTTTCTCAACAGTATAAATACTGAGTTAGCCTCCCTATACAAAAATCCTCAAAACACAAATGCCTACACTAAAATAGTATCCCTTTGCAAAAACTTTTCAAACGACTATCCCAACTCTGCTTTTCCTTACACAGTTATCATCAGCCAAATAAATCATATAGAAGAGACCTATAATCCTTTGCTAAAATATTGCGAAGAACTTTCAAATCAAAAATCAGATAACCCTTGGCATAATTTTTTAGTCTCTAAGTATAAAGAAAAGATAATGCGTCAGGCAATGGCTAATCAAATGGTTTTCTTGGCAAAAGACAAAGACGGAAAAGAATACACAGAAAGAAATTTTGAGGGGAAAATAACTTTAGTTCATTTTTGGAGTGTAAAAAGTCCAAAATGTACAGAAGTCATTAACAACCTTAAAAATATTTACAACAAATATCATTCTTTAGGCTTAGAGGTTGTAAGCATATCTATTGACCCTGTTCCTAATGAATGGATAAAATGGTCTAAAGAGAATACTCTTGCTTGGTCTTCTCTTATAGCAGACGGAAATACTATAACAAATAGATATAATTTCAACGATATACCTTACTATCTCTTATTCTCAAAAGAAGGAAAACTTATCTCTAAAAGTAACATCGTAGAAGACTTAGAACAAAGCATAAAACAAACTCTACAATAAAGATATCTTTTTCATCATGGTTAATATCTATGAGTTAGCACTTGCAAAAACTCCAGGCATCGGTCCAAGAATGGCTGTTGAACTTTTAAACCATATTGGTTCTGCCGAGGAGTTGTTTAGATTGAATAGAAACGACTTGCAGGCCATTTTCAAATCCAAGGATAAAACCATAGATTCCATAATAAACAGATCTATGTTTGCCACTTGCGAAAAGGAGTTAAACTTTGTAGAAAAATATAATATCCGATCCTATTTCTTTACTGATGATTCCTACCCACAGCGTTTGAAAAACATCCCCGATGCCCCTATTTGCTTATTCGTTGATGGTAAAGGTGATTTAAACAAAAAACATATTGTTAGTATTGTTGGTTCAAGACAAGCTACAGACTATGGTCGTATGATGACAGATGCTATCGTCAGGGAACTGAAATCTTTCGGGGATATAGCGATTATAAGTGGGCTTGCTTATGGAATAGATTCTATGGCACATAGACAAAGCCTTTCTAATAATATTCCAACTTTTGGAGTATTAGGACACGGATTGGATATGATATATCCTAAAGATCACTACACTCTATCGCAACAGATGAAAGAAAAGGGAGGTCTTATAACGGAGTATTTCTCTCACACGCCTATCATTCCTTATAATTTCCCACAAAGAAACAGAATAATTGCAGGCTTAAGTGATTTAGTTATCGTCGTTGAGGCTGCAAAAACAGGAGGAGCCTTGATTACTGCTCGTTTAGCCAATGATTACAATAGAGACGTTCTTGCTGTTCCAGGCAGATGTAATGATAAATATTCCGAAGGTTGTCATTTCCTTATAGAATCAAATCGTGCTAATATTCTTTCTTCTCCTAAAAGCATAGCAAAACTGATGATGTGGGATGATGTACCTCAACAAATAAGCAACACTATAGAAACATTAAGAAAAGATTCACCTGTTACAATAGACGCAAAAGCCGATAATCTAAAAGGCAGGCAAAAGAAAATATACTCTACCTTAAAAGAAAAAGGAGAATTAGATATAGACACTCTTGCTATAGAAACCAATATATCTGTTTTTGAACTTTCTGCACTGCTTTTGGAATTAGAGTTAGAAGATTACGTCATATCTAAACCCGGCAAAGTATATAAAGCCCTGTAATATAATGCCAACATTATAGAACCAAAAAATTATTGAGTTTATTATATAAATTTAGTTTTGAACTGAAAAAGACGTCCAGTCAAAACGTTTAACACTTGCAAAAAAAGATCAAGTTTTAATAAAAAAAGATCAAGTCTTTAGGGTGAAAAGATCAAGTTTTGAGAAAAAAAGATCAAGACTTTTTCTAAAGCGTCTTATACCAAGTTTTCGCTAAATATTTTTTTAATACAAGAAACAAAAAAAGATAAGATACTTATCTAAGTATCTTATCCCTTAAGTGTTTGGCGGTCTGGACGAGACTCGAACTCGCGACCCCATGCGTGACAGGCATGTATTCTAACCAAACTGAACTACCAGACCTTTACTGCTTCTTCATTCCTGAATTGCGTTTGCAAAATTATAACGTTTTTTTATTCTCACCAAATTTTTTGAAAAAAAAATCTATTATTTAACTTATTTATTTTTTAAATCTCTGAATAACAGCATTATTTTTGATTAAATAAATTACACTTCAAAAGGATGTTTTGTTAATGGAAGTTTGGCCAACGGATGATATTCTCCTTTGAGTCCTATAGGTTTTGCATTTCGTATATAACTAACTATCTCTATACAAGTTCTTGCATCTTGCAGTGTAAAACCTTCTCCTTTAAGAATATGCTTATAACTTTCTGTGTGTAGTTCAGTAAAACCTTCAGAAAACTCTACTTCTTCATTATCGCAAACAATCTTTCTGTATGTACGCTTGCCTTCTTGTTTCACCTCATCTGGTAAAGTATCATAGTTGATAGAAAGAAAATATCTTACCCTTGCTCTTTGAAAATAAAGCATTCCAGCCACTCTGTCATGAGAAGCAAGATGTACTATATTCTCTTTTACTTCTCCGAAAATCCATGAAAGCATATCATAAAAATGTACTCCTATGTTTGTTGCAATTCCACCACTCTTTGCTGTATCTCCTTTCCAAGAAGCATAATACCAAAGTCCCCGAGAAGTAATATAAGTTAAATCAACATCAAAAACCTTATTCGTCGGAGCAGAGTCTATCTTTTTTTTCCATTCTTTTACCGCTGGATGTAAACGAAGTTGAAAAATAGTATAGACATTCTTACCTGTTTCTTTCTCCATTCTTTCCAACGAGTCAATATTCCAAGTATTCAAAACAATAGGCTTTTCGCAAATAACATCACAACCATTTCTTAATCCAAAACGAATATGAGAATCGTGCAAATAATTAGGAGAACAAACCGAAAGATAATCCAAACTCTTGTCTGTTCTTGATATTTTATCAACATATCTATCAAATCTTTCGTATTCAGTATAGAAATTACACATAGGAAAATACGAATCCATAATTCCTACACTGTCATTAGTATCCAAAGCACAAACAAGATTATTGTTAGTATCTTTTATGGCCTTTAAATGTCTTGGAGCAATATATCCTCCTACTCCTATTATTCCAAAGTTTTTCATACCTTTATCCCAAGATTATAGTCCTGCAAAAGTACAACTTTTATTAAGAATAGCAGATATTAAATACTGATATTTTAAAATTCAAGAAAAGGACAGAACTGTAGGTATTATAAGAGATGCAGCAGATATAAATATCTTTCTTTTGACAAAATTATTTTCAAAATATTGAAAAAAGTATGTATCTTTGCAATCACTAACTTAATACGTTTTTTTATGAAAATATTATCACACCCTATATGTCGTGGCGAATTGAATGATATGTTGCCGGGATACTTCGGCGATATGATAAAGGCTGTCGTTGATGTGAGACAAGGCATACTTGGACTTGATGCTGAGCTTCACGCCGATATAGAAAAAGAAATGCTGACACTAGGAGGAGAGCAAACAGATTTATGGGGTATTAACCTTTATCCTAAAATGGAAGGTGAAGATTTTATTGAGTTTGATTCTCTCATTAACATACGACCATATCAGGGGAACCGCAGTAGAGACGTTCAAGACCCCATTATACGAAAAAAAATCACAGATATTGTAAATTCTTTAATCCAATGATAGAATACCAACATAAAGAACTTGCATCTGGCCGCTGGTCTCAGATGTCGCTTGCCGAACAGATGCTTAACATTGGGAGCGAGGTGTCGCGTGCTAACCGCTGGAAAAGTAAGAAAAATATAGAACAATGCCATCGTGCTGCCGACCGTGCATTAGAATTGTTATCTCTTACAATAGATACACAGCGTGGCAAACACGACCTTGGAGAATTCTGCCGACTGTATGAAGTTTTAGCAGATTACTATTATGGCAACAATGTTTATCAAACTAATCCCGACAAATTACAACGTAGTTTTGACATTTTTTACAATGCAAAATAACAACATCTGCAAATCTTATTGCTAAAACAATTTCAAGTCTTAAATGTAGTTTTCTTATTAACTTATGTTTTCTTATTTATACTTTTTGTGACAAATATACAGACTTCGTAAAGCAAGTACATCGGCAGGGAGACTAAAACCAAGGTAAACAAATCTGGTGGAGTAATGATTGCAGAGACAAACAAGATAGCTATAAAAGCATGCTTGCGATAACGTTTTAAAGAGTCTGCATTCAAAACTTTCATTTTCGCGAGTATGAAAGAAACTATTGGTAACTGAAAAACCAATCCCATAACAAAAGTAAGCGTTGAAAAAGTTTTTTCTTATCAGGTAAATTATCAATTTAATGATCAAAATAGCGATGGAAGAAAGTTAACTTCTTTATCTTTTATTATCTGTTCTAATAGTATATTTATGGTATCTAAATTTTTATCATCAACAATAGTAGTAAAATTATCCTGTTTAATGTATTGCCTGTTTAGGTCAAACATAGAATTATTTATATCCGTATTTTCATTATACATCACTGCACGTTTTATAGAATACTCTTTTGCTTTACTCATTGCATGTCTTGAGCCGCTATCATTTCCTACATCATTAGGACTATAGCTCGCTGTTAATAATACACAGTCACAATATAATGCTTGAAGTCTATCTCTTTCTATATATCTTGCACTTAGTTCATACCTTGAGGATATATTTGTATAATACTCAGTAATTAATAAACCATCATTTTTTAAGATTTCATTTGCCAACTTTGTATTAGATTTTGGTAATACATTATTTAAAGGACTTGGTAAAATTGCAATAGTTTTCCCATTATTTATAATGGTTTCTTGATGAGCTATAGAATCGCAGCCATTAGCAAGACCACTAACTATAGTAAAATTATTTTTAACCAAGTATTTTACTATTTCTCTTTCTCGTTTTTCTATATCCTCACTTGGATTAAGTACTCCTATTACAGAAATTTTAGAATTATTTATTTGTAGTATATCTAAGTTCCCTTTATAAAACAAAACTATTGGTTGTTCAGAAGCTTTAACGCCTCCGCTGTATTTTGGGAAGTCATCATCTCCTATAGCTGTTGTATTGAATCCATCTATTTCTTTATATATACTATTTAGTTGATTTCTTATATTTTGTTTTCTTTCTTTGAATTCATACTTTGTAACGCAATTATTTTTATAATTTAGCAATTCTATTATATCATCTTCAGTTCTTTTTTCTTGAAAATTTTTTATAATCCAAGCTCTACCTATCCCTTTGAAAGTGCTTGCTGTTATGATATTTAATGTATTATCTGTTTTTTTCATATTTCTTCTATTTTATTTCTTTGTCTGTTGTGAGTATATGCTATTGCATAGAATGTTAATGAACTAACACCAATTTTATGCAAAGTTAGTAAAAAATCTTCATCAATATTAACACTTTCAGTATAAATATCATCTATTAAGAGAATATTCTTATCTTTTAATTTATTTTCGTTAAAAGTACAGGTGTCTTTAGCAATTCCAAAATATGGAGTACTGCCATCTCCACCCATAGCAGACATATAACGATGACCGAAATGAGTTGTTTTTGTATCAGCAGTACGCTCTATATAGGTCGTTCCATCTTCTATATTTTTATTATTTAAACTTCTAATATATTCAGAAATACATAGTTTAAAATATAATTGTTCTTCTGCATAATAATTTTCTATTTTTGCTCTTGGAACTGTACAAATTACTATAGGACGATTTAAGTATTCTATAATATTTGGTAATGTCTCTGAAATTTGATCTTTTAAATCATCTTTGGCTTTAGATAAGCATGCTGGTGGATATGTTTTTTTATCATTTTTTAATATGTTTAGATATTTTGGATGGGTGGGGTTAGGTGAATACATAGAATAATACCAAGTAGAAGCGAAGCATTCTATTTTATCAAGAATTCGATGTCTTTCTACATATTCTTCATCTTTAAACTGGGGTCTAAACTCATCCTTTTCTTCAAATGTAAATTTAATCATGTTTATAAAATTTTTATTGTTAAAGTATCAAATGTATTATCATATATTGTATAAATTTCTTTATTCTTGGATATAGAAAATAGAAAACTAAATTTATTGTAATCCACTATATTGTAGTCTTCATGAAAATACATCTTTGTAAAATATATTTTTAAATTATAGTATTCTAACAATTCTACAGCTCTTCGCCTGTGAGCAGAAGTTAATAAAATACATTCTTGCTTATTATGAGAAAGTTCTTGTAGTTTTTCAATAAAGTATGTATTTGGAGTTGTATATTTTAAATAATATTTAAAGCATTCTTCTTTTAGTTCTATTATTTTTTTTAGTTCTGTCTGCCTAATATTTGGAAATAAAATTTCTAAATCGCTTCTTGTAAATCTATTTTGTGATACTGATATATTAATACCTTTATATTCTCTGATTGCTTCCTGATAAGCATAAAAGTTTGCACTATCAGTATTTACTAGAGTACCATCCAAATCAAATACAAAAATATTGTGCATACCATTTTAAATTTAACAAACAAATAAATTAACTACTCTTAACAATGAAACTCTTTGTATTATTTTTTTGAGAAAGGACGTAAAAAAAGATACGTGAACTTTTTCTTACCAATTGTTTCTGAGGTATCGCCAAACACCCACACGATAATAATAAGCTAAAGCCCACGTGTAATACACTTCTGCTTTTTGCTTATTGTTTTTGTTGCTGTGTTAGAAAATTGGCGATTTTCTGGTTTTACAATTCAAAAACAATAACAAACGCTTCGTTGTTAATGTAAGAGAATAACTCCTCTTTACGAATTGCAAGGGTAAGAAAAATTTGAAACTTACAAAGAAAATTTCAAAAAAAATAGAATGAAGATAGTTTTTCCTGCTTATTTTGAGATAATCGTCCAATAATCTGGAGTATTAAAAAGATTAATAACAATAATGAAACGCCCATTAAGATCGTTTAATAGCTTTTTACTCTAAAAAGGGCATAAATAAAGAAAAAGACTTGCTCAAAAAAGAGTAAGTCTTTTTTTCTTAAAACCAAGTCTTTTGCATATAAACATCAAGACTTTTTTTCTTAAAACGAAGACTTTTTTCAGTAAGACTAAGTCTCCCGCATACAACCTACAGAAACTACAGAATAACAGTATTTTAGTAGTAAAAACCGATAAATGCAAGCATTACAATAAAAAAATCATTTATTTGAGTTCTTGGTAAGAAAACTGAAATAAATGATTCATTATTTGAGAAATCTGAAATAATGAATTTAGATATAGTATTCAAATTTTATTAAATAAGATATATATACAAAATTTAAGCTTTATCTATTTCGTTGATGGTGCGTTTTAGTTTGATAAGTTTGCTTAAAAGGTTTTCTACTTTAGAGAGTTCTAACATATTCTTGCCATCGCTTTTGGCTTCAAGAGGTTTTGGATGTGTTTCCATAAATATTCCGTCTGCACCTACTGCTATTGATGCTCTTGCAATGGTTTCTATCATCTGAGGATCGCCTCCTGAGACTCCTGCTGTTTGATTTGGTTTTTGCAAAGAGTGAGTTATATCCATAACAACAGGGACATTAAAACTCTTCATAATAGGAATGTTTCTAACATCCACGATAAGGTCTTGGTAACCGAAGAATGTTCCTCGGTCTGTCAGCATTACTTTCTCATTACCTGATTGAAGAACTTTATCTAATGTAAAACGCATGCTCTCTGCAGAAAGAAACTGTCCTTTCTTTATGTTTACAATCTTCTGAGTCTTTGCAGCTGCTACAAGTAAGTCTGTCTGCCTGCATAGAAAGGCAGGTATCTGCAAAACATCTGCAACTTCTGCTGCCATTTCTGCTTCTTGCACTTCGTGTATATCAGTAACAATAGGGAGGTTAAATCGTTTTTTTATTTCTGACAGAACATTCAGTGCCTTTTTATCTCCTATTCCTGTGAAAGAATCCAAACGGGAACGATTAGCTTTTCTGTACGAAGCCTTGAAAACAAAAGGTATGCCTAATCTGTCAGTAATATCTTTAAGTTCCTCTGCTATCTGTAGTGGAGAAGTCTCATCCTCTATAACACAAGGACCAGCTAATAAGAAAAAAGTGGAACTTTTTTTTAGATAACCATATATTTCTTCTGCTTTTATCATAATTTTTATGTTTATATGCCTATATTTTAAAAATTTATACTAATTTTGGCAAACGAAATAATAGACTTTGCCAATAAATCAGAATGCAAAGATGAGAAAAAAAAATAACATAGCAAATAAAAAACATCTTAGTCTGCAAATAAATCTTACAGCAAAGGATTCTATCCTGCTGAAAAGATATTGTGAGTTAAATGGTACGACTCCCAAAATAACTATTAAGAAAATACTACATGAGTTTCTTTTAGAAAATGTTAATATGCCAGAGGACGAGGTTGAGAACCAACTCTCTCTATTTGAAGCAAGGGAAACAGATCTGTTTGACTATATAAGAGGTTAGGCTTGTTTGATGATACCTTCCTGTTCAAAGCGTTTATAAGTTTTTTCTGAGGCAAATTGTTCTGCCGCCTTAATAGAGTAGTCTGTGGCTTCTTCTTGTTTTTCGTTATCAATAAAGATAGCAACGTGATATTTCTTGCGATGTGTAGATTCATCAACATCCAAAACCTGAAACGCTATCCGTTTCTTATTTTTCTGACACCAGTCTATTATCTTGCTTTTGTAATTCCAGCCTTTTTGTTCTACCTCTTTTACGTCTATGTAGATAGTCAGCACCCTTTTGACGAGAATATCGTATGTTTTTTTATAACCTTTATCTAAATACAAAGCACCTGTTAAGGCTTCAAAAGCATTACCAGGAATGGAAGCATAGGTCATATTTGGGCTTTTGGAGTATTCTATTAATTCTTTCAGCCCTATTTTTCTTGCTAATGCATTAAGACTCGATCGTGAAACTATCTTAGCTCTCATCTCTGTCAAGAAACCTTCTCCCTGATGAGGATACTTTTGAAAAAGAAAATGGCCAACGATAGTGCTAAGAACAGTATCGCCTAAATACTCCAAACGTTCGTTATTTACCTTGTTCCCTTTAGAATCGTGATGAGAACGAGACTTATGTATTAACGCAGTCTTATAAAGAAGAATATTCTTAGGCTTACACCCAAGAACATTCTTTAAGAATTTTGTTATAGATTTTTCTTGTTCGTCTTTGTGAAGAGAAAACAAGAACATTATTCAGCAAATTTTTTGAAAGCTAATGATGCGTTATGACCTCCAAAACCAAACGTATTACTTATAGCAGCAGTGATATTTCTTTCTTGTGCTGTGTTGAAAGTGTAGTTAAGTTGAGGTAATTCATCATCATCAGTGAAGTGGTTGATTGTAGGAGGAACTATACCATTCTTTATTGCTAATGCAGTTGCAATAGCTTCAATTGCTCCAGCAGCACCCAAAAGGTGTCCTGTCATTGACTTAGTAGAATTGATATTAATGTTCTTTGCATGATCCCCAAACAACCCTGTTATGGCTTTTATTTCAGCAATGTCTCCCAAAGGAGTTGAAGTTCCATGAGTGTTTATGTGATTAACTTCTTCAAGATTAACTCCACCTTCTTGTAATGCTAAACGCATAGCTCTCATAGTACATTTTCCTTCTGGATGAGGAGCAGTCATGTGATAAGCATCAGCAGTAAGTCCAGCACCTACTAACTCTGCATATATTTTAGCACCTCTCTTCTTAGCATGCTCATACTCTTCTAAAATCAAAGCACCAGCACCTTCTCCCAAAACAAAACCATCTCTGTCTTTATCAAAAGGACGAGAAGCCGTTTTAGGGTCATCATTTCGTTGACTTATTGCCTTCATAGAAGAAAAACCACCAAGACCAGCGTGAGTAATAGCTGCTTCACTACCACCACAAACCATCATGTTAGCTTTTCCTAATTTTATAAACATAAAAGCTTGGGCTATTGCGTGAGCAGAAGAAGCACAAGCAGATACTGTTGCGAAATTAGGTCCTTCTAAGCCATATTTTATAGAAATGTGTCCTGCACAAATATCAGCAATCATCTTAGGAATAAAGAAAGGAGAAAATCTCAAAGAACCGTCACCTTTAACGAATCCTGTTATTTCTTCCTCAAATGTCTGTATTCCGCCAATGCCAGAAGCCCAGATAACACCAGCCATTTCTTTGTCAAGTTTGTCCATATCAAGACCACTATCAACAACGGCTTCATCAGCTGCAACTATGCCATATTGAGAGAACAAATCATACTTTCTGATTTCTTTTCTGTCAAAGTATTGTCCGCCATCAAAACCTTTAACTTCACAAGCAAAAGTAGTCTTTGCATTTGTAGCGTCAAAGTGTGTGATAGGCGCACCGCCACTTACTCCGTTAATCAATCCGTCCCAATAATTAGAGACACCATTGCCTATCGGAGTAAGCGCACCTAAGCCTGTAATTACAACGCGTTTCATTCCGAAAATTTTAATTGGGAATTATTTTGTAGCGTTTTCAATGTAAGTAATAGCGTCAGCAACTGTTGCTATTTTTTCTGCTTGATCGTCAGGTATTGAAATGTTAAACTCTTTTTCAAGTTCCATTATCAATTCAACAGTATCCAAAGAATCAGCACCTAAATCACTTGTGAAATTTGCTTCAGGTTTAACTTGATTTTCTTCTACTCCTAACTTATCGACTACGATAGCTATCACTTTTTTTGTAATTTCTTCAGACATAATCTTAAAATTTTTAAAAGTTTATAATTCGGAATGCAAAGAAAAGTAATTTTTACGGATTAACAAAGAAAAACGGAAACAAAATGACAAGTCTTTCTTTTATTTATTTCAAAAACAGAGATTTAGTATTAGGTGAAATTTTGGTATTTTTTTTGTTTTTTTGCTCGATTTTTAATAAAAAAAGTAAAAAAAACAGCATAAAAACACGATTTTAGCCTCCAAAAGTAAAAAACACGTCCATTTTACTCATCTATCTTAACTTTTCTATTCAAAGAGAACTCAAAACGACATTTGTTTTCCTCTTTTTTGTAGTTACCATCTTGTTTATCACCTAAGCCAACAGCACCAAAATAGAACAGTTTTCCTGAGTTTCCTTTTGTTCTTTTAGTTTTCTCATACAAGAACCACCATTTGCCGTTGTCATCCACATACCATCTTAACCAAGTCCCCAACTTAGTATCGCTTGTTCCATAGTTATGAGTATTAACATCACTTCTATTGTCAAAAGATGTGGATATTCTTCTTATATTAGAAGAATAGTTATCTATGTAGGTAGCATTCCAACGAGGATTTCTAACTCCAGAATAAAACCAACGTCTTGCGAACATAGAAAGAGTAGGTTTATAGCTTTGGGGTACTCCTCCGCTTTCTATAGGATCGTCAGTATCCCCATACAACCAAAGTTTATAATACCCTTCTCCTAAGTAATCTTTTATTTCCTGCTCACTTATGACCCCATTAACAATGTCCTTACCTATGTTCTCTATGTTTTCCAAACCTTTTTCCTGATATAGTTGCGAGAGTTTCTTGGTTATTTTTTTTCTACACATATAATATCCTATATATAATATAGGTGCAGAAACTTGACTATAAAGAGTCTTAAAAAACAATTTTGTGTATCGTGCATAACATTCGCGTTTTTCCTCTCTATGCTCCTTGTCTTTTAGATAGTCCTTCAAAAGAACCTTAAGCATAGAGTCATCTTCTTGCTGTTCTATGCTGTCTTCATAATAAGAATTTACAACAAGGGAACCCTGATTATTAGGAAAAACAACACCGCTTTGTTGAGCCTTAGAACAGGCAAGCAACAAAACAAGACTAAAAAGAAATGCTATAATCCTACTTATTATATGCATAATGAATAATCTTCTGCAAAAAATATTCCAAACAAGCTGTTTCTTAGATATAAAAACTCAACCCTCTTTACTCTATTCAACTAAGGAGTGATAAAATACTTTTAAGTTTCTTTTTTAGGTTATTCTGTAAGGAATAAATCAAAAATATGTAAAAAAAAAATCTCTTATTATTTCAGTATCAAAAAAAATTGTATTTTTGCAAGTTCAATACAATAGAATAAATTCAAACATATATATTCATTTATAGTTATGGCAAAAAAGGTAAAGAAAGAAGAAGAGGTAAAACCGATATTTAAGAACGAAGAAGCGGATGCTACCGTAGAAAATCGCCTGAAAGCATTATACCGACTACAAAAAATAGCATCTGAAATAGATAAAATCCGTATCATAAGAGGTGAATTACCTTTGCAAGTACAAGATTTGGAAGATACTATCGCTGGTCTTAACACAAGAATAAACAAACTTTCTGAACAACAAAAAGAGTATGAAACTGAAGTAACAGGACATAAGAACGACATCCTTACTTATCAGGAGAGTATAAAGAAATATACAGACCAACAAGGTAAGGTTAAAAACAACAGAGAGTTTGAATCTCTTGCTAAAGAAATTGAGTTCCAAAACTTAGAAATTCAACTTTCAGAAAAGAAGATAAGAGAAGCAACCAGAAACATTGAGGCTATAAAAGAAAACGTTGAGAAGTATGCTTTGGAAAGAGAAGAAAAGCAAAAAGACCTTGATGTTAAGAAAGCTGAACTTGATGATATTATCAAAGATACTTCAGAAAGAGAAGAACTATTGGTTAAGCGTGCAGAAGAAGAGGAAAAACATATAGAAGAAAGATACCTTACTGCATTCAAGCGTATAAGAAACAATGCCAAGAATGGCTTAGCTGTTGTTACAGTAGATAGAAATGCGTGCGGAGGTTGTTTCAACAAGATAGCACATCAAAGACAGATGGAAATACAGATGCATAAAAAGATTATCGTTTGTGAATACTGTGGCAGAATTCTTGTTGATGAGGCAATAAAGACTGAAGTAGAAAACGAAATAGCAGAATAAATTTTAGAATCACAAGGATTTTTAGGACCATAACCTAAAAGTCCTTGTTCATATTGTTAGAAGTTGATGTACACATATTTGGAGAACGCTTCTATAAGTTCCAAGGACGTAAGGGGCTTTAAGGGAGTGAAAAAGAATATCCTTATTGAAGACGAATATATAAAGGAAGTCTGCGATAAGGATATTTCTTTACCAGAAGGATGCAAAGTGATAGACTGCGAGGGTTTCATGGTCTTACCCGGAGTGATAGATACCCATGTCCATTTCCGCCAGCCGGGAGCAGAGTACAAAGCCGATATGCTTTCAGAGAGTCTTGCCGCATTAGCAGGAGGCGTTACTTCCGTTTTTGATATGCCTAACAACTCTCCAGCAATCGTTACCAAAGACCTCCTGCAAGAAAAATATACTCTCTGCAAAGATAATATGCACTGCAACTATTCTCTGTACTTCGGACTTACGAATAACAACATAGACGAGGCTATAAACCTAAATAAAGGTAGCGTTGCAGGATTGAAACTCTTCCTTGGCTCTTCCACAGGCAATATGCTTGTGGATAGAAAGGAAAGTATCACATATCTATTCCAGCATTCTCCTTTTATTATTACGGCTCACTGCGAAGATGAACAGATAATTCAAGCCAATACACAAAAGTATAGGTGTATTTCTCCTATTCCTTACAATGTGCATTCTCTTATAAGAACAGAACAAGCTTGTTTTGAAAGCAGTAAGTTTGCTATTGATTTAGCAAAACGCCACAATACGCAGTTTCATCTTGCACATCTGACAACAGGAAAAGAAATCTCTTTACTCTCTTGTGATAAATTAGAAAACAAACATATAACTTCTGAAGTCAGTCCTAATCACTTGTTTTTCTGTGATGAAGATTACAAAACCTTAGGAAACCTTATCAAATGCAATCCTGCCATTAAAACCACTGAAGACAGAAAACTTCTTAGACAAGCCTTGAAAGAAGGATACGTAGATATGGTTGCAACTGACCATGCCCCACATCTTTTAAGTGAAAAACAAAAAGAATATTTTTCTGCTCCGTCTGGCATTCCGTCCATTCAGTTCTCTTTGCTAATGATGTTGGAGATAGCTGAGCAGGAGCAATGGGATTTGTCCCTTATCGTAGAAAAGATGATGGAAAACCCTGCCCTGAGATTCAATATCAAAAAACGCGGTTTCATAAAGGAAGGATACTTTGCCGACCTTGTCTTTGTCAAGTTAGGAGAAAAGAAGATTGTGAAAAAAGAAGACATCCTCTCAAAATGTAAATTCTCTCCTTTGGAAAATCATTGCTTTAATAATTCTGTTTATATGACAATGCTCAACGGCGATATTGTCTATAAAGACGGTAAAGTAGAAAATCAAATAAAAGCAAAACGTTTGGAATTATGAGAATAGACAAATGGCTTTGGTGTGTCAGACTTTATAAAACAAGAACTCTTGCTGCTGATGCGTGTAGTGCAGGAAAGGTTTCTTTGAACAATGTCTCAACAAAACCTTCTAAAGAAGTAAGCATTGGAGATATAGTTGTGGTCAATCAAAACCCTATACACAGAACTGTAAAGGTGATTGGTTTGCTCAATAATCGTATTCCCGCCAAAGATGTCCCTAAGTATTACGAAGACCTAACACCTCAAGAAGAATACGATAAGCAGGAAATGATGCGTATGATGTATTATGAAAGAAGGGATGCTCATACAGGACGACCAACAAAAAGAGACCGCAGAGATATAGAAAGATTCAAAGAAAATAATTGGTAAAAGTAAAATCATTATGGAAGATATTTTTTGTCATCAAACAGCCGTTATAGACGAGAATGCTAAGATAGGTAAGGGTACTAAGGTTTGGCACTTCTCGCATATTATGCAGGGAGCAGAGATAGGAGAAAAATGCAATATAGGTCAAAATGTCTTTGTCGCAGATGGTGTAAAAGTGGGCAACAGGGTGAAGATTCAGAATAATGTCTCCTTGTATTCAGGAGTGGAATGTGAAGATGACGTCTTTCTTGGCCCGTCTTGTGTTTTTACTAATGTGATAAATCCGCGTTCTTTCATTGAACGGAAGACTGAATACAAAAGAACATTAATAAAAAAAGGTGCTTCCATAGGAGCAAATGCAACAATAGTCTGCGGAAACACAATAGGAAGATATGCTTTAGTAGGTGCTGGCTCTGTCATTAGAGAAGATGTGGAGGACTATGCTTGTGTTTGTGGTAATCCTGCAAAGAAAATAGGCTACGTAGGTGAATATGGACATAGACTAAACTTCAATGATGAAAATATTGCCATAGAAAAAGAAAGCAACTTCAAATACTCCCTGACGCAAAACGGCGTAAAAAGAATAGAATAATTATACTGTATATCAGCTATTTAAATCTCTCTGAAAAAAGTCTTCGTTTTTAGAAAAAAAAACTAAGTCTTTTACCCCTAAACATCAAGATTTAAAAATTTAAAACCAAGTCTTTTTTTCTAAAAACGAAGACTTTTTTTCAGCAACTCAAAATCAAATTAAAAACATACCAAAAACAGTGCTTAAGAATAAGCATTCACAAAATTAATAGGTACTATTACAAAAAAGTGTGTAAAATTCAGCAGAATTTTACACACTTTTTTTGTAGCACTACCATAAAATTTTTACAACATCTTTATTATCTCTGTTTCCAATTCTTTTGGTTCTACCATAGGTTCAAAACGTTTGATGGTTTTGCCGTCTTTTGAAATAAGGAACTTACCAAAATTCCAACGGATGTTATCTCCTTTTTCAAAGCCAGAACCTGTTTTCTTGTGTATCTCATCTAACTGCTTACCAAACTCCTCATTAGGATAACCTTTGAAAGGGGCTTTCTTTTTCAAGAAAGTGTATAAAGGAGCTTCGTTCTTTCCATTTACATCTATCTTTTCAAACATAGGGAAAGAAACACCATAGTTCTGCAAACAAACCGAACGTATTTCCTTTGCATTTCCTGGCTCTTGTCCAAGAAACTGATTACAAGGAAAACCTAAGATAACTAAACCTTTCTCCTTATATTCTTCATAGAGTTTTTCTAAGCCTTCATATTGTGGAGTAAGACCGCATTTGCTTGCAGTATTTACTATTAAAATAACTTTGCCCTTATATTGTGAGAAATCTATCTGCTCTCCTTCAAGGCTGTTCATCTTGAAATCGTAGATACTCTTTTCTTTTTGTGCATAAACACTACCAAAGAATAGCACACTCAAGGATAATACTATTATTGAAACTAAAATCTTCTTCATAATTATAACATTTTTTCTATATCTTCTTGCATTTGTTCTGGAGTTATAACAGATTCATAACGTTTTACTGTCTGTCCATCTTTTGAAACAAGGAACTTAGTGAAATTCCAACGAATATTGTCGCCTGTGTTGAAGCCTGTCTTTTGTTCTTTGTGGATATTGTCAAGTTGCTCGCCTATTTCTTTAACAGGATAACCTTTGAAAGGGGCTTTCTCTTTCAGATAAGTAAATAAAGGTGCTTCATTTTCTCCATTGACATCCACTTTTGAGAACATCTGGAAACTAACACCATAATTTATAAGACAACCTTCCTGAATCTCTTTTGCTCCTCCTGGTTCCTGACCAAGAAACTGATTGCAAGGAAAACCTAAAACGACTAAACCTCTGTCTTTATATTTCTGATAAAGCTTTTCCAATCCCTCATATTGAGGAGTAAAACCACATTTGCTTGCTGTATTTACAATAAGCATTACTTTACCTTTGTACTGAGAAAAATCTATATCCTTATTGGAAAGACTTTTCATCGTAAGATCATAAATTGTGTTCATAAAAATATGTATTAAAATTTATAACTCAAAGTAATATAATTCGGAGAGCCATAGTTGTGATACTCATTGCGAGCATAGTTCAAAGAATAGTTCTTGTAGTTTATTCCTAAACCGTATGAAAGTCCTGTAAGAGAAAAAGCGTCATCAACAGCCATCTCTTTTCTTTGTCTCCAACAATATCCAAGACTAAAATAAAAATGTTTGCTTGGGAATATATCTACTGCAAATCGCAGATGTCTGAAAGCCTTATCCATGAAAGCAGAAAAAGAACTCTCATCATTAACAGTACCGTCTATTGAAGTAGAAGAACGAGGCGAAAGTTTATCATCCTCTCTTATATTCCATCGTGTTAGATTATCTGCAACAACATAGAATATCAAAGGAGCATGACTCATTTTTTTGGAAAAACCTATCTGTAAATCTGTAGGCAGTGTGTCTCTTTGAGAAGCAAAAGAATGGACTTGTCTTCCTATATTCTTCAACACTGCTCCCACTTGCCATGAGCCTGTAGGAGAAACCCACATGGCAGAAATATCAAAAGCCAAAGAAGTTGAAGAATAGGACTCATATTTGGAAAACAAAGGTTTAAAATTAACTCCTAAGTAAAGATTCTTTTCTATTTGTTTTCCCCAAGCAATATTAAACATATAATCATTTGCAGAAAATGAGCCAACAATATCTCCATTGCTCTCAGTCATAACAAAATTACCATAATCTATATATTGTAATGCAAAACCGAAGTTGCCTAACTTGTTAAAAGTATGAGTATAATGTATTGCTCCTTGATATGAACCAGCAAAAATATCTGTGTAGGTAAGTGAAATTCTATTATTAACGGATGTAGTAAGCGTAGCAGGATTAGCTATAGAAGTAGGTGCATCATCAATAAAACGAGGCACAAAGTTTAAGCCTCGTGCTGTCATCTGAGCAGAATTGTAAAGATTTAGGACTGCAAATGATTCCTGTCCCGCAGTTGATTGTCCAAACAAGGAAAGAGAACCAAAGCATAAAATGATTACATATATATATTTCAACTTATTAGTCATTTTCTTTTGTTAATAAGTATATAACTAAAAATATTAATATTTATTATTTCAGTACAAAAGATATTTTCCTCTAATGCTGTTGTAGTTTTCTATATCTTTTTGCCATGATTTGCGTATCTCTGCTTCTGTCTTGTGATTTACTATTGCTTTTCTAAAGGTTGAATTACCCGCAAGCTTATCAAAGAAATTATTGAAAAACTTCTTTTCACCATTATATTCTCTATAAATAGTGATTATTAAAGATACGTCTATTTTTTTCTCTGTAATATCAATCTGTTTCCATTTAATTGCTTTGCTTCTCTTAGGCTTATAACCGACAATCTCAAAAGGAGTGTTTGTACCCCTACCTACAGAAAGCGATGTACCTTCAAAAAAACATAAAGTAGGATAGTTCCTTATCGCTTTATCTGTTCTAAGATTAGGAGAAGGAGGTATAGGAAGCGATACTTCCATATCTCTTTCATAGTTTAGAAGTCTTACTATCTGCAAATCGCATTTCCTTTCTTTATCTACCCAATGTTCTTCATTTATCATTGTAGCATACTCCCCTATCGTTAGTCCATAGCAGACTGGTATTGACTGCATACCAACAAAACTTTTATATTCTTTTTGCAGTACAGGCCCATCAACATAGTTATTGGGATTAGGCCTATCTAAAACAAGAAGAGGAACATTATTTTCTATACAAGCAAGCATTACATATTCTAATGTACTTATATAAGTATAGAACCTACAACCCACATCTTGAATATCAAAAACCACAATATCTATTCCTCGCATTTGTTGCTGGGAAGGTTTTTTATTGCTTCCATAAAGAGAAACCACCTTTATTTTCTTTCCATCAATGTTTAAAGAAGAATCCCCTACTAATTCTCCTGCTTCACTCAAACCTGTCAATCCATGCTCTGGAGTAAAAACAAGAGAAAGATTTATTTTGTTTTCTACAAGTAGGTTTATCAAATGTTTGTCTTTTACTACAGAAGTATGATTGCAGACTAAGGCAACATTTTTATTGTTCAACTTTGGTAGATATTCATCCAATCTTTCATCCGCATTGATTATTTGTGCAGACAAAGAATGAAAACATATAAAAAATAAAACGCAAAAAAATATTTTCTTCATAAGTATTCAGATTTATTAAAAAACGTATTAAATACGATTTTATTTTCAGAAAAGCGACAAAGAACGACCATTAATAAAAGAGAATATACTACTTTTGCAGAAAGATTATAAAGAATAAAACTATGAAGAAGATTTTTATATTCGCTATTGCTTTTGTCATAAACCTTATTGCCTTTGGACAAAGCAAAAAAACAACAACTGAGGACTATATATTACAATATAGAAATATAGCCATTGAGAACGAAAAACAATATGGAATACCTGCAAGTATTACCTTGGCTCAGGGAATCATAGAATCAGGTAGTGGAAGAAGTAGTCTTGCCAAAGAAAGTAATAACCATTTTGGAATCAAATGTCATTCCTCATGGACAGGAAAAAAGACCTACAAAGATGATGACAATAAAAATGATTGCTTTCGTGTTTATGATAATGCAGAAGAAAGTTTTACTGACCATTCTTTGTTTCTGACAAAAAATAAAAGATATGCTTCGCTTTTTCAATTAGACAAAACAGATTACAAGTCTTGGGCTAATGGATTAAAACAATGTGGCTATGCTACCAATCCTAACTATGCTAACCTTTTAATTGATATTATTGAATTATATGAGTTAAACAATATCAACGACAATTCTTTTTACTTGATAGCAGACAATACGTTTGTTGAACAACCGTCAAAAGACAATAATATAAAATCAAATCAAAACAATACTCCAAGCGACAATCCTCAAACAAAGCAGGAAACTAAGAAGAAAAAATCTCTTATGGAGCGTTTGTTTGGTAATACTAAATGGTGGAAACGTAAGCACGAAACCGAGCAAGAAAGAAAACGTAGAGAAATGGACGAAAAGATTCAAAAGATGATAGATGAACAAGACGTAAAAAGAAATGACTTTGAAATAAATTTTGAATAGAATAATTTCTCAAAAGCCTTTTATTAAGGAATATTTTGCAGGTTAAAACTATCTCAACATAATTAACAGCAATCCGGTGCAAGAAAGAAAAACAAGGCCTTACACCGGCTTTATTTTATATTATACTTGCTAAAAAAGAAAAACCTTACGCTTCACAGCAACGTTAAACGTTCTGAATGGACGTTTCGCACCAAAGTCGGCGAAAGACGACTTTTCAGTTAAAGACATTTTTCTTTTCATTTTTTTAGAAGAAAACAAAAAAACAGCCTTACGCTTCACAGCAGCGTCAAACGTCCTGAATGGACGTTTCGCACCAAAGTCGGCGAAAGACGACTTTTCAGTTAAAGTTTTAGGAAAAGAAATTAAAAAACAGCCTTACGCTTCACAGCGTAAGGCTCAACGAATTAAAATTAAAAAAAATGATAAACCTCTTAAAAGGTTTAGTTTTTAGCTTCCTCTTTTTCTTTTTTGTTCTTTCTTACCTTGTAGGCAACTGTTCCTGCTCCAAGTGTTACAAGCAATGCTGTCGCTGTCCCAACAGGACCATGATTTACTTGTCTGCTGTTGCCATAAATATCTGTAGCATTATCCTCATTATTAGGATTTGGCATTGGAGGAGTCTCTGGTTGTGCAAAGGCAACTACTCCACAAAAAAACATTGCAATTATTGAAATTATTAACTTTTTCATCTTATTCTCTCCTTATTTTATGATTACTTTTTTAGATTTACTGCTATTGCTTGTATAGGCTTTAATAATGTATGCACCATCGTTCAAATTGCTATCAAATGTTGTGCTGTTACCTGCAAGGCTTGATGAATAAACCATCTGTCCAAGAGTGTTGTAAATCTCAACTCTTCTTAGGTCTTTGCCGTCTATGGTTACCTCTCTTGCATTGTTCCAAATTTGGATAGAATTGTCTTCGCTTGCCACCTCATTAATTCCTACATTCTTTCTTGCAAATTTGATTTTATATCTTCCTGCATTGTCTCCTTCGCTGCAAGAGATATTGAACACCTCACCATTGTTCAATACTGTTTCACTGTTGTTGTTTTGAATATCAATAATTGAAACCTCTATATCTGGGTTAGAGTTCTGGCAAGAAAACTCTACCTCATTGTCTTTGTAAGAATGGAAGTTAATATCGGTAATATAAGGAAGAGAGTTGAAATGATTATTTAAAATATGCTCACCTTCAACCAAAAAATATGGATTTACAACATCATGATTAGAAGACATAAGAACGTATGCGTCCTTTCCGTCAAAACCATTGCTTGCTTGGTCATCCAATTTTGCTAACATTCTTTTCTCTATTTCATTTGCTTTTGCAGAAAAGACTATCTTATCCATTGAGTAGGATTTTGTTGTTGCAAGTTTAGACCAATCTCTTTTTTGTAACGTCAGCGTATCACGAAACGTAAGCGATAGACTGGATGCATTATCTTTGCTTGCAACCATAAAGCCTGTTCCTGGCATAAGAGCAACAATATTACCAGGGTCGGTTATATCCAAAGGATCATCCCAATCATTTGTTGTAGAATTATATGTATAAATCACTCCTCCTTGTATTTTGCTTTCTCCTGCTCTTTTGTTAGCGGCAAAATTATAGAAAGAATACATATTTAATCTACCAATATATGGATTACTTAGTGCAAACCATTTTCCACCTCCATTTACTGCTCCATTATTTGTTTTAGATACTGTTAAATCACCACTATTAAAAGGATTGTCTATTCCGCTATCACAGTAAATGTAGTAGTCTATATATGTAGATTCATGATCTTTTTCTTCGCTGACCGATGTGTTAGGAGTTGCGGAGGCATCTGTATTGGTAAACCCCCACCAAAGAAACGGATAATCCATGTCATAGAAACATTCTTTAAAAGGATAGATAAAGAATCCATTACCAGCCGAAGGCATGGTCTGTGTAGCTGTAGCATAATCGCCCCACGCATTATTGGTATAGTCAAAAGGACTTGCTGCAAAGAAATTGTAATAATCAGCATCATAATCCTCTAAACAAAGATGCTTGTATTGTGTTCTTGCAGGTTGCAGATTACCAATAAAACTCCATGTGTCAGTAGGTAAAGTTCTGTTAATCATGACATCTACACCAAAACCATAGTCTAAATATTCATAATAAATGTTGGCATAATTGCGATTTGTTTCCAAAGAACCTGTTGAGCTGATACTGATGGATCTAGGTCCTGACACTGCTTGCCATTCACATGTTTGGTCATAAAATGTTGGTTCGGTAATATTTGATAGATCATGCTTAACATAGAATTTACAATTATCAGCCTTGCCAGCCCATGCTGTTTTCCATGCAGTAGAGTCTGCATTGTTTATATATATATCATGACAGGTAGGTCCTGCAAAAACATCTTCACCCAAAGATGGTGCTGTTGTTGAAAGGAAATAGATATTGCCCAGTAATGCGTCCTTGAACGCTTCATCTTCAATCGTTGTTACAGTGCTTGGGAAAAAGACACAGCATGGTTCCAGCTCTGCAAGAGCTCTTTTGCCAATGGTAGTAAGGGATGAGAGATTTCTAAGTTCTGACTCAGGCATATCTATATTAAAATAAAACATCTGTGCATAGAAAAGAGTCGTTTTAGTTTTGTTGAAAAGCAATGCTTTATCGGAGTTCGTTGAATAATATATATTACCTCCATCTAATCGTAAATCATAAGTATAGCCCCCGCTGGTAGCAATACCATAATCTATGGTTCGCAGAAAATTCACAAGATTATCTTTTTCAGCAAGAGTTATTGAAGCTCCTATGTCTACACGTGTTGTTGAACTTATAGCACTTGAAAAGGCACTACTGGCAATACTTGTCAGACTTTTTGGAAAATTGACTGCAACAATGTCACAGTTCGCAAAAGCATCTTCACCTATGCTTGTAATCAGGTCTGAAAATCTTATATCTGTCAATCCACTACATCCACTGAAAGCATAGTCGCCTATTGTTCCTTCTCCATTGTGCGTAAGCATTGTTAGATTTTCACATCCAGCAAAAGCAGAGGTCCCTACAGAAAGAATGGTACTTGGTAATGTAAGACCAGTTAGATACTCACAGTTTAAGAAAGCTTCATCACCAATGTGTTCTACTAAATACGTCACTTCATTGTGTGTAAAATCAGAAGGAATATCAAGGTCTGTGTTTGAAGTTATTGTATGACCTGTAACTGTTACACTATTTGCCCCTGTGACTGTGTAAGTGATATTATCTTCTGTAAAGGATACTTGTGCAAGTACATTACACGAAGATAGGAATAAGAATACTCCTATCAAAAGTAAATTAATTTTTCGCATAAGCGATAAGTTTTCCTTGATGATTTCCTAAAGGAAAGATTGTCCTTAACAATCTTATATTTACATTATACAGAAAAAGCGTGAAATCATCTACACCTAAATATATCTCCGATTGAGGTGTCTGGTAAAACCTTTGTATAAAGATATAAGTAAATGAACTCACGTCAAAATGACATAATATCATATTATAAAACCCATAACTTGTATACTACTGAAAAGTTTACCAGACTTTCAATCGCAAGTTATAAAAGCATAACGCTTTTTTTTAAATTAATGAAATTTTAAAAAATAGTGTAAAAGCACAACTGCTCAAACGCTATTACCCATTCTACAATAGGCGTGGCAAAATTAATATAATTATTTTTAATGACAAATTTTTTTAAAAAAATATTGATATGTTCTTTTGCTAAACATTTATTGAAAGATACTTCGCTAAAGAATATGAAAATACCTCTTATAAATAGCTACAGAACCTCTATACTACTCGTTCTACAACATTTATCATCCTACTTTTGACCATTATCAGATTTATCCTACTTTTGACCATCAAGACTATATAAAATGCAAATTTATCCTACTTTTTGACCATTAAGACTGAAAGTAAAAGAACCATGAATAGATTATTTTATATGTTATTATAACATTGATATTTTCAAAGCAAAACAAAAAAAAGAACTACCTGATAAATCAAGTAGTTCTTTTCATTTGTAGTCGCGGGCAGACTTGAACTGCCGACCCCCACATTATCAGTGTGGTGCTCTAACCAACTGAGCTACGCGACTATATTATATACCATATAAAATAAACAAAATTTTTCAAACCTCAGGCAGTAGCGTAAAGCTTCTCAAGAAGCTTGTCAAGCCCTTGCGTTATTCTCTTGTCGTATTCTCTATCTTTTTTATATCCTACTTTATCCGTAGAACTTCTCTAGAAAGGAGGTATTCCAGCCACACCTTCCGGTACGGCTACCTTGTTACGACTTAGCCCCAGTTATTAGCATTACCCTTAAACGCTC
>OMWJ01000025.1 GCA_900314725.1 uncultured Bacteroidales bacterium
TTTCTTATTAAGTTATTGCAAGAAAATGACTATGACTTAAAAGATTTGTCAGAAGGGAATATAACAGCAAGGGACCTGACCAGCAAAGAGAGTATGCTGTCTGCACCTGTTGCTTTGTTCTATCAGTCAGGCTATCTTACCATAAAAGATTACGATAAAGAATTGCAAGAATATACCTTAGGTTATCCGAATAAAGAAGTTGAACAAAGCTTTTTGGAGTTTTTACTTCCAAGATATGTTCATACTATAGATGATAAGTCTGCTTCTTACCTTTCTAAATTTATCAAAGACTTAAGAGCAGGAAGAATAGAAGACTTTCTTGAGAAGATGAAAGTATTTTTTGCAGGTATTCCATACGACATAATCAAAGACACAGAGAACTATTATCAAACAATACTATTCCTCATCTGCCGTTTAGTTGGATTTTATTCACAAGCAGAGTATCGTACTTCACGAGGAAGAATGGATATGGTAATAAAGACCAAAGACTATATCTATGTTTTTGAGTTCAAGTTTGACAAATCAGCAAAAGAAGCCTTGCAGCAGATAGACAGCAAGGATTATCCACTTGCCTTTCAGCAGGATGAAAGAAAACTATACAAGATAGGAGTGAATTTCTCTTCTCAGACAAAAAATATAGATGAATATATTATTCAATAAGTTTATTATCCATATTAAATCCCTATATTTTTACAAACTGATAGTTGAATACTTGTTTTAAAATATTTGTACCGTTTTGGATAATGAAAAAGAAAAATGTAATTTTATTGTAAGGAGTGATTTGATGAAACTTTCTATAGTCATAGTCAATTATAATGTAGAGTATTTTTTGGAGCATTGTCTGCAAAGCGTCTTTAAGGCTTTGAAGAACATAGAGGCTGAGGTGTTTGTTGTGGATAACAACTCTGTGGATGGATCTATACCAATGCTTCAAGAAAAATTTCCTGAGGTTAAACTGATTGAAAACAAAGAAAATGTAGGTTTTGCACGTGCAAACAATCAAGCTATAAGAATTTCCAAAGGTGAATATGTTCTGCTTCTGAATCCAGATACTGTTGTGGAGGAGGATACCTTTGAAAAATGTCTTGCTTTTATGGATTCTCATCCAAAAGCAGGAGGATTAGGCGTTAAGATGATAGATGGTCAGGGAAAGATATTAAGGGAAAGCAAGCGTGGTTTCCCTACTCCTTGGGTTTGTTTCTGCAAGATGAGCGGCTTGTCTTCATTGTTTCCTCATTCCAAGAAGTATTGCGGTTATTATATGGGGCATCTGCCATACGAAGAAACAAATAAGGTAGATATTCTTGCAGGTGCTTTTATGTTATTAAGAAAAGAGTGTTTAGACAAATGTGGATTGTTAGACGAAACATTTTTTATGTACGGGGAGGATATAGACCTATCTTATCGTATAACTTTGGCAGGCTATGATAACTACTACTTTGCCGACACTCAGATTATACATTACAAAGGCGAAAGTACCAAGAAAGGTTCTTTGAACTATGTCTATACGTTCTATAATGCTATGGATATATTTGCAAAGAAGCACATGAAGACACGTTCTTTGTCTTTCTTGCTTAAACTTGCGATATGGTTCAAGGCTTCTTTTTCTATGATGAAGAGGATATTCAAAAATATATTCTTACCTTTCATTGATTTTGTTTTATTGTACGTGGCTTTCTTTTATTTGGAAAGATTTTGGGCAACAACATATTGGAATAATCCTGACTACTATCCTTCTCATTATACATTTGTTGCAATGCCATTATATGCTTTAATAATTCAGTTTTGTGTATATATCTTTGGTGGATATGAAAAGAGTTTTAAAGTATATAAACTTCTCTATGGGGTGTTCTCTGGAATGATTTCTTTGTTGGTTTTTTATTCTCTTATGCCGGCAGAGATGAGATATTCAAGGGCGATGGTTATTCTTTGTTCTGTTGTCAGTTTCTTTGTCTTGTGGATTACCAGAAAAGTAAAGACAATGTTGAAGTCTAAACTTGAGAGTGAAAACACGGAGAACGCAAACAAATATATCATTGTAGGAGAGTATGAAGAATGTGAGAGAGTAGGGGATTTGTTGAAGAAAACCAACCTCAAGCCAGAGTTTATAGGAATGGTTTCTGTAAAGGATAATGCAGACAGAGCATATTTTCTTGGCTCTATTTCTCAGTTAGAAGATATTATAAGAATATACAAAGCAGGAGAGATAATCTTTTGTTCAAAGTCTTTGTCGCAAAGCACTATCATTGGAATAATGAGTAAGCTTAACAATGTCAATGTACGATTTACTATTGCTCCAGAGGTAAGTAATTTTATAATAGGAAGCAATTCTATTAATACTCCTGCAGATGCATACGTAGTTAGTGTTAATGCTATATCTTCTGAAGAGAATCGTAGAAAGAAAAGAATTGTTGATTTTGTGTTTTCTTTTGTATTTCTATTATTAAGTCCTGTATTGTTATTTGTCTATAAGCGACCTTTGCGAGCGTTGAAGAATAATGTGCTTGTACTGTTGGCTATGAAAACGTTTGTAGGTTATAATATTCAGGATAAAAAACATAATGAGTTGCCAAGGCTAAAAGATTCCGTTTTTTCAGTCAGCGAAAACATAAAGAATATAGACCTAAGTAAACAAACTCTTCACAGATTAAATCTGTTGTATGCACGTAACTATAACGTGAATACAGATATAAATACAATAATAAAGAACATAAGATATATATGAAGAAAGTAATTCTTTTTGCAGGTAAAGAAAAATCCTTGCAGAGAAAACATCCGTGGCTTTTTTCTGGTGCAATCCAAAAGAAAAATGCTGATTTGCAGGAAGGGGACTTGGTAGAAGTATATTCTTCTGGTAAAGATTTTCTTGCAAAAGGATATTGGCAGAACGAGACTATTGCAGTAAAGATACTGAGCTTTGAAAAAGAAGATATAAATCAAGAGTTTTTTGACAAAAGAGTTGCCTCTGCTGTTGAGTATAGAAGATTTTTAGGTTTATTAGACAAACAGGATAACACTATATTTAGACTTATTAATGCAGAAGGAGATAATCTTCCTGGGTTGATAGTAGATTACTACGATGGTAATATTGTTTTACAGTTTCATTCAGTAGGGATGTATCTCTTAAAGGACTATATCATAACTTCTTTATTAAAGTATTTACCTGAAACAAGAACTTTTTTTTCTAAATCTTCTTCAACTCTTGGCAGAAATAAAAGCATTGAAGCAAAAGATGAGTTCCTTTATATCTCCAAAGAGATAACAGAAAGCAAAGAACCTTTGCCTGATTATTTTATAGGCTTGGAAAACGGTATGAAATTCTTGATAGATTACAAGGAAGGTCAAAAGACAGGTTTCTTTATTGACCAAGCAGCCAACAGAAAGCTTGTAAGTGAGTTAAGTAAAGACAAAAAGGTATTGAATTGTTTTTCTTATACGGGAGGTTTCTCTGTTTCGGCCTTGAAAGGAGGAGCATTGGAGGTGGAGAGCGTAGATATTTCAGACAAGGCTTGCAGGGTATGTGAGCAGAATGTAGAGATAAATGGTTTAAGTGAAAGACACAGAGTAGTGAAACAAGATGTTTTATCCTATTTAAATACTGTTGCTGATGATGAATATGATATTATAGTGTTAGACCCTCCTGCCTTTGCAAAGCATAACAGAGATTTACAGAAAGCATTGAAGGGTTACCGCTCTATTAATCTTTCTGCTATGTTAAAAATAAAAAAAGGCGGATTTTTATTTACCTTCTCTTGTTCTCAAGCTGTAAGTTCTCAAGATTTCTTCACCATGTTGTTCTCTTGTGCTGTGCTTAGCGGTAGAAAGGTTAGGATGGTTAAACGCTTAACTCATAATTTTGATCATCCGCAAAACATTTTCCATTCAGAAGGAGAATATCTTAAAGGAGCATTACTTTATATTGAATAAACAGATGTAAATTATGAATAAGAAGTTTTTGTTTGTTGTGTTTTTGTTGTTGATGTTTTTTGAGCTTAATGCACAGAATAGACTCTTGAAAGTAGAGACAGACACCACCATATATAATAGAGTGTGGGTGCTATCGCGTTTAAATAATAGAAAAATCAACTATAAGCAAGGTCAGGAGAGGATTACCCTTGTGATAACTTCGGAAAACGAATATGCAAGCGGCTCTTCGGGATGTAATACCTACGTTGGACAAGTGGTAATCAAAAGAAATCATATTATGTTCAGGGATATAGGTGTTACAAGGATGGCTTGCCCTGAAGAAAATATCCAATTGGAAAGGATATATCTTAACAATCTTAACGATATAGACGCTTGGGCAATAATAGACGAAGACCTTTATCTATATAAAAACGACAGACCCGTTCTTATTTATTCAAAAGATTGATGACAAAGGAAGATAAGATATTATTTGTTGAAGTAATCCTTACTCTGCATTTGCCCAATACTTTCTGTTATAGGGTTCCAAGAGTGCTTAACGAAGATATAAGGGTAGGGCAGAGGGTTGCCGTTCAGTTTGGTAAAAAGAAGATATATTCAGCCATCGTTGTCAGAATAACAGAACAGGTGCCTCAACAATATAATATCAAGTACGTCTTAGACATTATAGACTCCGAGCCTATACTCACGCAACAACAAATAGCTTTCTTTAATTGGGTATCCTCCTATTATGTTGCCTATATTGGCGATGTGCTTTCTGCTGCTTTGCCTGCTGCTTTCAGGTTGAAAAGTGAAACCGTGGTGGAAATATCTCCTATGTTCTCGGGGGATGTCTCTGATTTGGATGATATTCAGAAACAAATTGTAGATGTATTAGCAAGGAAAGATAAGGTAAATATTGCAGATTTGGAAGAGATATGCCCTGCTAATCAACTTATATCAAAGGTCTCTTCTCTAATATCAAAAGATATAGTCGTAACTGATGAAGAACTAAGAAAACAATATATTCCCAAGAAAGAAACTGTTGTATATCTTGCTGAAGAATACTCGTTGAATGAACAGAAAAAGCAGGAACTGTTTAGGCAAATGGATTCTAATAAAAAGTATTCTTCACAAAACAAGGTGCTATTGACTTATATCTCATTGCTAAAAGGGAGAACAATGGTCAGAAAGACTGAACTTGTAGCCAAAGGTTGTTCTCTTTCTTCGATAAACACTCTTATAAAAAATGGTATATTAGTCAAGGAGGAAATAGAAGCTTCACGATTGAAAGAGCTTAAAGTGTCTAAAGACATAGAAGAGGTAGTCTTGAACAAAGAACAACTATCAGTATATAATCAAGTCTTGGAACATTGGGAAGATAAGCCAGTCTCTTTATTGCATGGGGTTACGGGCAGCGGGAAAACAGAAGTATATATCAGGTTGATAGATTATGTTCTGAAAAAAGGAGGACAAGTGCTATACTTAATACCAGAGATAGCCATTACCACTCAGCTTATTCAACGCTTGGAACAATACTTTGGCAATAGAATAGGCGTCTATAACTCCAAATACTCCACAATGGAAAGGGCAGAGGTGTGGTATAGGACCAAGACTGAAGACAAAGAAAAACGTTTTTCTATTATATTAGGCTCAAGAAGTGCTGTCTTTCTTCCTTTTACTGATTTACAACTTGTTATTGTTGATGAAGAGCATGACACATCTTACAAACAGACAGAGCCTGTTCCTCATTATAATGGTAGGGATTCAGCCTTGTATCTTGCTAAGATGTTTTCTGCACATACTATCTTAGGTTCTGCCACTCCAAGTCTTGAATCTTTTTATAATGCCCAACAAGACAAGTACCAGTTTTTGAGCCTTCCTCATAGATATTCAAAAATTCTTTTGCCGGAGATATTTGTTGCAGATGTAAATGAATGCACGCGCAACAGAGAGATGTATGGTTTGTTCACTAAGATGCTCTATGATGCTATAAATGAGTGTTTGAAAGATGATAAACAAGTAATCTTGTTTCAAAATCGCAGAGGCTTTGCTCCGAAAGTAAAGTGTAATATATGCGGTTTTATACCTAAGTGTCCAAACTGTGATGTTTCTTTGGTTCTTCACAAAAATACACATACGCTTAACTGCCATTATTGCGGATATGCTCAAGAGGTGCTTTCGGCTTGTCCTGACTGTGGTTCTCATTCTTTGAGGGTGGTGGGCATAGGCACTGAAAAGATAGAAGAAGAGATAGAAAACTATTTTCCAAAAGCTATGGTAGCACGAATGGATTTGGATTCTACTCGTACTAAGGAGGCTTTCACGAGGATAATAGAAGATTTTGCAAGCAAAAAGGTTAATATCTTGGTAGGTACGCAAATAGTTACCAAAGGATTGGACTTTGATAACGTAGGACTTGTAGGAGTGATAGATGCAGATGCGATGTTGCATTATCCAGACTTTAGAGCATACGAGAGAGCATTCCAAATTCTAACGCAAGTTAGTGGCAGGGCAGGTAGGAGAAACCAAAGAGGCAAGGTTGTTATTCAGACATTTGACCCTTATAATCAAATAATAAGGGACGTTTGTGAACATAACTATCAGAGTATGTACGATAGTCAGATGATAGAACGTAAGAACTTTAATTTTCCTCCGTTTTGCAGGATGATACAGATAACCTTACAGCACAGGGATAAGATTTTCCTACAAAAGAAAGCAGTGGATTATGCTCTAAGACTAAAGGAAATATTTGGCACTCGTATGTTTGGACCTCAGGAACCAGTTATCGCAAGGATAAGAAATCTTTATCATCAGGTTATATGGCTAAAAATAGAAAAGAAAATATCCTATTCAAAATCCAAACTCAGAATCAGAGAGATGAATGAAGAATTCCTCGCAGAGAAAGAGAACTTATCCATAAGAGTATATATAGATATAGACCCAATATAAAAGATTGATATTATGATGTTTAATTGTTGGGTAAAAAACTCTTCGTTTTAATTTTTTAAATCTTGATGTTTAGACTATAAAGACTTGGTTTTAATTTTTTAAAATCAAGTCTTTTTTTTCGCAGTCTTGATGTAATAAAAACAAAAAAAAGAGATCCAAACTTAAGGTCTGAATCTCATTGTTGTCCTACATAGAAAGAATAAAAGTTTATATTGTTTCCTTATTTGAGTCTTTTTTTCCGATTTTCTGTTAGTTATGATTTATGAAAGGA
>OMWJ01000024.1 GCA_900314725.1 uncultured Bacteroidales bacterium
TTAATTGCCAAAACGCATCAATAATGCTACATCTTAATTGCCGAAGAATGCTATATGTTATTTTTCTTAAAAATGTTGCATGAAAATTTGCTGATTACACTTGCGCATGTCAACGTTACCATTGAACAGGTAGTATTTCAGATTCGCACTCAGTCCTAACATGTCCCTATCAGTTTGTTGAGCATCACGCTCAGGTCAAGCACATTGGTATTTCTTAGGAAGATGTTGGCACCACTCGTCAGTTGGATCTTAACCCATTTGATGGGCTCTGGAACTGCAGGCTTTACCGGCTGTATCTTGATGGTGGGCTGATTGCCTGGTGTGCCGACTATTTGGACGGGAGCGGTATCAGGCTGCTTCACCTCTACGGTCTTCCCGAGATTCTCATCCCATAGCTGATGGCGCTGCCAGTTCATAAACTTGTCATAGTTGACACCATACTCGGAGCAGAACTCCTTCAGATCCTTAGTCTCACTGCACAGCTGATACAGATCGTAGACTTCCTGATTAATATTTTTATGTTCCGGCGTCAAGGCGGAAAATAAGACGTTTACTCTTCATACCTAATTTCTAAGCCCAAACACGCTTTTTTTCGATATATTTCTAAAAGCGATTTATCTCATCGTCTGCTGAGCCACTGCCGTTATATTTATCCTTGAAGCTGTTGAAGTTATAGCTGATTGAGGCAATAATGCAACGATTGAAGTTGTTTACCTTTCTGTTCTGTACCACGAAATTTACTTTCTTTACATCATTCAACTTTGACCAATCAAACAAGTCCTCTGCTTTCAGCGTTATTGTTAGCCTCTTCTTGAGCAATTGCTTTTGAACCATCATGTTGAATGTGGCATGGCTGTTCTGCTCGTAGATGCCGTGATGCCCTTTGATGTTCCAATAGAAATCGCTGCGGAAAAGCCAATCGCTTTTAAGTTCCACTGAGTTTTGAAATGCCAATAAACCGTATGGATGATTATAATCTACCTTTTCTCCATTGTATGTCAAAGAGAAGAAAGGCTTGTAAATACCTGCCGTAAAAGTTGGTCGCCAACAGTCGAATACTGGTGAAACCACACATTGCGCTCCTAACTGCTGAAAATCATTGGCGTTAGTTGACATCCAAGCAACGGTTCCTGGTTTACCAGATATAGCCACAATCGTAGGATGGATATAGTCTTTGATATACTGATAGTCCAACTTGAAGTCAAAGAAGCTATAGTTCATGCTGACTTCTGTATCATACACATATTGTGGCTTCAGATAGATGTTTCCTTGCTCGTAATGGTATTGATTGTTGTAACTGACACTGTTGTTCAACTGTCGGAATGAAGGGCGATTCACCCTGCTGCTGAAATCGAGGTTCAAATCCACTCTGCCAAAAGAAGTAGAAAGCGAGAAAGAAGGCAGCAAGTCTGAGTAATTCGTTTTGTTTTTTACCTCACCTTGGTCTGTGTTGATGGCATGTACGAACTCATAGCGTAGTCCAAGACTTCCCCTCCATTTCTCTGACGACAAGCGGTAGGATACAAATCCTGCATATTTGGCTTCCTTGTTCTTGAATTGGTCATCGGCTATCTTTCCTTCCTCGTTCACAGAAATTCCCCATGACGAAATTTTACTAAAATCTGCGCCGAAGTCAAAACCATGTTTTTCGGTTATGTTCCAAGCAAATACACCTTTGAAAGCTACGGCACGGTTCCTTTGGTCATTTTGCATGTGTGTTAATTCCGAAGATGCATCCGTTTGGCTTGTCTCGGTTACTTGCTGCTGATGATTCAGTTGAGAATATACATAGTCGGCATCCAAGTTAAACTGCAACTTGTCTGACAACTTGCCGATGTAGTAAGCATTGACATTATGAAACTTTTCCTTTTCCGACTCATCTGTCTTATTGTCTGTAGAAGTCAAAAGCTCATTATTCTTGTAAGTCAACATGTAGTCGTAAGGGGAATCAAGCAACTTATAGTTGGAGAATGTTCCCATGTATTTGCCACCAATGGTGTGGTTCTTGTTGATGGCATAGTTCATGCCTACGCTGTAATCGTGAGAACGAGAACGGTCGGAGTATTCCGAAGCAGAAACCTCATGGAAAATATCTTTTTCGTAATTGGTTTGGTCGATGTCATAGCGAATGTCGCTTCTTGTATTGTCATACTGATAGGCAAGGAAAATATCCAATGCTCCCTTGTGGATGTTGAGGTTGATGTCCTCATTGTTTGATAAATTCTTGTGTCTTGAAAGTTCCGCTCTGGCAATGCCAGAAAGACCATCAAGTTTATTGTGTATGGTGCTGATGGCTATCACGCTTCTTGTGTCAGCATCGTATTCTGCCCCAGGATTAGTGATAAGTTGAACAGACTTTACATTGGAAGAGGAAAGCAAGGAGAGTTCTGAAGCGTTTGCTACCTTTCTGCCATCTATGTAAATAACAGGCTCTCCCTTTCCGAATACCTCGTATTTGCCATTAGTATAAAGCATACCTGGAACGTACTTGATGACATCAGCAGCCTTGCCGATATTTTGCAAGTTGGAGTTTTGGACGTTGAGAGTAAGTCTTCCGTTTTCTCTTGAAATGTATTTGCGATGTCCAACAATGGTGACATCGTTCAAAAGGTTAGTGTCTGCCGACATACGAATAATCCCAATATCCTTTGTAGTTATAGGTAATTCAATAGTTTTGTATCCTATGCAACTGATTTTTGCAACCATTGGGACATCAGGACACGATATGGAAAAACGACCATTTTCATCACTAACCCCACCAGTTATGAGAGAGCTGTTTATCTTTGACAGCAATGAGATAGAGGCAAATGACACAGGATTACCTTCTTCATCAATAATCAATCCTATTAAAGCGTCTTCTGAGTCTTTGGCTATACAATAAACATGTGTATCATTATTTAAAATGTACACATATCTATTATATATACCCCCATATCCAAAATTGCTTTGTATTATAATAAGTGAAAATAAAATGATTTTTTTCATTATGGATATTATTTAAGTAAAGTTTTTAACGGATAAATATGTAACTCTCCACAAAAAGTCTTTGTGTTACAAGTATCTCTTATAACAAATATAACTTTATTCTTTTTTTTATTAAAACTTAAAAAGGATAAGGTTGTAACTGTTTTACTATTTTTTTCCACACAATATCGTGTATATAAGTTTTTAGAATTAATACTCGATGAAGCTATTTCTATTTTATCATTCCCCAAAATGTCATAATTAGATTCTTTTATGGCAATGCTTTCTTCTGGAAATGGTATATAAATATTATTGGCGACAAAGAAAACTCCAGTAACTAAAAACAAAGGGAAAATTAGCAAACTTATAAGTTTGTTACTTAATTTCACCCTAAGCATTTCTTCAAATTCATGACAATGTTTCATTCTAAAATAATTTGGTCTTTCATTAATTTATAATAAATACCTCTTTTATTCATGAGCTCTTCATGTTTTCCTATTTCCTTTATTGTTCCATCGCTTATAGCTATTATTTGGTCTGCATTTTTTATTGTACTAAACCTATGGGCTATGATTACAATTGTTTTCTTTTTTTTCCGTTTTTGTAATTTTTCTATAATTTCCATCTCATTATGTGCATCTAAAGAATTCGTAAATTCATCTAAAAATATATAGTTAGATTCTTTATATAATGCTCTTGCAATTAGTAGCCTTTGTAATTGACCTCCACTTAATCCATGACCTTCTTTTCCGATAATTGTTTGGTATTTTTTAGGAAGACTATAAATAACATCATACAGATTAGCAAACCTCACCACATCTTCTAGCTTGTTGTAATCCGTATCTTCTTCTGTTAAATTAATGTTATTTTCAATGGTATCATTGAAAATGTAACTTCCTTGCATTATGACAGAACATTGTCCTCTCCAATTTCGTATATTTACGCGATGTAAATCAATATTGTCAATTTTTATTTCTCCCAATATTGGCTTATAAAAGCCTAAAAGAAGTTTGAACAATGTTGATTTACCACTACCGCTAGCACCTACTATTGCTGTAATTTTCCCAGCAGGAATACAAAAACTTATATTTTTTAAAACTAATGGTGTTGCAGGGCTTCCATATCTAAAAGATACATTTTGAAGCGTAATATCATGAATCTTATCTTGTTGTACTTTGAGCTTTGCAGACTCAGAATTGTCCCCAATGTGCAATTCAGAAATCCTTTCTAAAGCAATTTTTGCATTTTGCCAGTCATGAACAAAACCAATCACTTGGCCAATTGGACTCTCCAACTGACCTAGAATAAATTGTATAGACAACATGGTTCCTATGGTAATACTATTATTGATAACCATTGTCGCACACAAGTATATTAATATTAAATTCTTTATTTGGTTTATAAAAATACCTCCCACATTTTGGTATTGCTCTACAGTTAAACTCTCTATATTTAGTTTTAACAACTTTATTTGAGTTTGTTCCCAAGCCCATCTTTTTTTATTTTGTGAGTTGTATAATTTTATATCTATCATGCCTTCAATGAACTCAATCAAATTATTGCTATTTTGAGCCATTTGGATAAATTTAGAATAATCCAGTTGCTTTCTTTTCTCATAAAAAAGATAAATCCAAAGTAGATATAAAAATGTGCCAAGAATAAAAAAAACAAAAATCTTAGCACTATAAATAATTAAAACAACAGAAAATAAGAGCAAAGTCGAAATACAAAAAACTAAATCTGTTATAGTGGAAGTCAAAAATACTTCTATTTTATTATGGTCATTTATTCTTTGCAGTATATCTCCAACGATTCTACTTTCAAAAAAACGAATAGGCAAATTTACTAATTTATACAAGAAATCCGAAACTATTTTTATGTTAATTCTACTATTTATCTCTAATATTAATCTTCGACGTATCAAATCATAGATATTATTACTAATAACAAAAATAGCTTGAGACAGCAGTAAAAATATAACGATGTTAATTTGTTTATTTTTAATACCTACATCTACGATTTTTTGAGTTATAAAAGGAAACAAAAACTGTATTAAATTAGCAAATAAAACACATAATAAAACAACATATAAGTATATCTTATATGCTTTAAATTGTTTAAAGAAGAAAGTTACATTTATTCTATCTTTGTCATTTTTTACATTATTCTTTTCAAACGCTTTGTTTGGAATAAGCATGAGAACGATACCCGTTTCCGCCTTGCTTTTTCCATCCTTTGAACTACATAGCCAAGCTTTCTTAAATGTATCTACATTAACTTTCACCTTTCCAACACAAGGATCCATCAGGTAGAAAAAACAACTCGATTTTGTTTTTCTGATTGCATAAAGGACAACAAAATGATTTTGCCTCCAATGCAAAATACAAGGTTCTCCAAATTCTCTGATTAGAGCATCTAAGGTCAATTCATAACATGTAGATTTTAAAGAATAAGACTCACAAGCATTTTTTAGATCCAGCAAGTTTATTCCATTTATTGAGCAATATGTTTTTTTTCTAATTTTATATAAGCTTTGGCGAAGATGATAGTATTTCAATATCACTTGCAAGCAGACTGCCCCACAATCTTTAAATTCATGTTGCAAAATAGTTCCTATACGTATTTCCCTTTTCATCAAGAAAATACGAAATGCTAGAAACTGAAAAAAATAACAAAAAAAATTATACATAATCTTTGGCATTGACAATACCAGCTTTAGGACAACGTGGATCAGGATAATCCCATTTATCTTTTCCAAAAACTTTTATAATTTCTTTCCAACAAACTCCACCATATTCCTCTCTGCATTCTTTGAATATAGAACAACTATAACAAGGGCTCTTACAGCTTATTCTTTTCTTATCAATATAGTATAAATCTTTAGCTTTTGAGGAATTCCAAACATCCAAAAGGGTTTGGTTATTCAAATCGCCAATGATGAAAGTTTCATTCCAATATAATTCTTCGCAAATAGTGACTTTCCCATCTGGTAAAATGAATAGGCTAGAAAAGTTTGCCGAGCAAAAAATTGGTCTTTTTTTAGTAAAATACAACTTTTTGCTTTCACTTGTCATATCATTCGGAGTAGGATTCTCGTTTAAGTCTAAATTTCCACTAACTATTCTAAACTTTAAATTATGTTTTTTAAGTTCTTCAAAATATAAAGAAATAGTCTTTAAAGAATCCCGGTCTATCTTAACTTTTTCATAATTCGTGCGTTTTTCATAGATTGGAGATGCAGCGTAATCAATTTTCCAAGAGATAATATTCTCCTTTTTTGAAAAAAACTCCAATAAGGAATCCATATCTTCCGTAGAGTTATTTAGAGATGTCAAAATTGTATGAATTTGAACATCTATGCCATACTCTTCTAAACAATTGATGGTTTCTTTTATTTTAGCGACGTAAGTCTCTTTAACTCTAATAAGAGAAACTATATTCTTGGGAATTAACGTATCTAAAGATACTTGAATGTCTTTTACCCCTATCTTCTTGAGAAATTTCACATCTTCTTTAGTTATAGGTACCTTGGTTGAAATATAGGGATTATAACCATGTTGGAATAAGACTGTCAACATCTGCTTCCATTTTGGATATTTAAAAAATTCTCCTCCAATAACATCAAAGGAAACTACCCCTAAATCACGTGCTTCTTTGATAATTGCTTTGACCCTTTCAAAAGGAAGCAAATGAGATGACGGCTGTTTTCTATTGGCATAACAATAAATACAGTCTGTATAACATTTAGTAGTAACCATAAATGTTAGTCTACTTGGAGTATAGTGCCTATCTGTTTTTATGCGCAAGCTGTTGTAATTGAACTTTTTATAATCATAGATTGTACGAGATATGGGTGAATTTGACGAGACCAAGGTTTTTCTTGGGAAAATTAGAATATTTTCAGAATCTATTTTTACCCCAATATTCTGCGTATTTTCTAAGATTTTAGTACAAAATGAAGATATTATATCCTTATCAGTTTGTAAGAATATTGAAGCTTCATTCACTGCATCTGAAAATGAGGTCTTACCTGTAAAAAAGGACAAAATCATGGCATGTATTGGATGTATTGTTGACTCGATTACAGGTTCCAAAGTCCTCAATGGATCTTTAGTCATTATTAAGACACGTCCAAAATCGTTTTTCAGAACATATTCAGGATTTAACGCTACATATTTCATCTATTATATAATTAAAATATTACTTAAAAAATCAGAAAACTCCAGGGACAGAATCTGAGAATGCATCCTGTCCCCGAAGCTTACAAAAAACTAAGTGTTCTTCATGCAAGAAGAATTGTTATGGCACTTGCAAGAACCACCATCAATACCTTGCATTTCTTCATCAAGAACCTCTCGCATGTCTTTGCTCAGTAATTCTTGAGCAGCAATACTTAAATTAGTGTTCATAATAATAAAATGATTAAATTACATACCTACTCTATCTTAGCTTTTCGGTATCCGCTATATTACTTTTTTACAATTAATCTTTGTAAAATAAGTTTTCTAAAAACTGACACGCAAAAGTTTTTATTTTTTTCATTTTTTCTGCTACCTTCTATTATCTCATGCAAATCCGATGGAGACATAGAACATTGCTCTCTATACAAAGGCGTTAACAATTTGACATAGCCTTCAATTTGAAATTCTTTTATCTCTATCGTTTTCCCTGCACTAAAAGATGGTTTTAATAGTATGGCATGAGTGGAAGCTTCATTTACAACTTCTTCTATTTCCAGACTCTCATAATAAGGTAGATTCAGTATTCTAATTTCATCAGCACACTTAAATTGCATATTATACAACTTGTCATTTTGGAGTGACAATAGCCCTTGTGCATTAACCAATTCTTTTCTGTTTTTCCTTTCAATGTGGCATAAAGTATCTTTTAAAATTTCTTGCCTATAGGTAAAAACATAACTTTCTAATGAAAATAAAGAAGTAGTTTGCTCATCTTTAGGCTTGAAATGTTTCAAAAAGAATAACGAAGTACTTTTTAAGCTACCTCTAAAATATTGACTAAATTCATTAACACTTATTCTTTTTGACACTCGTGGGAAGTTCCGTTGTATCTGCATTCTACCTATATTATTTTCTGATAGGAATATCTTTATCGTAGCAAAATTTATAGTTTCGAGAATTTTCAATAAAACATTTTCCTTGAGTAACTTTTTCGACTGATTCAAATGGGGAGCAATTTTCCAAATGCTTTTATTTCGTAAAAGTAAATTGCTTTGTTGAATATTGACAACCTTATCCGTAACATCATCCAAAAATTCTTTAAACCAAATATTGCCTACACATTGATCAAGAGAAACAAACAATGCACATAACAAATGAATGTCTTGCAAGTCTTCCTTTTCTTGCAGTATTGAATTTAACTCAACATTTGCAATTATTCTTTCAAGTGATCTTTGTGCTAAATCTAGCGACATTTTTTGTTTCGTTATTTGATAATGATAGATTTGCAAAAGGAACATACAAGGAATACCATAGAATACACTTAAGTTGTCCCAATAAACTTGTTTGCAAACTATTTTAGTAGCATAGTCTAAGAAATATTTATCTTTAAATTGCTCATAAAAATGCAAACATGCAAATGATAACCAAATTTCTGTTGATTTTGCATAATTGGTGGCAAAAACATGAGAGATACATACCTCCCTTAATTCATCTATTTGGTTGTCTATAAAAATTTCAGCGATTTTTTCAACAGTTACACTATTCATATCATATTCTTATTTATCAAATTTAAGATTCTATCATAATACTCAGGAAATTCGAATATCAATCTTTCTAATACATAATCACCTATATTAGTAAATTTTTTAAGTGTACCAATAGTATGTATATATGTCTCATAATTAGGTATATTACAAAAATCAGATAGGCGATATTCACCTTTTAAAATTACTTGTAAATTAACTTTATTCTCACAACATAAACAATAAGCAAGAAATTGCTCAAAAACCATATTGAACTCCCCCTTGCTAATGTTGTTAAGTTTTGAGAGACTATCATAATTCTTGTCAACCATCATAAAGGCTTCTCTTGTATATTCCCTGAAAAAAGCCATATCATTACCGCCAAAAATTCCAGCATTTAGCTGGATTACATCATTTGGTGATGTTTTCCTTGCATTTCTTATAGCATCGGGTATATAAGTCAATACTTTTTCTATTCTATTAAAATAATCAATATTTGCAACATAGTTCTCCTCTAAACTTTGTCCAACAACATCTGCTGACATTATCCTATCATCAAATTTCTTCCACATATATACATCAGAATCTACATGGAGGAAAGGTTGACTCTGCAAAGAATAAGTATATATTTTACCAAAAGCCCAAAGATTATGATTCAATGAATCTAAACATTCTAAGTCTGTACTTACATTTGTGTATGGGAGCTCTAACATTTCATACAAAATGTGTTTTCCGTAAGAGTCTGTGTATAATTCTACATCATCATACATTTTTGCCAGTCTCAAACAACTAAGAGCCCAACTAGCATAAAAATATATTTTTTTACACCACCCACCATTTGAACGATATACAGCTTCTGTATTATCATTTATTCTCATTGGTTTAGACCAATAACTTTGTATTATTTTCATTGTGTTACAGTTTAAGCAAAAAGATTATTTAACTTTATTATAAACTTCTTTTGGGAAATAGGTCACTTTCTTTTCAGAAAAGAAGATGGAACATAAGCCGTTGCTACAGTAAACACTCCTCCAACTATGATTCCTACTCGTTGCTGTCCCATGCAACGTGCAACATTACCCTCAACTCCTTTAAACACTCCTTCTACAACTTTGACTTTTTCTCCTCTTTGAAAATTCGAAATCAGTCTTGACTGTATAATAATATCCATATTGACATGGCTACATATTATTTTAAAGCTTTCAATTTGGCTATTTGGTATAATCAAAGGCTTTTTGATGATTTTGTTTCCAGAATGAATATGCTCATAATAAAAACGTAGGAAAGGAAGATTGACATTATCATAAACGAATGTTTTAATACATTCTTCTGTACCATAGGCAAAAAATATATTTGGCAAACAAGAAATCCTTACCTTTTTGCGTTTACCTTTTATTACTTTTACAATATTCATCGTTGGATAGAAAGCTGTTACTCCTTTGGCAACCAAATAGTCATATGCTTTTTTCTCTCTCCCATATGTGGCTCTTAGTACATACCATTGGGGAACAGTTTCCTGCTCTAATGCTTTTTTAAAACGAGCATATCTAGTGGACACCCCTGTAGAGGATTCTACAACAGCATAGCTGTTTCCTCTTTCGGGGAGGGCATTAGGGGTAAGCCTAGTGCTGGGAGTTTTTTCACCGTCTCCATTGGTGCTTACACTAAATAATGTAAATTCTTCGATTTTCATCTCAGTGTAATTTTTATTCTAGACAGAATCTTGTACCGAAGCATTTTATAAAACCTTATGAAGTAATTTATGAACAACTACAAAAGTTCTTACTTATGCTTTTGCGTCCAAATTTAATAAATTTCTTTATATAGCCCAAATTTTTCAACAACTATTTTGGATATTTAGATTATCTTAACACAAAAAAACTACAACGTAACTACTCAGCACCCCTATAGGCATGAGTAATCGTCTTACTGTTGTACTACAGCAAGAATTGCATTGAATTTAGAATTTCCGTTCTTCATAGCAGTTTCTGCGATGGAGTGCAGCTTGGTAAAATCATCGGCACCGCTGTCTGTTCTGAAGCAACCACCGACTTTCTGCTTTATCTTGATTTTCCTCTCCCCGCTCACTAGCATTGTTATCGTATGGCACACTTGGATTAGAGAGAAAGGTGAACAGGTAGTCTTTGACCTTAAGGATACCTCTCTTGAATTTCTCAAACTCGTTATCTAAATGCGTGAGGCTTTCATCCAAGAGGTTCTTCATCTTAGTCTTCAGTACCTTTATCTTTCTAGAGGTGATGTTGCCCTCTCTTCTGAGAACTATAGAGTGTTCTATCAGTTGGATGAATCTCCGTGACCAGTCCTGGTTTGAATCCAATTCGTTCAGATACTCTGCATTCCTAAGGAGATGAGCCAGACAGACCTGATGATCCTTAACATTCATCTTGAAGTAGCTCTGGCGTCTGTCTGTCACAAGTGTCGAATAGGGAAGTCCCTTTGGAAACTTGGAATCTATGGCCTTCTGACCTCGCGATTCTGACTGGAACACTTATGTAAGCAGGTCGTTCTGAAATATCCAGTTCCAATGCAGATGCTTTCCTACCGCAGCACCTGTTTCATCGGCTTCTATGACAGACGCTGTTTCCAGCCTCTTGCGTATTTCCTCGTATGCACTATCTGCCTTGCCGCTATTCTCTTTGAGTATGTTCTGCACTGTTCCCTCACTTAT
>OMWJ01000023.1 GCA_900314725.1 uncultured Bacteroidales bacterium
TACAGGATATTCTGTCCAATCTTTTTCTACTGTCTCTATATATAAGCCTTTAAACAACTCTTTCTTTCCAAGAAAGTAAGCCTTTAAGGTTGAAAGAAACAAACTCTTGCCAAATCGTCTTGGACGGGAAAGAAAGTAATATCTATTACTATTCGCAAGATTATAAATATGTTTTGTCTTATCTACATAAAGAAAGTTATTCTGTCTAATACTTTCAAAACTCTGCATGCCTATAGGTAAATTCTGCATAATATCCGTCTTTCTGTTAAAAGTTACTCACCTGCAAAATTACAAAAATTATTATAAATCAAAGAAAAAGAGAATTATTTAGTTTTCTTTTTAGATGATATTTTTTCTATATCGTTTTTTATCAAATCAAAATACTCTGGTTTCAAATAGTGCTGACATTCTTTCCACGTTATAATATCTGCAGGCATTCCTGCTGCGTATGGTGCTATTTCGTATTGATTATAGGTTAAAACAAGTCCATTTTTGTTAAAGTAAGGTGTGGTAACAGGCAAGGGTAAAGTATCTAAAGAAACTAAAAGACAGTCTGCTAAATCCTTTTTGCTTTTTACCTCAAAATACTTCATAAGACCTTGTATTATATGTCTTCTTACCTTACGCTTATCAATAAATATTTCCCAACCTATCTGTTTGCCGTTTTTATTATCAAATGTTGCCGCACTATTAAGCATACCACCATGAGCTCCTCCTGTATAGACATAGGTAGAAAAATAAATACTTGTCAAATTTTCTCCTTTAAATGAAACTTCTACATTATGAGAACATTCATACATCACTCCCATTTCCCTAAGAAAATCTCTTTCATCTTTATCTATATCTTTTTTCATCTGTGCCGCTGCATAATGATTTACAAATCTTTGCCCATTAGACAAATCTCCCTTAAACTTTCTTAGGTTTCCTCCTTCCCAATTGAAAACATCCGTCTTTAAGATATTATTCATCCAATTCCTTACTGAATCTAAATAAAGTTCTTCTCCTTTTACTGGGTATTCTACTGAAAGTTCCACCCTACAAAACTCAGTACTATCTTCAGCCTTAAAGATTTGAAATTCTGGAACTATGGTCATTTTTTTCACTTCTGAGTTCTTTTCAACTTGTAATGTATTTCCCGTTTTATTTTCCTTTTTGCACGCAGAGAATATTACAATCAACATTATTGAAAGACAAATAAGTCCTAATACACGGTTTTTCATAGTCAATAAATTATAGTTTATTATACAGAAACGTATCATTGATATGCTTTATTTTATGTTTTAAAAACAAAGTTTGGCATAAGTTATTTTCCCCTATGCCAAACCAATATTCCTTTTTTTATATCTGCAATATCAATTTTTCATCACGGATTATACATTGTTTTATCGTAGAAGTTAAGTATATCTATACAGATTCTTCTCATTGTTGTTGCGGGATTTTCTCTATTGATAGTTATTGCCTCAGTGTAGGAATCTATCGCCTGTTGCCATTGCTCCTGCTTTTTATATATATTACCTTTCAGGTACCAAAGCATATCATCATGTGAGTTGTCTTTCAGCAAAGCCTCTACCAAGACAAGAGCATCAGCATATCTCTCTTTTTCTGTAAGAAGTTTTATCTGTTGATATTTCTCTTCCATCTGACTTTCAGCACTTTTTTTATTCATAAATCATAAACTCACCTGAATCTTTTTGCAGACGGTTTGGAGAATCATTGTGACGGAATGTTGCCTTCCAAACATAGACACCTTGCTGAACAGGTTTGCCTTTGTAAGTACAATCCCAAGCCTTTTGCATATCATTTGTTTCATAAACAAGTGTTCCCCAACGGTTATATATCCTCAAGTTATATTCTACTACATTATCAACATGAATAGAAAATGTTCTGTTTGCTGGGTCTGTAGCATGAAGATAAACACCTGTAGGAGCCCACAGATAATGCTCCCGTTTTACCCTTACAACCATACTTGTAGAATCAACACAACCAAATGAAGTAGAAGAAGTCAGCCTTACGGTATATGAAAGATTAGTATCTCCTACTTCAAACTCATGCATAAACACTCTATCCTCAGATATTGAACCATCACTGATCTCCCAAAGAGTTGTTGCAGAATTTTCTGTACTATCCACAAAGACAACTATAGGAGTGAGAGCATCAATAACTTTTGGATTAAGAGTGATGACAGGACGTGGTTTTTGTTCAACAAACACTGTCAGTGTATCCGTTGAAGAACAGTTTATATCATTATATGCATTGACAACATATTGTGTAGTAGAGAAAGGAGAAACTATCAGATGTTGTTCCCCAGAACCTTCCACAGATTCGTCCAAAGAATGCCAAACATAGCGAGGAGTATAGCTTTCATTGTCATACACATTTATCTCTGCACTTTCTCCATTACAAATCTTCTTATCTTCTGATACATAAATATCTGGCGATTGTTTCACCTCTACTGTTGCAGTCTTTACTACCTCACACATTGCAGGTGGAAGTTTAACAGTAACAGAGTATTCAGTTGTTACATCTGGAGAAACAGTGATACTTTCCGTTGTTGCTCCATTAGACCATTCATATATACAGTTAGGTTCTGAAGAAACAGCCCTTAGAGTTGTGGATGTTCCCTGACAAATAGACATAACACCCTCTATTGTTACATCTGGAGCCACATTCACTGTTATTCTTGCACTGTCTGTTGCTGAACAACCAAATCTATCTGTTAGAGTACATTTCAACCATTCAGTCTCTTGAGGTTCATAACTTGTCTGCTCACCTACATAACCATTAGACCAAGTATAAACACCCGGAGTTTCTTTTAATAAATCATTATAAACAGCTGTTTCATTTCTGCATATAGTTGTATCATTACCCAAATCTACGTTAAACTCTTTGTTATGGATCATAGCTGTAAGAGTTCTGCTACAAACAGTATCGTATGTATAACCAAGGTCTATATAACGGAAAACATATCTTACATCTTCCAAAGTTGGATTATTCCTTACAGTTACTCTTCCTGTATAAACCATAGTATCATTAACCATAGCAGAATCTACAACAACAGGAATATTGGCAAGATTTTCAGGTTCAAGTATAGCATATCTGTTTGCTCCTGAAAAAGTAAATGTTATGGAGTCTCCTTTACAGACAGTATCATAGAACAATACTGTATCAACTTTATTTATCACCGTTACTATGGAATCAAAAGCACCCACAACTTTCATAGGTTCTACTTGGAAAGGATGGTATGTTATGGAATCATAAACATAAAAACTATTATCATCTAATCGCCATATCTCTGCACGGGCAATATATGTTGTAGTACTATCTTCAATAGTAGGTTCAGCAACTATTGCACGAAGACCACTTGGAAGTCCTGATACTTCTGATGTTATTTGTTGTAGTTCTCCTGCATGAGGTCCCTTTGTTGTTCGCTTAAACCACTGCACATCATATTCCAAGGCTCCTGTAGGACGAATACGCCAAGCTTCATTTGTTGCTGTCCATTGAGTTGAATTATAACCAGGTATTGCAGTAGCTCGTGTTCCTGAAGCATCTTGTATTCCCAATATTGCTCGTCCTCCATTCCATGATGAACATAAAGGCTTGCTTTGCATATAAAATTCAATCACATTTGTAGTCTCATAAAGTACTATCATATCTGTACAAAGTGTATGACATGAATACATTGGTACTTCATAAAAACTCAAAACTATCTTTCTACAAGGATATTCTCCTACAATCTGAAAATACATGTGCCCACCATAGTTAAAATCTATATCATGGTAAGGTCCCATAATAGCATTTTTATATAAAGAGGTTGAAGGTATTGATGCACTATAAGACCAGTTACAACCATTTCTCTGAGAAGGATTATTAATATTAGCAGAAGCAACAGAAGCATCAAAACTTAAAAGATTATTAGAACCATTTACAACACTATTATATTCCGTACCATAGAAATTAAATGTAAAAATAGGCGTTCCTGGAGCCTCTGGCGGACGGCCATAACTTAAATTCATAAGTTCTCCCCAAACATCATCTGTAGGAAGAACATATTCGGTGCCAGAATTAAAAGCATAAGGAGGATCATATGGAATACTTTCTACTGCATACCCTGCATCAGGGTCTCCCCATGCAAACACAGAAAGTGTTATTGTATCTTTTTGACGTTGGCAATCAAGTTGTATTCCATTAAGTTTTTCATCATCTGTATATTTTACCTTCTCTCCATTATGGTATCTATATACAGAGTCCTGAGCACAACCTGCTCCTTGTGAAAAAGCAGAATTAGAAAAACATATAAGCATTAAAGCAAAAACAAAAAATACCTTTTTCATATCTTTAGTATTATAAATCAAACTGCAAAGTTAATACTTTCTTCTGAATATAAGACAATAAAAAAAGATTTTTGTTGCAATATAAAAAAAAATCTTTATTTTTTCCAAAAACGATAGGTGATATCTTCTATAATTTCTCCATTTTTAAGTTTATATAGTTTTTGGTTTGTTGTTCTGTGTTTTAAGGCTCCAAGTTCTTCTTTATACGAACCTATTTTTATATAATCAAAATTCTTAAGATTTATTTCATCGCTTATTTCATCCTTACCAGAATACCATGCAACTTTTTTATTAAACTTTTCTTTTACAAACTTCGCAAGGCTATCTATTTCCTTAGGTTCTCTGTCCCCTCCCATTAAAGCAACACAAGTAATACTACTAAGATACTCCCCAAGAATAAAAGAAAGACTTTCTTCGTTCAAGGCTTCACCTTCATCTTTCCACAGCCAAAGGGAATGACAATTTTTGCAGGCATTAGGACAGTTGGTGATATTAATAGCAAGAGATACCTCATCGGGTATCTCTGCAAATACAATATCATAATTATGAAATTTTAACATCTTCTAACTCGGTGGCTTTTACGCCTAAGGTTTCTAAATGACGTGCTGGCAAAGGAGTTTCAAACTTGCTTTTTGTTGCATTTATATAGAAACGTTTTGCTGCTTCTTTTTGTCTTGGAAGAGAGAAATTGCTTACACGTTTCATATATCCAATGATTCTTGTCAAATAATCCACGTTCTTAGAATGGCAATGAGGACATTCGTGTAAATATCTTTTATCTATATGACCACAATCATTACAGATAGTATTAGGAATATTAAAGGTAAAATAATTACAACCTTCTTTAGCAGCTACTCTAAGCAATTGCCGATATTGTGCTTGAGATAGATGTTCTTCCATATTCAAATGTAGAGCAGAACCACCTGTTAAATGTTCTATATAACGTTTTCCGTGCAAACGCATCTTATCCAAAACATTTAATGAATCATCCTCTACAATGTAGAAATATGAATTGTAGCAATCACGGAATGTTTGATAACCATCTTCTTTATCCCATTTAGCATGTTTAACTCCAACGTTTTCGGCTGGTATCATTTCACAGTTAAACATAAGGTCTTTGCTACGATATTTTTTGTTGTACTTTTCTACTATTCCAAGAATATCTGCAACAAACTGCTCATACTTAGGGTTATCGTTTATTTCTATGCCAAGGAATTGAGCTGCTTCTACTAAACCATTTACACCTATAGTAAGGTATTGTCTTGCTATATTAATATATCCAGCAGTAAATAAAGGAAGCATACCTTTTTCATTGAACATCTTTAGGTTTTCATTATAGCCCGTCTGAACCTTATGCATCAAATCTATGATACCATCCAAATATTGAAGATAAGGTATATTTTCTTTTACTGCATATTGAATACAACGGTTTAGATTAACGGTTAAAACAGATTTACTTCCTGTAGAAACTCCACCTGCTCCAAGTGTATAAGAAAATCCATTATCTTGAATCTCGTTTCTTAAACGGCAACAAGAAGACAAAGAATCAGCATTATCAGAAATATAAGTAAAGAAAGAATGTCCTTCTGCATACATTTCTGCAGTAAAGTCTCCATATTCCTTATCCAAAACATCACCATCCTTTGTTAAAAGTGCCATTGTTTCAACAGGGAATGTAAGCACAGTCTTAGTTCTTTCTTTGTTAAACCACTTCATGAAACGTTTTTGTAACCATGACAATGATTCCCAATGAGGTTGGCTACCATCAGGGAAAAAGAATTCACCAAACAGACTTTCAAAATAATACTTATCATAATAAGCAACATTCCAAAATACTGCTTGGAAGTTTCTTGCTCCTGTTGGTTGGTTAATAGAATATACTATCTGCTCAAAACAATCACAGATAACCTTATCTAATGTTCTCTGTTTTTGTGATAAATCAACTACTTTATCAGCATTAAGATAATAGTCTTTGCCGTATTCTTTGCCAATAAAATAATTCATATACATCAAGAATTCAGGAGTAGCACAAGCACCAGATAACATAGAAGAAACCATAAACACCATATTAATAAAACCACCACAGAAAGATTTCAAATTTGTAGGGGCTTTGGAGTTACCACCAATACTTTGAGTACCATTCAAAAGCCAAGGATACATAGTAATAGAAGCACAATAGTTGGCTAAAGATGTTTCATCATTCTTATATATAAAATGATGTTCCAAAAGGTAGATATATCTATCAGAAAAGTCCTTACCATACATAGTCTTTAGTCTGTCGGTAAGCATTCTACGATTAAGACGGATGAAGTTTTGTTTTGGAAGTTCGCCTATTAGGGTTGCTATATTCTTTGATTCTACATTAGCATTAGCATCAAACTTACTACCTGTTGCTGCATTCTCTGCCTCACAGTAGTTCATCAAGAATTCCAACTTACTTTTAACTTCTCTATCTTCTAAGTGACGCTGACGATATAACATATAAGACTTTGCTACTGCAAAATACTTTTCTGCCATAAGAGCAACTTCTACTTGATTTTGTATCTCTTCAACAGACATTCCATCCTTTATATTTACTCTTGAAAGAATATCCGTTAAGTCTGCATCTGTAGCAAAACCTCCAACTGAAAGAAAAGCTTTTTTTATAGCATTTTTAATCTTATCCAAAGAAAATACTTCTTGTTTTCCGTCTCTTTTCTGAATGTATATCGTACTCATCTTTTTTATTTAATTTTTTTATGGTTTTTATTATCGGTTACTTTTTCAGCATACAAAAGTAGATAAAAGAAATCAACTAAGGACAGATTTTTCTACCGAGTTTTCAACACAAATTGTTAATAACCTCTATTCTTGTAAATATCAGCAGTTTTTTTAAAAAATAATTCTGTTTTTTTTATTTTATAGTCTTAAAAAAAACTACACTTAACTTTAAATGATAAACTCCAAACATTTTTTTTTACATTCAACAAAAGGAGTGCTACTTTTAATAACACTCCTTAACACATACATCATTTTTTAACGTTTTTTTTGATAGATTGCATTGCTTAAACAATGCTTTACGCATTAGGATCTTGATAACCTTTAGCGTTAGCAAGTCTTAAACGAACACCTGTACTCTTCATACTCTTATCTAAATACACTGATGGATAGAAACGGGTGTAACATCTTTTGATAGTATCATCGGTTACATCATCCAAAGTGGCTTGAACTTGAGCATGAAAAGCAGGAGAGAATGTTCCTAAATCAGATAGTCTTACTCTAATACTATTACGGTTGTAGCGTGAGATTATTTCACACAGGCTTCTTATAGCGTTTAAACAATCTCCATATGTTAGAGAAGTGGAATCTGAAATATCCTGTGCTACTTGCTTTTCATCTATTGTTGAAGGAACATAGACTTTGGCTAAATACTTCTGTCCTGGATTTCTACCCACCGTTACGGTTCGCTTAACCTTTTCATATAGAATACTCATAACTTTTTTTTTAACTTTTTTTTGGTTAGTAAATAAATTTAATTCAACGTGTAAAAATTGATTTTTTTGTACGTACCTTTCTTTCTCTTTTTACACTGCAAAGATACAACATTTTACAATAACTACCAAATTATTCTGTAATTTTTTTAACTTTTTTTTAATGTTTTTCTTTTTTGTTAAAAACTTGCTTTTTAGAACTTAAAACAAGGTTTTTGTATAGTAAAAACCAAGATTTCACCATACAAAAACCAAGATTTTAAGTTTGCCAAACTAAGAATATGTAAACCTCTCTTTTTTTTCTTACCAACAACTATATAATATATTACTGTTGTTGTTGTGTTAAAAAGCCCTTTATCTTAGTTACAATATCTACAAAGTTTCGGTTTAGAGAGTTGCGTAATTCATCGTAACCAAATGAGAGTCCATTTTTTTTAAGCAGGAAGGATAGGAAGTAGGTGGATGAAGTAGTCTGTTTAGGCATCTGTTTAGCAAATTGGTCAAACTCTATTTTTAATTCTTCTTCGTTTAGTTCTTCAAACTTAGCCATAAATGGGCTTATCTGTTCTTTTATACTTTTTGTTTTTTTGAAGGAATCCTCCTGTCTGATAACCTTTATCATCATCAGGGATAAACAGTTTTAAGCCTCTTGTCCAGTTTTCTCTTGTTTCTTTGTCAAGATGTAGGTTCTCGTTTACTAATTTCAATAATCTCGCACCGTCTTTTTCAACTGAGAGGGACAATGTTAGTCCGCCACTACCATCAATATACATACTTCCATTGCTTCTATTTTTTTCATCCATAGCAGAGTTTTTATTAAAATGGTGGATTAGATAGGCTGCACATCCTTTTTTTGACGTTGTTAATACATATCTTATGGCTTTTGTGCCTTCTGTAACGGATTCACTATCGTTCTTGCTTTTTGTTGTATTTGTGCCAAGCCACGAATCCCAAATGAGTAAGCCAATATTATCTATGCCTATTTCGCTTATCTTGTGAATGAACTCATTGTAGAGTAAGTCATATTTAGCCAGCCCCCAACCCAAGACATATAGTCTTTTTTCTTTTTCAATTTGTTCTATATCTATTTCATTTTTTCTTAAAATTTCTGCAATTTCTTGAGCATCCCCTTCTGTAAGCACAACAACAACACATTTATCTTTATAGTTGTTGTTGAACTCCTGTTCAAGAAAAGCCTCACCCTTTAAAAAACTTGCTATCAGTTTTGTGTAAAAAGAGGTCTTTCCCACTCCAGATTCGCCTAAGATTAAAGAAAATCTTTTAGAAACAGGTAGAAAAGGGAAATAGATATATTCCTTTTTTTCCTTTTGTTCAGATAGTTTATATTGTTTCAGAAACTCGTATTGATATTCTCCACTCTGTGTTGCAGTGGCACAGTATTCTGTTTCTGTATAGGCGTAAGAACCTTTAAAATAGACGTGAGGGATTTTAAGAAGGTCATTATGATCTTTAAGATACTTCATAGTCTTGTGAAAGTCGCCATCACCTCTTAACAGTAGAAAATAGTCAAAAAGAGTTCTTGCTTTTTGCCCACCAAATTTTTCCTGATTAATGATGTCGCTTTTGTGATGTGAAAAAATTCTGTTACCTTCTTGTAATTCAACAACACCACTTTGACTATTAGAATTTCTAAATCTCACTCTGTCTCCATCTTTTTCATAATAGTCAGAAAAGAAAAGTGTCAGAGCATCTAAAGGCTGAAAAGTAGTGTTGATGTAAGTGATGATGTTAGAGTTAGATGGTTGCAGGGCGTTATTGTTAGCAGGAGCGTACTTTTTTGCTACGGCTTTTTCATCATCAGATAAAGCGTAAAAATCAAAAAGAGAATCATTTTTGCTACGGTAACATATGTAGTTGTCTTTATCACTACAAGCAGGACAATAAGAAGCATGTTCAACAGAAAACATAGTTGAATCCACACCCTCAAGCCATTCTTGTTGGCAAAGGCTCTTGTTTAGGATGTATGTGCAGCAGGTTTTATAATCCTCCGCTTTAATATCTTCTTTAAAAGGGACAATAAGTCTAAGTCTTGCTCCCTTTTCATTACTCTTTACCTTATGGTTAAAGGTGGTATAGATAAAAAAGCAGTAGGGAAATCTTTCTTCCAAAATATCTTTTATCTGTTCAAATGACAAATCTATCTCATCTAAGTCTATCATTGCTGCTGACATAGCCTTGCAGTTTGCCTTGTTTCTCTTCCCATTAGCTTCTTCTGGTATCATAAAGTTATACCATCCTTTGCCTGCTTTTTCGTTAGAAATTTGAGGTGTTTCTAACCATTTTTGTAAATTTTCAATGGAGGTTTCAATTGTTTTTTCAATCTCTCCATTTGGATGGCCGTTATAATTACGGCCATAACTCATTTTTATTTTCATAATTATTTAATTTAATTTTGTTCCCGCTTTACGCCAGGGTGGGAACATTGCCCTGTGTTACTTTTCTAACTGCAAAATTATAAAAAACCCCTTTTGACCTTTTTTGAATATAAGGCAGTTTTTAATTTGCCTCTATAATAAACTTAATATCAGTTAAATATGCATGTATTTTTCTATTTTTTTCTGCAAATAGATTTTACACGTTGAATTATTTCGTAAATTTGTGGCTAAAAAATGTAAAAAAATGAAAGAAGAAAGACGAGTAGTAAGGGCGACAAAGAAGATATTAAGATTAAAGAAAGTACATGTAGATTTAGAACAAGAACCTCTTGATTTTCTTGTATATGTCATATATGTCATAGAAGAAGCAAAAGTAAAGAATGTCATCAATAAAGATAATGAAATAGAGCTAAACAGGAGTTTATTGCTGAGTTATTTAGAAGAATTAGGCAAAGAAAAAAAAGACAAACGGTTTATAAATTGGGCAATTAAAGAAATAAGGTTGCTTAATGATGTAGAATTGGCTTCTCTTATAGGAAGGAAGGTTGTTACAGAAAAGGAATTTCTGCACACTCCTCATAAAAAAATAAGAATTCTTTTACACTTTCTTCATGAAAGAAATATTTTATACTTTCTTCAATATCCTTCAATAGAAGATGTGCTAAACGACAGAGAACTATATGAAGAACTGTTAGATAATTTAATGAAAAAAGGCTACATGGAAATCTTGAGAAAGAAAAAAAACGAGAAAAAAACTATTTATAAGTGGAAATATACTAACGGAGCTTTTGCATATTTCTGTGATGTGGTTGCACACGCAAGCTTCTCAGAAAAGAAAAAAGAGATTTATCCTTAGCAAGCTTCTCAGAAAAGAAAAAAGAGATTTATCCTTATTTCAAAAGAGACATAAAAGACAAAAATGGAAGAAATTTCAAGAACTTATATCAAGCCAAGCAGGATTATAAAAAAAAGAAAAAAGAAAGTGAGAAAGATGAAATCTTTAAAAAGATATTAAATGATTATTTAAGAAAAAAGAAAAAAAAGAGGATTGAGAAGTTATTATATTAATATGCTATTGTAAAATTTTTCTTTTTTTATCATTATATGAATAGTAAAATTGGCGTTTTTTGTTTTAATTTCTTCTTTTTATAGGATTTATATAATCAAAAATTCGAAAAGCAAAATTTTTTGAGTACGAAAAGCAAAAAAAAAATCTTAAACGGCAACAGTTTTATGTTGCCGTTTTTTTTACAAATTCCGATAAAACATCAAATCCCTATACTTACTATCCTTATTCACTCCTACCGATGTTTCTCTGCAGCAAGCATTTTCCAGCGGATTTTCCAAATTCGTATGCATTGCCAACCATTGACACAATTCCGGTATAGAAGTCTTGTTAGATGTAAAATAGAAATACGAAGTTCCTTGTAAAGTC
>OMWJ01000018.1 GCA_900314725.1 uncultured Bacteroidales bacterium
GATAAAGAAGAGGCGGAACTTGCACTTAGACTTGCTCCATCTTTAATGGTAATTGTACTTGGGAAAGTGCAATCACAGTCTGCAAGATATTTGTCTTCGACTATCTCTGCAGGCAAATTTGCAGTTATTTTAGATGATATAGTACTCCAGTTTGTTGCAGAAGTATAAGCAGTCTTACTTCCACAAGGAACATAGATTTTAAAACCCGTATTTGAATAAGGAAAAGTAGTATCGCTTAATGTTGGAGGAGTAGATCTTTCCATAGTAACAGAAGTTAAAGCACTACAAGATTGAAACGCAGACAGACCTATTGACGTTACGCTATTTGGAATAGTTACACTTGTTAAACCAGTACAGTAAAAAAACGCTTGAGTACCTATTGACGTTACGCCTGCCTCTATAGTTAGACTTGTTAAACTAGTACAAGCTTGAAACGCAGAATTACCCATTGACGTTACGCCTGCTCCTATAGTTACACTTGTTAAACTTAGACAAGAGGCAAACGCAATGCTGCCTATTGACGTTACGCTATTCGGAATAGTTACACTTGTTAAACCTTTACAATTTTGAAACGCAGAATTACCTATTGACGTTACGCTATTTGGAATAGTTACACTTGTTAAATTTTTACAATTGGCAAACGCAGAATTAGCTATTGACGTTACGCTATTTGGAATAGTTACACTTGTTAATTTACTACAAGAGTTAAACGCGTTATAAGCTATTGACGTTACGCTGTAAGTAATATTGTTGTTTGTTACAGTTGAAGGAATGTTAATAGCTCCGGAAGGAGTCCCATTTTTAGCTACTGAAACCTTTCCGCCATTCCCTTCGCCATCAGCAGCCGTTGTGACTGTATATTTAAAACTGCCTACTGTAAAGGAGGTTTGTGCAAACAGATTCCCAGAAGAGAGTAACAAGAATACTCCTACAAGAAATAAACTAATTTTTCGCATAAGCGATAAGTTCTCCTTGATGATTTCCTAAAGGAAAGATTGTCCTTAACAACCTTGTATTTAAATTATACAGAAAAAGCGTAAAGATACAATGATAACACGTAAATCACGCCGCGAATAGGCATTACGAATTAGAATCAGTGTAACTTGTGCGTTCTTATAAAGTTTCTCAGGCTTTTTTCAGAACAAGTTACAAAAGCATGCCGCTTTTACAAAAACTAAACTTTCAAACAGATAAAAAAACAAACAAAGAAAGTCTGTCTTTTATCACCTATCATACGATAAGCGGGTGCAAAATTAGAAAAATTATTCTAACTGACAAAATTTATAGAGAAAATAAAAAATCTCCGTCTTTAAGACAGAGATTAAAACTAACAGACAAATACAATCTTCTTTTTTATTTGCGAGTCTTCGCTATTGCAGAAAGAAGTTCCTTGTCCAAGGTTACATAGATAGAATAGAAATATTTGTCTTCGTAAAGGTTTTGTGCTATATAGGCTTTCATCAATTGTTTTATCTCCGTCTGCTCAGAAGAAGAAAGTGTCTGTCTTTTCAATCCTTCGTTTTGTGCAGAAAGAAGCATATTGTTGAGTTCTGCATTGGAAACAATATAATGCTTAACAAAATCTTCACCGCCAGAATACTTGGCAAAAGATTTTCGGTTCCTATCTACATAGTCAAAACAATACTTAAAGATAAATCCCTGACGTATTAGATTTTTATAATACTCACTATATTTATTATATGAGAAAGGCAGACTGATATCTGGCTCTATTCCACCTCCGCCATAGACGGTGCGACCTTTCTTTGTTTTATACTTATACTTAGGGTCATGACTTATGGTATCCGTATTAGATTCCATATTAGTATAGCGTGCAATGAAATCTTCATAATACTTTTCTGAATCCCCATTAGTATAAGGTCTTTGAATACATCTGCCAGAAGGAGTGTAGTATCTTGCAACGGTTAATCTTATTGCACTCTGGTCTGGAAGGTCTTTTTGTTCCTGCACTAAGCCCTTACCAAAAGTTCTTCTTCCTATTACTATCCCTCTGTCATTATCTTGGATACAACCACTGACAATCTCTGAAGCACTTGCTGACAACTCATCAATAAGAACAATCATTTGGCCTTGCTCAAATAAGCCTCCACTTGTTGCATAGAAATCTTTTCTTGGTCGGTTGTTGCCTTGAGTATAAACAATAAGGTCACCTTTGCTTGTAAACTCATCTGCAATATTTATTGCTTGATCAAGAAATCCTCCTCCATTGCCTCTAAGGTCAAAGACTAATTCCTGCATACCTTGAGAATTTAGAGATTGCAGAGCATTATGAACTTCAGTATAGGAATTAGCAGAGAACTCATCTAATTTTATATAGCCTGTCTTTTTATCTAACATACCAAAATAAGCGACAGCTTTAGTCTCTATCTTATCACGTGTTACTACAAAAGATATAAGGTTTCTTACTCCTCGTCTATACACTCCAAGTTTGACTTTTGAACCTCGCTTACCTTTAAGATAATGTAGTACGGTGTCGTTGGTGATGTTTGTCAGCTTTCTGCCATCAACCATTACTATTCTATCGCCTGCCATTATGCCTACTTTCTCTGAAGGACCTCCTTTAATAGTACGGACAACAACAATGCTATCTTCTACAATACGGAACTGGACACCTATACCGTCAAAGTTACCCCTAAGACTTTCGTTTTCTTTTTGAACTTCTTCTTTGGTAAGATAGACAGAATGAGGGTCAAGCTCATCTAAGAGAAGAGATATTGCCTTATTGGTTAAACTATCCCTATCAACCTCATCTACATATTGGTTGGAGATAAGGTTGATCACATAGTTGAGTTTATCAGAAAAGCCTGCTGTCTTAGTGTCTGACATCTTGGAGATGATAGAGCCTATCACCAAACCTAAAACCAGACAAATAAGAGAAACAGGTAGCAGGTATATCCTTTTTTTCATAAGGTAAGTATTTTAGAATTTACCCGTTAGCCAACGGAACAAATCGTTGCCGTTTGCATAAATAAGTAAAGCAAACAAAAGTATCATTCCTACCATTTGAGCGCGCTCCATAAACTTCTCGCTCGGTTTTCTTCGTGTTATAATCTCCCAAAGAGTGAAGACAACATGTCCTCCGTCCAAAGCAGGAATAGGAAGAATATTCATAAAGGCAAGGATAATAGAAAGGAATGCCGTCATATTCCAGAACAGATGCCAATCCCAAACAGAAGGGAACAGAGAACCGATGGCTCCAAAACCTCCTATCTGTGTTGCACCTTCTTTTGAGAATACATACTTAAACTGTTTGACGTATGAAACCAAAGTGCTTATGCCTTGAGAGATTCCTTTTGGAATAGACTCAAAAAAGCCATAGTCTTTATGTATCGTTTTTACTTCTGAAGAATAGTCTTTTTGGTATGCTCCTATTTTTCCTTCTTTATCTAACAGGATGCTTACTTTTTGAGGAGTTCCGTTGCGATAGAAAGAGACATCAACCTTTCTGCCTGCATTGCGTGTAACCATATTGGCAAACTCAGAGAAAGAAAGAGTCGGTTTGTCATTAAGGGCAACAATGCTATCTCCTATCTTCATTCCTGCTTTCTGTGCCAAAGAGTTGTCTATAAATCCTCCTATAACAAAAGGAAAACGCGGAATAGCAAATTGTTTTTCTCCATTGCCTATCATTTCTTTGCCAAAGTTTTCAGGCAGATGTATTGTTTTCTTTTCTCCTTGTCTATCTACGACAATATCCTTACCACTGTTAAGCAGTATTTCATTTACGGCATCTTTTATCTCCCAAACCTTTTTACCATTAACAGAGAGTATCTTATCTCCATTTTGAAAACCATATTTAAGGGCTGTTTGGTTGTAATCATATCCATATGGAGCATTCTTTATTGGTAGATGCTCTGTTCCCCAAGTAAACATAATAAGGGAATAGATAACAAGAGCAGCAACGAAATTAACTATCACTCCTCCGGAAACAATCAACAGACGTTGCCAAGCTTTCTTTGAACGATACTCCCAATGTTCTGGCTCTTTGTTTAGAGCATCTGATGAAGTATGAGTCTCATCTACCATTCCTGCTATAGAACAATAACCTCCAAAAGGCAACCAACCTATACCCCATTCAGTGTTATCAGGATACTGCTCAAACTCTTTGGGACTCTGCTTGGAGAAAAAAGAAAAATGCCATTTGCCGTTATATCTCTTCGCTCTAAGAAGAGAGAAATAAGGATTGAAAAACAAATAAAATTTCTCTACTCTTGTCTTAAAAAGTTTTGCAAAGAGGTAGTGCCCAAATTCATGTATGATAACAAGAAAAGACAGGCTGAGCAATAACGCTATTATCTTCATATTATGTTATATTCTTTTATAGTTTAAATAAATATTATTCACTTACGTTTCTTCCGTGACAGTTCTTGTATTTCTTTCCAGAACCACAAGGGCAAGGATCATTTCTTCCTACTTTTTTCTCTACATGAACAGGCTGACGTTTTTGTTCTTGCGTTGAGTTGGTAGAAAGCTGTGTCTCCTCTCTTGAGGTCTTCATCCCTTTTGTGTCTGTCTTTGGCTCTTCAGTCTCACGTATATTGTTTGTTGCAATAGGAAGAGTGGCACGACATAGGAAAGAAGCAATGTCCCTATTTATTTCTATGAGCATATCTTCAAACAAATTAAAACTCTCCAACTTGTAGATAACAAGAGGGTCTTTTTGTTCGTATGAAGCATTTTGAACGTTTTGACGTAAATCGTCTAAGTTTCTAAGATGTTCTTTCCAAGCATTGTCTATTATCTGAAGAGTTATACTCTTTTCAACAGATAAGGCTATTTCTTTTCCTTCACTTTCATAACTCTTCTTAATAGGAGCAATAGCATTGATAGTCTTTATACCATCAGTGATAGGGAATGCAACATTTTCAAAACGTGAAGAATTTGTTTCCACCAAGTGTTTCACAAATGGGAATGCAAGAAAGGCTATCTTATCCATACGGTCTTTGTAGAACTTATAGACAGCATCGTAGATATCATCTTTGATTTGATTGTGTCTGCCTTTGTTGAATGTCTGCTCATCAACAGGCAGTTCAAAGCCAAAGGTCATCATAAACTGAGAATGTAGTTCTTCAAAGTTGTCTTCATTTCTATCTATAAGGACTGCAATACAATCGTATATCATATTAGAAATATCAATAGCAAGCTTATCTCCATAAAGTGCATTATGTCGTTTTGAATATATAACTGTACGCTGATTATTCATTACATCATCATATTCCAACAAACGCTTACGAATACCAAAGTTGTTTTCTTCTACTTTCTTTTGAGCTCTCTCTATGCTTCGTGTCATCATAGGATGTTGAATAACCTCACCCTCTTTAATGCCAAGTCTGTCCATCATCTTAACCATTCTTTCTGAACCGAACAGACGCATAAGCTTATCTTCCAAAGAAACAAAGAACTGACTGCTTCCTGGGTCTCCTTGTCTTCCAGCACGACCTCTTAACTGTCTATCAACTCTTCGGCTCTCGTGTCTCTCTGTTCCAATGATAGCTAGACCGCCTGCCTCTTTGACTCCTTCGCCAAGTTTGATGTCAGTACCACGACCTGCCATATTGGTTGCAATAGTTACCGCTCCTGCTCTACCAGCAAGTGCTACAACTTCTGCTTCCTTTTGGTGAAGTTTTGCATTTAGTACTTGGTGAGGAATTCTTCTAAGTTTTAACATCTTGCTAAGCAACTCAGAAGTCTCCACATCCACAGTACCAATCAAAACAGGTCTTCCTGCATCTCTTATGGCTTCTACCTCAGCAATGACAGCAGCAAATTTTTCTCTCTTTGTTTTATATATAAGGTCTTCATGGTCTATACGAACAACAGGTCTATTAGTTGGAATGGTTACAACATCTAACTTATAAATATTCCAAAACTCACCAGCTTCTGTTTCTGCTGTACCGGTCATACCTGCAAGCTTCTTATACATACGAAAATAGTTTTGAAGAGTAATTGTTGCGTATGTTTGTGTTGCAGCCTGAACTTTTACTTTTTCTTTTGCTTCTATTGCTTGATGTAAACCGTCGGAATATCTTCTACCTTCCATAATACGACCTGTCTGCTCATCAACAATCTTTACTTGATCATTAACAACAATGTATTCCACATTGTTTTCAAACAATGCGTAAGCTTTTAGTAGTTGGTTGATGGTATGTACTCTGTCGCTTTGTACTGCAAACGTCTGCATTATCTCCGATTTCTTCTGTGCTTTCTCTTCTGCAGACAGTTCTTCTCTTTCAAGTTCTGCTATCTGAGAACCCACATCTGGCAGAATGTAGAACTTAGGGTCTTCACCTAACTTAGAAAGGAAGTCCATACCTTTCTCTGTTAGTTCTATGGTGTTGTGTTGCTCTTCTATAACAAAATAAAGTTCATCATCCACAACATGCATTTCTTTTGCTTGGTCCTGCATGTAAAAGTTCTCGGCATTGAGCATAAGCTGTTTCATTCCTTGTTCGGAAAGCAACTTGATTAATGCTTTGTTTTTTGGCAAACCATGATGAGCTCTAAGCAATAGTTTACTACCCTCTGCTACATCTTCCTTAGTTCTGTTTTCTTTGTTAAGTATATTTCTTGCATCAGCAATAACTTGAGTTACAAATTGACGTTGTGCATTATATAGTTTTTCTATTATAGGACAGAAACGTTCAAACTCTTGGTCTTCTCCCTTTGGAGTTGGACCAGAAATAATCAAAGGAGTACGAGCATCATCTATAAGGACACTATCAACCTCATCGACGATAGCATAATTGTGTTCTCTTTGTACTATCTCATTAGTGTTGTTACACATATTATCTCTTAGATAGTCAAAACCAAATTCGTTGTTTGTTCCGTATGTAATATCACAGTTGTAAGCTTTACGTCTGCTTTCTGAATTTGGCTCATGCTTGTCTATACAATCAACACTTAGACCATGAAACTCAAACAAACGACCCATCCATTCACTATCACGTTTTGCAAGATAATCATTGACAGTAACCACATGAACTCCTTTACCTGGAAGTGCATTAAGATAAATAGGAAGTGTTGCTACAAGAGTCTTTCCTTCACCTGTTGCCATTTCAGCTATTTTACCTTCATGCAAAACAATACCTCCAATGAGTTGGACATCGTAATGAACCATATCCCAATGAATCATTGAACCGCCTGCCATCCATTCATTTTTATAGTAGGCTTTATCTCCTTCTATACGAATAGCGTCCTTTGTTGCAGAGAGATATCTATCAAAATCTGTCGCTGTTACCTCTACTTCTTCGTTTTCAAAGAAACGCTTAGCAGTTTCCTTAACTACTGCAAAAGCTTCTGGAAGAATTTCCTGCAAAGTGCTTTGTGTCTTTTCATATATCTTTTTATCCAAAGATTCTATATGCTCATATAGTTTTTGTTTCTCTTCTATTGACATATCAAAATCGGTGTCTAAACGATTTTGTATGCTTTGCTTTTCCTCCTCTTCTTCCTTTACATTTGATTGTATAAGGTTGCGAAACTCAATAGTCTTCGCTCTAAGTTCATCATTTGAAAGATGCTGTATATTATCGTACGCTGCAAGACAAAGCTTTAACTTAGGATTTATCTCTTTTAAATCTCTTTGCGATTTATTTCCGAATAATGCTGTTAAAAAATTTTTCATTATATATTTTCTTCTTTTTGTATATTATTAATCAAATTTTCTTCTTTTTCTTTCTTGATAGAATATAAATCTAATGCCACAACCATAGAAGTCATAGCCCAAAACGGTATAGCTAATTTATCTGTATCCAAAAAGTTATTCATGATACCATGAATATAATATGTTATAAGACTAATGGTAATAAACAGACAAAGGTTGGCTAAATCTCTATCCTTTATCCTGTAATATGCCCTTATTCCTATATATATAGTAGCACCAAAAATCATCATCATTGTAAGCATTCCCAATATTCCCGTTTCACACAAAGGCCCTAAATACTCACTATGAGCATTGCCTAACGTACCTTCATTAGTCGAAATAATTGTTAAGTCTTTTGATTTTTGGAATCTTCCATATTCAAATTGATAAGTTCCGAAACCCCATCCAACGAGAGGTCTTTCTTTTGCCATCTGTAAAGCACATGCCCAACGGTTAAGTCTTTCGGTGTTGGAAGCATCTGTACTTATATTACTCATTGACTGAATATGCTCTGATATATTACCAGAGGAGTCTTGAGAGTTTTCTGACATCTTTCCTATAATAAAATTCCAAGAAAGAACTATAAGTAATGCTCCTAATATTCCTAAACTTATAAGCGTTCTTTTCTTTAGTTTTAGCTTAATAAGTAACAAAATTCCTCCTGCTAAGACTATGCTTATCCATGTGGCTCTTGCATATGAAAAGACAAAACCAACAATCAGGCAAATAGAAATGAAAGCAAAAAGCACTCTTACATATATATTGTTGTATAATGTTTTCTTTGAGAATAAGTAGTACAAAGATATTGGTAACAACAATCCTATTGCAGCACCGTATGCAGTGTGGTCGCTATAGAAAGGCATCATTATATAGTCTGCATAGTCATGGTCAAAACCTTTAAGTGCATACTTTATCGTTGAAATAATAATAACAACACTCAAAGAGAAACCATAGCAAGCAATAAACCACAGTATTTTTTTTGAATCCTTGAATATGAATAACGCCATAAAATAGCAAGGTATCACAAACCACAACCTTGCCAATATATGTTTAAATGAAACAAATAGGTCTGTGCTAAAGCAACTGCTGATAATTATCCACACAAGAGAAGCAATAACACATACAGAAACTAAATTTGTAAATATCTTCTTATTTATATGTTTTTGCAACGACAATTCAAATAAAAACACGACCATCATAAACAATAACATCGGTTCTGTAGGAAGAGTAACTGAAACAACTTCATATTTAGTAAAGAGACTAAATGGAGTAAGTAATGCTACTACAAACAATGTATAGTGAAATTGCATCACCATAAACATTAAAGCCAAAGCAAGCAAAGGAATAAAAGCGTACCAATCTATTCCATACTCCACTGCCTCATATCCAACAAAGATGAATATGAGACAAGTAATTGCTATTATGATTGAAGTAATTGTATTATGCTTGAATAGGCTCGTCATTTTCCTTTTTTGAGAAATTGTTTTTTTCTCTTATGATTATAACTTCTGCTGCGATAAGAGTACATAGTAACGCCGATATAAGTACGATAATACTCCGCTTTGGTCTATCTTTTGTTTCAGAAGGAGTAGCATATTCTACAACATAGTCTGCAGGTATATTTGCTTCTACATCAACAACAGCTTGCTCGTAGGAATCATTCCATTTCTCTATCAATTCCAATTCTGCATTGTAAATATCAACAAATCTTCTTATCTTAGGAGCATATTTTATAAGATTAGCCATCTTGTTTTCCAAACGTTGAACTCCAGCTGTATTTCCTGCCGCAATCTGTTTTGACATTTCTTGCATGATACGGTCTGCTGATGTTTCAGGACTATAAATGTTGCATTCCTCCATAACGACACTCGCAGAGTCCATATACCTTTTCAGCTCATTTTCCACTCTCTGCTTGCTTTTCTCTAAACAAACCTTAATACTGTCTGCCTTCGCCTTCTTCATCTGGTAACGCAACTCTTCTAATTGTTCTATCATATAATTAGCTATATCAGAAGCAACTTTTGGGTCCTTATCCCAAACAGACAAACGGACTCCAAGGAACTCTGAACGTTTTATCTCTATATTTTTTGCCAATTTAAGTCTTACCAATTCATCACTTATACCACCTTTATCTTTGATTCCATAATGCTCTTTTAGGTTAAACTTTGCAACTGTTTTACCTATGATTTCTCCACTGCCCAACATTTCCAATATATATTCACTCTCCTTTTCTGTTCCAAAAAGATAAGGATCTAATTTATCCCCCGTATTCAATATTGCTTTTGACATCGAATTTACCGCACTTGGTAAAAACAACACCTGTGATTTGTAATAATTAGGCAAAAACAAAGACACTACTGCTGAAACAACAGCAGAAGCAATAAATGTTATCAATAATGTTTTCTTATTTCTTTTTATAAAGGTCCAACTATTTTTTGTGCTTAATTTATTATCCATTATGTTCGTCTATATTTATATATTTTTTAGCGTGCAAAGATACAAAAATATCCTTATATTTATTCATTATTTGAATCTTTCTTGAATTTCTTTCTTTAGAAACTCTTGCGCAGAATCTATTTGATTATTCCCCTGTGACAATCTTTCAAACAATTCTCCTGCAAAATTCAATGGCAATACATTCTCACTCTCCTTAGGCGTTAATGCATTTAGAACATTTATTATTTCTTCTTTGGCATTCTTTATTCTAAGCCAACTTTCTGTAGAGATATATAATTGTTGAGAAAGATTATGCTCATACTCGTCTGTTATATTTTTTATCATAACATCTCTTAATAACTGAGTACTCATACCTGCTTGATAACATCTTAGAACCAAATTATCGGGTTTCATTCTCTCCAAAAATAAAACCAATCTTTCGTATGCTTGCAGTTGTATAGGTGTTATAACTTTGCGAGTTTCTGCTTCTGATATTTTTTGAATCTCAAGGATTGTCTTCTTTTGTTCATTAACAACAAACTCTTTAACAACTTTAGAAAAATAATATCCTACAATTGCTAAAGCCAAGACAGATAAACAAACTATACTTAATATAAAACCTGTAGTCATAATAAGTTCTTTTATTTTTTTGAGTTGCAAAGTTATAAAATTTTTCTTGCATTCAATAAATATAAAACAAAATTATCAACAATTATCAAATATTCCTAAATCTTTTATTAATTTTGCATTAACATTTAACGAAGCAATTTCTGATGAAATTAATAGAAAACATAAAAAAAGAAATACATTCTATATGGTCTGTTGAAAGCAATAAGAGATTCATTAAAGACACTCTGATGTTTTTCGTAGCAACCATTGTATTTCATATTTTGTATTGGAACACTGATATGAACTTGTGGATATTTGGCCCTCTTACTAATGATATTTTTGACTTTTTTACTATGATTGCTTATAAAGCCTCTGCTCCTTTATGCTCTATTTTAATTGATAAGCCTTTCATCATGCAAGATTCTTCTTTTTACTTTTACTCTACTTTGCCTGATGGCAGTGTAGTTTATGATTCTGTCATGGAAGTTATACATGATTGCTCTGGAATAAAACAACTTTTGCAATGGGCTTTAATAATGATATTATGCCGAGGAAAATGGACGAACAAGATTCTTTATTATCTTGCTGGTTGTGTGATTATATTGTTAGCAAATATTATCAGACTTGTCATCATTACCAAAATATCTGTTACAAATCCTGAAATGTTTGAACCTATTCATGATTGGGTTGCAAGACCTATGATGTATGTCATAATCTTTTCTATGTGGTATTTTTGGCTATACATCATAGACAGAAAGAAAAAGAAAAGCAATACAGCACAAGGATAAAAAATATTTTATTTACCATTAAACTGGCTCATGGTTTTTTCCATTCCTACAAGCACAAACGATTTTATAATTTCAAATGTTTTCTCTACTTGAGGAGCAACTATTTTTTCTTCTTCATCAGATAATTGTCCAAGCACAAAATCTATCTGTCCGCCCTTGTGAAAATCGCTTCCTATTCCAAATCTCAAACGATTAAAAGAAGAGGTTCCTAAAAGTTCTATTATGTTTTTCAAACCGTTGTGTCCTCCATCACTCCCCTTATATCTAAGTCTAAGAGAACCCAATGGTATTGCTAAATCATCAACAATGACAAGCATATTTTCTAAAGATATTCTTTCTTTCTCTAACCAATATCTCACAGCCTTCCCTGAAAGATTCATATATGTTGTCGGCTTTAATAAAATAACTGAACGACCTTTCAGTCTGGATTTACACACAAAAGCATATCTATCTGAAACAAAAGAAAACTTCTCTTCCTGCTTTTCATTTATTTTTTTCAGGTAGTTATCCACCACTCTGTAACCTATGTTATGTCTTGTCCCTTCGTATTCTCTATCAGGATTACCTAATCCAACTATAAGATATTTTTCCATTGTTGTACTCCATTAAATAAAGATAAGGACCTTAAAGTCATTAAAGACCTTAAAGCCCTTAATCTAATGTTAAAAAAGTATTACTCTGCTGCAGGAGCTTCTGCTGAAGCTTCTTCAGTCTCTTCTGTAGCAGCAACTGCATTTCTTGTAGCCTTAACTGCAACTACGACAGAAGATTTAACCTCCATACATTCTACATCAGGTATAGAAATTTCAGCTACTTTTATATTTTGACCTATACTCAATTTGCTAATATCCAATACAACTTCTTGAGGAATATTGTTTGGCAAACCGCAAAGTCTTATTTTACGCATCTTAAGATTTAATTTACCTCCTTGCAAAACACCAGGAGCAGTACCTGTTGTCTTTACAGGAACAGCAATAGTGATAGGTTTATCATCAAAAATTCTTAAGAAATCTGCGTGCAATACCTCATCATTTACAGGGTGATACTGAATATCCTGAAGTATAGCATTATGTTCTTTTCCGTCTATAACTATTTTTACATAGTTAGTGTCTGGAGTGAAAAGCAATGGATTAAAATCTCTACTTGAAACGCAGAATTTTATTTGCTCTTCTTTTCCACCATAAAGAACACAAGGCACCTTTCCTTCTTTTCTCAAGGCTTTAGTATCCTTTTTCCCTACGTTCTCTCTAAGAGAACCGCTCATTGATACTGTCTTCATTCTTTTGTGTTTTTTAATTTGTTAATAACTAATTTTGATTTGTTTGATTTGTGAAAAAAGTTTTGCAAAATTACTCGTTTTATTTTTATTGACAAAAATTTTCACCAATTTATTTTTATAATACATCATATAGTAACATTTGATCTTTAAACTTTTCTATTTTTTACTACTCAAATACAAAAGTTTTTAAGTATAAGTAAAAGGTCTCTTCTTTCCTTTTTTTTCTACATAAAATGCTGTTAATTATTTTGAAAACTTAATTGCCCCAATTTAAAAAAGTAATAAATAATTTTGTGATTTTTAATAATTAGTATAATTTTGCAAAAATTTTAATCACAAGTATAACTTAAAAATAGAAAAGACATGAAAAAATTATTCTTATTATTTGCACTTGCTGTAACTTCTCTTATGTTTTGGAGTTGTGATGATAACGAATTAACTGACGAATTAACAGGAACAGTTAAATTCACTCTTGATGGACAATCTTTCCACTACACAGGTGCAGCTATGACAAATGCAGCAGGAAAATGTGTCGTTGCTACAGGAAATGCACAAGGTGCAGTAACAATTACACTTGAAAATTCAGAAGTAGGCACTTATAAATTAGGCGTTGGGCAAAGTTTAGATGCTGTAACAAGTTTCATTAGCGGTGGCTTAAACTATGAAAATCTAACTAACACCGTTGTTTTTTATCCTTTTGGTTCAGACAATAAGTATATTATTATAGGAGGTACTTGCAACGTAACTTCTTCTTCAAGCACAAAGGTTAAAGGAACATTCTCTGGAGTTGCCGTTCCTGTTAGTGAAATTAGTAGTTTAGGAGCAAATGCTTTGTTAAGCATATTAACAGGCAGTGCTAATATGGTTGGAGAATTTACCGCCTACAAATTATAAAAAATAAAAAAAGATAGTTCATAATTTTTGTGGAATAATTTTTTTTTATAATTTTGCAAATCCGAAAATTTATATATAAAATATATTCTATTAACAAATAATTTAATAATACAATGACAAAAGCTGAAATAGTTGCTGAAATAGCACAAAGAACTGGAATGGAAAAAGTAAACATTCAAGAGACAGTAGAGGAATTTATGAATGTATTGAAAGGCTCTTTGAAAAAGGGTGAGAATGTTTATCTTAGAGGATTTGGTTCTTTCATTATAAAGAAGAGAGCAGAAAAGACAGGTAGAAATATATCTAAAAATACTACTATAATAATACCTGCACACAATATTCCTGCTTTCAAACCTTCTAAAACTTTTGTAGAAGAAGTAAAAAATAACGTTAAAAAATAATAAAATCATTAGTTATGCCAAGCGGAAAAAAGAGAAAAGGCCATAAAATGGCAACTCACAAACGTAAAAAACGTTTGCGTAAGAACAGACATAAGAATAAATAAAATATCTTATGTAAGATGAGAAGTTTTCTTCTCATTAAGATGAAAAAGTATTGCGAAACTAAAACAAAATATATGGTTTCGCAATATTTTTTAAATGAATAACAAAAAACTTTACTCCAAATGAACAAAGATTTAATCATAAACCAGAAAGAAGATGGAGTGGAGATTGCATTACTGGAAGATAAGCGTTTAGTAGAACTACACAAAGAACATCTTAATGCATCTTACACTGCAGGTGATGTTTATCTTGGTCAGGTAAAAAAAATAATGGCTGGGCTAAATGCAGTGTTTGTTGATGTCGGTGCAGGTAAAGATGGCTTCTTACACTATTTGGACTTAGGGCATAATTTTTTACAAATGCAGAACCTTGTCTCAAAATGTGTATCTGGTAATACTGAAGCTTTAAAAACGAACAAAAGAGAATTCCCTGAATTAGAAAAAAATGGACTTATTAGCGATACTCTAAAACAGGGACAACTAATTCTTGTACAGATAACCAAAGAACCCATATCTACAAAAGGTCCAAGACTTAGCGGAGAAATTTCCTTTGCAGGAAGATATATTGTCTTAGTTCCTTTTGGTAAAAAGATTTCTGTATCACAGAAGATAAAAAGTGCAGATGAAAGAAAAAGACTTAGACGTCTTCTTGTCAGCATAAAACCAGAAAACGTAGGGCTTATTATTCGTACAGCAGCCGAAGGAGTTCAAGCTGCTGAATTGGATGAAGAACTGAAAAACCTTGCTGCAAAGTGGGAGTCCGTTCAGAAAAATCTAAGGGCAGCTGTTCCTCCTAGGAAGATGGCATCCGAAGCAGATGCCTCTATTATTATGCTAAGAGATTTTCTTTCTGCAGAGTTCAACAACATCTACGTCAATAGCGAAAAACTTCATGAAGAGTTAAAGAACTACATCAAAAAAATCTACCCTCAAAAAGAAGATATTCTTAAATTATATAAACTCCAAACTCCAATTTTTGAACAGTTCGGAGTGGAAAATCAGATACGTAGTTCTTTCGGGAAAATCGTTACCATAAGAAGTGGAATATACTTAGTCATAGAACAAACAGAGGCAATGGCTGTTATTGATGTCAATTCAGGCAACCGCACTAAGTCTTCTCAAGACCAAGAAGAAAATGCTCTTATGGTGAATACAGAAGCAGCTATAGAGATAGCAAGACAATTAAGATTAAGAGATATGGGAGGAATCATAGTAATTGACTTCATTGATATGGATAAAGCCATCAATAGAAAAAAACTCTTTGAGACTATGTATTCTGAAATGCAAAAAGACCAAGCACGTCATACTATCCTTCCTCTAAGTAAGTTCTGTCTTATGCAAATAACAAGACAAAGAATAAGACCGGTTATAGACGTTGAGGTCTCTGAAGTATGCCCTACTTGTAATGGTAGCGGCAAAATAAAATCCTCCGTAAATGTTATAAATGATATTGGTAATGATTTAAAATACCTTTCAGGCGAACAAAACGAAAAAAATCTAAAAATCATCACACATCCATTTGTTCAAGCCTATCTTACTAAAGGAATTTTCAAAAAACCTTATCGCAAATGGGAAAAAGCCTACGGAGTGAAACTGAAAATAGAATCATCTAATGATTATGCACTTAACCAGTATGCATTCATTTCCACAAATGGAGAAAAAATAGAGTTATAGCTCTTCTCTACACACAATAATAAAAAGGCAAAGTTTCTTTACTTTGCCTTTTTTTTTGTATATTAAAATAGAAATAAATTCTAAATCACCTTATAGAATTGCCAAGCAGGAATGTTTTGTATTCCCCCTTTAGACCTTAAAGGAATATCATCCAAAGAGACGACATATTTTTCGTAGTTGTCATTTATGCCCTCCAAAACAGAATATTCTCTTTCTATTGTATTATCATCTACAAGCATATAAGCACTTTGAACATATATAATTCTGTCTTGCTTGATTGCAATAAAATCAACTTCCCTGTTCTTAATACTTCCTACATAGACTTCATATCCTGAACGTCTTAAATCTAAGTATTGAAGATTCTCTAAATTATAACCAATGCCATGATGTATTCCTCTAAAAAGATAATGTTCAAAAGCCAAATCATTTACATAATATTTACAAACACCGGATAAAATATCTTTCCCTTTTAGATTATATCTGTCTGTTTTATGAATAAGAAAAGTATCTTGTATATAGGAAAGATACAAAGCAATAGTATCATAAGATACTTTCTTCCCCTTAGACTTATAATAGGTTACAATATTATTAACAGAGAAGAGATTAGAAGTATTATTGACAAGATAGATAAACAAATCTTCTAAAAGTTTTACATCTTTTATATTGTTTCTCTGCATTATATCCCTAAGAAGAATAGTGTCTTTGAGTGTAGACACATAATTCCTTTCAACTTCCTCTCCTTCCAAGTTAAACAATTCGGGAATACCACCTTTTTTCATATAATTCAGATATGATGACTTTGTTTCTTCCTGATTGGTTATCCCACAATATTCAGAAAAAGAAAAAGGGAAAACTTCAAACTTCACATATCTTCCCGAAAGCAAAGTCGCTAATTCAGAAGAAAGCATCTTTGAATTGGATCCTGTGATAAATATTTCATACTCATTCCGATAATCCTGAGAATAGGAATTAACAAACTTTTCCCATCCTTCTATGTTTTGTATTTCATCTATAAAAATATAGACCCTCCCCTCAGGTTTTAGTTTTTGCAGATACAGATTAAATATCTCCTGCAATTCTTTATATGAGGAAATAAAATCAAAGGCTGATATATCCATATTCAACATAAAGACATTTTTCCTATTCGTCCCCTTTTGCACTAACGTAGTTGCTATCTGCCTAAGTAAAAAGCTTTTACCTACACGTCTCTGCCCAACAAGAACCTTGATTAGTCTGTTACCTATAAATTGATTAATCTTCCTAATATAAAGATTTCTGACAAAGCCTACTGACAAATTCTTTTCTGTCCAGAAATTGTACTGTTCTAATATATTAAATTTTTCTTCCATAGACGAAAATTTTTGCAAATATATATATTTTTTCGTTTATAGACGAAAAAAATAATACTTTTTTAAAATTTTCGTCCATAGACGAAAATTTTCATTGTTCTTGTGGTAATAAAACCATGTCCCTTAGAAAGGGCATAAGAGTTAAAAAAAAGCAAGCGAACATTATAATGTGTTCGCTTGCTTTTGATGATTAATATTTCTTTTATCTTTCCAAAAGAGAAAGAGAAGATGTTGCGTCTTTCAACTTTTCTCCTAAGTTCTTTTTCTTCTTGTTCTTAAATACTACATTAAATCCTAGGTAGGTTGTTAGCCCACTTGTTTGAGCAAGATTTGTTGAAGAGGCAAACGTTGCTCCGCAGTAGAATATATCTCCTAATGAAACCATAATAGAAGGATTAAAGAACTTAGCTGCAATAGTATTGCCTACAGATGCTTGTAGTCTCCCCAAACGATAGGTATATGCAAAGGTTAGAGAGTTTTCTAATGTTCCTGCTATTATTCTTCCTTTGTACAATGCTTGAGCATACATATTAGGGAAGAAATTCCAAGAATATCCAAGATATAATTTAGTTGGAATGGCTGTAGAATAACCGCCGTTCTTTGTTGTTACAAGGTCAAAAGAATTTTTCAAACTATCTGCCAAATCATTGAAGTAGTCATCCAAATCATTTCCCATGTTATCATACTGTGTCTCTGCTCCAGCAAACTCTACTCTTGTATTCGGATTGGCTGAATGCACATTGATTGAATTACTTTTCCAATTAATCCAACCCAAATCTATAACGGAAGCACTTACCTCCATAGCATCATTGATTTTGTATGTTGCTCCTAAGTCTAAACCAAAACCTTTATTTTTAAAGATGTTAGATGGAACACCTTCAACATCATCAAACGTTGCCCCGTCTCCACTGGAAGAAGACTTCATATACCAATTGGCAAAAGCATTAGATGTGTTGATATCAATATTGCTTATGGTTGCCATAGTAGCACCGTCAAATTCTACAGTAACATCTGTTTTCTTTGAAGTAATATTCATCAATCCGAAGTATAACTTAACGTTTCCTCCCACTGTCAGTTTATCATCAATGTCTCTTGCATATCCAAAAGCAGCTGTCAAATAACTTGTAGCATCCAACAATTTGTCTTTGAACACATCTAATTCCCTATCTTGAGAGTCTGTTCCTCGTGTTATCAAGTCAAAAAGACCTTTAGAAAAGTTGAATCTGGATTCAAAATTCAAGGACAGGTTAAATGATACGTGATTAACTTTGTCAAAAGTGAAACCAAAGCCTAACAAATCTGTACTCATTCCAAATCCGACATAGTTATTATCCTTCAACTTATCAGCAAAACCATTGAAATCTAATTGTAAAGAATCTGGATATACAGGATGTTGATTAACAAAGTCTTTATATGCAAAACCAGATGTATTAACCGACATTCCAAAATGACCTAAAACAGGTATTTCAATATAGAGTTTGTTGTTGCCATGATTGGCTGGATTATACTTTGACGCTTGTGGAAGAGTAGAAAAATACATTAACTCCCCTGTTCTTTGTGCTGAAAGAGAAAATGCGAAAGCCACAAAAACTAATCCTAATATTATTTTCTTTATATTTTTCATAATGTTTTTCTATTTAATAAGATTTATAACTTTTTTAGAAATGTATGTCTAATTGAGCTTTCATACCCATTTTCACTTTCAAAGTATGTTCTTTTTGCATCAAGACATGAGGACGTGTTCCATCAGTTGCAGTTGCAGAATTCAAAACAGCCTTAACTGCAATCTTTTTTGCATTTCTCAACAGTTGATATTTCTCATTAGAAAGGACTTTCTCTTTTTGCTCCTTAGATGTAGAAACAACCCTACCCAAAGCATCAACATTTGCTGAAGATATAACCAAAGGAGTTTCAAACAAACTATCAACAACATTGTTGTTTTCATCCTTAATCATAATATTCAAATCTATTGTTGCTGGGAAGTTATTCTCTAAATCAAATTTCAATACAGCATTGTCAATATAATCTCCGACTCCTCCTTCTTCTTGCAAGAAAGAAAAGTCACTGACATTCTTCACACTCTCCATATTGTTTATTTGACAAACGATAGGAATACGTGTCTTAACATTCAAATTGATATAAGATCTTCTTGGATATACAAAACTTACTGCTGCAGGATTATCTTCCACTGAGAATAATCCGTCATAAACAACACTGGTTGGTAAGATTTCCAATGCTCTCACATCCGCACCTCCTAACTCTTCATTAGAAATAAATCCACTCTCCATAGGTTGAGTAGGTGAAAGAGCCTTCATAATACTTAACTTCGGTTGATGATCTTGGAACAAAGAAATTCTTTTTCCTGAACGATTCTCAGCATACATTTGAGAAACATCAAAATGTCCATCCATTCCTATGTTTGTTCTGTATCTCATCTCCATTGTCATTGACTTCAAATCAACGGTATTGCTGTCAAACAAGTCTTTAAACCCTGGATCATCAAAATAACTTATCGCTACAGTATCTGATAGAACAAACTCATTGTATCCCATCTTTCCGTATGCTAAATCTATACTCCATCTGTCTCCAAAGTTAAGAGTAAAATTAAAATTACAAGAATTTGGCAAAGAAGCTTGATCTACCACAGAAAGGTCTAAAAATGTTTTGTATTGAAGATCTACATAGAAATTACCTGAACCATCATTCAAAGGATAAATATCTACTCCATAACCAGCAAAGTCTAATATTGCTTCTGTTGAATTTGCTGGAATTAGAACTACTGTATCCAAATACTGATGATTTTCATCTCTAAGAGAGTTAGAACGTATCTGAATATTGATAGGCATTGGCAATGCTTGCACTTGTATCTTCATTACTCCATCTTGCAAAACAACACTGTCCAATCTTCTCTCTCCTCCGTGAATATCTGGAGCTAATGCATCTACCTGTGCATCTGCATCCTGCCAATCAACAAGAGTGATTATATCATTTACTCCCGGTGTTATTGGAAGAGTTTTTATATATGTTAAATCCATCGTTCCATTATTTAAAACGACAGGATCCATTTCTATGTCATTTTGAAATGAATAAAAGTCTTCATTCAAAAGTTCCATATCCTTATCCAACACCATTATTATTGAATCATGGTCATCGTTAGTTTTCAAGAACTCAACCGTAACTCCGTTTTCTTCGTCTGCCATAGATTCAAAACTAAAGAAATCACTAAGTTTGAATTCTGTGGCGATGACATTATTTTCTAAAGATGGATGAATATGAGTTTCAGCGACTCTATCCATATCAAAGTCATCTTCATTTACACAAGCTACCATTCCTATCGTCGCAAGGAAAGATAGAATTGCTAATAAGTACGTTCTTTTTTTCATTCTATTTCGTTATTTGTTAATACTTCTTCACTATTATACAAGTTGCAAAGATATACATTATTTTTAATACACAAGAAAAAATGAGAAAAAAACTTACTTTTTAACTTTTATTGTGCTAACCAAGCCGTAAAAAATATCCTTGACCTCTTTGAAAAGCAAAAAAAAGAAAGAACCTCTCCACAACATATGTTTTAGACAGTAGAGAGGTCTGCAATTAAATCTTTTTATTCCTTTGCTTATAATGCTAATAGTTCTCTATATAGCCTATCTTTATTTATAGGAACAACTCCTACTTCTTCACAAACCAAACCTCCTGCAAGATTACTTATCTTTGCTATTTCTTTTGGCTCAATATCAAGAGCCAAACAAAGGCTTGCAACACTTATCACTGTATCTCCTGCACCAGAGACATCTGCTATCTTTCTAACATTAGCAGGCAACAACACCACTTTAGCCTGCTTTTTAGAATAGTCTGCAAAAAATACTCCATATTCGCTAAGTGTTATAAAAACTTTTTCTATTCTTTGCTTGTCTTTCAACAACAGCGATGCATTTTCAAGGTTCTCTTGTGTAGGCTTGTCAAACTCTATCTTCAAACCTTCTTTTAATTCTTTCAGATTAGGCTTGAACATTGTTACGTCTTTGTATAAAGAGAAGTTTCGGTGCTTTGGATCCACTGTAATAGGAATATTCTTTTTGTTAGCTTGAGAAGTTGTTGTTGTGATCACTCTTTCTGTAATCACCCCTTTGTCATAATCTTGAAAAATGACAACATCTATCTTCATTTTTGAGAAAAGGCTCTCTATTCTCTTCAAAAAAGCAGTCTCTTCTTTTCTATCAAGAGTCTCAATGCTTTCGTTGTCTATCCTAAGCATTTGAGAATTATTTCCTATTATACGTGTTTTGGTCGTTGTAGGTCTATCTGTGGATTGAAGAATATAATCTGTGGTCATACCTTCTTGTTGCATAAGATGTAGAAGGTTTTCTCCATTACTATCTTCTCCTATAACAGAACAAAGAATAGGGTTCGCTCCCATTGCTTTCAGATTTAAAGCCACATTACCTGCTCCTCCTAAGCGGTTTTCTATCTTTGTAACTGCGCATATAGGCACCGGCGCTTCAGGAGATATTCTTTCAACTTTTCCCCATTGATAAGAATCCACCATAATATCACCAATAACTACAACATTTAGATTATTAAATTTCTGAAAAATATCTTTGTAATCCATAAATCTGTTTCTTTTACAATGTTATTTCTCCTCTAAGATTGCTTTCCAAAAGCTGCTTCTGTATAGTTCTATCTTCGTAATTACCTAAAACAAACATCATCTTAGTAAGAGCTGCCTCTGTTGTTATATCTTTTCCGCTTATTATACCCATTTCTTTCAGAGTATAGCTTGCTTCATAATGTCCCATCTCAACACTTCCTGCCTTACACTGAGTAACATTAAGTATTCTCACTCCTTTGTTTGCTATCTTTTCTATAGCAGATAAGAACTTCTTGTTTGTAGGAGCATTACCAGAACCATACGTCTCCAATATCATTCCTTCTAAGTTATTTATCTTACTTATAGCCTCAAAATATTCTTCATTAATAGCCGGATGTATTTTTGCTATTATCACATTTGTAGATAGTCTGTCATAAACCTTAAAAGCTTGTGTTGGCTGAGGAAGAATGATATGCTTTTTGTAAGATATATTTATTCCCACCTTTGCTAAGGACGGAAGATTGCCAGAGTAAAAGGCTTCAAAATATTCTGCATTTATCTTCGTAGTACGATTTCCTCTGAAAAGTTTATTATCAAAGAAAATGCAAACTTCTGGTATTTTCACCTCATTGTTAGCTGCTATCTCAATGGAAGAAATAATATTATCCCTACCATCCGTACGAATCATACCCAAAGGAAGTTGCGAACCCGTAATAATAACAGGCTTGGAAAGATTTTCCAAAAGGAAGCTAAGAGCAGAAGCAGTGTAAGACATAGTATCTGTTCCGTGAAGTATCACAAAACCATCATAGTTCTCATATTCTTGCTTAATATACGCTGAAAGTTTAAGCCAAACCGTAGCATTCATATCTGATGAATCTATTATTGGATTAAACTGAAAAGTATCTATATTACAATCCAACTTATGCAGAACAGGAAGAACCTCATATATCTTTTTCATATCAAAAGGACGTAACGCTCCCGTCTTGTCATCTTTTACCATTCCTATTGTTCCGCCTGTGTAAATAAGAAGAATATTTTTCATAGTCAAATATAAATTATTTTTTGCAAAAGTACAATTATTTTATCTAAAAGCAGTATTTTTTTTCATTATATTATTAAACTTTCAAGTTACTTTACCTTTTAACAAGAAATTTTGGCTTAACTATGAGTTTATGAAATATGATATTATGATTTTTTAACCATTCATAATGTTTGGAAACATGGAAATAATGCAAAAGAATCCAAACAAACATTCTGTCATTTCTTATTGAAATAGCTTCTTGTTTAAGTCTAATTTTCAATACATTAGAGAGGGCTAAAAAAGAGTTGGTTTTAGCAAAAAAAGATCAACTCTTTTGCATATAAACATCAAGAGTTAATAAAAAAAGATCAAGTCTTTTTTTCTTAAAACGAAGACTTTTTTGAATCATACTTGAATAATTGGAAAGTATAAAATTATTTGTAACCATTTTACCTTCTTTTTCTTCTTTGATTCCAAGAAAACTTTGTATCTTTGCCGTTTTAAACAGCAGAATTGTTCTTCTGCAAGAAAGATAAGAAAAACTTACAAACTAATAAAAAGCCTATGTTATTCAACACTATAGAATTTATGCTATTTTTCCCAATAGTAACGTTGCTATATTATTTGCTACCGCACAATTGGCGATGGCTGATGCTATTGATTGCAAGTTGCGTTTTCTATATGTGGTTTATTCCCAAATATATATTTATATTGTTAGTAACTATAGTTATTGACTACTCAGCAGGTTTGCTGATGGAAAAGTGGAAAGAAGAACCTTCCCGACGCCGTCTGTGTCTCATAGTCAGCATTGTATCAACTTGCATGGTGCTTTTCATCTTCAAATACCTAAATTTTTGCAGTGAAAACCTTGTAGCATTAGCACAAAAACTCGGATTCAATCATCCTTCTCACGTTCTCAATATAGCACTTCCAATCGGTCTATCTTTTCATACATTCCAAAGTCTAAGTTATGTTATTGAAGTATATCGTGGCACCCAAAAAGCAGAACGTCATTTCGGCTACTACGCTTTATACGTCATGTTTTATCCTCAATTAGTTACAGGACCTATAGAAAGACCTAATAATCTTTTACGTCAGTTGCACGAAAAACATTCTCTTCAATACAATAATATTGTTAATGGACTAAGACTAATACTGTTTGGACTGTTCTTAAAGATGGTAGTGGCTGACAATTTGGGGACTATGGTTGATAAAGTATATGCCTCTCCGCATAATTTCAGTCGCTTGGACATTTTATTATCTATGGTGCTTTATTCGTTTCAAATATATGGAGACTTTTTTGGTTACTCAAGCATTGCTCTTGGTTGTGCTTTAGTTATGGGTATATCTCTAATAGATAATTTCCGCTCGCCATATCTCAGCGGAAGTATCAAGGAATTCTGGAGACGTTGGCATATTTCACTTTCTTCATGGTTTCGTGACTATCTCTATATTCCTCTTGGAGGGAACCGTGTCTCTTTTCCACGCTGGATGATTAATACGATGATTGTCTTTGTAGTATGCGGTATATGGCACGGAGCTAACTGGACTTTTATGCTTTGGGGAGCAGCCTATGGAGTATTACTTATCATAGAAAAAATAATCACTGACAAAACAGGTAGAAGACTCTCTCTGCACATACCTACTTTTATTCTCGTTACATTGTTATGGAGTATTTTCCGAGCTCCAACATTTAGCGCCTTAAAAGATTTATACTCTGCTTTGTTACATGGCGGTGGCAATGAACATCTTTCTGCTGATTTATCTGTATGGATTGCATTAGTGATGTTCATCATCCTTGACATTGTCTTGCGTAACACCCGCTTCGATATTTGGTGTATGCGTCTTAAAACACCATTGCGATGGTTCATATACGCTGTTATGATTTTTGCTATCATAGCCTTCTCATCAGTAGAACAGTATCCATTCATCTATTTCCAATTCTAATATTATGAAAACAACGTTGAAAAAGATATTACTCAAGTTTTTATTACTATTTATCGTGTTAGTTTGCCTCGATATAGTATATCGTCATACCCTCTACTCTAAGGATTTGCAAGAGAACTGCACCCTTATGGAACGTTCATTGAAACCTTTGGAAGAAAATGCTGACATAGCCTATCTTGGAGAGTCTTCAAATCATGCTGTTGCTGAAGATGAAGAAGATAAACGTTTTATAAGTGATATGTTGCAAGATCTGCTGCCTAATCATCGTGTCTGCAACATGGATAAAGACGCTTGCCATGCAGGAATCTACTATGACATACTGCGCAACATCCCTACCAACGCTCCAATACGGACTGCCATCGTTACGGTAAATATACGTTCATTCAGTTCAGAATGGATCTACTCAGATTTAGAAGTACCACTGCAAAAGGAACAAGTCTTCATGCGTCAAGCACCAGCACTATATAAACGTATGCTCCTATCTTTTAAAGGCTATGCCCATTGGTCAGAACAAGAAAGAATAATTAAAGTAAAAAAAGCACTACAACGTCAGAGATTTGATCCTGTTAATGGTGTTTCTTTTGCTACCGCTTCCGAATGGGATAAAGCTGTATGCGATAGTCTCACTGCCATTGGCTCAGATGAACCGACTATTTCAATGGCAACACACTATGTCAAAGCCTTTGCCTGCAAGATTGATGACAAAAATCCTCGTATCCGCGACTTAGATCATATAGTTAAATTATGCAATAAACGTGGCTGGCATCTTATCTTTCTTATTCTCCCAGACAATGAAGATCAAATGAAAGAAATGGTTGGTCCTGGTCTGGTTGAAATATTACGCCGTAATGGTACATACATAGAACAGCGCTATAAACCTTTGGGAGTATCTGTAATAAACTGTCAAGGCATGGTCCGTGATGCAGATTTCAGAGACAGAGATTTCCCTACAGAGCATTACCGTCAAGCAGGTCGTCAAGCCATCGCCACTGCTCTTGCCTCAGCAATAAAAAATTCTAAAAGAACAAACATAAAGAAAGGATAGATATCAACTACAACTAAAGAAACTTAATAGTCAAAAATAGGAGAAAAAGTATTATTGAACGAGCAGTGTAAAAAATATCCGCTTACAAGTCCATATTTTGGAGTTTTTTACTTTAACAATAAATGCGATTTCTTGTTCATAACCTTTCAAAACAACACCTATCCCTTTTACTATATATTTATAAGAAATTCACCATTAAAAATCTCCTATTAAGTCTAAATATTATATGGCTAAAATTTTATTTATTTACATTTTCTTATAGCAAATTTGCAATAATATCAAGTTTTCTTTGTACTTCTGCAATGGCTTTGTAATCTCAAATCTTTAATATTACATCAATTATGAAGAAAGTATTATTGTTGGGCACGATGGTGTGTACCCTCGGAATTATGGCCAACGCACAAGAACAATAGGATTGGGAAGAACTGAATTTGAAAGGCAATATCCTTACATTTGTTGAAGGAACATATCAAGTCAGACAATCCTTCGGTGAATGGGTAAAATATAGCATGCCGACAAAAAAGTCCGCTCGTTTTCTTCAATCGCAACGGACAGGTATGGGAGATGGAATATAATGAGAGGACAGCAGATAAATTCTATTATGTTGACGGCCGGCTTACAAATATCTACAGACTGAAGTTAGACGATGGTAATGATGGTTGGGGCAATAAGTTCTGGAATAGAATGGACACACTGATGCAATGGGAATATGTGTATAGTGGAGATAAGATATCCGAGATAAACATATACAAATACGAACAGAACAGTTGAACGTGAACATCGCTATATCCACAATGGAACTGCACCCAAGAAACTGGATGGGAAAATCAAATACAAATATACAGCCAATGGGTACGAGAAAGTAACTTACAACGCAAACGGCACTCTCGTGAAATCAGTTGCAGTCTAAGGCAAGAAGAAAACTGAGATTGGGAAGAATAACGACAAGTCGGTGTTGCAACTTGATGCGAAAATGCGTCCATTCAAGGTTGATTATTATGTCAGTGCAAAAGCCACTTCGCCGATGGCATCGCTTTACTACAAATACAATGCGCAAGGCGACGAGGGCGTTGCCGTAGATGAGGCGTATGCAGGTCTGCTTGGTGGCGAGGAGCAGCTGCTGGCGCCCGTAGCGGTATTGGTACTCGGTGCTGCTGTCGCGCACGGCGGTCAGCTGGCGCTGCAAGTGGTAGACGGTCGGGAAGTCTAACTCCTGCTGCACGGCAATGTCTATGCGTGGCCCCACTGCCGAATCCGATATCATAGCCCCAGCCGTCGCCGCCGAAGATATTGAAATTATTATGAGCTATGTTATTCAAACCACCCGGATAATTGCAGATAACAGCGTTCCTCATCTTCAGAGTCAGATGGTGACCACCAATGTGCCAATGATAACCTTATTAGTGAACCAGCAGGAATAATGTCTGCTGGCTCGGATAGTCCAACATACGAAATGTTGTAACCCCAGTTCCGTATCCCATCGTTGTAGTTGTAGCGAACCTTTCCTCTAAAATCACTACGCCTTACTATTCTGTCGCATATCCAAAAGCATGTACTGTAGTTCGGTACATTTTCTTCATTGATAAACAGTGTTCCATACTGAGTACATTTGAGTTTACCATCGAAGCAATTCAAAAGTCCGCCTGTAAAAACTGGCACATTGGATTGGCGCAATAATTTTGCAAACTCAGTTGTAGTTCTTAGCTCGTTTTTCAGAACACCACGTTTATTACGATTGATAACGTTTACGTCTTCAACGTGTGGTGCAGGTCGTTGATTAGATGAAACGTAATCGGCATCCCAAACATCCCATATTTCATACGGACATTCGTCTTGCGATTCGTGATAACCATTTGCATCCATTAGGCGAACAGACCGTTTGTTATCAAAATCGACACCTCCGACACAAACATTGTCGTTAGCCATTCTTGTTTTTGATACAATAATAACTCTTGCCATATTATAGATGTATTACTTCGTAGTTATACCTTTTGTGCAACTCTTCCGCTACAATGGAACGGTGACAGGCACTTGCGTATTGTTCAACACAGAAGAACACCACACGGTTGGCACCAATATCATCGAAATTCGAAACAAGTGCATCGAAATCGTAGTTTTCAATATGCTTCTTGTATTCTCTGACAAACGTATGCCCAAGTTGTGTTCTGTCACGTTTGCGTTCACCATTCATTAGGTCGACGGCTTTCTGCTTTTCTCGTATTTCAGAAGTCGGTGCCAATTCGATAATATGACCATACTTAATATCCATTTCGGCAAGTTTGTGTTGCAAGTAATTGCTGTTCACAAATGCATACTCACTTCCTCTGACACCTCTGCGTTGGCGAATATCGCAAAATGTGTCGATATGGTTTTCAATCAACTTGCCATAAAATTGCTGTTCTGTAGAGCCGTAAACTCCAATTGTGTATATTTTCATTACATATAAACTTTACGTGATACAAATGTTTCTTCTCCAAAAAGAGTATTGGTGCCTAGGCCTTTTGTAAGAATGGCCATAACTGTTTCTTGTGATTGTATTTTTCCAACACCTGTTATGTGATTGAGCGAAATCTCAAACTTCATAAGTTCTTGTCCAATGAGTTTGCTCCTATGGCATTTCTCAGGTTCCGATTCACTGCACATAATAGCAACCCTCAATTCCTTTTCCGCAGCAGTCAGCAGCCTCACGAAACCTGCCTTGAAGAATTCTTTTTCTCTCATTTTTGCATAGTCAATATGGCCATCTGTGTAGCAAGAAGGGTCACTGGGCATTCCGCCAATAGTATCTCCCATGTAAACATATACAAAGCCTCTATTTTTCAAAAGATATTTAAGCATATCCTGATTGAATGACGGATTCCACTTTGAATATGGTTTTGACCTCACATCAATAAGATATTGAATGTTGAAGGACCGTAGTTCCTTTTCAAACTCTTCAAAAGTCTTGTTTCCGTGCCCTATTGAATATAATGTTGACATATCGTTTATTTATCTTTTGTTATCATATTTCTGCATTTTCACCGCGCACAGGTGCGTGTTTTTGCCCATTATAACGCCGCCCAGCGGTTTTTATTGCCCGCAGGGTGGCGGAAATTTGCCGTTTCCGTGCAGTTTCACCTCGCACCATCGCAAAATCCTCTTGCATTCGTGTAAAACGGTTTCGCACCATTGCATTGGGCATTGCACGGCTGCAAAACGGCCTCGCACCATTGCAAAACGCTTTTGCAGCATTGTTTCTTGTCCTTGCAGTGGTGCGGGGCGCGATTGCACGGCTATTCCGCCGCCTCGACGGGCTGCTCGGGTTCCTCGTCGTCTGGCGCGGCGTCGCGTGTGCGGTGCGGGTCGGGCATCGCGTAGCGGCGGAAGTATTCGAGGTCTTCCTGCATCCGCTTCACCAGGTCGACGGCCTCGCGGCGGTCGGGGTTGAGCAGCGCGTAGGCGTTGGTGAACATCACCACGGCGGCGTAGGCCACATCGCTCGCGGCGCGGGCGGCTTTCAGCTCGCCGAGCACCTGCTCCATGCGCTCCTCGTTGCGCTGGGCGATGAGCTGGCGCACCTCGTCGTTCTTATTTACTTATACTTGAACTCATCTATTTTACATTTATCATCTGACATATCGACAGTTTTTGATTTTCCTTTTACCATTGTCTCTCGAACAAAGATAATCTGTCCTCGTTTGTTCTTGTAGAAATCCGATGATAGGCATTTAAAATAACCCTTTCGCATATGTGGACGTTTTGCACCCGTCTGCCCATCCTCCAATACCTTTTCCGATGTACCCAATCTGACGTTCCTACCCTTGGTTTGATACGCAGTCTCATTGTTTGAGGTTGGGACGCCTTTGCGAATGCACTCTGGAAAGCATTCCATATAGGCTAGGAGATTGACTGCGAAGCGGAAGTTTCGTTCCACGGCTTTACCATCTTCGTCCTTTCTGGATTTGGCAATAATGTATTCGCTTTCGTGTATTTGACCAACATCGTCATCATCGGCGAAGAAAACGGCGATGGTATTATCGGGCATAAGACAGAAAGAAAAGGCGTATCCCTCTTCGAGATATGGAACATGCAGGGCAATATCGTGGCGAACATAGTTGTACGAAATGGACGGGTCATATAAATCCCTTTCTGTTAAGTGGTCTCCATTGACAGACAAATACTTCTTGATACTTTCCAATTCTTTCAGCGCAACTTCGTTTTGAAGAAAGTCGTACAACTCTTTTTGTTCAAACCAAACATGCAGGAACTCACCTTTGTAATCCTTGTGCCAAAAATTAAGCTGCAATGCTGCTGCCTGCTGTTCCACCTGAGTGGGTCTTGACAAAGCATACCGATATGCGATGTCATAGAATTTGCCTGCATCTTGGCTGTGCATCCTGACAGTCCAATCGTGAAACCTCTCCCACATACTGCGAAGAGGAATGCTGTATTTTATTCCGGTGTTGTTCATTATTTCAGCGGCTCCACAAATTGATAATTGTATCCTTTGGTACTCCATTGGACATGGTAAGTGTCCCCCGTCCCTGTGTCAAGCATAATGAATGTGTACATATTCTTTGTTGGATACAGTTCAAATCTACCATCCCAACCTTCGTCTTCAGAAACAATCCCGAAAAGATTCAATGAGACAACTTGTGATTCTGTATCTCCCATACGGTATTGAACCTGCCAGACTTTACCTCTGCGTGTATCTAATTCTAGAAGATTGTATACATTTTCTGTTTGATACATCTTGTATCTAGGCTTGTCTATATTCCTATATATACCATCCAAAATCAATTTGTTTATTGAGTCAGCCTCATACAATTCTTTTCTTAGAACTTGCACCTCATGGATTAGAGAGTCCATAGTTTCCCTGTTTTGTACATTGGCTGGAGTCGTCTTTTTTTGAGAACTTGCAGGATTTGTCTTGTTTTGAGCAATAGTAGTGAAAGAAAAGAGAACCATCACTGCTCCAAATAAAAATACTTTCTTCATATTGATTGAAATATCGACTTTATAAAACCATCCCTACCCGCCGCAACATTGCGGCAGAGAGAGGCAAATGAATTAAAAACAAAGAGGAAAGCCTCCCGACGATTACCTGTGCATTTCGTGGGAGGGGTAAAAATCAGCGTGCTACAAACAAATCTATCTTTCATCCGAAAAATCATTTACGCCATAATAACGCATCCCTCCCGCTTTTATTGCCCTCGCCCCCAACATTTTCTTCCGCCCCGTTGCAATAAATTCTCGCGAGTATCGTTATTATGGCAAAAGTAATACATCGTAGACAAAGCGTCAAAATTTAGGCAGAAATGAACAACAAAGACATATTTGAACTATTCCAAAACGGCTTCATCGCAGGGAACACATCCGACAGCTATTCTCATTTGTGCAACTTTGTGACTGCTATGCGTTGTGGTCAGTACTATCCTATTTCTGACGAGGACATCCATCGTGGAGTGGAATGCGAGAAAGCACAGGCGAAAAACAAGGCAAAGATATTGTTTATGGGTTTCCCCGACGATGCAAAGAAAGCAATAGAGGTTGCCATCGACCTCAAATACTCCCAATGCCTCCAGCAATTCCTAAATTACAAACACACATACGAAAACTGGAATAATTTAATATAAAACCATCGTTAAATAGATTTGGATTTGTAAAATTTTTTTTCAAATCCAAATATTTTATATAAATTTGCACTTTGATGCTAATAATGACAATATAATGAAAAGTATTGACAAAGTGACCGTTGGTGGATTTTGCAATATAGAAAGTACAACTATAGATTTGCAAAATCAAACATCATTGCTGGCAACCAACAACTATGGGAAAAGCAATGTATTAGAAGCCATAGACTTCGGTTGTTTCTTTATACGTGAAGCGTCTGTGAATAAACTTGCTCTGATGCAATATGCACCGGCGATATCCATCAACAAACAGATGGCTGGAAGACCTTTTTCTTTTGAGATAGAAGGTCATATAGACAACGCCACATTATATAAATATAGCTACTCTTTTATTTGGATGACTGATAATGAAAGTGGCATTAAAGGTGGTCAAATAATAAAGGAGTCCTTGAAAATAAAGAAAACAACTGGTGCACACCCAGGGTTTTCAAACTACATAATTCGCGATGGGGTAAACGAAGCAAAGTATCTTTCAAGTGAAAAGGGGCGCTGCAGCACCAAAATTGCTATTAATGGCGACTCACTCGTGCTAAACAAGTTAAGCAACTTCGACAATCTGTTTTGTGTCAATATAATTAGGGAACTTAACAATCTTGTGATTCTCAATATTGACACTTTAGATAATCCATCCAAACACTTCGACTATTCATTGAGAAATCTGAATGGTAAACCCACAATACATATAGGAGATGGCTTACCTCAGTATCTTTTTAGTTTGAAGAAAAACAGTATAGACAAATACGAATATCTCAAATCTGCAATAATGAGCCTTGTTCCGACGCTGGAAGAGTTCGATCCCGTACCTGTCAAAATAGGTGACCCTGTGGAGGAGCAACAGAATGTCCCTTACAAGATACCAACAGAATATGATGTATTAGTTAAAGACAAGTACAACAATCAAACGACACGTTTCGCTTATCTTTCCACTGGCTGTATGAAGCTAGTACATATTTTATCCGCAATAGTTCTTGCAAAAGAAAAAGGGGCTCAATTGCTGCTAATTGAAGAATTGGAGAACTCAGTACATCCTAAACTGCTTAGAAGTCTACTGTCAATAATAGAAGACATGTGTGAAGGTGTAAAGATACTTTTCACAAGCCATTCTCCTCAACTTGCACAGTATTTATCACCAAAACAATTGTATGTAGGATTGCCAAACTGCAACGGAGTAGTGGATTTCCGAACAGTTAAGGCAAATAAGGTTGACAAAATGCTAACCGTTGCCAACGAAATGAATATGAGTTTGGGGGAATATTTATTTATGCTAATGGAAGACGTAGAGGATGACGCGGATTTGATCAATATGTATTTCAACAAAAAAGATAACTGCAATGAGTAAAATAAGTGATTTGTGCGTTATCTTTGTTGAGGGTGACGCTGAAGAAATCCTATTTAACAATCTGAAAAAGCTTTATTTGTCGGAAGGCTGCCGATGTGATATTAAAGTCATCAACATGAATACTGGCGGCTATGCCAACCAAGTAGCCGGTAAATTGAGAGGATTAAGACAAAATGAGAAATATAAAGATTGCAACATTAGAATTGTATGCTGTGAGTATGATACTGATGTGTACGAGAAACTACAGAGGAAAAAGCCCAATTGGATAAGTCTGTATAAATCTTGGAGGAAGTTTCATATAGAGCATTGCATTAGAATTGAAGCAAAGTCGAGCATAGAATCTTGGATGCTTGACGATAAGGATAATCTTTTTAAAGCACTCGGTCTAACAATTACAGAAGACGAATTCTCCTCTCTAAAAAAAGGGAAAACATCACAAAATGTTGTGAAAGCATTGTTCAAACGCAAGAGTAAAATATATGACAAATACAAAGGGCGCAAAAACATCCAACCAATTATAGATAATTTGGATGTTTCTGTCATTAGAAAAGCACGCAGCCGTGAATTAAATGAACTTGAACACCTTCTTAGATTAAAATAGCAACCCTTCTATATGGATGCCGTCCAAATTATTTCTACAAGGACAACCTCATCGACAAGAAGGCCAACGTCAAGAACAGCCAGTTCGCACAGCCTCTGTTCGAGTTCAGCGGTGCCTGCGCCGGCTGCGGCGAGACCCCGTACCTCAAGTGCATCACCCAGCTCTTCGGCGAGCAGATGATGGTGGCCAACGCCACGGGCTGCTCCTCCATCTACGGCGGCTCGGCTCCTGCCACACCTTATTGCAAGAACTACCACAGCGACTTCGGTCCCGCCTGGGCCAACTCGCTGTTTGAGGACAACGCCGAGTTCGGCCTCGGTATGGCCACCGCCACCCGCCAGATGCGCGACCGCGTGGAGCGCATTATGAAGGAAGGCCTCCAGTGCGACTGCTGCAGCGCCGAAATCAAGGCCCTCTTCACCGAGTGGATCGAGAACCGCGAGAACACCCTCAAGACCAAGGAAATCGCCGACAAGCTCATCCCGCTGATGGAGGCCTGCGGCTGCGACATCTGCAAGCAGCTCCTCGAACTCCGTCACAGCCTCGTCAAGAAGAGCCAGTGGATCTTCGGCGGTGACGGTTGGGGCTATGACATCGGATTCGGCGGTCTGGACCACGTGCTGGCCAGCGGCGAGGATGTCAACGTCGTCGTCGACACCGAGGTGTACTCCAACACCGGCGGACAGAGCTCGAAGGCCACCCCGGCCGGCGCTGTCGCCAAGTTTGCCACCAGCGGCAAGAAGATCCGCAAGAAAGACCTCGGTATGATTGCCAAGAGCTACGGCTACGTCTATGTGGCGCAGGTGGCTATGGGCGCCAGCCAGGCCCAGTACTTC
>OMWJ01000013.1 GCA_900314725.1 uncultured Bacteroidales bacterium
TTCTTTATCTCCTAAAAGATATATCGCCTCTTCTCATTACTCTCGTAACTAACCTTACGCTACTTTAGGTTTGTATTTTGTCTATCTTTCTTTCAATGACCTCTCCCTCGCTCACGGAAACTCACCCCTCAAGGCTACGTCCCGAAATTTGAGAGTGCAAAATTAATACCTTTATCCTTCCTAACCAAACTTTTTTCCAACTTTTTTCGAAGTTTTTTTAACCCCATTTTTAATTATCTTAAAATCAAGTACATATTATAAGGACTTTTTTTCCTTTAATACACCTTATAATACAACAGGATATTTTATTATTCTCCTTGAGAAAGAAGTTTTTAAATAAAAATACATCAACTCTTTGAGGTGAAAAGAGTTGATGTATTTAATTAAAGTGTTGGTTTTGGTGTGGTGAAGAGTTGGTTTTGGTTTAAGAAAAGTAGGTTTTCTTATATCTTTGATTATGAGGAATAAAATGTGGTCGGTCGTTGGATTTCCTTATAGGGAAAACGACCGACCACCTTCTTTTTATAGAAGATATGTATTATCGTTTAAGATATTGATTATCTGTGTTTTTAGGGTGTTTGTTTTTCTATATAATACTGAACGGATAGCGTCTTTGGTTATTTTGTAAGTGTTTTCTGCTTCAAGGATTCTATAAAGATACAAAACCATATTCATAGGATTTATTTCTGTTGTTTTTTTGCATGAAGACTTAAACTCTGCGATGATTGTTTTTCTTTCTTCTCTTGGTTTTGTGCTGAACTTTCTTAGAAGGTTTTCTATAATCTCGCTTGTTCTTGGTTTGTAAGATGCTGATACAGAAGAGAAATACTCATCTATTACGTCAGATTCATCATAGATATACATGTTATCCTCAAAGACAAACTGTTGTATTTGGCTTTCTTCTTTTTGTGTTGCTATACTCTTGTCAAAAGCAGTGTTGTCTTTGTCTTTTTTTACAAAGAAATAGAGTTTATTATTGTATATGAATGAGTTAGTCATAAGTATCTGACGTGGCAGATTGACATAATTGGATGAACCTATGATGTTGTATTTGTCAAAAGTGTTGAGAAACTGTTCCTTGGTTTCCTTGCCTCTGTTTTCCTTGGCAGGCTTTCCCGGATGGGCAATATAGACTTTTGCACAGTCTGGGAATAGTTTTGTACATTCATTAAACAGATGAATTTTATCAAGAGCAGAGTTGATGTCATCATTTTTTTGAAGTGTAATAACCTGAGTAAGAGAATCAACCAGCAATAGTTTTACATCATTTCTTAAACTGTTTTTGATATAGTTCAAAGTAGCAATAAAATCTTCTCTTGTCTGTTCTCCCGTCCAATCAATAAAGAATATGGTCTTTTTCTCATCATCAGAAAGGTTGAATTTGTCCAAAACTACTTGGTACTGCATTTTAGAACCTTCTGTGAGTACGACTACAATTTTTTCATGGTGGTCGGTCGCTTCACCTATAAGGGGATTGAGCGACCGACCACAAAAAATATTGCTTTTTATCACAAAACTAAGCAATAAGGACTTTGATACATTTGTAAAAAGTTGCTTTTGAAGAGATAATTATAACAGCTAAAGAAGACTAAACGCTTTTGAGCATAAAAACAACAAAGAATAAATTAAGACTCTCACATCATCCCATAAAGGTTTACTTCAGCTAAAAAAAATAAGACCTTTATTTTATGAGTTTTAATATCTATTCAATAACTTTTAAACTAAATTTCTACAACTATCTTTCCTCCACTTTTACCTGTTTCTAAAATCACGTGTGCAGTAGAAATATTTTTAAAAGGAAATATTTTGCTTACAAGAGGTGTCAATTTATAATGGTCAATAAACGCAAAAATGTCGTCAATTGTTTGTTGGGTAGGATAATTGGAATAAAAGGCAGACAGAAATACCCCGTTAGGAATCGATTTTATAGGTTCAAAATCTTTAAGAGTGAAAATATCTCCCAAAATTCCCGTATTGCAGACGATTCCTCCCTTTTTAACGGCGTGAAGTGAGTCAATCAAAGTTTTAGGCCCTATTAACTCCAAAATTTTTGTAGGTTTATCTTCCTTTTTCAGTGATGTAGATAATGGCTTATCATCAATTATACAGTTGGTCGCACCTATGGATTTGAGTAAATCAAACTTCATATCATTTCTTGCCGCAGCCGTTACTCTGCAACCCAACTTTGATGCTATCTGAACGGCAGATTGTCCCACCGTAGAGGTACTTCCCCTTACTAATAAGTGGTCTTGCGGTTGCAAGTTAAGACTCTCAAACAATGACCCCCATGCAGTGAAATATGTTTCGCCAACTGCAGCCAACGAAGTCCAAGATAACGTTGTGCGTTTGATATGGAAACAATGTGATACGGGAACTAAACAATATTCTGCATAACTTCCGTTAAAACTTTTGTTCATTTCCTACATCAAAGCCATAACTTTTTCACCTTTTACAAACTCTGCATCTAAGGATTCTTCCAACTCTCCCTCGCATTCAATACCCGGGATTATCGGTTTTTGAATATAATCGCTTTCAACCTAAAACTGCCTTAGTATTAACTCACTGTGATTAAGTCCAAGGGCTTTCACGTATATCAAAATCCAACCTTACTTTAAGCACGCTTATGTTCAGATAAAATCATATCGCCAGCCATGCAAGAATAATGTAATTACACTGCTTTCATATTTTTCGTATTTTTTATGTTTAGCAACTGGCAGCAACGTTAATTAAATTTCACTTAATCGTCCGAAAGTTACAATTTTATAACCTTAAAATTTGTCAGAATTTTGTATTAATTTTGCAATCCATTAAGACAATAGAGATTAATACGACTATGAAAACAGTAATTTTTGCATCTATCGGTTTGATATTAGTTCTTTTTGGATGCTATTCACCTATTAACAAAGCAGATACAAGCAATAATAGTATAAATACAGCAAATAAAAACTCTGTTTTATTAGAGAATTTTCCGACATTACAACAGAGCGAAGATTATACTTGTGGCAATATTGCAAGTCTTATGGTTATGAAATTCTTTGGGAACTGCAATGAAACGGAAAACAGTTTGGCAGAAAAAATGCACACACATACTGACAGCAATACGCCTGCTGCTAAACCGGGAACTGCAACAAATTGGACTGATTACGGAACTAATGTTGAAGAGATATACAATTATTTCAATAACAGGCAAGATTACCGTATTGTAGCGTCAAGTTATAATAATGGAAACGGACTTCTTTCCGATACTTCTGCAGTTGGTATTCAAGCAGTGGGCAATAAAAAACCTGAATTTGCAGATTACGGTGAGGTTGCTGAGTTTTTTGCCGACAATCTAAAAAATAACAGACCTATTATGGTATGTTGGAACGCTTGGGGCGGACATTGGACAGTTTGTATCGGTTATGACGATAATGGAACTAATAATTTCTTTGACGACGACATACTTACGATGGCAGACCCGTATGATACAACTGACGGAATCAAAGATGGTTATACCAAAGTGTCATTAGTACAATTTTTTTACGATTGGTTCTGCACTATGACGCCCAAACCCTACCAACTTCAGCCGTATATTATAGTTGAAAAGATAAAATAAAATCATAACAGTCGGTATCTTTATGCTCTTTTCCGCAAGTGGCAAAAATAATATGTCTTGTGGCAGAGACTTTATGCAATGCGGCAGTGTTAAGATCTAATCCATTAATAGAAGTTAGATTTACACAACCTCTAAACGCAAATTGATATATCTCTTCAATAGTATTTGGGAGAGTAACAGAAGTTAAATCCTCACAACCATAAAAAGCCTCATCATGAATACCTACAACTGTATAAGTTGTACCTTCATAAGTAACCGCAGGAGAAATAACAACTGCACCAGAATAAGAACGAGGCGAATTCTCTCCTACATAATCAACCTCATGAGATACATAAACTTCAAGAGATCCACCAGGGTAATGATAATATATTCCATCAACTTCAAAACTATATGCAAAAGCACTTGCGCTTAGCATCATTGCAATAAACGTTGCAACAAATGTATAATCTCTTTTTTCATAACTCATATTATTTATTGTTAATAATTTCTTTATCTTTACAACTTTCAAAGATAGTCATTGTTTCTATAATAAAAAAAAAGGTCGTGAAATCTAAATTTCACGACCTTTTACTAATTTCTATTCTAAACTATTTTAGTATTCCAAGTTCTTTGCCTATCTTAACAAAAGCATTAACACACTTGTCAAGTTGTTCTTTAGTATGTGCAGCAGAAACCTGAACACGTATTCTTGCCTGTCCTTTAGGGACAACAGGATAATAGAAACCTGTTACATATATTCCTTCTTTACTTAATGCAGCAGCAAATTTTTGAGACAATGGTGCATCATAAAGCATAACAGCACAGATAGCAGACTGAGTTGGTTTAATATCAAAGCCGGCTGCTTTCATCTTTTCAACAAAGTAGTTAGTGTTGTCATGCAATTTATCTTGAAGATGATTATCCTTTGTTATGATTTCAAACATCTTTATTGCAGCACCTGCTACTGAAGGAGGAATAGAATTTGAAAATAGATAAGGACGAGAACGCTGACGAAGCATTTCAATGATTTCTTTCTTACCTGTAGTAAATCCACCAACAGCACCACCAAAGGCTTTACCAAGTGTTCCTGTCAATATCTCTATTTTACCTCTCAAGTTATATTGTTCTGTTGTCCCCCTACCTGTTTTACCAACAACACCAGCAGAGTGTGATTCATCAACCATAACAAGAGCATCGTATTTTTGAGCTAACTCATATATTTTATCAACAGGAGCAACATTACCGTCCATAGAGAAGACTCCATCTGTAGCAATAACCTTAAATCTGCAATCCTTTGCTTCAATTAGTTTTGCTTCCAAGTCTGCCATATCAGCATTATTGTAACGGAAACGTTTAGCCTTGCATAGTCTTACACCGTCAATAATAGAAGCGTGGTTAAGAGAGTCTGAGATTATAGCATCTTGTTCTGTGAAAAGAGGTTCAAAAACTCCACCATTTGCATCAAAGCAAGCAGCATAAAGAATAGTGTCTTCTGTTCCGAAGAATTCAGATATTTTCTTTTCCAACTCTTTGTGAATATCGCCGGTTCCACATATAAAACGAACACTACTCATTCCATAACCGCGAGTATCCATCGCTTGTTTTGCAGCTTCTATCAGTTCTTTATTATCTGCTAAACCAAGATAGTTGTTTGCACAGAAGTTCAACACATCTCCCTCTCCTTGTGTTTTAATTGCAGCACTTTGAGGAGTTATAATAATACGTTCATTTTTGTAAAGACCGTCGTCTTTTATCTGTTGTATCTCTTTTTGTAGATACTTTTGAAAATTATTATACATTGTTAAAAGTTTTTTATTGTTACTATATTAATACCTTTTTTAATGTCTGCAAAGTTACATATTTTTTACTTCATACAAACAAAAAAACTAAAAAAGATAGTCTTCAAGTTGAGTGAAAAGATTTCTGTGAAATAGTTTTGACTGCAGAACCAAACTTTTCTTTAATGTCTGAGAAGGATAAGAAGAGATATTCTTTTGTCGTTTTGAATAGAAATGTTTTTTTATCTTCCTGAAATCTTTGCGAGCATCAAAGACTGCCTTACAATCTTCTTTATTGCCTTGTAGCAGGAAAACAAAGGCAGCTAAATAGTCTAAACATCTTCTTTTGAAAAACACAGAAGAGAAGTTTTTTTCTGGTAAGTTTTTATACAGGAGCAAAAGATTATTCCTAAAATTAAGAAAGGTTTTCTTTGGGTTGTTTGTCTGCAAAGTTGCTGCTCCAAAATGATACACCGTGCTTTGTGGGTAATACATTACTTTATAGCCCGCATTCTTTACTCTCCAACAAAAGTCTATCTCCTCCATGTGAGCAAAGAAATCTTCATCCAATCCTCCTACACTTCTAAAGACATCAGCACGAACAAACATCGCTGCTCCTGTTGCCCAGAATATTTCACGTTCTTTATCATATTGTCCATTATCTTTTTCAAGGTTTTGAAATACTCTTCCAGCACAAAAAGGATAACCTAAATAATCAAGATAGCCCCCTGCTGCTCCTGCATATTCAAAAGAAACTTTATCCTTATAAGATAACAACTTTGGCTGACAGACTGCAATGGTTTTATCCGCTTCCATTTTTTCTATCAAAGGAGGGATCCAATTCTCAGTAACCTCTACATCATCATTCAAGAGAATAAAATAATCTGCCTCTATTTGACTCAAAGCCCTGTTGTATCCACCTGTAAAACCATAGTTCTTATCTAATGGTATTAGATTAACCGTAGGAAAGTTTGCCTTGATAAATTCCAAAGAATCGTCTTCTGAACCATTGTCTGCAACAAAGACTTCAGCATCTTTGGAATATTCTACAACACTTGGCAGATACTGTTCTATCAGTCCTTTTTGCCTTCCATTCCAATTAAGTATGACAACAGCAACCTTACTATTCATGTCCTACGCGAAACTGTTTGCCTGCCTTACCTTCAATTCCTGGTTCCAAGAAACCTCTTGATAAAGTATTCTCCCAAAAAATATCCTGAACTTCTCCTCTTGCATTAGAATGAAGAAGGAAATACTCTATAAGGTTATCTTGTCTTGCATAAAAAACAAACTTTCTGTTGCTTTCTCCATTAGGTGTGGTATTATAGACCCATATCTGATAAGGATAATAATCAACTCCCATCGCCTGTAAGCCTACACTGTTAGGATTATTAACACTATAAGGATTTTCTACTCTGTCTATATTTGCATCGCTATTATGAAAACCTGAAGAAGCGCCGTATTTCTCATCAATAACATTATCTGGTATTCCATAAAGAAGATAAACTCTTCCCATATCAGTGTCATAACCTTTCTTTATCTGTGTAGAGTAATGAGCATTAACATAATCCACAGCAGTCATATATTGTTTCCATGCACTTTCAGGATAGTTATTATCCAAACGTTTATAGAACTCATAGATAAGATAGCGTTTCTGTTCCGGAGTTCCTGTCCTTACTGTCTTTTGTATTGCAGAGCGTTCATTTTCTGAAGCAATAGGAAGAAGGCATAGAAGATTTTCATCTAAAACACTATCAGCTATAAAATTAACAAAAGCGTTGGAAGGTATCTCCATATTGAAAATATCAGGTTTTATGTTGCTTTCTTTATAGAAAGGCAGACGTTTATACTCATATAATATGTTTCTGCCATTGCGTACCTCAACACTAAGGTAATAAGATCCTTCAATCAAAGAAGAAACATCCAACTGTGCCATATATGTGCTAACATCCTGTGCTTTTATTCTCTTTATATTCTGAATATTCTCCACTTTTTTACCTGTAGTTATGTTCTCCAAGGAAGTAACAAGAGCATAAACAGAATCTACTCCAAAGGTCTTATCTGCATTATACACCTCTACATAATAGGTAAGTATGTTTTGAGAAAGAGACAGGGTGTTGAATACGTTAGGAATAATGTCTTTGTTTCCTCTTGTATAGACATTAGCCTTAGTAGTATTTTTTATTGTATCAGCAATCATAATATCAGACATACTGATATTGTCTTGTGGATAGTTTATCTTGATTACATCCCTGTACTGCAAAGGCTGATTGGTTGAAGCCATATCCCGTATTTCAAAAAAGACCACATATTCTCCATTATCCAAAGAAACTCTCTGCATATCCAACAGAGAAGCATTGGTTATCTGGTTTGAGTCTTCAACTTCTGGAGATTTTATTACTCGCTTATCAACATATATTGCTGAATCGGGAGCATTGATTCCGCAGATTATGGTTGTCAGTTCTGCAGACTTAACCCACTTGTTGTTTTCTCCCTTTTTGACATTCAGGCTAAAGCCGTCTATAGAAGTGTTTATCTCTGCATAATTACCCTGCAAAGAATAATAGGTACGAAAGTCATAGACAACCTTTACATTTTGTCCCATAGCAAGAAAAGACAAAAACACAAAACAGATGAAAAATATTCTCTTGTTCATAATAAATTATAAATTTAGTTATAGTAGTAACGTTTTTTTTGCAATATTATTATTCAGTTTCAAACTATTGAGAAGCCTATCAGCCTCATAAAAAACAAAAAGGACGAAAGATATTTCTTCGTCCTCTTGATTCTGTTTTTTGTTGTTTATTGATTTAATGGCTGTGCAGTGTTTGAACCTTGTGCATTACTATTGCTATTTGTAGCAGGCACAGAAGGAACATTACTGCTATTCAAAGTCTGGTTTGTCTGACGAGGTTTTGGAATAAGAGCAGAAGAAAGCAAACAAAATACTATCATTGCACCTGCCAAAAACCAAGTTGCTTTTTCTAAGAAGTCAGTAGTCTTTCTTACTCCCATTACCTGATTTTGAGAAGCAAAATTAGCTGCCAATCCACCACCTTTTCCATTTTGAACTAAGACAATAAGAGCAAGCACTAAAGCCGCAATCATAATCAATACTGTTACTAAAATAAACATATCTAATAAGTTTTTATAAGGTTTTTAACTATTTTTTATTTTCTCAATTTGATTTGCAAAGTAAATACTTTTTTTTGGATTAGAGGTCATAAGTTGCTGATAAATTTGCATAGCCTTTTCTTTGTTACCTTGTTTAAGATAGATTTTTGCCATTGTCTCTGTTACAACTTTAAAATCATCTTTGGCACTTTTTCTGATAGCTTTATCTATATTTTCATTTTCTTCAGAAGACTCATCCTTAGCAATCTTTGGATTTTCTATCTTCAGAAAACGGTTGATAAGCTCTTCTTTTGTGGGGTTAGAAGAAAGGTTTTCTTCTTTGTAGGAGTCTATCTCAGTAATAATATCATAGGATTTCTCACTCTTTGCCATCTGCTGTTGCTTTTCTCTTTGCAGATGTTCTCTTGCTATGGCAAGATGTTCTTTAAGATACTCCCTATCAGAAGTATAAGTTGCGGCCTTTCTTAGCCACTCTTCTTTGTTGAAAGAGTCTATAAGGTCAGCAAACTTTGCTCCCAAAACCCAAAAGAGACTACAATAAGGATATTTCATAGTAAGTCTTCCAAGCATAACTAAGTCTTGCATCGTTACCATGCTTTCCTTTGTTGCCAATATGTCATTAAGTTTCGCCCTATCCATAATTAGCCTGCAAAATTATAAAAAAAAACTTTTATGACAAAATAGTTAATAAAAAAAGATTGTCAAACAAAAGTGCCTGACAATCTTTTTTCTTTTATCTTATCTTGTAAGAAACTTACTTGATGATAGCAACACGGTTTAGATAACCTTTGCCTTCAAATGGTTGAACTTTGCAACCAACGTAATCAACTTTGATTTGGTCAGCATCAACACCTGCATTAACCAAAGCGTCTCTTACAGCCTCAGCTCTTTGTTGAGAAAGAACGTTGTTTCTTGCTTCAGAACCTGTTTCTTTATCAGCATAACCTGTTACAGTGTATTTAACGTTCTTGTTAGCGTTCATAAGCTTAGCCATGAAGTTGATGTTCTCAACGTTTCTATCAGAAACTTCTGCACTACCGATGTTGAAGAAGATACATAGAGTAACGTCTTCATTAACAGCAACGCCATTACCCTTAGCTGCAGCAGCCAAAGCATCGTTCTTAGCCTTAGTTTCAGCATCAAGAGCTTTCTTGTATTTGTCTAATTGTTTTTGATAGTTGTCGTTGTCGCCCTTAGCGTCGTTCAACTCTCTTTGTAGTTCATCGTAAGCAGACTTCTTAACCCATTGAGATTCGTCAATTGGAGTGTAAGCAGAGAATCCTCTTGTAGGTCTTGTTGCGCTTTCAGATGTTTTGTTTTTGAATTTGTAAGTAACACCAAGAGTCAAAGACATAATGTCTGAAACGTCTGTAGTAGCTGCAGCGTTAGGAGCATTAGTAAACTCATTACGTACAATGATATTTTTCCACTCTAAATTCAAAGCCCAAGCATCACATAGACGATAAGTTGTCAAGATACCAGCAGGAACAGCCCATTCATCATTAGTTCCATCAACATCTTTCAAACTTGATTGAGCATAACCAATACCAACAAAAGCGATAGCGTTGAAGAATCTGTCAGCTCTGTAGCCGCAGAACCAGTTTGTAAGGTTAAACATAACGTCTTCGTGAATAACGAAGTAGTTGTTTTCGTTCTTTACTGAAGCACCTGTTGTTGCGTCAGTATAGTAGTCAGTTAGGTTCAAACCTGTGAAAGCAGTTCTTAATCCAACAATAGGAGTGATCCATTTTGTTAAGTAAGCATCAAAAGCAAAAGTAAAATCTTTACCAAATGCTCCTTCTGGATTAACCTTAACACCATTCTTTTCGTTAGAAAAAGGCACTACTGTCTGAACACCTGCATCAACAGACAATTCCCAGTTGTCCCAGAAATGGTTTGTTTCAATGTGAGCCCATTTTGGCTTGCTTTCTTGTGCAAATAAAGAACCTGCAAAGACCATGAGAGCAAGCGTAATCACTAATTTTTTCATCGTTTTTTACTTTTAATTATTAAATGTTAATTGTTTTTTCACAAATCAAATGCAAAATTACAACAAAAATTATAACTGCACGTCTTTTTTAAAACATTTTTACGCAAAAATTAAAAAATAGATACATTTTACAGTATCTTTTTTAAAAGGGAAAACTGTTTTCAACCAAGTTTTGTCAAATTTATTCCGTCATTATAGACATTTTCATAGAAAGGAGCGTATTTATATTTCTGCCATTCATCAGTAGTATAAAGAATTGGATTGATAATAGTATCTGTATCTGAACCCAACATAACAAAAGGAAAACTTACAGTATCATAATCATTCTGGTCTAACTTCTTTTTATTGAGCAGTATCAGCAAATCCCAGTCGGAGTCTTCCCTATAGTCTCCTCTTGCACGAGAACCATAAAGGATAACCTGTGCGTCTTTGGCAGTTTTTCCCTGATAATTTTCTTAATCTGTGATAATATATCCTGCATCGCCTGACAATTATTTTTGCAAAGATACAAAATTTTCTTTATTAGCAAAGACTTGAATAAAAAAGAGTTGATTTTAAGAAAAAAATATCAAGTGTTTATACCATAAACATCAAGAGTTAAGAAATTAAAACCAAGTCTTTTTTCATCAAAAGAAAAACCTCAAAAAAGAAAATGAAAACAGACACAAAACACAATCAAAAAAGGAGCATACCTTTTGAGTATGCTCCTTGAGATTAGTTATCTAATTAGAACTATCTTCTTATCAACTTCTCTGTACGAGTTGAGTTGCTTGTGATAATTCTGATGTAATATACACCTTCAGCCAATGAAGCAGAGTTGATTGTCATTTCTGTCTGACCAAGAGCAAGTCTTTCAGAAGAAATCATTCTACCTGTTTGATCTGTTACAACAACTGTAGCATCCTCTGTCAATCCTTCAACTCTCAATGTAGCATTGTCAATTGTAGGGTTAGGATAAACAGATACTAAGACGTTGCTTTCAACAGCATTCAAACCACTGTTGTGTTGAATTGTTAGGTTATAAACTTGTTCACAACCGTTTTCATCTTGAACAGTTACAACATATGTACCATAATCAGTGTATTCATTACCCATGAATTCGTAAGGAAGATCTGCATTATTAAGTACTACAAGTTCATCAATATCAGCATTTGCATCTCTAACAACAAGGTTGATAGTAACCTCTGTGTTGCATGCTCCGTCTTCACCTTCAACAACTGTTGTGTATGTACCTGTTTGGCTATAAGTTTGTCCATTGTAAGTAAATGTCTCACCATAGCAAATGGTTTCATCTATTGTCTCTGTTTGAAGAGGAAGAACTGTTAGGTTCAATGTCCAAATGCTTGTGCAACCATTTTCAACAACTTCTCTTGTGTATGTACCACTCTCATTAGCCATGAATCCATTCTGATTGTAGATCTCACCTTGACAGATTGTAGCATTGAATGTCTGGTTGTTCAATGGAGTAACGCTTAGGTTAAGAGTTACTGTTGAATCACAACCGTTGATTGTCTGCAATGAAGCTGTGTTGAATGTGTATGATTCACCTTCGCAGATTGTAGCACTGATTGTTTGAGCATAAACAGGAAGAACTGTTAGATTCAATGTCCAAATGCTTGTGCAACCATTCTCAACGACCTCTCTTGTGTAAGTACCACTTTGGTTAGCCATGAAGCCGTTTTCGTTGTAGATCTCACCTTGACAGATTGTAGCGTTGAATGTCTGGTTGTTAGTAGGTGTAACTGTTAGGTTCAATGTCCAAGTGCTTGTGCAACCGTTAGCAACAACTTCTCTTGTGTATGTTCCTGTTTGGTTAGCCATGAAGCCATTTTGGTTGTAGATTTCACCTTCACAGATTGTAGCATTGAATGTCTGGTTGTTCAATGGAGTAACGCTTAGGTTAAGAGTTACTGTTGAATCACAACCGTTGATTGTCTGCAATGAAGCTGTTGATTGTTTGAGCATAAACAGGAAGAACTGTTAGGTTCAATGTCCAAATGCTTGTGCAACCATTCTCAACAACCTGTCTTGTGTAAGTACCACTTTGATTTGCGATGAAGCCGTTTTCAGTGTAGATCTCACCTTGGCAGATTGTAGCGCTGATTGTCTGGTTGTTAGCAGGTGTAACTGTTAGGTTCAATGTCCAAATGCTTGTGCAACCGTTAGCAACAACTTCTCTTGTGTATGTTCCTGCTTGAGATACAACAAAGCCATTTTGGTTATAAACTTCACCTTCACAGATTGTAGCATTGAATGTCTGGTTGTTCAATGGATTAACTGTTAGGTTCAATGTAACTATACTGTCGCAACCGCTTACTGCCTGCAACTCTGCTGTGTATTGACCAGCCTCACTCAATGTTTGATTATTGAATTCGTAAGTCTCACCTTCGCAGATTGTAGCGTTGATTGTGCTTGTCTTAACAGCATTAACAATCAAGTTCAATGTAACTGTAGAGTCGCAACCCTCATAAGAAGGAAGTGTTGCAGAGTAAAGACCAGCTTGTGCTAATACCTCGCCGTTAAACTCGTATGTCTCACCTTCGCAGATTGTTACGTTAGTTGTTGTTGTCTTGTTAGGACTAACTGTCAAGTTCAATGTAACTACACTGTCGCAACCTGTAACTACTGATTGGAATGTTTGAGTGTAAGAACCTGTTGAACTTAGAACTAAGTTACCAAATTGAACTGCACTACCTTGGCATATTGTCTGGTCAATAGTTTCGTGAGCTATTGGATTAACAGTCAATGCCAATGTAGAAGTATAGTCGCAACCGTTTTCATTCTGAAGTGTTACAGGGTATGTACCAGCCTCAGTGTAAGTTGTTCCGTTCCATGTGTAAGAAGTACCTTCGCAGATTGTTGCCTCTGTCAATTGGTCTTCAATAGGAAGAGAAGTAACTGTCAAAACAGTTGTTTCTGTACATTGTGTCTCAGGATTAACTGAAGTAAGGATATATGTTCCTGCTTGGTCATATTCAACACCCTTATACATTACTGAACTACCCTCGCAGAATGAGATAGTTTCCTCATTTTGTATGTTAGGAGTTACGTTCAATGTCAATGTAGCAGTGTAATCACAACCGTTAGCATTTTGAAGAGTAAGCTCGTATGTACCAGCTTCAGTGTATTCTACATTGTTCCAAGTGTAAGAAGCACCTTCGCAGATTGTTGCCTCTTCAACTGTGTTCTCAACAGGATAAACTGTCAAGTGCAGAGTAACCACTGAATCACATCCGCTAACAGATTGGAATGTTTGAACATAGTCAGTGTTTTCTGTGCAAGCAATACCGTTCCAATCGTATGATTGTCCTTGGCATATAGCTGCGTCGAATTCTGATGTAAGAACATCATTTACATGTAATGTCAAAGTAACAACAGAATCACAACCGCCTACACCTGTTAGGTTAGCTGTATAAACACCTTCCTCATTCAAGTCTTGTCCGTCAAATTCGTATGTTGCATTTGAGCAGATTGTTGCCTCTATTGCTGTCTCTAATCTGTCAGTCATCTGAAGATGTAGAGTAACAAGAGAATCACAACCATTAACTGTTTGAAGTGTTCTGTAATATGTACCTACTAAGTCAGCTGAGAATCCGTTTTCAGTGTATGTAGCACCTTCGCAGATTGTAGCCTCTATAACTGTATCATAAACAGGATTAACTGTTAGGTTCAATGTCCAAGTGCTTGTGCAGTTGTTTTCAACAACCTCTCTTGTGTATGTACCTGTCTCAGAAGCGTTGAATCCGTTTTCAGTATATGTCTGACCTTCACAGATTGCAACATCAAATACTTGGTTGTTCAATGGAGTAACGCTTAGGTTAAGAGTTACTGTTGAATCACAACCGTTGATTGTTTGAAGTGTTCTTGTGTAAGAGCCAGCCTCTGTCAATGTCTCACCTGCAAATGCATATTCTTCACCTTCGCAGATTGTTACATCTTCAACAATACCTTCATATACAGGATTAACTATTACTTGAAGATATACTACAGAATCGCAGCCATTAACTGTCTCGAAGTGTTTTTCATAATTACCAGCTACGCTTATTCTTTGTCCATAGAAGTCGTATGCTGTTCCTGGACAAATATTAACGACACGGTTTTCTGAATAAACAGGATTAACAGTAAGAGTCAATGTTACTGTAGAATCACAACCATTAATTGTTTGAAGTGTTCTTTCATATACACCTGTTTCATCAAATGTTTCACCTGCAAATTCATATTCTCCACCTTCGCAGATTTCTACAACAACAGGCTCATCGTTATATACAGGATTAACATTAAGAGTCAATGTTACTGTAGAATCACAACCATTAATTGTTTGAAGTGTTCTTTCATATGTTCCTGCTTGAGTGAATGTCTCGCCTGCAAATGCATACTCTTGACCATTGCAAATTGTTGCCTCTACAGGTTCATCATTATATACAGGATTAACATTAAGTACAAGAGTTACCACACTATCACAAGAATTAACAGTTGAAAGTGTTCTTGTATATGTTCCTGCTTGAGTGAATGTCTCGCCTGCAAACTCATACTCTTCGCCGTTGCAAATTGTTGCCTCTACAGGTTCATCATTATATACAGGATTAACAATCAATGTAAGATATGCTATACTGTCACAACCATTTGTTCCCATACCTGCCAAAACAGAAGTATAGTCTCCTGATTCAGAAAGTATCTCACCATTGAAATCAAATGTCTGACCTTGACAAATCTCTTGAGTATTATTACTATAAGGAATAGGAAGAACGTGTAGTGTAAGATTTACTATTGAATCACATCCAAGATATGTATCTAAAGTATCTACTACAACAGTATCTTTTTCTACTTCTTCAGTGTAAGCTGTTAGGTTGAAGTTGTTTTCTGTGTAATAAGTACCTGAGCAGATAGTTGCCTCAAGGTTAGTTGTCTTAACAGGATTAACTATCAATGTAAGACTGATAACAGAATCACAACCCTTTGTTGTTTGTAGAGTATGGTTGTATGTTCCTGCATATCTCAATGCTGTACCAAAGAAATCGTAAGACTCATTTGAACATATTGTCTCTGTCAAAGGAGTTGTCTTAACAGGATTAACAACAACTGTCAATGCAACAACAGAATCACAACCATTAATTGTTTGAAGTGTTCTTTCGTATGTTCCTGCTTGAGTGAATGATTCACCGTGGAAGTCGTATGATTGACCATCACAGATCTCAACAGTCAAAGGTGTTGTTTCATAATAAGGATAATACATCAATGTAAGATTAACCACAGAGTCGCAACCCTTAACAGTTTGGAATGTGTGAGTGTATTCACCTTCTTCTGTCAATGTTTCTCCACCAAACTCAAATGATGTTCCTTTGCAGATATATTCTGTTACATCCTTAGTGTAAATTGGATTAACTGTAAGGTTAAGAACTAAGTTAGAATCACAACCATCAACTGTAGTACGATACTGAATATATTGTCCTGAACGTTTTGCATTGAAGTCATAGTCTGTGTATGTTTCACCCTTACAGATCTCTGCTGTTATCACCTCTTCATATTGAGGGCTTACATGCAAGGTCAATGTAACTGTAGAATCACATCCAAGATATGTTTGAAGGTTTTGAGTGTAAGTCAAATCTTTATACTTCTGTCCTGGCTCAAGCTCACTACCATCAACGACAGGTGTTACATTGAAGTTATTCTCTGAATATGTAGCACCAGAACAGATAGTTGCTTCAAGATTTGTTGTCTTAACAGGATTAACTGTTAGGTTCAATGTAACTATACTATCGCAACCGTTTTCTGTTTGTAGGTTCTGAGTATATGTTCCTGTTGCATTTTCGTTGAAGTTGTTTTCTGTGTAAGATTCACCTTCGCAAATCACAACATCAAAAACAGGATTATATATAGGATTAACAGTAAGAGTCAATGTTACTGTAGAATCACAACCAAGAGAGGTTTCAAGGTTTTGAGTGTAAGTGAATACGCCTGCCTCTTCGCCAGCAACGTCAAAGTTGTTCTCTGTGTAAGTCTGTCCTTGGCATATTGTTGCCGTAAGTTCAGTAGCCTTAACAGGATTAACAGTAAGTGTCAATGTTACTGTAGAATCACAACCAAGATATGTTTCAAGGTTTTGAGTATAAGTAAATTCACCTACTTCTGTACCTGCAACGTCAAAGTTATTTTCTGAATAAGACTGACCCTCGCATATTGTTGCCTCAAGTTCTGTTGTCTTAACAGGATTAACTGTAAGATGTAATGTTACTATACTGTCACAACCGTCATCAGTCTGTACTTTCTGATAGTATGTACCTGTTGCAGATGCTCTGAATCCTCCCTCGTCATAAACTTGTCCTTGACAGATAGCAGTGTCTATAACTATATTATATGTAGGATAAACAATCAAATTAACTGCTACAACAGAATCACAACCTAACACCGATTGATAAGTATGATAATAAGTGCCAGCCTCTGTCAATGGTTCTACGAAGTTTTCATCTGTGTATTCTTCACCTGCACAAATCTCTGCTTCGTATGGCTCAATGTTATAAACAGGATTAACGTTTAATGTTAATACTATTATTGAGTCAATACCATATCTTTCAGAAACAAGAGTATCTCTATATACTCCTGCCAAAGTCAATGGCTCAACAAAGTCTTGGTCTGTGTATGATTCATTAGCACAGATAGTAGCCTCTTTGTAAGTCTCCAAAGCATTCATCACTGTAAGGTTCAATGTAACTGTGGAGTCACAACCTGTAAGCAATGAAGGAGTAGTCAAAGTATAGGTACCTGTCTCGTTTTCGTTGAAACCATTCTCAGTGTAAGAAGTACCATATGTAATAATAGCATCAATAGTAGTTGTCTTCAAAGGATTAACAGTAAGGTTGTATGTTACTGTTGTATCACAATCGCCATTCTCTCCCTCATGAACTCTTACGTATGTTCCTGTAAGTGTCCATTCCTCATCTTTGAACTGATAAGACTGACCTTCACATATTTCTATGTTCTCTTCCCCAAGATTACGTATAACGGTAAGGTCTAAGGTTACAACACTGTCGCAACCGTTGATTGTTGGAAGTGTTCTCTCATATACACCTGTAGCGTCAAATGTCTCACCTGCAAATTCAACCTGCTCACCATAGCATATTGTACGTACAACAGGTTCATCATTATAAACAGGATTAACTGTTAGATTCAATGTAACTATGCTGTCGCAACCATTTACTGTCTGCAGGTTTTGAACGTAAGTATATCCTCCTACTTCTGGATTTTCTATATTGAAGTTGTTTTCTGTGTAAGATTCACCTTCGCAAATCACAACATCAAATACAGGAGCATATGTAGGATTAACTGTCAAAGTTAATGTTATTGTTGAATCACATCCATATTGATTTTGAAGATGGACTTCATTTATTCCCTCATTCTCTGCTGTCAAAGTGAAGTCTGCATCAGTATATGTTTCATTATCACATATCGTTGCTTCTCTTTCACTTGCTGTTGGCAGACAAAGAGTAGTAAATTGAGCAACATCGCTATACTTAGTAGCATTGCAATTGCCAACAACTCTTACATCGTATGATGTATTAGGTCTAAGATCCTCAAAAGCATAAGTCTTTGTTGTCTGACCGCTTACTGTAGTCCAAGTGTCTTCACTTGTTTGCTTATATTCTACTGTCCAAGTATTGCTACCACCTAAATCGTTCCATGCAAGGTCTGCAGTAGTTTCTGTTACATCAGATACTACAACATCACTTGGAGCAACACATTCAGCTATAGTGATATTGTCTATTGCAGCAGGAGGATTGTTTCCACCACTACCGTCATTATACCAATAGAATACAAGTTTTTTAGTAGTGTTCTGAACATCATTTAATGTAATAAGTGCATTCTGCCAAGTAGGATCAGCAGTAAATGTTGATTGATTGAAAATACGTCCTGTTGTATATGTTCTGCTAAGAGAAGAAAGGTCTCCATTTTCATCCATAAGGAATACCATCAATCTATCCCAAGAAGAAGACTCTGCTCTACTCTTCCAATCAAATGAAAGGAAATATTCCTCAGCATCTCCAAACTCAATATTCATTACAGCATAAGCGTTAGATTCGCTATGAGTATAAGCATTAGTTGCTCCCTCATCATTAGAAACATACAGAGAATTTTCTCCATCAACAGTTGCAGTTGCATTGCCTACAAACCATTGGTTTGTTCCTGTACCACTTAGTTGAACGTATGAGTTAGATTCTTCAAAGTTCTCAGTAAAAGGAATAGCAGTAACATTAAGAGCAGAAGTAGAGAATGTAACAACATCGCTTACAGTTTCTCCACCTACGCAGTTACCTGTTACTCTTACATTATATATTGTATTAACATCAAGACTTGGCAGGTTATAAGTCTTTTCTGTCAAACCCTCTATTGCAGTATATTCTGTTTCGCTTGCTTTCTTATACTCCAATGTCCAAGCAGTGCTTTCACTCTCATCTTCCCAAGTAATAGTTGCTGAAGAAGTAGTGATATTGCTTGCAACTACGTTCTCAGGCTCAAAGCAAGTAGGAGCAAGTTCAACAGTTACATCATCAACATAATAAGAAGAACTTGTTGTAGGACGCATAGCTATATATTGTCCTTCACCTGCATAAGATTTGAAACGCACTACGTATGCTTCTTCTGGATAAGAAGTAGTTAGCGATACAGTAGCAACTTGTTCAAAAGTCTCAGCATCTGTAGGGTCTGTCATAACACCTACCTGCATATCGTATGCAGAATAACCGTTTCTTGCAAAGAAAGATACTTGAAGATCTTTTACATCTTCCACAAACTCAGGTAATGCTACAGGATTTGTATTATAAGACCAATACAAAGAGTTGCTTCCTGTCTTTGCATAATAAGAGTAATTATAAACGTATGGATAAGAAGAAGTGCCTGGTCTTGTCCAACAAGCAGGAACTGAGCCAGAACCTGTAGCATCATCTTCAAATGAAGTTGTATAAGGAGTCTCTGCTACAGAGATTGCAGCACATTCTGTCTTGAATGTGGTAGTAGCAGCATCAGAAAGATCGCTACCACAGACCGTGCTAAGTTCTACCATGTAATTGGTGTTTGCTTCAAGCCCTTCTATGGTATAAGGATTTGTAGAAGTAGTAACTGTTGTCCAATCCTCTTCAGCAGTTGTCTTGTATTTTAACTGATAACTTTCTGCATCACCTATCCAAGCAACAGTTGCAGAAGAAGTAGTAATACCACTTACTGCAACATCTGCAGGCTCTGCACAGGTAATATTCTTTACAACAACATTGTCTATAGCAACACCATAACCACCATGACAGTCAGCAAGGAATGCTATCTGATATGTTGTAGTTGCATTTGGCAATGCTACTATATTTGACTGTGAAACAGAAGATATACTTGAACTTGCATTTGAAGTATGTTCTGCCAACAGTGTCCATTCTCCGTCTGAATTTGTTCTATAATAAACATAGATATTATCCAAAGAAGAACCGTCCATGTGTGCTTCCCAATCATAAGTAAGGAATGGAGCAGTTAGACCTGTTATATCAAGCACTGGAGAAACAAGTCTGTTTGATCCTGTATAATAGTTTCTGTGTGCAGCTTTATTTCCTGAGTATGTTTGAATATCCCAGTTAAGTGAACCTGCCTCTTGTATATCAGTCCAACATCCAAAGTCAGAATTAGAAAGTGTTTCAAAATCTTCTGTCCAAGCATTTTCATCTGTTACCACAATTGCAGCACATTCTGTCTTGAATGTGGTAGTAGCAGCATCAGAAAGATCACTACCACAGATTGATTTTATCTCTACGGTGTAGTTTGTGTTAGCATCAAGAGAAGGAATGGTGTAAGTGTTTCCTGATACTGTTGTTGTAGTATAGTCATGTCCATGAAACTTGTGCAGAAGATGAAGTAATATTGCTTACTGCAAGTCCTGTAGGTTCCAAACAAGAAGGTATTTCTTTTACAGTTACATCATCAACATAATAAGAAGAACTTGTTGTAGGACGCATTGCTATATAGTGTCCATCGCCTATATATTCGTTGAATCTTACTACGTATGCCTCTTCTGGATAGGAAGAATATGCTGTTGTAATCGTTGCCAAAGAAGTAAAAGTCTCAGCATCTGTTGGGTCAGTCATAACACCGACTTCCATACTACCACCACCAGAATAAGAACCTCCTCTTGCAAAGAATGATATTTGTAAACCTTGTACATTTTCTACAAACTCAGGTAATGCTACAGGATTTGTATTATAAGACCAATACAATGTTTTTGAACCTGTCCTCGCATAATTTGAATAAGAAGAAGTATAAACATATGGAGAAGAAGAACCACTTACCTTTGTCCAACATGCTGGAACAGTGCCAGAACCTGTAGCATCATCTTCAAACGAAGTTGTATAAGGAGTCTCTGCTACAGAAATAACAGCACATTCTGTCTTGAATGTTGTTGTTGCAGCAGCAGAAAGATCACTACCACAGATTGATTTTATCTCTACCGTGTAGTTTGTGTTAGCAGTAAGACTTTCTATTGTATAAGGATTAGCAGAAGTTGTAACCTCTGTCCAATCCTCTTCAGCAGTTGTCTTGTATTTTAACTGATAACTTTCTGCATCACCTGTCCATGAAACTTGTGCAGAAGATGAAGTAATATTATCTACTGTAGGTGCTGTAGGAGTAGCACAATTCTTTTCTATAATAGAAATATTGTCAACTGCAGCAGGAGGGTTGGTTCCGCCACTAACATCATTATACCAATGGAAAACTATTTTCTTTGTAGTATTTTGAACCTCATTCAAAATCAAATCTACTGTTGTCCAATCTGCTTGGAAAGCTGACTGGTGGAATATCATATTGTCGTTGCCTGATGTGATTCTTCCACTTGGAAGTGCATTATCAGCATCCAACAGATAAACATTAAGGAAATCCCAGCTGTTTTCGCCACTACCTTTCCAGTCAAATGAAAATTCATATTCTGCAGCATTACCAAACTCTACAAAAAATGACGCATAAAGATTTTTTGTTCCACTTGTTGTATAAGCATTTGATTGTCCTTCATCGTTTGAAACATATAGAGAATGCTCTCCATCTACAGTTGCTGCAGCTGTGCCTATTGCCCAAGCATTGCCACTTACTGCATCACTAAGGGCTATTTCTGGATATGTTCCTTCAAAATCTTGGTTGTAAGGAAATACTGTCACAGGAATAGCTGTAGTTGTAAAAGAAGATGTAGCAGCATCAGAAAGATCGCTACCACAGATTGATTTTATCTCTACGGTGTAGTTTGTGTTAGCATCAAGAGAAGGAATGGTGTAAGTGTTTCCTGATACTGTTGTTGTAGTATAGTCAAGTCATCTTCGCCTGTCACAGCATAACTCAATTGATAACTATCTGCAGCACCTGCCCAAGAAACCTGAGCAGCAGAAGAAGTGATGTTACTTACTGCAAGTCCTGTAGGTTTAGCACAAGCAGGGACTACAACATCTACACCCGAGATATTATCAAGAGCAATATTTGCACCAGAACCATCATCTGCGAAATAGAAAGCGAGATAAATCTCCTGTCCAATATAAGCTGACAAATCCACAGTCTCTGTTGTTTGAGAACATGAAATATCATCACCAGCTATATGAAGCAATGATGCAAAACTGGATACTTCAGTATTAGTGGTAGATACCATTAAATCAAAAGAGTTTGATGCCCTATCGTTACAGTAAAAATATACCCACAAATCAAATGACAAGGTATGATTATTTGTCGTAGGCATTACCTTTTGAGTGATAAGATAACCACTCTCAGCATATTCAATCTGAATTCGACCATCTTCGCTCGAGAGAGTAACCCCTCCCGTTGTCGTCCAGCCATCAGGAAGTACTCCTGAAAAGTCCTCAGTCAAAGGGACTGTGTTTTGTGCCGTCAGCGTTCCTAAGCCCATTATCAGAGCCAGAAAGACGGCAAGCCAATTTTTAATTTTTCGTTTCATCGTTTAAAATTTTTAGTTAAACATTTATTTAATTTAAATATATAAATTTCAACATTATACCTAAATAAACCGCAAATTTACAAATTTTAATTACAATAACAAAATTTTTTTCAAAATTTTTATTTTTTAGGAAACAAAACACGCCCTCTTCAGCAAAAAGAATATCGTAAAAAAACACTCTTCCACCTCACAACAATTCCCTCGAAATCTTAGCAGATTTTGATATTTGCAAAAAAAGAGGGAACAAGATAGAACTTGCTCCCTCTTTTTGTTATCAAAATATCTTTTACCTTATTTTATCATTATAACAAGGAACTTGCTTCTTGACCAGAACTTGTTAGCATCTATGATAGTTATCTGAGTAGGTTTTTCTGCTGCGTCAAAAGAGTAAGAAGAACTTGGGTGAGAAGTCATAAGTTGAACTTTCTTTCCTGGCAAAGCTATCTTCTTTAGTCTTCTTGCATCTATCTGAGTGTATTTGTTAAGGTCTGCATCAGAAGAGACATTAGTCTTCTTTCCCATACCCAAGAAACCTCCTTTTGAATTGATGATACCTTTTTCTATCAATTCTTTCTTTGTGCCGACAACATAATAAACGGTGTTCTTTTCGTCTTCAACTTTCACAATATGCTCATCTTTCTCTTTGTTTTGACGAGAAAGTTCGTCAAGGTTTTTGTTCAGAGAGTTGATGATGATATTCTTTTTCTGCAACTCAGTAGTAAGAAGTTGTATCTCTTCTTCCTGTTCAAGTATTCTCTGTTGCAGTTTCTCTATGAAAGCTGTCAGCTCTTTGTTGTTAGCCTGTGATTTCTGCAACTCCTTAGTCAAGGAATTAATTCTCTGCTTGTTTTTGCTAAGAATCTCGTTGATGTCTTGTATTTGAGATTGTATTCTTGAACGATTAGTTTGATTAAGTTCTGCTGAAGAATTTCTTATTGCTTCTACATTAGAGTATTTAGAAGTAACAGCATTAAGATTTTCCTCTATCTCGTTCAACTGAGAAAATAAATCCTCCATCTCAGCATTCTTTGCATCCAAAGCAGCCTGTATAGAGTCTTGCATTGCTTTTTCATTTACTATCTTCTGTTCCATCTCTTTCTTTCCGCAAGAGAAGAATAGCAATGTACTTATTATGCCTATAGCAAACAAAATCCGTTTCATTTCTTTTTCTGTATTTGTTAGTTATTAGATTTGTTACAATTATAATAACGCAATGTATTTTGAATTATTTTATATAAAAAAGAAAAAAAGATTATTCGCGTAAGAGTTTTTTCTCATTTCTGCAGAATATACCTGTTACAAAGGCAACCAATATGCTCATAATCATATTCAGCACCATACCCCACATAACCAAGTAGGGCATTTCGGGAAGAACAACGCTGTCTATGTCTCTATGTTCGGAAGCGGCAATTGTTCGTGTCATAACGTCAATGGTCCTGTCGTGGAAAGAATCCAAGGCGCTGTTGTCTACATATAAGGTATAACCATACATAAACACTGCATAGATAACACAAGCAACCAAGCAAGCATAGAACGAAACAAGAAAGCCTTCCTTGAAACTTATCTTCTTCTCTGTTAGATTTCTTCTATAGTGAAAGACTAACACTAAGCTCATCAATAGAAGCCCAACAAAAACAACCCATGTCTCATCTTTAGCAATAGGTGCATTGGCAGGATGCCCTAAGATATATCTAAGGAAGAGTGAAAAACAAAGCCCTGCAGCCATAACTACTCCATACTTTACGCCAGCCCATCTGTAATTGCCGTGCATTACTGAACTGTATCTTCTGATTATTGTATTCATAATAAATATTATTTGTGTTTTTACTATTGTTTCTTATTATATATTCTATTGTTCATTGTCATAAACAAAGAGATAAGCAAAATATACATCATATTGTTGAATATGCCTACCAGAAAGTTAGCAAAGACATAAGACCCCTTCAAGACCGGAAGCAAAGCCTCGTTGCCAAAGTCTATGCTATAAGCTTTCATAGACTGTTCCACCATGGAAACTATGTTATATACCATAAAAGGATCTAAGACCATTATCCTTACAAACACGTATGCCGAGATAAAGAAAGAAATAACAACACTTGCCACAAAGCCTATAGTCATATAACGCCAGAACTTCACTTTGCTTTCTTGCATCCTGCGATATTTCACCATCATTGTGATAAGCAAGACGATGGATATAAAGAAATAGATGTTGTCAAACAAGAAGGTGTGCTTCTCTAATTCGGTGTAGAACCCAATAAGATAATATACAAAACTGATAAAGCCTATTATTGTTCCATACCTGAAAGCGTGCTGTAAATATGTTTTCTTTTCTTCTGTCATTATATATATTGTTAATAAGGTATAAAAAAATGCTCAAGGTTTATTTTACGATGATTTCATCTAAGAATATCCACGATTTATTAGTGTAGGAAGCGTGCCAAGAAGGAAGAGTCTTCGTTGCCTCTATCTGAAATCTCACATAGCGGAACTTGTCTTTTATCTTAAAGGAATATTCTTGTATTGCTGGGTTGTTTTTGTTGTTGCCGTTGCCGTTCATTTCTCCTACTTTAGTAAAGTTTTTGCCGTCTAAGGATATAAGACAGATGACTTTCAACGGATGAAGTATCCAAGCATGAGGCAAAGCCAGAGAAGATATTGTTGCCGTGCGGTTGGAATAAACTTTTTCTAAATCCACCGTTGTTGTTGCGTCCTTGCCCCACCAACCTATCCAACTCATCTTAAAATCTGCTGCTCCACGTGTTCCATCTGTCAAGGTGTTTGGGTCTCCTTTGCAGTAGTTAGTTGCAGGCATAGGATCACATGTTACTTGTTTTTGAAAAGCGACATTGTTCTCCACTGAGTTTTCTATGGTGCGTTTAAGTGCTTTGTAGTAGGTGTCAGGCTTTAGTCCGTTTTCATTTAAAGACTCCACACCTGCTCGCTTACATATATCATAGAATATCTCCACCCTTTGAGCCATATCTTCTTTAAGTTCCCACGTGTTTTTATTTTTCTTGAAGAAACCTCTCTCGCCATAAACATCAGCTTTGGCTATCTCCAATATTGCGTAATGAATCGGAAGGTGTGCTGTCTGCACTCTAAGAAAAGCTTTCTTATCTTTCTTGGTTGCCTCTTCAGCTTGATAAAGTATGCTGTCGTAACGTTGCAAGTTCTCTTGGCTGAGGATATTGTCTTTGTAGTTTGTAGGAGGTCCGTAGATATCCAAGCCGACAGTGGATTTATAGCTTATAGCCACGCTTTCTAAGTCGTCCATATACTGTCTGACTTTCTTTGCTCCTGCTCCATAGTAGTTGAGCATAAACTCACTGATTATGGAGTCTTGTTTAAGATTAGGATTCCAAAGAAGCTTAGCCAAAAGATAGTTCTTCAACTCTGCAAACTCATGACCTTTGTTGCAGTTGGCTTGCTGAAACTGCATATTTGCTCCATTCTTGACAAAGTACTTGATATTTGGTTGCAAGACGTGCATATTAGGGAACGGACACATATAGTGAGCAAAATCACATTCATAATCCCAAAGAAAGATATTCTTGCTTACCTTTGCCCAATCTTCCAAATCCTTGGCAAAAGAAGAAGTAGGATTTTTTTGTTTCTCTTCCTCTATGGTTATATTTCTGTTTGCCTCAATAGTGCAGAGCATTATCTGGACGTTCTTTTCAGGCTTTAGGGTTTTAGGACATTTTCTTGAATACTGATAAGCTAAAGTGGATATTAACTTGTTAGGAAACTCTTTTGCTATACGATTAACAAATGCTATGATAGGAGCAGCAGGAGAACCTTCTTTTTCTATCAAAGCCTTGCATTTAGGACATTGACAATAAGTTGGGTTATCGTTTTGAGATACACTCCACCAATCACACTCAGGTTGTAGAATCATAGCCTGTCTAAGATTTTCTTTCATTATTTTGAAGACATCTTCGTTTGACCAACAGACCTGGTCTCTCACTCTCTGGCCATTGACCATGGCAAAGTATTCGGGATGTGAAACAAAATACTCTTTGTCGGAACACAACTTAGACGCTGTATGAACAAAAAAACCTTTAGCAAACGTTTCGGTGTATAAGTCGGTCTTCAACCATTTTTGAAAGTCTTTGTTTCTTTTGGTGTAATTGGAATTAACCTCTCTAAAGACGTTAGGAGAACGGAAAGAATAGGAAAGAGTCTTGCTAAGATACAAGTTTTTTGTTTTAGGATAAACGTTGCAATCAACAGCATATTTTCTGACACCTAACTCTCTTTCCAAAAAATCTACAACAGAATAATATGAATTTGAACCATTGAATATAAGTTTTTTGTCTTTCACTACGTAGGAAGACATAGCTGAATTGTTTCTATTGAAGTCTTTTATTAGACCTCTTGCAGAACCAATAATAAATTCTTCATTTTGTCTTGGATAAGTATCATTGAATATAGGAAGTTTTACACTACAAGTCTTTTGGATTACTTCCTGCAAAAGATTAGCAGCCTCTTTTTCATCTTGCTTTGCATTCTTAGGTATTACGATAATGTATTTGCTCTTGGAATTTTCAACTATTGCTATCTTATCTCTGGGTATAGAAGTAGCATTGTTCTTCTGTGCATTAACAGAGAACAACATAAGAAAACAATTGATAAGCATTAATAATATCCTCTTCATAAATAGCATTTTTTATACGAAAGTACAAAAGTACAAAAAAATTTTGAAATAAACACGTTTTGAAATTATTTTTTATTGGTTTTATCAAAAGAATGATATTATTTTGTAAATTTGCAAACTTGGATTGCTTAGTGAAAAAAAGCTAAAAGATATGTATATTGTTGATGAAGAATTAGAGCGTAAGGAAATACTTTATAAATATAAAAGAATACTGTCTGCTGTATATAACAGAACGACAAAGCAAGAACGTTTAATGATACGTAAAGCTTTTACTATCGCGAACAATGCTCATAGTGGCGTTAGAAGAAAAAGTGGAGAACCTTATATTTATCATCCTTTGGAAGTTGCTCGTATTGCTGCAGAAGATTTAGGATTAGGTTATATCTCTTTATGCTGTGCGTTATTGCATGATGTTGTTGAGGACACTGAATACACTTTAGAAGATATACAAAACATCTTTGGAGATAAGGTAGCTCATATTGTTGATGGACTGACAAAGATACAAGATGTTTTTGATTATAATACTAAAAGCATACAATCTGAAAACTTTAAGAAGATTCTTATTTCTATGGGAGATGATGTAAGAGTAATTCTTCTAAAACTCTGCGACAGGTTGCACAACATGAGAACTCTTGATTCCATGTCTGAAAAGAAACAACTGAAAATTGCTTCAGAGACACAGTTTCTTTATGTTCCTTTAGCACATAGATTAGGACTGTATAAAATAAAAAGTGAATTAGAAGACCTTGCAACAAAATATATCAATCCAAAAGCATACTACACCATACAAGAAAAACTAAAAGACACTGAAGAAGAAAGACAGACTTTTATTGCTGACTTTTGCAAGCCTATCAATGAAAAACTGAAAGAAAAAGGATATAACTTCACTCTTTCCCATCGTGTCAAGAGTATAACGTCTATTCTCGGCAAGATAGAGAAAAAGAATGTAAAGTTTGAAGAAATATATGATATTTTTGCCATTAGAATAATACTGAATGTCCCTTCTGAAATAGAGAAAAGTAGTTGCTATGATGTTTATGGGCTTATTGTTTCTATGTATGAAGAAAGAAAAGACCGCTATAGAAACTGGCTAACAAAACCTAAAAACAATGGCTATGAAGCACTGCATACAACTGTTATGAGCAAAGCAGGAAAATGGGTAGAAGTTCAGATTCGTTCCTCACGTATGGACGAAATAGCAGAAAAAGGAGTGGCAGCTCATTATCTATATAAAGAAGTAGAGGAAGGAGAATTGGACCCTGGTATGGATTCGTGGCTAAGTAAGATTCGCGACCTTTTAGACAATCCAACAACTTCTGCTATAGAGTTTGTCAATGATTTCAAGATGAATATCATTGCAGACGAAATAACAGTCTTCACTCCTAAAGGGAAAAGCATCACCTTGCCTTATGGCTCTTCTGTGCTTGACTTTGCTTTCAATATTCATACAGAATTAGGACTAAAATGTATCGGTGCCAAGGTTAATTACAAAGTTGTACCTATTGATTATAAACTACACGCTGCCGATCAAGTAGAAATAATAACCTCTTCTATTGCTAAACCTGAAGAGAGTTGGCTTAAACTTGTCCGAACACCAAAAGCAATACAAGAAATCCGCAGAGCAATAAAAGCATTTAAAGAACAATTCAAAGAAGAAGGAGAAGAACTACTAAAACAATTATTTACTCAAACAAAAACAGAATACAAAAAAGACAATATCATTAAACTACAACATTATGTCTCTTGCGACAATCTTGTTGATTTATATTATAAGGTATATAATAAAGAGATTGACAAACATGTTATTCAGTCTTGCTTTAATAAAGAAGAAAAGAAATCGTCTTTCATTTTCCTAAAGAATCCTCTAAAGAAAAACAAAGGCAATATAACTCTTAGTGAACAAATATCACAGACAATACAGGAAAATCCTGAAAAAGTATTGCTGAATCAAGATGTAGAATCGCTACCATACGTTACTGCAAAATGTTGTAATCCTCTTCCCGGTGATGATATTGTAGGCCTAATAAAAGACGGATGCATAGATGTTCATCGTACTTCTTGTCCTAAGGCTGTAGATGAAATGAGTAAATATGGTAATCATATCATCAAAGCAAAATGGAGAGAGAATGAAAAGATAACATTCCTTGCTGGTATAAAAATTCAAGGAATTGACCGTAAAGGTTTGCTACAAGAATTAGCAAGAGTTATCTCTGAAGTTTGGAATATAAATATGCGTTCTTTGGCAATGGAGAGTAGCGAAGGAATCTTTGAAGGTTCTATTATGATGTATATTTCCAATGCCGATAGCCTTAATCAGTTAATGGATAATATCTCTAAGATAGACGGAATAGAAAGCGTTAAACGAATGTAAAAAAAGAAAACAAAACAAGATTGGAATAGTTTTTGAAATTAACTTAGTATGAAAGAGTTTAAATATTGGATCACTACAGTTATATTATTAATATGTGTATCTGAACTGACAGCACAAAACACTGTAGTAACAGGAAAAATAACAGATAAAAAAACAGGAGAATCCCTGCCTTATGTTAATATAACTGTAAATAAAACTTCTTCTCATTTTACAGGAACGATGTCTGACGACAAAGGAGAGTATTCTATAAAAACTTCAGCAACATTTGATACTATAATATTTCAATTTGTCGGCTATGAAACATTAAAAGTAAAAGTAAAACCACGCCAAATACAAAAACTTAATGTCGCTCTTGTGCCAATGGTTACCACTTTAGAGGAAACAAAGATTGTTGCTAAAAAAGAAAAATATCATCGTAAAAACAATCCAGCTGTAATTCTTATAGAAAATGTTATCGCCCACAAAAAACAGAATGGAATAACATCACAAGAGTATTATCAATATCGCTCTCATGAAAAAACAGAACTATCTCTTTTAGGTGTCAATGATTCTTTAAGAAATAAAGGTGCATTCAAAAAGCTTGGCTTTATGTTTGACAACCTGCAACAAAGTGAGTTTGACGACAGAAAGTATATGCCTATCTACTTTATGGAAAACCTCTACGAAAACTACTACAGAAAAAGCCCTACTTGTTCAAAGACTATGCTCATAGGACAAAAAGAAATGTCTTTTTCAAAGTTCATAGAACCGCAGACAATGGAATTTATGCTTAATGATGCTTTTGGAAATGTTGATATTTATTCTTCGTCCATTAAAATACTAAGCAATGAATTAATTTCTCCATTGTCTTCGTATGGGACAAGGTTCTACCAGTTTTTCCTAACTGACACGATAGAATACAAAGGAGACTCTTGTATTGTTTTAGCGTTTAACCCTGCCAATATGAGAGATATTGGATTTAGCGGAAAACTATGGATAACAAAAGACTCTCTCTATGCTGTAAAAAAGATATTCTTAGACTTTCCTAAAAAGACAAGCATAAATTTTGTTAAGAATTTATCTATTTTGCAAGAATATGAAAGAATAAATGGACAACTATGTTTAGTAGAAGATAAAACAATATTGGACGGCAACTTCTACGGAGCTAATATGTATGGTAAAAGAGAAAACTTTTATTCTGATTACACTTTCAATCAACCTTTGGCTGAAAGTTTCTATAACAACAACGATATAACTACAAGAGTGGAAGGATTTAATAAACGTAGTAACTCATGGTGGGAAGAAAACAGAATAGACCCTTTGACACAAAGCGAACAAAACACGTATGATATTCCTTCTAATTTAAACAGTTTGACAGGGTACAAAATTATAATGAACACTGCAATGGCATTCATTTCAGGTTATATAGACCTCGGATGGTTTGATTATGGCCCGGTTGAAAACACTCTGTCTTGGAATTCTGTAGAAGGAGCAAGAATAAGATTAGGAGGAAAGACTAATGTTAATTTCCACAAGCATTTATTCCTTAATGGTTTTGTAGCCTACGGAACAAAGGATGAAACAATAAAATACAATGCTGAGGTGATGTATTCTTTTGCTGATAAACTGTATCACCAGTGGGAGTTCCCTATTAATTTACTAACCGTAGGAATAGAAAGAAATACAGATATTCCTGGACAACACCTTGAAATGGGAACATACGACAGGTTTTTCCTTTCTTTCAATAGAGGAGATATTGATATGATGACCTTAAACAAAAAAATCTATGCAGAATATCAATATGAAACGATGTCTCAGTTTTCTACTAAACTTAGAACAGAGTATATGGAAATGCGCCCTTTGGCAAATTTAACCTTCAACTCTTGGGATGGAACAAAGACATACGATCCTTTGACTTCTATGTCTTTCAACGTAGAGTTAAGATATGCTAAAAATGAGCAATTCTATCAATCGCAAAAGTTTAGAATGACAATGAACTCAACATCCCCTATCTATACATTAAACTATTCTTATCACTCTCCTTTATTCAACTCAGATTATGAATTTCATAAAGTGGAAGCAACTATATATAAACGATGGTTTATCCTTTCTTTTGGATTTGCAGACATTACAATAAAAGGAGGTCAGGTTTTTGGCAAGACAGCATATCCTCTTTTATTTGTTCATCAAGCTAACCAAAATTGGGCTTATCAAGACGAGAGTTTTAACCTTATGAATTATTTCGAGTTTGTAAGTGATAGATATGTTCAAGGAATACTCAACTATAACTTCAATGGATATATATTTAATCGTATTCCTCTTCTAAATAGATTAAAATGGAGAGAAGTTTTTGCAGTAAAAGCTATTTGGGGAGAGATAACAAAAGATAATATGCCATCTGCCGATAATCCAACTCTTATGGATTTTGCAAAGGACGACAAAGGTAGATATAAAACCTATACATTAGAAAAAGAACCATACATTGAAGCAAACGTTGGAATAGATAATATATTTAAGGTAATGAGAATAGACTATGTCAGACGTTTTACTTACTTAGACAATCCTAACATATCAAAATGGGGAATAAGATTTAGATTCCGTTTTACTTTCTAACAGAAAATAATATATAGATAATGAATTACGCGATAATAGCAGCAGGAGAAGGTTCTCGTTTAAGAAAAGAAGGTTTTAAGAGTGTTAAACCTTTAGTCAAAGTTTGCGGAGAATATTTAATAGAAAGACTTATTCGTATCTTTAAAGATAATAAAGCAGAACAAATCTCTATTATTATAAACGAAGAAAGCGAAGACCTGCAACAATTTTTAAACAGCAGAGACTTTGGAGTAAAAATTAACCTCATCGTAAAATCAACTCCATCTTCTTTACACAGTTTTTGGAACATAATACATCATTCCAATTTTGAAGAATGCTGCCTTACAACTGTTGATACCATTTTCAATGAGAATGATTTTAAACAATATATTTCCTATTTCCAAAAAGATAAGGAACTTGACGCTCTCATGGGAATAACAGATTTCATTGACGACGAAAAACCATTATATGTACAGACAGATAACTACGGAAAGGTGGAAGCATATTTAGATAGTAATGACTTACATCTTACAGATAAAGTCTCTGCAGGAATATATTGTTTAAGAAAAAATGCTTTAAAAGTTGTAGATACAACCATAGAAAAAGGTATTTCGCGTATGCGTAACTATCAGCGAGCTTTGTTAGAAAATAATCTCAATGTGCAATCTTTTCTTTTTGACAAAGTGATAGATATTGACCATGTGGAAGACATCTCAAAAGCGGAAGAGATCTTGAAATCCTGGCATAAAAAAGAAAATAAAATACTTGCTCTTTATAGACAAAAAGATTTTTCTCCTAATTCGGAGGATAAAGATACATATATATTAAATGCCGTTGTAGAAGAATTAAGGCAAAAAGGCTACAAAACAGATTGCATTAATGAAATAGATTTTTCAAAAACGAACAACGACTATTCTCTTATTATTTCTATGGCAAGAGGAGAAAAAAATATAGAACTTCTGTCTGATTTAGAAAAAAGAGGAACCAAGGTCATCAACACCACTTTGTCAATAAAGAATTGTTTCAGAGAGCAACAAACAAAAATACTTCAACAGAACAATATACCTATTCCAAAGACTACTATCGTTGATACAGACGCCTATGATATAGAAAGCTTTAAACAATTCAGTGAAGGAAACTTTTGGATAAAACGAGCAGACTTTCAAACAATAGAAGAACAAGATGTTTGCCGTCCTAAAAGTCTTGAACAAACAAAAAAAATATTCCTTAACTATAAATTACGAGGAATAAGTAAGGCTATTATTAGTGAACATATAGAAGGAGATATCATCAAGTTCTATGGCATAAGAAACACTGACTTCTTTTCATTCTCCTACCCTACAGAAGATAAGTTCCACAATAAAATAAATCTCTCTAAAAATAGAATATCTTTTAATACACAAGCGTTTATTAAAGATGTCAATAAAGCAATTAATCTTTTGGACTTGGATATTTATGGTGGTGATGCTATTATAGATGAAAGAGGAAACTATTATATAATAGACATAAATGATTTTCCTTCTTTTTCTGTGTGCAGAGAACAAGCCGCAAAGGAAATAGCAGACATGGTAACAAAGTATTTTATCAACAAATAACTAATATTAAAATATGCCAACAGAAAAACAAAAACTAAATATAGAAGATTCTTTAAAGTCAAAGGATACAGAAGAATGGCTTGATATACATTTCACTCGTAAAGTCGGTTTTCTTTGGGCAAAACTTGCTATCCCTTTACATATTACGCCCAATATGATTACTATCGCGAGTATCTTTATTGGAACTTTTGGTTCTTTTCTTTTCTATTACGATGACCTCAAAATTAATATAATCGGTATGCTTTGCTTGGTTTTAGCAAACACTTTTGACAGTGCAGACGGCCAACTTGCAAGACTAACTAATAATAAAACTAAACTTGGACGCATACTTGATGGTTTAGCAGGAGATATTTGGTTTATTGTAATCTATCTCGTTTTGGTTTTCAGAATAATAAACACAGGAGAATTTCCTACTCCTTTGGTATGGATTGTTGCTATTGTAGCAGGAATATCTCATGTTCTTGCCGCAGCAATGGCCGACTATTATAGAAATGTACATCTTTTCTTTGTAGATGGAAAGCACGGAAACGAACACGACACCTACAAGGCGGTAAAAGAGGAGTACAAAAAGATAAATTTTTCAAAATCTCCTTTCAAGAAAGTCTCTATGTTTTTCTATGCAAACTACACAAAACAGCAAGAAATGCTTTCTCCAAAGGTAAAAAACTTCTTCGCTACCTTATTCACGATGTATCCCAATGCAACTCCTAAGGATTTAAGCGAAGAAATAAGAGCTAAGAACAAACGTTTTATGCCTTTAACCAATATCTTACAATTCAACACCAGAGTTATCTTCCTTTTCTTTACCTTATTCATAAATAAAGTATGGCTGTATTTCTGCTTTGATATTCTGATAATGAATTCTATCTTGATATATCTGATTATTGGCGAAGAAAAACTTTTTAATTCGTACAATAAAGAACTTCATTCTCTTAATAAACTAAAACACTGAGGTATTTCTTTCAAATGAAAAAAAAACAAATTAGCATATTGCTTTTTATCATCGGTATCATAATAATAATTGTTATGATATACAATCTGGGTTGGAAAGAAATCGTCAATGATATTAAGAACGTTGGCTGGTGGATTATCCCTATTGTTCTTTCCCGACTTTTAATGTATCCTTTAAATACTCTGTCATGGCGTAAGGTTACTTTCTTTGGCGAAGGAGAAGAACAAAAAGTGTCCTTTCTTAGAATGTTCCGTCTAACTATTAGTGGCTATGCTATCAACTACATCACTCCCGTCATGGCTTTAGGAGGAGAGCCTTATAGAATAATGGCTATGAAGAAAGATATAGGAACAAAGCGTGCTACTTCTTCTGTCCTTACATACGCAATGATGCATATTCTCTCTCATTTTGTATTTTGGATAATAGGATTCTTGCTTGTTTTTGTTTATTTTCTGAGTACAGATTTGGAACTCAACCCTTTTAGAGAGATTGTGCTTATATGTGGAGGTGTCTTTATTCTTATAAGCATTATTGCCATAGCTTTTATTATAAGAGTATATAAACATGGGGTCATTATACGATTTATCTCTTTGCTTAAAAGGATACCTTTTGTAAAGAATATAATAAACAGAAAACTTACTGAAGAAAAACTACTCTCTGTTCAAGAGACAGATAAGCAATTTACAGATCTCTTCAACAATCATAGAAAATCCTTCTATGTTTCCCTTTTCTATGAAACTCTTTCTCGTATTATGTCCTGCGTAGAAATAATGTTGGTTATGTGGGCTGTTGTGGGCATTAATTCAGTTAGTTTCATTGGAGCAATAATAATAAATACTCTCACATCTTTAATTGCTAATATCGTCTTTATCTTTCCTATGCAAGTAGGAATCAGAGAAGGAGGACTTTCTGCTGCACTTGCTTTTATAGGACCATACGGAAAATTGGGGGTATTTGTTGGTATGATACTTAGGATAAGCGAACTTTTATGGATTATCATCGGCATGGGTATGATAAAAATAAAACGTTTTAACAGAAATTAAAATTTAGAATATGAATAATAAAACTATAATATTTGATTTTGGTGCGACACTTGACACCAATGGAATACATTGGTTCTATGTTTTTAAACAAGAACATCTTAAATATAATTCTTTTCTTAGTGATGAACAATTAAGAGATGCATACATATATGGAGAACAGACCATAGCAAAGCAACACCTTATAAATTCAGAAGATAATTTCTTGCAGACTCTTATCGTAAAAGTAGGGCTTCAATACGAGAGACTCTTTCAACAAGGCGTTATCTTAGAAAATATGTATCATATACAAGAAGTTGCTCAAGCCTGCTATTTGTTTGCAAAGCAAAACATTCTTTATGTTAAGCCTATGCTTGAAGACTTGACAAATGATTATAGACTTGCCATTGTTTCCAATTTCTATGGCAATCTTGAAAGCGTGTTAAGAGATTATGGAATAAGAGATTTATTTGAAGTTGTGATTGAAAGTGCAGTCATAGGAGTTTCCAAACCCGATAAAAAACTTCTCCTTACTTGTTTTCAACAAATGAACATTAAACCAGAACAAGCCATTGTTGTAGGCGACTCTTATAAAAAAGACATATCTCCTGCAAAACAATTAGGTTCTAAAACTATCTGGCTAAAAGGAAAGAGTTGGAAAGAAACACCTACCTTTACTCCTTTAGCAGATAAAACAATAACAGATATTCTGGAATTAAAAACAGTAATTTAAAATCATTCCTAAACAATATGAAAACTTTAAAAACAATAGTTTTTTGTCTTGCAGTATGCCTTTTATGCTTTGCATGTAAGGACAATAAACAAGTAGAAGAAAACAATAACCTAAAAGAAGTTAAGAAAGACTTAGTAAAGGAAATAAACAGCGATGAGTTCCTCAGTAAGGTATTGGATATTTCTCCCATAAAAGAAGGCAAACCATTGAAATTTAAGGGAGATAAGCCTGTCATTATAGATTTCTATGCCACTTGGTGTGGTCCTTGCAAAAGACAAGCTCCTATCATGGAGGAGATTGCAAAAAAATACAAAGGGAAAATAGACGTATATAAAATAGATGTGGATAAAACACAAGACATTGCAAGATTTTTTAATATTAATAGCATCCCTACTCTTCTGTTTATACCAAAAGGCGGTGAGTTATTTCTCAATGCAGGGCTTACTCCTCAAGAAGATATAGAAGAATCTATAGAAACAATGCTCCTAAACCAAAATGAATAATAGTTTAATATAAATAACAAATGGGCAGACTTTTATAATTATAGAAGTCTGTTTCATTTTTTATTTTGTTATTTGCAAAAAAAATATTATATTTGCATATTCTTTTTAGTAAAAATATATAATATTATGAAACAAAAAATATTCTTATTAATCTTTACAATGATGTTGTTTGCACATCTTTTTGCTCAACAAACAAATTATAAGATAGAAAAAGATGACTTTTCTACCTTACAAATAAGTTTTACTGTTGGCGATATAGATCTGCAACAAATTGTAAAAAATGAAATTACTTACACGACATTAAACATACAAGGATATATCCCTTCAACAGAAATAGGCGTACCTACTCTCCCTTTATTCTCTTCACTAATAGAAGTGCCTTTATGTAATAGTTTTGATGTAAGAGTAAGTGAAGTTGTATATGATACTATTGATATTTCAGGACATATATTATTACCTGCACAAGAGGAAAGAAGCAAATCGGATACCACATCTCATCCTTTTGCGATAGATGATAAGATTTATAATACTAATGCTTACTATTCTCTACCACAAGCATCAATAGAGAATGTTGGTATAGCTCGCGACCGCAGATTGGCAAGAATACAATTTTCCCCTATTGCTTACAATCCTATTGAATCAAAAATTATTGTATGCCGTAAAGCCACAGTAAGCATAGTATATAATGAACCTAATCTGCCTGCTACATTAGAAATGTTTAAACAATATCATTCTCCTGCTTTTGCTGCAGGAACTATGACAATAAATCATATATATCCTAACACTCTTGAACAAGAGATGCCAATACGTTACTTAATTATTGCCCATAGTTCTTTCCAAGGTCATTTAGACTCTTTTATTGAATGGAAAAAGCGAAAAGGATTTCTAACTGATGTAGTCTATACTGGAGATGCTAATATCGGCACAACAAACACTTCTATTGCGGATTACATTTCAAGACAATATACCAATGCTACAACAACAAATCCTGCCCCTACTTATGTATTAATAGTTGGAGATCACGAACAAGTACCTGCTTTTTCAACCCAAATAAGCGATGGATCATATAACCATATAACAGATTTATACTATGTAAATTGGACAGATGGAGACAATATTCCCGATGCTTATTGTGGGAGATTCTCTGCTCAAACATTGGCTCAACTTACTCCACAAATAGAAAAGACATTAATGTATGAACAATATACTTTTAGTGATCCGTCTTTTCTTGACAGAGCGGTGATGGTGGCTGGTGTAGATGGTGGCACAGCAAATGATTATGGATACACTCATGCAGATCCTGCTATGGATTATGCAATAACTCATTACATTAACGGCAGTAGAGATTTTAGTCAAGTAATGTATTTTAAAAACAACACTGCTAACATACCATCAGCAACTAATGTTACTATTGGTTCTAATAATTCTTCTAACTCCGCTACAGTACGCAGTTATTATAATCAAGGTGCCGGCTTTATTAATTATTCTGCCCACGGTAGTGCTACAAGTTGGGGTACTCCAAATTTTACAGTAAGTCATGTAGGAAGCATGACCAATAATCAAAAATTTGGTCTGATGATAGGCAATTGTTGTCTTACTAATAAATTTGAAACGACAACATGCTTTGGTGAAGCTTTATTGCGTAAAGGAAATTATTGTGGAGCTGTGGGATATATAGGAGGTAGTAACAGTACTTATTGGACTCATGACTTCTATTGGGCTGTGGGTGTCCGCTCTTCTATAAACGCTACGATGTCTCTTTCTTATGATGCCTCAAATCTTGGTGCATACGACCATTTTTGCCATACCCATAATGAAAGTTATCAACAGTGGGCAACCACTCAGGGTTCGCTTATGTTTGTAGGGAATATGGCTGTACAAGGTTCAACAGCTGACAATACGTCCAAATGGTATTATTGGGAAATCTACCATTTGATGGGAGATCCTTCTGTAATGCCTTATCTAACTCAAGCAAGCACCATGACTATGGACTTACCTGATTCTCTACCTTACGGAACTTCAAGTTTTACCGTTAGTGTTGCTCCTTATTCATACGTTGCTATGACAACAGCAGATAGTCATGCTCTTATTTCTACTACTTGGGCTGATTCTAATGGAGTAGCAACTCTTCACTCTACTACACCATTTAGCATAGGTGATTATGAGATAGTCGCTTCAGCTCAACAGTATGTAACAACCTTTGCCGACATATCTATATTTCGTCAAGAAGAACCTTTCGTTATTGTAAGTCTCAGCAATGATACTGTTACAGCAGGAACCTCATCAAATCTTCCAATAACAGTTACAAATACAGGGAATACAAATGCTACCAATATTATTATATCTCTTAGTTCAGATAATAGTTCAGTTAGTTTTAGTTCCGATACCATTCATTTATCATTTTTAGCAGCAGATAGTTCCATAACATTTACTGATTCTATAGATATAACACTTGCAGATGACCTTCAAAATGCTTCTGTAATTCGCCTTGAAGCAGAAGTTCATTGGGACAATAATACTACATCTACAACAACTTCCTGTAATGTAATTGCAGCATCCCCTGTAATCAAAATGATTCCTGCAGATTTGTCCCCTAATATAAACCCAGGAGAGACAGTAACTTTTAGTTTTGATTTGCTTAATAAAGGTCTTGCAGATCTTCCTCCTACAGATTTAGCAATAAGTTCTCCTACATCACTATTATCTCTCTCTTCTACCTCTCCAACAGCAACAATAAGTATTGGCATTGACAGTACTTTCACCTGCAATCTAATCATTAGTGCAGACAGTTCTCTTCCTGAGAATATATTAGTTCCAATTACTATTCAACTTGGTTTATCTACATGGCAACTACCTTTAACAATAGGAGAGAGATTTAGAGAAACATTTGAAAACGGAATGTCTCATCTTTCAGGATTAACTCAAGGTACATATCCTTGGGTAATTGATTCCGATGAAGTTCATGAAGGCAGCTATAGTATTCGTTCCATTGCCACATTAACTCACTCTCAGACTGCAGAAATATCCTTTAATCATATTGCAACAACCGCTGATACGATGAGTTTTTACTATAAGGTTTCTTCTGAGACCAATTGGGATAAGTTTCATTTTTATATTGATGATGAAGAAATGATGGTTGAGTCAGGAGACTTGCCATGGACACGCGCAGCCTTCGCAGTTGATGCTGGTATGCATACTTACAAATTCACATACGCCAAAGACGGTAGCGTAAATCGTTACAGCGATTGTGCTTGGATTGACGACATTAGACTACCTTTTGGAGAACATCCTGCAATTTTTGAAAATTTAGATATTTGTGAAGGCAGTAATTATACAATTCATAACTATACTATAAACACTGAACAATTAGGTGAAGGCAGTTTTATTGCTAATGAGGATAATGATACAGTTTTTTTAGTTGATTATACCGTTTTCCCTAATTATCTTGAGGAGTTTGAAATCATCGGATGCGACAGTATAACCTACAACGGAGAGACCTATTACACAAACGTGGTTCTTGAGGACGTTTATACAACTGTAAATGGTTGTGATTCTGTTGTTGTCAGCACATTAATAGTCAATTCTTCTTTCCATGAAACTATTTCTGTGGATACCGTTGCAGATAGTTACATATGGAACGATGTAGAATACAATGCTTCAGGTATATATGAGCAATCTTTCACTAATTCTAAAGGATGTGATTCTATTCTAAGTTTGGTACTTAATCTTGTAGACACCACTGCTTTAAGGTTAGAGGGATGTAATTTAAATCAAGTTCAAATAAGTGTTTATCCATCTCCTACATCTGGAATATTATACATAAACCAAAAGGTTTTAGAGGTGAAGGTTTATGATGCCACAGGAAAACTACAACGCTACTATAAAGATACGGATACATTTGATATAGGAGACTTACCTTCAGGCACTTATATATTGAATATTTCTACCCAAAAAGGTTCTTCCATTCATAAAGTTGTGCGTATATAATCCGAATTTTTTACATGTGAAAATCAATAACTTAAATTAGATAAAAAAAGATCAAGACTTAAGAAAAAAAGACTTGATCTTTTTTTCTCAAAACCAAGTCTTTTTATATAAAAGACTAAGTGTTTTTTCGCCAACACTTAGTCTTTTTTGTTTTGCTTTTTCTCATTGTAAAAAACATACTGTTTTACAAGTAAAAAGTATTTTATTTGACAGCAGAGGACATAATTTTTATTGCTATAATGTATTTTGGGGTGTAGGCAGTAAACAGATTCATATCCATACCAACAAGTTTATTGTTTTTTGTTGCTGAAAGTGAAGAATAAGGTGGAGTATTTGCGAAAGCCTCTACCATTCTTTCATCCATAAAAATATATTCTGGATCTGTATTCACAATACTATCACGATGGAATATCATGTCTCCGTTGTTTTTTGCCACATTATCTATTCCTGACAACTCCAATAAGTTTCCAATAATATGACTTCCCGATGCGACCACATCTTCCCCTAATCTATCGTTAAACCTTATAGAAAAATATCCTTTAGGTTTTTGTGTTGTATTTTGTGCTGTTATGGCCTTTATCTGCTGCTGATACTCTTTTATTGCCTTGTCCGTTTTCTCTTTTTCTCCAAAAATTTTACCCATAAGGTTCAATGCCTTATATGTGTCTTCTATCTTTGTCGGATAAGCAAATAAAACAAGGCTGATTTCGTTATCCTTTAACCATTGCCAAAGTTCTTTGTCCAATGTTGTCATTGCAAAGACATAATCGGGCTTTATTTCTTTCAGAGCATTAGTGTCTAAGCCGAAGAAACTCCCCACAACAGGAACTTTTTCTGTTCCCTCTATCCCCTTACAATCTGTACCTATACCAACAAGCCTATCTTGTAGAGATAGTTTATTAATCCATTCTACTAAGCCAGGAATAAGACATACGACTTTTTCTGCATCATCTTTTATGGCAACTTCTCTATTTACCATATCTTTGATTGTTTTGTTTTGTTTTGTACATGAGAAACTTATTAGCATAACCAACAAAACAAGAACTAAAAATAATTTTTTCATTGCTTTATTTCATTTATAAAATCCACATAATAACGCAAGAACAATCAAAAAAAGTATACAAAATTCTTGTTAATGAAATAAAAAATGTATTTTTGCAAACTCTAAAATTGAAAGGAAATCATAAAAAGAATAATAAAAATAATGGAAAAGAAAGATTTATTACAACAGACAATCAAACACGTTGATATAAAGGCTATAGATTCTACCCCTATTATCAATGCTATGCGAGAGATGTCTTTTGCTTCAAGAGAAACTGCTAACGCTGCAGATATTTTTGAAAGTATGATAGAAGACAAAGAATGTTCTACTATACTAACTCTTGCAGGTTCAACCTCTGCTGGTGGTTGTATGCAAGTTTATGTTGATATGGTAAAGAACAATATGATTGATGCTGTTGTTTCTACTGGTGCTTCCATAATAGATATGGACTTGTTTGAGGCTTTAGGTTTTAAACACTATAAAGGATCTCAGTTTATGGATGACATGACACTTAGAGATAACTATGTAGATAGAATTTACGATACCTACATTGACGAAGAAGAGTTACAAATATGTGATAAAACAGTCAAAGAGATTGCTGATCAATTAGAACCTCGTCCTTATTCTTCTCGCGAATTTATATATGAAATAGGCAAATGGCTTGCTAATGGTAATGCAAAGAAAAAAGATTCTTTGATTCAAGTTTGCTATGAAAATAATGTACCTATCTTTTGTCCAGCTTTTTCTGATTGTAGTGCTGGTTTTGGACTTGTTATGCATCAAGTTGCTAATCCTGAAAAACATGTTAGCATAGATTCAGTAAAAGATTTTCTTGAACTGACAAATATAAAAATCGCTGCAGGTACAACAGGTCTGTTTATGATTGGTGGTGGTACTCCAAAGAACTTTGCTCAAGATACTGTCGTTTGTGCAGAGGTATTAGGACATGAAGTTGATATGCATAAATATGCTGTTCAAATAACTGTTGCCGATGTTAGAGATGGTGCTTGTTCTTCTTCTACTCTAAAGGAAGCGGGTTCTTGGGGAAAAGTTTCTCCTAAATATGAACAAATGGTATATGCAGAAGCAACAACCGTTCTGCCTTTGATTGCTTCATACGTTTATCATAAAGGTGAATGGAAGAACAGAAAGAAAAGAGAATTCCAGAAACTTTTCAAATAAAAACTTAATTAGAAGTAAAGGAACGGTACAAAGTATCGTTCTTTTTTTTGCAAAAAAGTTTGGCTTCTAAAAGATTTTTTATAAATTTGCAAATTATAATAAACAAGATTTAGGAACAAAACATTATAAAGCAATGAGAAGAAACATAGTAGCAGGCAATTGGAAAATGAACAAAAACTTTGCCGAAGCAGATGATTTAATTAATTCCATAGAAGAAACCCTTAGACAATATGATACTACGGATGTAGATATTATTGTTTGCCCACCATTCCCTTATTTGGAATTAGTAAGTGATGTTAGCGAAGATTCCAATTTCTTTGTTGGAGCTCAAAACGTTGCAAAGTTTGATAATGGAGCATATACAGGCGAGGTATCTGCTTCTATGCTAAAAAGCATGGCTGTGGATTATTGTATCGTTGGCCATAGTGAGAGAAGAAAATATTTCTTTGAAACAAACCAAGACATAGCTCAAAAGATAGATCTTCTTCTACAACAAGACATAACTCCAATAATGTGTGTGGGAGAAAGTCTTGAAGAAAGAGAAGCTGGTAAGCATTTTGATGTCATAAGAAAACAAGTTGAAGAAGGAATTTTCCATCTTAAAGCAGAAGATATGCAAAGATGTATAATAGCATACGAACCTGTTTGGGCTATCGGTACAGGAAAAACTGCCACAAAAGAACAAGCGCAAGAGATACACGCTTTTATACGCAAACTCATTGTAGAGAAATATAATGATGATGTTGCTCAAGAAGTATCTATTCTCTATGGAGGAAGTTGTAATCCAAAAAATGCTCAAGAGTTATTCTCTATGGAAGACGTTGATGGAGGTCTTATTGGTGGTGCGTCTTTGAAAGCTAATGACTTTATTCAAATAGCATGTAGCTTTAATTAAAATATAAGTATTATTCCAGAAAACTAAGGTCAAATTTATCTTACTTGAAAGAAAAAGTTTGACCTTAGTTTTATATACATATTAATATAGGTAAAAATGAATTATATCAAGGTGAATTTCTCTCTAAGCAATGAGACAGAATGGAAAGTTGATTTGTTTAAAGACTCTTTGCTACAAGTTGGTTTTGATTGTTTTGTGGATACAGATGAAGGATTTGAAGCCTATGCTCCTGAACCTGATTTTAAACAAGACATAATACAGGAAATAATAAAACAATCCGCATTGGAAAATAAAGAAAATGTAAAGTACAATATTGATTTCATTGCTGACCAAAACTGGAACTATGTCTGGGAACAGACTTCTCCGTGCGTAAATATCCGTGGGCTTTGTTTGATTCGCAAATCCTCGCAAGAGAAACAAAATACATTATACGATATTATCATAAATCCTAAGCAAAGTTTCGGCACTGCCACTCACCCTACTACATATATGATTATAGAATACCTGCTGTCTTTGGATATGAATAATAAATATGTTATGGATATGGGATGTGGTACTGGGGTTTTAGGTATTCTTTCTAAAAAAATGGGAGCTAAATACGTAGAAGCAATAGATATTGACTCTTGGGCAAAAGAAAATACTGAAGAAAATGCTTATGATAATAACGTTGTGTTGAATATAAAACAAGGCGGAGCAGAAGTCATAAGCAATGATAAATGTTTTGATATTTTTATTGCAAACATCAATCTTAATATTCTAAAAGACAATATCCCTATTTACACAAAATATATAAACAAAGGTGGTTCTCTAATTCTTAGTGGCTTTTATCAAGAAGACATAAAAGAACTCTTAGACAATGTTTTAATCTTGGGATATAAATTAAAAACTTCTTTAACTAAAGACAATTGGGCTTTGGTTGTGTTGGAAAAACAATAAAGCAATAAAAAAGTTTGTCAGTTTCTTAAAAAGATGTAAATTTGCACGAAAATATATACTTATAAGAAATGTTTTCATACACTGACAAGATTATTGGAGAGGGACTAACTTATGACGATGTACTTTTAGTACCATCTTATTCTGAAATAATCCCTAAAGAAGTTACGGTTCAAAGCCGTTTTTCAAGAAACATCAATGTGAATATTCCTATCGTAGCAGCTGCAATGGATACTGTTACAGAGGCTCCTATGGCTATAGCTATGGCACAAGAAGGTGGCATAGGTGTGCTTCACAAAAATATGTCTATAGAACATCAGGCAGAAGAAGTTCTTAAAGTAAAGCGTAGTGAAAATGGTATGATTACCAATCCAACAACTTTACATAAAGATGCTGTTGTAGAAGATGCTCTAAAAATGATGAGAGAATTCTCTATAGGAGGAATTCCAATTGTTGATGAACAAAATAAACTTATAGGTATTGTTACTAATAGAGACCTTAGATTTGAAAAAGATATTCGCCGTCCTTTATGCGAAATTATGACAAAAGAAGTCATAAGCACAAATCAAGGAACTACTTTTGCTCAAGCAGCAGAAATCCTACAACAACACAGAATTGAAAAACTACCTGTTGTAGATAATGAAGGTCATCTTATAGGTTTGATTACTTACAGAGATATAATCAAAGTAAAACAAAGACCTATGGCCTGCAAAGATAATATGGGAAGACTTAGAGTCGCAGCAGGTATAGGAATTACTAAGGATATGTACGACAGAATAGATGCCGTTATATCTGCTGGCGTTGATGCTATTGTTGTTGATACTGCTCATGGTCATTCAAAAAATGTTGTTAATGCTCTAAAAGAAATAAAGAACAAATACAAAGATGTTGATGTTGTTGTCGGAAATATTGCAACACCAGAAGCAGCAACATTGTTAGCCGATGCAGGTGCTGATGCTGTAAAAGTAGGTATTGGTCCAGGAAGTATTTGTACAACAAGAGTCGTTGCAGGAATAGGAATGCCACAATTAACAGCTGTTCTTAGAGTTTGCAATGCTCTAAAAGATAGAAACGTTCCTGTTATTGCAGATGGAGGTATTAGATATTCTGGAGATATAGTTAAAGCTCTTGCTGCTGGTGCTTCTACAATTATGGCTGGCTCTTTGCTTGCCGGCACAGAAGAAAGCCCAGGAGATACTATTATATTGGAAGGAAGAAAATACAAAGCCTACAGAGGAATGGGATCTTTGGATGCTATGCAGAATGGTAGCAAAGACCGTTACTTCCAATCAGATGAAAAAGATCTCAAGAAACTCGTTCCAGAAGGTATTGTTGGACGAGTACCATACAAAGGCAGTGTAACAGAAGTAATCTATCAACTTGTAGGAGGATTAAAAGCTGGTATGGGATATACTGGTTCACAAAACTTAGAAATGTTAAGACAAGCTAAATTTATAAAGATAACCAATGCTGGATTTATTGAGGGACATCCTCACGATATAACAATAACAAAAGAAGCCCCTAATTATTCACGATGAAAAAGTTTTTTATTTTAACACTTACACTTGTGTTGTCTTCATTTGTGCTTAATGCTCAAAATGATAATGATGTTGTTTTAGAAATTCAAGGTGAAAAAATAACCAAAGCAGAGTTTCTGAAAATGTACAACAGAAACAGCGTTGCATCTTCTACTATTGACAAGGAAGATTTGAACAAATATCTGGATTTGTACATTAATTACAAGCTAAAACTTCTACAAGCTAAACAAGACGGACTTGACACTTCCAAAACCTATTTAGACGAGGTAGCTAATTATAGAAAACAAATGATACAACCATATATTAATGATGTATCAATAACCGATTCTCTTATTAAAGAGGCATACGAAAGAGAAAAAGAATTTCTTCGTGCTTCACATATTCTTATTAGCGTTCCGGCTAATGCAACTCCAGCTGATACTTTGGAAGCCTATAAAAAAGCTATCATGATAAGAGATAGAGCATTAAAAGGAGAAGACTTCTCTAAACTTGCAATAGAATATTCTGATGATCCTTCAGCAAAAGGTCGCGAAGCGACAGAAGAACAATCTGCTATTTTAGGCAATGGAGGGGATTTAGGTTATTTTACTTCTATGACTATGGTTTATCCTTTTGAGAGTGCGTGCTACTCATTACAAAAAGGAGAAATTTCTATGCCTATAAAAACAACTTTCGGTTATCATATCATAAAACTTACTGACAGAATACCCGCCCCTTTCTTTACTTGTAATATCAAACACGTATGGATTAATACACAAAAACATTCTGAACAAGAAGCAAAACAACTTATTGAAGAAGCTTATTCTCACGTTAATGAATGGAAAATAGATTCAGTTGCAAGAGCATATTCTGATGATTCTTATTCTGCACAGAATAATGGATGGCTTATGAAACAAAAGCCAAACACTCTACCTGCTGAATATGTAGAGCTGATAAAAGATATGAAAGAGGAGCAACTCTCTCCGATAATCAAGACTCGCTATGGTTGGCATTTCTTTAAACTTATGAATATCCATCCTCTTCAATCTTTAGAAGAAAGAAAACCACAGATAACTCAAAGAATTAGTCGTGATGTGCGTGCCTACAAAACGATAGAAAGTTTTATAGAGAAAAGTAAAGTTTTCTACAACTTTACTGAAAACAAAAAAAATCTCAATGAATTAAACTCTTTGGTAACAGACAGTATTTTTGCAGGTAATTGGCAACTACCAGAAGGTTTTATTGGCGATAAAGTTTTATTCTCTATTGGTGATACGTCTTTTACTCAGAAAGATTTTCTTGAAGAACTTTACACAACTCAGCACAAACAAACTCCTGAATATATTCCTCTATTCTTGGAAAAAATGTTCAACAGTATTACAGATAAGAAAGTTTTGGAATATGCAGATAATAAATTGGAAGAACGTTTTCCTGAATTAAAAGAAACAATGGATGCTTTCAGAGAGGGAATACTTATCTTTGCTATAACTGATAAAGAAGTTTGGAATAAAAGTCTTACTGATTCTATTGGTTTAGCCAATTTCTATGAACAGCACAAAGCTGAATATAATTGGCAAGATAGAGCTGATGTTACAACATGGAATATAGACAAAAGCATTGACCTTAAAAAAGCTACTAAAATAATCGCAAAGTATAGCAAGAAGAACAAAACAAATGACCAAACAAGAGAATATCTATTAAAAAAATTCTCCATAACAGAAAAGCCAGACAAATATTTCTCTTACTCATGGGGCAGATATGAAAAAGGAGCAAACAAAAACATAGATAAACTTATTTGGAATACTCCTTTAGCAAATGATTTTAAAAAGGAGAATGTTATTCTTTCTGACACTACTCTTATGACAAACAAAAATAATGTTTTCGTTCTTAAACGATTTGTTGCACCTCAAACAAAAACTTTAGATGAGTGCAAAGGTGTTGTTACCTCACAATATCAAGAAGTCTTAGAGAGAAATTGGATAGAGTCTCTTAGAAGAAAATATACTTACACTGTTAATTATGATGTTTTTAATTCAATAAAGTAAATGAAAACTACAAAAAACATATTATTTGCCTTTTTATTATGTTTCTCTTATATAGCATACTCTCAAACCTTGGTAGATGAGGTTATAGCTATAGTAGGACAAAATATGATAAAGTATTCTGAGTTGGAAACTAATTATATCCAGTCTCGCTCAAATTCTAATAACGCAACTCAGACACGTTGTGATGTTTTAGATAATATGCTTTTGAATAAGTTATTCTTACATCAAGCTGATATAGATTCTTTAGAAGTAGCCGACAACGATTTGGACCAAGAAATGGATTCTCGTATTAGATACATGATTCAAATCTATGGTTCGCAAGAAAGAATGGAACGGCAAATGCAGAAATCTTTGTCTGAGATACGTTCTCAATACAGAGACATCATCAAAGAAAATATGCTCATTCAACAAGAGCAAAACAAACTTACAGGAGACTTAAAAATAACTCCACAAGAAGTTGTTGATTTCTATAAAAGCATTCCACAAGATTCTTTGCCTACAATAGAAGAAGAATACGAACTTACTCAAATAGTAAAAATACCTGTTGTCTCTGCAGAAGAAAAAGAACTTGTAAAACAAAAACTCAATGGTTACAGAGACAGAATATTAAAAGGAGACAAGTTTTCTACTATTGCCACATTATATTCTGATGATGAAGCATCTGCACGTAAAGGTGGAGATTTAGGATTTTTTACACGAGGCACAATGGTTGGAGAATTTGAAAGTATTGCTTTTTCTTTACAACCTGGAGAGATTTCTCCTGTGTTTGAAACCAAGTTCGGTTTCCATATTGTGCAAATGATAGAACGACGAGGAGACCAGATAAATTGCCGACATATTCTTTTGCAGCCTAAAGTTTCAGCCCTTTCTCTTTACAATGCTAAGTTGTATTTAGATAGCATAAAGTCTTTGATAGATAGCGGAAAGATTTCCTTTGAGGATGCTATAATTAAATATTCTGATGATGACAGCAAAATAAATGGAGGACTTATTGTAAATAAAAACACAGCTTCTTCACGTCTTTTAAAAGATGCTATAAATGAAACGATAGACAATGTAGATAAAGTGGATTTTAACTCCATGAAGCAAGGAGATATAACTTCTGCTGTAGAATTTAAGTCTGAACTTTCAAATGCCTACCGCCTTATAAAAGTAAAACGTAAAGTAGAAAAACACACTGTCAATCTTGAAAATGATTTTGACCGCTTACAGCAGATTGCTCTTTCTGATAAAAGACTAAAAATTATAAGAAAATGGGCAGAAAATCTTATTGCAAAAACTTATATACGAATAAACGAAAAATATATTGATTGTGATTTTTCTATCAATTGGCTTAATAGTGTTAATAAAAATAAATAATTAAATGTCAGAAGTAGAACAACTCAACATATTAATAGAACGCTGCAATATCCTAAAAAAAGAAATAGGCAAAGTCATCATAGGGCAAGAAGACATCATAAATAAGGTGCTTATCTCTATATTTTCTTCTGGTCATTGCCTTTTGGTTGGAGTTCCTGGTTTAGCAAAAACTCTTTTAGTTAATACTATTTCAAAAGTCCTTGGTCTTTCTTATAACAGAATACAATTCACTCCAGACCTTATGCCTTCAGACATAACAGGTAGTGAAATATTAGATTCAAATAGAGAATTCCGTTTTATAAAGGGACCTATCTTTTCTAATATTGTACTTGCAGATGAAATAAACCGTACTTCACCAAAAACTCAGTCTGCTCTATTGGAAGCAATGCAAGAACATTCTGTTACAATTGCTGGTAAAACATACCCTTTATCTGAACCTTTTTTTGTCCTTGCGACTCAAAACCCTATAGAACAAGAAGGAACTTATCCTTTACCTGAAGCGCAATTAGACAGATTTATGTTTAACTTAAAATTAGACTACCCTTCCTTTGAAGAAGAAATTGAAATACTTAAAAATACCACAACTGACAATTCTGTTGAAGTCTCTCCTGTGCTTTCTGCGGAAGATATTACTACCCTGCAACAAATAATAAAGAGAATACCTGTTAATGATAATATTTACAGATATGTCGTTTCCTTATCCGAAAAAACTCGTCTTAACAAAGAAGAAAACTCTTTGGCAAAGCGTTATCTTTCTTGGGGAGCAGGTCCAAGAGCATCTCAATATCTTATTATTGGAGCAAAATGTTCTGCTGCTCTCAAAGGAAAATATTCTCCAGATATTGAAGATGTAAAAGATGTTGCCTCAGCAGTACTTCGCCATAGAATAGTTCTTAACTATTCTGCACAAGCAGAAGGTCTTGTTCCTGAAGATATAGTTAATATGATAATAGATGAAATAAAATAAAACCATGAAGAAAATATCTATTTTTGCAGTAATGCTGATAAGTGTTGTTTGTCTTGTTGCTCAAAACAACAAAACAAATGCTAATCGTAAGGATAAAACAAATAATATTGTATTAGTCCCTACTTATATAGACAACAATAATGTTATTCTTGCACCACAAGTCGCAAAGAAAAAACGAGGAGAAAGAACAACTCAGACATCTCCAGAAAATGTTTTCCCTGAAAGAGTAGAAGCCTATATCAACTTTGATAAAGGTAGTGCTTACTACACAAAAGGAGGTTTAAATGCTTTGGATAGTCTTTATGTGATGACTTTCTCTAATAACAACAATCGTTTTTACAAAATGACTATCGTCGGCTATGATGATGGAGAGCCTGTCTCTGAAGCGTCTTCTTCTTTAGCACGAGATAGAGCAGTTATGATATTCAAATATTTTTCTTCTCGCGAAGAGACAGAATACATAATCAAACGCACACCAAGCTCTTATACGCAACTTTGTGTTGGAGAAGTTCCTTACTATATAAAATACAAAATGCCTTTTGATTTTAAATGGATCAACCTTTATAATCTTCCTGTAGAAGAAAGAGTAGAAAACAATATATCACTTGCAGGAAAAGCTCATATAATTATAGAAGATGACCCAGAGGACTGTTTGGGTGAATATTATAACTATGATTGGCCGGCACATGATACTATTCTTCAGGCTAACTATGCAATAGTTAAAATACCTCAAGGTTCTTTGGATTACATACATCATACTAAAGACACTATTACTTACAAATGTCCTATCTCCTACAAAGAAGTTATGTCATTTGAACAACTTACCTCAAATTATTTCCTTATTCCTCACAAAAAACAATATATTCTGAACGCTGGTTATATTGTTGTTTCTCCTGAAAGAAAGCCAGACTATTCTTCTTGTGCAAACAAGGAAAGCATAGAAGCAAATATTCAGATAGATGTTCCTATAGAATCGCAACAACAATCTGCAGGACTCAAATTCTATGGAAAAACCTACAAACCAAATGGAGAAGTAGTTTATAAGGCAATATCTACTAAAAAAATAAAAGACAAAGATACTAAACAACAAACATTAGAGTGCTTTATTACTCCATTCCAATTTGACACAATATTCTTAGGTAAAAAGATAGAGGAGAAAGAAATGTCTAACTATTTCTACCCTGCTAAGGAAGGAGAGCCAGGAGCGTTTGAAGCAATGGGAGGTTGGCTAAAACCATTTAAACTTGACAAAAGAGGCGAATACATTATCAAAGAACCTATGCAAGCCATCCTAAGAAAACCCAACACTCCTTTCTACAATGGTAACTAAATAGAAAAAACAGAAAAAAGACTTGGTAAAAAAAGAGTTGGTTTTAAATTAAAAAGACTTAGTTTTAAATTAAAAAGACTTAGTGTTTAGCATCAAAACACTAAGTCTTTTTTCATAAAAATTTACTCTTTATTTTTGAAAGATTGCAACTGCTCTTTTAAATATACCATTAACGTAACTAATAGTCATTCCGTAGTTAGTTATGGCCATATTTTTTTCTATAAATGGCAACAATCTGTTTTGCATTTGTTTTTTTGTGGCCATACAACCGCCACATTGAATTACAAGCTGATATTTCTCTATATCATTAAAACTGTTGGACAAGCCCGCAGAGAAAGTAAAGTTAAGGTTTTTACCCGTATATTTCTTCAACATATTTGGTAACTTTACTCTTCCTATATCTTCACAAGTAGGAGTATGAGTACAGGATTCCAAGATAAGAATATTGTCTCCATCTTGCAAGCTATCTATCCTTAAAGTCCCTGAAAGATATTGGTTAAAATTACCCTTTTCTTTAGCTAATATAATAGAAAAACTTGTAAGAGGAATTTCTTTTGGAACTATACTATCTACCTTCTTAAAAATCTGACTATCTGTGATAACCAATTTAATTTTTTCTTTTCCTAATAGGTTTATAGCCTGCCCAAGTTCTGTTTCCTGAACTGTAATAGCTATAGCGTGTTGGTCTATTATCTCTCTTATTGTCTTAACTTGCGGAAGTATAAGTCTGCCTTTTGGTGCTGAGGCGTCTATTGGTGTAACCAAAACAACAACATCTCCTTGATCAATTATATCATTCAACAAAGGCTTTTGCTGTTCTAAGGATAATTTCCTTATTTCTTGTCTTAATATTTGATGTAATTTCTCTCTTGTTGATTTATCTTCTTTGCTAACGATGAGAGAGACCTCTGTTTTTAGATTCTCTTGTATAGGGAACAAATCCTCCTTATTATAGACCACTATATAAGGAGTTGAATATCTCTTACACTCGTCTATTATATTTTCCTCATAAATATCAAACCTGTTTTCCGAAATAACTAAAACAGCAAAATCTACCTGTGAAAAAATATCCAATGTTTTTTTCTTTCTCTCTTCGCCAAGCACACTTTTATCATCAATTCCTGCTGTATCTATCAAAACAACTTGCCCTATATCTGTAAGTTCTATTGTTTTTTTTACAGTGTCTGTCGTAGTACCTGAATATTCTGAAACTATGGAAATATCTTGTCCTACAAGAGTATTAATTAAAGTACTCTTACCTACATTACATCTTCCAAAAAAACCTATATGTATTTTGTTTTCTCTATGCTGCATGGTTTAGTTTGTTCTTCTTTCTCTAAAAAAATTTTTAATAATTGTTGAACATTCTTCTTTTAGAACGCCTTCTACTACTTGTGTTTTGGGATGATATAAAGAACCGAAGAGTGATGCTCCTCGTTTTTCGTCCTTGGTTCCATAAACAATCTTGGATATTTGAGTTAGATATAATGCACCTGCACACATAACACATGGCTCAAGAGTTACATATATAGCACAATCTTTCAAATACTTGCTTTGAAGATAAGTTTCAGCTGAAGTTATAGCTATAATCTCGGCATGAGAAGTACTATCATGCAGTTTTTCAGTCATATTATAACCTTTGGATATTATTTTATCTCCACATACAACCACACAACCGACAGGCACTTCTCCTTCTTGTTCAGCAAGATGTGCTTGTTCTATAGCTTTACGCATAAAGTACTCATCATCATATTCTATTATGGACATCTCTCTTCTTTTTATGAATTGTGCAAAAGTAAAAAATATATCAAAAATAATAACTATCTTTGCAAAAAATTTTAGACTAAGAAATGAGAGACTACGATTTTGATTGTGAAACATTCTTCCACGAAAAACAAATACAGATGCGTTTTTCTGACCTTGACGCTATGAATCATGTTAATAATGGTTTCCAAATGCACTACTTTGACGTAGGAAGAATATATTATTTTTCTGATATTTTGCATAGAGACGTTGATTGGACAAATGACTTTTTGGTTCTTGTACATTTGGAACTTGATTTTGTTGCACCTATAGAAATGGGAATGGACATATATGTGCAAACAAAAACAATAAGTTTTGGCAAGAAAAGTATGAAGATGTTTCAGCGTATAATAGACAAAAAAACAGGTGAAGTTAAATCTACTTGTTTTTCTATTCTTTCAGGTTATAATAGAGAAAAGCAGTGTTCTCAAAGCTTGCCAGAAGAATATATAAACACATTCTTATCTTTTGAAAAACAAACAAAATAGAGAAAAAATTATGAATGCAAGAGATATAGAAATAATGGCTCCGGTTGGGAGTTATGAAAGTCTTATGGCTGCCATAGATGCAGGAGCTAATAGTGTATATTTTGGAGTAGGACAACTAAATATGAGATCTGCTTCTGCTAATAACTTTACTTTGGAAGACTTAAAGCAGATTTGCGATATTGCAAAGCAGCATAATGTAAAAACATATCTAACAGTAAATACTGTTATCTACGATGAAGAAATAGAATATATGCACCAAGTGGTAGATTGTGCTAAAGAGAATGGTATTTCTGCCATTATTGCTTCAGATATGGCGGTCATTTCTTATTCGAATAGTATTGGAATGGAAATACATCTTTCTACTCAATGCAATATAACTAATTACGAAGCAGTAAAATATTATTCTAAATTTGCCGATGTTATTGTTACTGCAAGAGAACTTTCCCTTGATAAAGTAAAAGCAATAATAGACAGAATAAAGCAAGAAGACCTTAGAGGACATTCTGGAGAATTGCTAAGAATAGAGTGTTTTGTTCATGGTGCTTTATGCATGGCTGTTAGTGGCAAGTGCTATATAAGTTTGGATAATGCTAATAGAAGTGCTAATAGAGGTGCTTGCTTGCAGTTTTGCAGAAGACCATATAAGGTTACTGATATGGATGGAGGCACAGAACTGATGATAGACAATCAATACATAATGTCTCCTAAGGATTTGAAAACTTTGGATTTTATTGGCAAAATAATAGATGCAGGTGTTAGAGTGTTTAAAATAGAAGGCAGAGGACGTTCTCCTGAATATGTAAAGATTGTTACACGTACCTATAGAGAAGCTGTTGATTGTTGGTGTAATGGCACTTGGGATGAAGAAAAGCTGCAACAATGGAATGAGAACTTAAAAAGAGTATATAACAGAGACTTTTGGGATGGTTATTACCTCGGTCAAAAGGTAGGAGAATGGTCTGGCAAATATGGCAGCAAAGCTACAACAACTAAAATATTCGTTGGAACTATAACTAACTATTTTAAAAATCTCGGTGTTGCAGAAATAAAAATGGAGACAGGAGAACTGAAACTTGGAGATGAGATTTATATAATAGGTCCTACAACAGGAGTATATGAAGGTAAAGTTGAAGAAATAAGAGTAGATTTAAAAAATGTTGAAAAAACTGTTAAAGGAGACTTATTCTCTATGCCAACATCTTCTCTTGTAAGACGCAATGACAAACTCTATCTAATTCAACACAATGATTAAAACAAATTATCATAGCCACTCTTTATTTTGTGATGGGAAAAGCAGTATGGAAGATATGCTTATTGCAGCCATAGAAAAGAACTTTACCCATTGGGGTTTTTCTGCCCATGCACCTGTTCCTTTTGAAAATACCTTTGCTATAACAAAAGGAGATGTTCCTGCTTATATAGAAGAATACAAAAGACTAAAAAACAAATACTCCGACAAAATCAATACTTTTGTTGGTATGGAAATGGATTTCATTAGTGATTTGCAAGAGAACATAGAAAAACAAGCAAAAGACTATGGTTTGGAGTATATTATTGGCAGCGTTCATCAAGTAAAAGAGCATAATGATAGCCAAGACTCGTGGTTTATTGACGGACACGACCCAAATGTTTATGACAAAGGTTTGGAAGAATTATTTGACAACGACATAAAGCGAGCTGCTGAAACATATTTTTCTCAACAGATAGAGATGATACAGAAAAATAAAATAGATGTCATTGCTCACCTTGATAAGATTACAATGCACAATAAAGGCAGATTTTTCAACAACAAAACGCCTTGGTATAAAGATATGGTTATTTCTTTATTAGAAGAAGTAAAAAAGCATGATGTCATTTGTGAAATAAATTCTCGTGGCTTATATAAAAAAAGACATAATGACTTCTACCCTTCTCAATGCTGGTGGAAAATCATAAAAGAGAAAAATATAAAAATATGCTTAGCATCTGATTGCCATAAAGACAACGAAACAGACCTTTATTTTGATACTGCTAAAGATATTCTAAAAAGCATTAACTATACAACTCTTCACTACTACGATAACGAATGGAAAGAATATAATATAAACGACTAAAACAAATAAGGCATTATTTATAAAGAAGTCTTGTTAGACAAACTCTTTTCCCAACGCTCTTTGTATTTATCTAAATCTATCTCTTTAGCACTCGGATCTTCTTCATTATTATTAATATTTGAGTCCATCAATTGTGATTCTTCGGTTTGATTAAGACTTTCAACCCAACCTTTTAGATATTTAGACATATCTTCATTATGTGCCTCTACTCCAAAGTTTTTATACGTTTCTTCCGATAAGCCCCTTTCAACAAACTCTCTCTGCTCTACATAGGACTTAAGAAAAACTAATCCATTCTTCTTTCTTCTTACGCTATATATTCTAACCGCAATAATAAGAACAACTATCAATACTAATATAACACTTATGAGGATTATATTCTCCAACAAAAACCTCTTATATAATGTTGAAGAAATGAATATTCCTTTTCTTATTATATCTACATATACCTTTAACAAAACCAGCAGAACAAGTATTATTATTGGAATTATATTTATTCTTTCAGCGTCTTCTTCTTCAATTTCTTCAGCAATACCTCTATACTTTACAACAAAACGCCTGCAAATAACAAAACTTGTAAACAAAAACATCAGAACAACACAAGTTATTTCGCAAACAGATACTCTTGTAATATTATAGAATATAATAAACACACTACCTATTAGCATTGGAAAAAATATCGATGAGATTAAGTTATTTACACGATTTGCAAAATAGGGATTGAAAAGTAATTTTATTTGATTACTCATAAACCTAAAAGGAATATAAAGTATCATCAACATAAGAACAACAAAAGTATATTTAAGAAAAACAGAAGTAGTAATATATAAAAAGTCAGTAACCAAATTCCATTGCCAAATATTAAATGAATTACCAAACAAAGAACCAGCAATATAGTTGCCAGAAATCCTAACGCTACTACACACTATCAACCAAAACAAAAATCTTCTAACATTTAATCTGTCTGTATTCCATTTGCAAAGAAAAATTATCGCAACAATGATAAGTATAGTAAGCATTATTACAGGTGTTCCAAATATGTTTATAATATTATCTGGATCACTCCAAATTTGTGCATCAGAAGAGGCTGTATTCACTGAGTTAAAATCTATCTCAGATGTATAAACAAGCATCTTTGCTCCTATAGAAAACGCAGGCACAATTGTAAAAAACTGGAATATCCAAAAAGCACTAAACCATGCTAACAAAAAAAGCACAGTACTATTAACTACTGCTGGTATGTCTATTTTTACAAAAGCAAATTTATCATATATATTTTTTAAATCTCGTAATATCTTATACATAAATAATACCCCTTAACTAACCAATAATGATAACGCAAAGTTAGGACTTTTTATTGCATTTAGAGTTATTTGACTTATTAAAATCAAAAAAAACTCCCCTAAGTTTGATTATTTTAAAAAGAAAATTGTATCTTTGCAACCTATAATACATGTATAACAAATAAAATCTAATAATTATGAGTATTGTTAAGGAATTTAAAGCTTTTGCCATGCGTGGCAATGTTGTAGACATGGCTGTCGGTGTTATCATCGGAGGTGCTTTTGGTAAAATTGTTTCATCTTTAGTAGATGATGTAATAATGCCTATTATTGGAATGATAACGGGTGGAATAGACTTTACTGGTTTAAAAGCTACAATTGGAGAGTCAAGCATAACCTATGGCAATTTTATTCAAAATGTTGTTGATTTCTTAATCATTGCATTTTGTATCTTTATGATGATAAAAGGTTTGAATAAACTTTCTAAGAAGAAAGAAGAAGAAAAACCTGCAGAACCTCCTACACCAAGCAAAGAAGAAATACTACTTACTGAGATAAGAGATCTTTTGAAAGAAAATAAATAAACCTATTTTTCAATATTTTATTAAGATTGCTTACATTAAAGCAATCTTAATAAATTTTAAACAGCACTTGCAATGTTAGAAGAAAAAGTACAGAAGAATTTTTTAGAAGAAATTATAGAGAACGACCTCAAAGAAGGAAAAGTAAAAGCTATTCAAACTCGTTTTCCTCCAGAACCTAATGGTTATTTACATATAGGACACGCAAAGAGCATTTGCATTAATTTTGGTTTAGCTCAAAAATATGGTGGTAAAACTAATTTACGTTTTGATGACACTAACCCTGTAAAAGAAGATACGGAGTATGTTGATTCTATAAAAGAAGACATTAAATGGTTAGGCTTTAATTGGGCTATTGAAAGATATGCTTCTGATTATTTTGAACAACTATATCAATGGGCTATTGAACTAATCAAAAAAGGAAAAGCCTACGTTGATGATCAAACAAATGAAGAGATTCGTTTAAACAGAGGGACTGTAACTTCTCCTGGTAAAGATTCTCCATACAGAAATCGTAGCATAGAAGAAAATCTACAATTATTTGAACAGATGAGAGAAGGTAAATTTGCTGATGGAGAAAAAACTCTTAGAGCAAAGATAGATATGGCTCATCCAAATATGAATATGAGAGATCCTATAATGTATAGAATCATCCATACTTCTCATCATAGAACTGGAGATAAGTGGTGTATTTATCCTATGTACGACTATGCTCACGGAGAAAGTGATAGTATAGAAAACATAACCCATTCTATTTGTACTTTGGAGTTTGATATTCATAGACCTTTGTACGATTGGTTTATTGAACAATTAGGCATATTCCCTTCTCATCAATACGAATTTGCTCGTTTGAATATTACCAATACTGTTATGAGTAAAAGGAAACTTCTTCAACTTGTAAAAGAGGGCTATGTAAAAGGCTGGGATGATCCTCGTATGCCTACTATCTGTGGACTAAGAAGAAGAGGTTACACTCCTGAAAGCATTAGAAATTTCTGTGAAGACATCGGAGTCGCTAAAAGAGATAACCTAATAGATTATTCTCGTTTAGAAGGTTCTTTAAGAGATGACCTCAACAAACGTGCTGATAGAGTTATGGGAGTTTTACATCCTATAAAACTAATAATAGACAATTGTCCTGATGATTTTGTTGATGAATTAGAAGCAGTAAATAATCCAGAAGATGAATCTAAAGGTACAAGAAAAATTACTTTTTCTAATACATTATACATAGAGGCAGATGATTTCATGGAAGATGCTCCAAAAAAATATTTCCGTCTTACTCCTGGGCAGGAAGTACGTCTAAGATATGCTTATATTGTTAAATGTACTCACTGCGACAAAGATGAAAATGGCAACGTTATAGCAGTACATTGCACATACGATCCTGCTTCACGTGGAGGTAATGCTACCGATGGAAGAAAAATCAAAGGAACTATACATTGGGTTAATGCAAAAGATTGTGTTAATGCTGAAGTACGGTTATTTGATCGTTTGTTTGATGCAGAAATACCAGACAAAGTAGAAGAAGGTAAAACATTCCTTGACAATCTTAATCCGAACTCTTTAACTGTCTTAAAAAACTGCAAAATGGAAAAAGCGGTCATTGGTGCTGAACACTTAAAGAAATATCAATTTGAACGCTTGGGCTATTTCTCAGTAGATTATGATAGTACAAAAGATTATTTAGTATTCAATCGTACTTGTACATTGAAAGATTCTTGGGCTAAACAAAAATAAAAAATTTACAATTATGAAGAAGATATTTTATTTGTCCGTAATACTATTGTGTTTATCTGCAAGTAATTCTTTTTCTCAGAATAGACACAGACTAACAGGAGGAGAACCATACGATGTTTTTCTTTCTTTCAGAGGACATTATCTTATGACACAAGACAATTTCAAAGATAACTATCAATGGGGAGCAGGAGGAGATTTTCAGGTAGAATTCCAATATCAGGAAGTAAAACTTTCTTGGGGTGTTTCTTTAGGTTATGATAGGTTTCAACCAGAAAGTGCAAAAATACAATACTTGCCAACAAAACAAAATTTTGCTGCTTGGCAAGTACCTTTAACTGTATTTTGCAATTACTACTTCTTTAATGAAAAAATAAAACCATACGTTGGTATCGGTTTAGGTGCTGTTTATGGAAGATATGACTTTTCTCTTTCAAAAGAAAACTTCAATGACTATTACTATAGAGATTTTGAAGGTCAATCAGGCATAAAATTCGGATATATGCCAAGAGTAGGTTGTATGTTCTCTTTAAATCATAAAAATGGTTTTGGTTTAGAATTTGGAATGCAGAGTTATTTCAAGAACAAAAAACTTGAAAAGCAGACAACATTCTCTGCTACTCTGCAATATACTTATATAATTGACTAATTCGCAATGAAAATACTTGTTACCGGTGGTTTAGGACAATTGGGTAATAGTCTAAAAAAAATAAGTAAAGACTATGACTTCGAGTTTGTTTTTACAGATTTAGAAGAATTGGACATAACTAACGAGAAACAAGTTGAAGACTTTCTTTCTTGCGATGATTTTTCTTTTGTAATCAACACCGCTGCTTATACTGCTGTTGATAATGCAGAAAAAGAACAGGAAAAATGCAATCTTATAAATAATGTTGCTGTAGAAAATCTTGCTAAAGCCTGTCAAAAAAATCACGTTTTTCTTATACATATCTCTACGGATTATGTCTTCGATGGCAAACAATCCTTTCCTTACACTCCTTTTGATAAAACAAACCCTTTAGGAGTTTATGGAAAGACAAAACTTCTTGGTGAAGAAAAAGCATTGCAGTATTGTGAAGATAGTCTTGTAATACGTACAAGTGGATTGTATAGTGAGTTTGGTAAGAATTTTGTTAAAACAATGCTTAATCTTTGTTCAACAAAAGAAAATCTTAATGTTGTATTTGACCAAACAATGTCTCCTTGCTACGCTACTTCTTTAGCAAAGATGATTATCCTGATGATAGAAAAAATCACAAAAGAAAGAACCCTTGACAACAAATACAGAGTACTCCATTATTCTAATGAGGGTGTGCTTTCTTGGTATGACCTTGCGAAAAAGATTAACTCCCTTGCAGGACTACATTGTAATATAAGCCCTATTCTTTCTTGCGATTATCCTACTCTTGCTAAACGTCCATCGTATTCTGTATTGGACAAAAGTCTTACAAAAGAATATCTTTCCGTTGCCATTCCCTATTGGGAAGATGATTTAAAAGAATGTTTAAAAGTATTACTATAAAAAAATAATTATGAAAAAATTCTGTCTTAAACTATTTGTTGCAGTATTTGTCTGCATTCTTTTTTCAAGTTGTTCTTTTCTGAAAAGGATAAACAGTTCAAATACAACTAAACCGAAAACAGAAAAACCAAGCGACAACTCTTCAATAAACACCACCAACAACGATGTCTATGCTAACTCCATGAAAGAGTTGAAAAGCTATGGCTCTTCTTTGACTGATTATTGCATCACATGGGTAGGTACTCCTTACCGTTCTGGAGGAACTACAAAAAAAGGTGTTGATTGTTCAGGATTTGTAGGCAATGTGTATAAAGATGTATATAATATTACTCTTCCAAGACGCAGTGCTGATATGCAAAAAGCCGTTACCATTCTTAGCGACAAAAATAAAATGAAAGAAGGTGATTTGGTTTTCTTTGGGAAAGGTAAAGTAAATCATGTAGGAATATTTCTTCGTAACGACAGATTTATTCATGCCTCAACATCTAAAGGAGTCATCGTTTCATCTTTGGAGGAAAAATACTGGAAAGATAAATTCCATTCTTGTGGTCATCATCCTGACAGAAAGTAATTAAGTTCCCAAAAACACGAAACAAAAGAGAATAGTCAAACAGAACATAATACGCAAAAGAAATGTTTAAGACTTTTCCTTTTTACAAGCAGTTGGATGCAATGGATTGCGGAGCAACGTGTTTGAGGATGATTGCAAAATACTATGGCAAGAACTACTCTTTAGACACTTTGCGACAAAAGAGTTTCATTTCCAGAGAAGGAGCAAGCATGCTTGGCCTAAGTGAAGCGGCTGAAAGCATTGGCTTTCGTTCTTTGGGAATAAGAGCAACACTGAAAACACTCTCCGAAGCACCTCTTCCTTGTATTGTCCATTGGAAGCAAAAACATTTCGTTGTCGTCTATGATATTCATCTGACAAAACAAAACAAAAAAATATTAGAATCAGAAAATAATATAAATTCTGAAAGTCTCAAGGGCTACATTAAAGTTGCCGACCCAGCAAATGGCAGAATAAAATACAGCATAAAAGAGTTCCTCTCTGGTTGGCTAAGCAACAAAAAAGATAATAAAGACGAAGGAATAGCATTACTTTTAGAACCTCGCCCCGACTTTTATTCCCAAAAAGATGAAAAGGTTTCCAAAACTAAATTCTCTTTCATCTTAAAATATCTCTTGCCTTACAAAGCACTCATCCTGCAATTGTTTTTGGGAATGCTTTTGGGAACTCTACTTCAATTAATTTTTCCTTTCTTAACCCAAAGTATTGTAGATTATGGTATAAGTAATAACAACCTCAACTTTGTTGTTCTCATCCTTATAGCTCAACTAACTTTATACATCTCTCAAACTGCGGTGGAATTTATCCGCAGTTGGATACTTTTACATATAAGTACAAGAATAAATATTTCCATCATTTCTGATTTTCTTATCAAATTGATGAAACTCCCTATAGGTTTCTTTGACACAAAGATGATTGGTGATATTATGCAAAGGATAGGCGATCACAGCAGAATACAAAACTTCCTTACAGCCTCCACTCTCAATACTCTTTTTTCTATGGTTAATCTAATAGTCTTCACCTGCGTTCTGGCTTTCTATAGTTTAAAACTACTGTTTATATTTCTTTTTGCAAGCGGACTTTACATTCTTTGGATAGTTGTATTCTTAAAAAAGAGAAAAGAGTTAGACTACAAACGATTTGCTTTAGCCTCCAATGAGCAGAGCAACATCTATCAACTGATAACCGGAATGCAGGATATAAAACTCAACAACTCTGAAAAACAAAAACGATGGGAATGGGAAAATATTCAAGCAAGTTTGTTTAAGGTCAGCATAAAAGGATTAGCCCTTAGTCAATATCAATCAACGGGAGCATTCTTCATCAACGAAACAAAAAACATACTAATCTCTTTCTTTTCTGCTCAAGCTGTGATAAACGGAGATATGACTTTAGGAATGATGATGGCTGTAAGTTATATAATGGGACATCTTAACAGTCCCATAAACCAAATGATAGGTTTTATTCAATCAGCCCAAGATGCTAAGATAAGTATGGAACGTTTAGGAGAAATACACAACAGAGACGATGAAGAAAAACCTTCAGACAACAAAATCAATACTGTCCCTGAAGATAAAACAATACATATAAAAAAACTTTCTTTCAGATATAATCCTCTAAGCGAAGATGTCTTAAAAGATATTAACCTCACAATTCCACAGGGCAAAATAACTGCAATAGTTGGTATGAGTGGAAGTGGAAAGACTACTCTTGTAAAGCTTCTTTTAGGTTTTTATCCTATTTCACAAGGCGAGATAAACATTGCTACCTCTCCCCTTTCTTCCATTAGCAACAGAACTTGGCGAGCAAGATGTGGAGCAGTTATGCAAGACGGATTTATTTTTTCTGATACCATTGCAAACAATATTGCTGTTGGAGAAGATGATGTTGATAAAGAAAAGCTTCTCAATGCTGTGAAGGTTGCGAACATACAAGAGATGGTAGAAAACCTGCCTTTAGGCTTTAATACAAAAATAGGACAAGAAGGCAAAGGTATCTCTCAAGGACAAAGACAGAGAATACTTATTGCAAGAGCAGTTTATAAAAATCCTGATTACTTTTTCTTTGATGAAGCGACAAATTCCTTAGATGCAAACAACGAAAGGATTATTATGCAGAATCTTAAACAAGTCTTTAAGGGAAAGACTGTTGTTATTGTAGCACATCGTCTAAGCACTGTAAAAGATGCAGACAATATCATTGTTCTCAACAATGGCAGACTTACAGAACAAGGCACTCACGACAAACTAACAAAGCAAAAAGGAGAATACTACAACCTTGTTAAGAATCAATTGGAGTTAGGAGAATAAATTATGGAAAACAAGAGAAAAGGCCGTTTCAACAGTCCAGATAAAATAGAATTACGTTCTGCCCCTGTGCAGGAAATACTATCAAGACCTCCTAAATGGATAATAAGGTATGGCATTAGCATTATTTTTGTTGTCATAGCTACTATTTTTGTTGGAAGTTATTTTATAAAATATCCTGAAATCATCAAAGGGAAAATAGAATTTATAAACAAACATCAAGCCAAGATAACTGTTCCTATTAGCAACTCTGGCAAAATAGAAAATGGTCAAACCATAAATATCAAGTTAGACAACTATCCTTATATGGAATACGGAATGATAAAAGTAAAGATAGATAAGCTCAAACTCATAAAACACAAGAATGTTTATTATTTTCTTTTAGATATGCCTGAAAAACTAACTACAACCTATAAGACCTCTCTTCCTTATATTCCACAAATGCAAGGCTCGGCAGAGATAATCACCAAAGACCAACGCCTTATTAACAAGTTTATCAAGAAACTCTAACAGCCAAATTTATACCGAATTTTTCCGTTATAACAGCCAAATTCGGTATAAATTTGGCTGTTTTGTTCTTTTTGTCATGCTAAAAAACAAATAGAGAGAACCAAATACAGAATGTTGAATCCTTTTTACAAAAAAATGATATTTTTTATTTTTTTGAAAATAATACACTTACAAAGATTACAGAAAATAATTGAAATTTTTATGCAATTTTCCCTTTTTTTTGCGTATCTGTTAATAAATATTTTATAAATTTGCAAAGTTAATAATAAACAGGTAAAGATATGAAAAAGACAGAAAAGAAACCTTTGAGTATGTTTTCTCAAGAAACATTAGATTCATTGGAAATGGCAGAAATCCTTGGAGGAATAACAAATACAGGAAATTGTCTAAATATGAAAGGCTGCGGAAATTCCACAAATACAGGAACATGCATAAATTATGACTGTGGAACAGACTGCGCTTGTGGTTCTCAAAACAATACAGATTGTCCAATTTTAACAGACTGCACTTATAATAGGAATTGTGTGTGTCCATAATTTAACAACTTAATTAAATTTTGTCTGTTTTGTAGCTAAATAATAATCATTATGAAAAAGTTGTCGGTTGTTTTATTGATGGTGATTGCTGCTGTTAATCTTTCTGCACAGGAATTCTCTGCAACTCTAAAAGACAGCACAGGCTCTCCTATTGCTTTTGCTAATATCATGGTTTTTAACAGAACAGATTCTTCTTTGGTTACAGGTGCGGTAAGTGATACTTTAGGTAATTTTGCTGTCAAGGTGGAAAATCCGCAAGATAAATTCCTTGTTGTAAGCTTTATAGGGTTCTATCGCTATACTTCTCCCTTGAATCAACTACCAAAAGAAATAGTCCTGCACCGCAATGAAAGCGTTCTGCAAGAAGTGGAGGTAAAGGCACAAAGACAAATGCTCAGAATGGAAAGAAATAAGTTCATCTATGATGCAGAGGTTGTAAGACAGAAAAAAATAGTTGTCAGTGCTTTTGATTTGATTAGGGAGTTGCCTTCAGTGGAAAGTGAAGATGAAAGCAGTTTTACTCTTATTGGAGGCGGACGACCAAATATTCTTATCAACGGCAGAGTTTCCAAGATGGAATATTCTGTCCTGATAAACTATCTAAAGACTCTTCCTGCCGAAAAAGTGAAAGATGTGGAGATAAGTTATGAGGCAACAGGTGAATATGGCGTAAAGGGGTCTGCAATCAACGTAATAATCAAGAGGGATAAAAACTATACCCTTAGCGGACAGATAGGAGGTTCTTACAGAAATAATACTGTCAATGGAAGTTCTATCAATGGTTCTGCTTTTTTCTCTTCTCCAAAATGGGATTTTGATGTCGCTTATAACGGTGGATATTACCTAAATATATCCCGCAACGAGAAGATAATAAAACACCATGTTCAAAACACAACCGAAGATAATATCTATACTATCAATTCAGATTATTTCAATATCAGCAGAGCAAAAGCACACTATCTGTATTCTTCCGCAAGTTACAATATAAATGACGAGTCCCTTATAAACATATCCTACGTGGGCGAAAACAATCCATACCATAAAGCCAAGATGCATTCTGAAAACGATCTGTTGGGAGATAACAGAAAAATCACTCTCTATGACAAACAGATGAATGATGTTTCTTTATACTACAAACTTGGTAATATCCTCAACGCAGGAATAGAATATATGCACCTCAACACCAATAATAACCAAGATATGCAATCAGGTCTGCATAACGGAACACTTTCAGACAAGTTTAAGCACGATATTAATCAAAAGGCAGACAGAATAACAGGATATATCAACCTGAAAAACCAACTTCCAAGAAATTGGTCTCTGTCCTATGGGGCAAATTACTCTTATACCAAGACAAATACCACTCAAAAGATAGACGAATCAAGTTCTGCCTCTGTAAATTCCTATGAAACTGCGACAATGATTGATGAATATAATCTGTTTGTATTCGCAAATATTGGGAAACACTTTTTCCAAAATAAATTATATGCAGAAATAGGCTTATCCGACTCTTATCTGAAAAACAATGAAAAGACAAACACTTTGCTTCCTCGCCTGACTCTTTCATACGTTTTCTCCCCTGACCATATTCTGCAAGCAATCTTCGGCACATCCCAATCCTACGTTTCTTTTTGGGATATGCAGGACTATACTACTTACGTAAACAGGTACGAACTCTATGTCGGCAACCCTAAGCTAAAGAACTCAACAGGAGAAAACCTTGTTCTCTATTATACACTTAAACAAAAGTACATATTTGTAGCAGCCTATTCTCACAACAAAAATAAGATTCAAAGCCAGCAGTATCTTATGCCGGATACACTTCTTATGGTATCAAAAACACTGAATTTTGATAATTACCATAATCTTTATCTGAACACTCAAATACCTGTGAATTTTTCCAAAAGAATATCATCACGTTTTCACGGGTCTTTTTATTTTGAGAGAATGGATATTGATGACTGGTTCGGCAAAAGAATTTCCAAAAACAGTACATCATTCTTTGTAAGCGATGCAACAGATATAACCCTATCATTTAAACCAAGGATAATATTCTCTGTTAATCTGAGATACAATTCTCCATCCTACTCTATGATGACAAAGATTCATGAACATTATAGTGTCTCTCTTTCTCTGAGAGGCAATTTCTTTGAAAACAGATTGTTTGTTTCAATACACCTTAGCGATATTTTTGAAAGCAATGCTGCCAAGTCTTCTTTCGATTGGTTTGGACAATACTACGAAACCAATCCTAATTTCTATGGAAGAACTCTCTTTGTGCAGGCATCCTATAGTTTCAAAGGCTACAAGAGAAGACAACAAAAATCAGTAGATACCTCTCGTTTCCTAAATTAACTAAGAGGAGAGTCTTTTAGGAGCATAAAAGAAGTAGGAAACAGTTGTTTTTTGTTGCTGCAAAGACTTGCTCAAAAAAGTCTTCGTTTTAAGAAAAAAAGATCAAGTCTTTTTTTCTTAACTCTTGATGTTTGCATGCAAAAGACTTGATCTTTTTTTCTAAACTTTTGATGTTTTTTTTCACAGAGAAAAAGCGGTGAAAAACAACTTTGTTTTGCAAAAAATAAGAAAAATTTTCTTTTGAGAATCAAGACATTACATAAAATATAAAAAAATAATTGAATTTTTCATGCAAGTTTTCTCTCTTTTTGCGTATTATTATATAGAAAGTTTTATATATTTGCATAAATATTAACAAAAAAATCAAAAAGATGAAGAACACAGAAAAAAAACCTTTGAGTATGTTTTCAAAGGAAACATTAGATTCACTGGAAATGGCAGAAATTTTCGGTGGAGATGATAATAAGAACTGTAGAAACAACAACTGCTCCAATGAAAAGGATTGCACGGACACCAAATGTGAGAATGGTTCTTGCGAAAATCATTGTACCCTTGTTTCAGGAACTACAACTTCAACGGATACAACCAAACTGAAAGACAATACAACAGATGAGGTTTGTTCCCGTAATGATTATTGTGTCTTTGAGGATGGAGAATGGCATCCGATAAAGCAAGATAAATAGAAAAAATGTTAAATTTTTCTTGTTGATAATCACATACTTGCAGAAATTATGAAAAAATAGTTGCAAAATTTGTGAGATTTTTTCACTCTTTTGCGTATTATTATATAGAATGTTTTATATATTTGCATAAATATTAACAAAAAAATCAAAAAGATGAAAAAGACAGAAAGAAAACCTTTGAGTATGTTTTCCCAAGAGACATTGGACTCATTGGAAATGGCAGAGATTCTTGGCGGAGATACTAACACAGGCTGTTCAAATAATGGTTGCAACACATCCTGCACAAATACTTGCTTAAACCAAAATGGCTGCACAAACAAGAAATGTATTGTTAATACAAAGAATTGCGACTGTGCCTCTAATACTGGAAATTGCACTGATATGACATGCATCCATCCATAATACAAAATTATTATGTACAAACTAAGCAGATATAACTATTTTATTGATTACAAAGACAGAAAACTTTTCTTTAATGGATTGAAAGGCAATGGTTTTTGTATGACTATGGATGAGTACAATCATCTGCAAAGGATGCTAAGTGATTTAAAGGAATTTGAACAACAGTTCCCTGATGATTTTGAACGTTTAAAAGGATTGGGATACATAGTTGAAGAGTCTTTTGATGAAGTCACTTATATTCGTTTTATGAATAAGCAGCAGGTCTTTGCAGACAGACATTATCATCTTATAATCAATCCTACTCTCAGTTGTAACTTCAAGTGCTGGTACTGCTACGAGGAAAACAAAGGCGGCAAGATGTCCAATGCAACCATACTCAGGATAAAGAAGCATATCAAAAACAAGGTAGAAAAAGAACATATACCTTCTTTGCATATCGGCTGGTTTGGCGGAGAGCCTTTGATTGGCTTTGAAAACGTAGTGTATCCTATCTCTATGTATGCAAAGCGACTTTGTAAGAAAAACAACATCCCTTTCTCATCCAGCATAACGACCAACGGCTTTCTTATCAACAAAGACATGGTGGAAAAGATAAAGCGGACAGGTCTTTCTTCTTTTCAGATAACCTTGGACGGCGACAAAGAGAAGCACAACTCAGTACGCAACAACAATGGCGAACCTTCGTACGAGAGAATAATAGAGAATATCCGCTTAATTTGTACCGAAATAAAACATTCTCATATCAATCTGAGAATAAACTATGACGAGAAGACCTTCACAAGAGAAGATATCTTCTCTCTCTTGGAAGAGTTTCCTCAGGAAATCAGAACAAAAATAAATATCAACACACAAAGAGTCTGGCAGACGTCTGATAAAAAAGAAGACAAGGAAAAGAACCTTTTGCCAAAGTTTATCTCCTCTGCACATGAGAAAGGCTACAAACTTACTTGTCAGGGCAGTTTGAACATAGGCTCTTTCTATACTTGCTATGCAAGCCGTATGAACTATGCCAACATAAACTATGACGGCAAAGTGTATAAATGCACCGCAAGAAACTATACCGACAAGAATTTTCTTGGAGAGTTGGACACAAACGGTAATATTATTTGGCAGATGGATAAGATTGCCAAGATGTATTCCTCCTCTTCAATTGAGAACAAAGAGTGCTTGGAATGCGAATACTTGCCCCTTTGTTGCGGACAATGTATTCAAAACTTCATGGAACACGGAAGCGGTTGCAGATACAGAAATAACAGGCAAAACTTCTTCAATGAAGAGATAAAAAGATATTATACAAATCTTAGGTTAAACCATTCAAAACAAAAGGTCAAATAATTATGAAACGGATATTTTCATTTTTTTTATTTGCGTTGATTTTTATGAATCTCTCGGCGCAAGAATTCTCCGGGACAGTAAAGGATAGCGTCGGCAATCCTATAGTCTTAGCTAATGTTGCTGTGCTTAGTAAATTGGATTCTACACTGATAGTTGGAACAACCACGGACAGCAACGGACGATTCTCTTTTGAAGTAGATAATCTTCAGGACAAATTTGTAGTCATCAGTTTTGTCGGCTTCAAACACTATACTACGGATTTAAAAAATCTAAGTTCCACGATAGTTTTGCAAAACGATGAGACCTATCTGCAGGCAGTGGAAGTCAAAGCCCAACGGCAATTAGTGCATATGGACGAAGGCAAACTTGTATATGATGCTGAGGTTATAAGAGAAAAGAAGGTTGTCTCTTCTGCTTTTGACGTAATAGTGGAACTGCCGTCTTTGTACACAAGGGATGAACAAAGCATTACTATGGTCGGAGGTTCTACTCCAAAGATTATCATCAACGGAAGAGTTTCCACAATGAATTATTCTACGCTTATAGATTATTTAAAAGCTTTGCCTGCCGAGAAAGTATTGAATGTGGAACTTGCATTCTCTGCTCCTCCAGAGTGGTTTGTCGGCAATGGTCCTGCCATTAATGTAACAATAAAGAAAGAAAAGAACTATCATTACAGCGGAAGAATAGGAGGGAGTTACAGAAACTATACTGTCAATGGTACGACTGTCTTAGGTTCGGGCTTTTTCTCTTCTCCAAAATGGGACTTCTTTCTTTCAGGTAGCGGAGGCTATTATGTAAATATGTCCCGTAGTGAAAAAGAAATACATCATAATGTAAAAGGCACTATATATGATATCTATTCAGATGACTTCTCTATAGCAAGAAACAGAAACTACAGTACCTATTTTTCTACTACATATCATATAACAGACACTACGGATTTGACTCTTGTCTATTCAGGTAGTTATATACCATACAGCAAGTCTAAGTCTCATTCCGAAAATACTTATTTGGGAAACTCAAAAAGCAAAAATCTTTCAGACATTGACAGACATACTGTGTCTCTGCACTATAAACATAGTAATAATTTTAATCTTGGAGTGGAATACACAAACTATAATAATGACCTGACTCAAGAGATGCAATATGCTGATGTTGGTCAAAGTTTTAGTGATGCTTTTGTGTATGATGCCAATCAAAAGATAAACAAATTTATGAGCTATTTTAATATCAGTAACAGAATGGTATATGGCTGGACGCTATCTTTGGGCGGTAACTATGTTTATACTAACAACGACAACACACAGATAAATAGAGACCTTTCTGCTACAAATACCAATTCCTATAAAACCTTTTCCAATATAGAAGAGCATGCTTTAAGTGCTTATGTGAGCCTAAGAAAACGTATGCTTAATGGGAAACTGTTCGCAAGCGTAACACTTACTGATGAATATTATAATAACGACGGCTATGAAATAAATGACCTTCTGCCGAATATTCAGGTTACCTATGCTCCTAATGCGAATCATTATCTTGTCTTTAGCAATTATAATCAAAGAGAACACCCTTCCTATTGGAATTTGCAGGATTATGAAACACATACTAATAAATATGAAGTCTCTGTTGGCAATCCTTTCTTAAAACCTTCATGGGCAAATACAACAGGTATAAACTACTATTTCAAGCAAAAATACCAGATAGGCTTGTTTTATATCTATTGTGACCCTAATTTAATAAGTACCACCTATCAAAGACAAGATACTTTGCTTGTAATAAATGAAATGGTAAATCAACAAAAGACACAAGCTCTGTTATTAAATCTTGGAGTTCCGATAGAGATAGGCAAAAGGATAATATCCCGTTTTGATGGGCAACTTCGCTGGCAGGAATACGAAGATGATGATTGGCATGGCTTAAACTATAAATCAGAGACATTCAGTTACGATATTAATAATACGACTGCTTTTACTCTAAGCTTTAAGCCAAAAATAATATTCAGTATTATGACTTCTTATGCTTCCAAAGGACCAAGTGGAGGATTGAGAAAATATACAGATTATTATTCTCTTTCAGCAAAACTTACTGCAAGCTTTCTCAATAATAGATTATCTTGTAGTTTATTGTTTAATGATATTTTGGAAACACGTACGCCTAAATATTATATAGATACGTATGGACAAAATTGGAAAACTAATTCTAATTTCTATAAACGAATGGTATTTCTTCAAGTGTTCTATTCTTTCAAAGGATATAAAGAAATACAACAACAAGGTGTTGATACTTCAAGATTTGGAATGTAAGACTTGTAATAAAAAAAAGAACTCATTTATTTACAAAGGATGAGTTCTTTTTTTATAAAATCAAAAACCTATTTTACAAAATAGTTGATAGTAGAGACTACTCTTACCTTTACTTTTAAAGGATCGTCTGTTGAAGTTATTTCAAACTGTCCTTGATAAGCAGATTTTATATTCTTTATTTTAGAATTAGAGGATTGAGCAAACTCATCGGCTGCTTTCTTTGCATTCTTTATACTCTCTTTTATCATATCAGGTTTTATATCATTGAGTTTAGTAAAAGAGTATGTTCTGTTGTTCTCTCCCTCGTAGTAGTAATCATTCTTTATCAGATTAACCCCTTCTTTAAACAAATCAAATTGATTCATTTCTATATCTCTTACTATGCTGACCTTATTACTTATAAGAGTAATCTTCACAGTAGCATAATAACGATAGGTAATATTGTATTCATTACCATACTCTTGATTTCTCTTATCTTTAATATTAGGAACGTTTATAGATATTTCTTTTTCTGTTAAACCTTTAGCAATAACAAAATCCTTTACCTTTTTATTATTGCGTTCTATTTCTTTTAACACTTCGCTCATCTCGTTACCACCAACAGCATATGAGATAACAAGATTAGCATTATCCACATCCACTATCCTTTCTGACAATCCTCTAACAGTAACTATTCTTTCTTTATCTGAAAACGAGCGCAAACCCCTGTAGATAAAAAAGCCCATAATAACAATCGCAACAGCAAGAATGCCGAAGGATATTTTCAAACTTAATTCTTTCATATCTTTAATTATATTTTAATTTATTAATAATTTATACAAATATAGTGTTTCGTCTTTATTCTCCTTAAAAAAATAAGACTCTATTTCCCTTGCAAATTACAAGCCAATCCAGTAATTCTTTAAAAATATATTTATAAAAAAATAAATAGAATAAACCTATAAAGGTTATATACTTCTACAAAATCTCAAAATTTTGTTGATTCTAATTATTTTTTATAAATTTGCAACACAATTAAAATCAAATTATATATAAACCGACGTGGCAATGGTATATAACCGCCAAGAATTAAAATGAAAAAACAATAGCAGGATTATAAAAATCATTGTATTACTTCTTTTATCTTATACAATGGTATTTTGCAACTTCTTTAACAATAATGGGAATACAGAAGATTGGAAATACTATAAAGTAATTCGTGCTTATAGCGAAAATAGCGAAGGTTTATTTTATGCTTTCAGAAGAACTACAGATAACAATCCTGATTACCTTATTTCAAGCAGAAACAGCGAAATTTTGGTGAGTATCCTATGAGTTGAAATGAAAATTATGGTACAGGTAGAGATTGGACTTCAGACTATAATTATTATTTTATAAATGGTAAAGAAGAATATTACTTCTATTGTCGTCTTCAAGGCTGGGATTATATTCATCCTTATTCTAACAAGAAGAACATAACTACACCAAAATCTAAAAAACAAAAAACAACGGGACTATACGCATTGATTTTGATCCTGATAGTGTTATTCACGGGAATGATATAACTACGCCAAAATCTAAAAAACAAGAAATCAAGAGAACTATACGCATTCATTCTGATCCTGCTAGTGCCAAATTACGAAAACTAATCAGGGACTACGGGAAGTAATCTAAACAATTATCTCCTCTTTTTCTTATTGTTAAACTCCTGTTTGATTCTTTAGAGAACTATCTCGACAAAATCAAATCTAAAAGGAACTTGATTCCTTAACGGGTTTCAATAAATATAAATATGATTCTTTATGTATATATAACTATAGCGAAACTGTAAAATAAAATTTTCCACAGAAAACACCTCTCTTTAAAGATTATCTTGTATTTATGCCTTATGAAAAATATGAAACTATATATCCTTTTAATAATGCTTGTTGCAGGTAGTGTGACGTACTCACAACCTCCTCTGCCATCACATAGATCCAAAAGTAATGCAAATGTAAAAAATGGTGAGATTGAAGAAAAAAGCGGTCCTATTGGAACAGCCTCTACTCTTCTTTTAACTCTCGGAACTCTCACTTTAGCTTGCAAGTTTTACAAAAAAGATCCTGAAACAAAAACTAAAAAATAAGAGAAACATAGCCCTTCAATAGAAATAAATATAAAAGGATAATGGGATTTTAGCATCATAGTCTTTATTTTATTTCACAAAACCAATAAGCAAAATAAGATTAAAAAGCCATATCTTCTACAACCTTTCCCTACTATTATAAATTAATAAGGTAGCTGCAACACAAAATATGGTAGGCTATATATAAGGTACAAAACAAAAAAAATAGACATAATAATATTACAGAATAAAAGGTACATAGGTATACAATAAAAAGATACAATAGAAGGATATAATAAAGAAGATATAATAAAAAGGATATAATATAGAGGGAAGACAATAAAAGGATATAACAAAGAAGATATAATAAAAAAGATACAAAGGATAATAATACGAGAAGGTAAAACATAAAAAAAGAGAACAACTTTAAACAGTTGTTCTCTTTGTAGTAATTGGCGGCGACCTACTTTTCCACATACTTGTTGCAGTATCATCGGCGATAAAGGGC
>OMWJ01000014.1 GCA_900314725.1 uncultured Bacteroidales bacterium
TTATGCAAAAGAGATTTTGGAAGGAGACAAAATGCTTAAAGAAATCCTCTCCAAAGCAGAACAAGAAGACATAAAACAACAAGAATATATCAAAAACTCAAATCTATACATAGAGTCCAATCTAAAAGGCTTCATCGCAAGAAACCTCTATGGCACTAAATACTATTACAAAGCCGTACAACAAAACGATGAGACCCTGCAAACAGCTCTAAAAATCATCAAAGACGACAAACAATACAACAAAATCCTAAAAGGAAAGAAATAATAAAACTTTGATTTCTTAGTTCAAAAACGGCGTTTTCATTTCTCAGAACGCCGTTTTTTATGGTAAAAAGCCCCTTTTTATACCCTAAAAACGCCGTTCTAATTTTCAAAAACGGCATTTATTTGTTTTTACTCTATAAAAAAAAGAAAATATTTTTGTCAAATTTGCAAAAACAAATAAAAAAATACGTATTTTTGCAAGTTATTTATTCTTTGGAACAAATACTTGGATATAGAAAAGCGTTTGCTTATAATTTTAGTTAGTTGAATATAGACAATTTAACAATTAATCCCTAAAATGGTAAGTTTAAACGCCTGCGAGTATCTTCGTGGGCTTACTTATTTGGGATTACGGTAGTCTAGACCTCAACTAACGAATAAGAGATTAAGGCCACGGTTTTTTATGTCTTGTCAAAAAAAATTTAATAACCAATGTCTAAGAGACATAATCAAAAGTGAGGGGCAAGACACTATACAACTTTGCACAAAAAACGATGAAAAAACTTTTATTGAGTTTAGCAACCGTATTAATGATGTCTGCTTGTGGAACATCTAATTACGACATTATCAGTTCTTATCAAGAACAAGATTCAGAAGCACGAAAACTTGAAACAGTAGCTACGGCTATCATTCGTCCTGTTGTTGGTGATGTGCAAGTTGGATCAGAAAAAATTGAAGACAAATGGAAATTCACTGAAAAGCAATACGCAAATTTAGGTTACGATTTGCAGAGTGTTCAAAACAGAGGCTTATATCTTTCTGCTAAAAAACATAATGCTGATATGATTGTTGCTCCTATCTTCAATTTTGAAAGAATTGGCGAAGATGAGAACGCTTATTATGAGTTGAGTATCACAGGTTATCTTGGTAATTTCACTAATTGGAAACCAATGGAAGCCAAAGACTCTACTTGGATGAGAGCCAACAAACTATACAATGTTAAAGTTGTTGATCCTTACAAAGATAATAAATAAGTAGAACTATGAAAAAGATACTTATTATATTGTGCTTTGCTATCGGTTTTTCAACACTGAATGCCCAAGTAGTGAAATCGTCAAGCGAGAAAACGGTTGTAAAACGCACTGAAAAGAAACAAACAAAAAAGCCAAGCAATTGGTTTATCAAACTTGGATACGGAGGCTGTAAATTCACTGGTTCTGAAGATGAACTTGAAAGAATAAGAGGATACAGAAACGCTGTATATAAAATTGATATAGGATTTACAAAGCCTTTTGTTGAACTTAGCAATGGTAGAATAAATCTTGCACCTTATTGGGGAATGGATTTTAGTTTTGGAAACAGAAGCGTAGATTATGATTATTTGGGAGATTGGTATCATCAGGAAGATACATACACTGCACATAATTTACAATGGTCGCCTAATATTGGTTTAGATATTGCTCTTTCTCGTTATTTTTGTTTTGATTTACATATTGGTCCTTACCTAAGTTATGATTATAGTGTAAAATGGTTTGATGATAAGTATGATAAACCAAATCAATTTGATGCTGGATTAAATATGGGTATTGGTTTTTGGATTAATAGAGTTGAACTTGAATTTAGTTTCCAAAAAGGATTTGTATTCACTAATATATGCGATGAAGACCGTGGCGGAAAAACTAATATTCTTCTCTTGAAACTTGGGTATAGACTACCTACGTTGGGAAAGATGAAGTTTCATAAAGTAAATTAGTTTAAAAGGAGAGATTTCTTATGAAAAGAATAATTGTAATATTGTGCTTTGCTATCCCCGAAAAACATAACTCTGCCAACAGATAAAAGTAATTAAGCCACATTTCATAAAAAAAGAGTGTAACGCACTTTACGTTACACTCTTTCACTTTTATTTTTTTACTTTTACTTCACCTCTTCAAAGTCGGCGTCAGTTACATTTCCATCGTTATTATTGTTGTTGGAAGATGTATTTTCTTGCTGAGGGTTTCCTTGTGTTTGTGATTGATTTGGATTTGCTCCTTGGTACATATTCTGACTTACAGTTTGAAGAACGTTGTTCAATCTCTCTGTTGCAGAGTCTATACCTGCGATGTTTTTGCTTGCATGAGCTTCTTTCAAATCTTTCAAAGCACTTTCTACTTCAGATTTCTTATCAGCAGGAACCTTGTCCGCATTTTCTTTTAAGAAGTTCTCTGTTTGGAATATCATAGCGTCTGCAGCATTTATCTTGTCTGCTTCTTCTTTCATACGCTTGTCTTCATCTGCATGTGCTTCTGCATCTGCTTTCATTCTCTTTATTTCTTCCTCACTCAAACCACTTGAAGCTTCAATCTTAATACTTTGTTGCTTTCCTGTAGCCTTATCAAGAGCAGAAACGTTAAGAATACCATTAGCATCAATATCAAATGTAACTTCTATTTGAGGAACACCTCTTCTTGCAGGTGGAATATCACTAAGGATAAATCTTCCTAAGGATTTGTTATCTGCTGCACGTGTTCTTTCACCTTGAAGAACGTTGATTTCCACGCTTGGCTGGTTGTCTTGAGCAGTTGAGAACACTTGTGATTTCTTTGTAGGTATTGTTGTGTTAGCGTCTATCAATTTTGTCATAACTCCACCTAAAGTTTCAATACCTAAACTCAAAGGAGTAACATCAAGCAACAAAACATCTTTTACTTCACCTGTTAGCACACCACCTTGAATAGCAGCACCTATTGCTACAACTTCATCTGGATTTACTGATTTGTTTGGAACTTTGCCAAAGAAATCTTGTACTAATTTTTGAACAGCAGGAATACGAGAAGAACCTCCAACAAGTATTACCTCATCTATTTTACTCTTGTCATAACCTGCATCTTGTAATGCTTTCTCACAAGGAACAAGACAACGCTTGATTAAATCATCACATAGTTGTTCAAATTTGCTTCTTGTCAAAGATACGTTCAAGTGTTGAGGAACGTTGTCTATAGAAGTAATATAAGGAAGGTTGATTTCTGTCTGAGTAGAAGAAGAAAGTTCTATCTTAGCTTTTTCAGCAGCTTCTTTCAAACGTTGAAGAGCCATAGGGTCTTTTCTTAAATCCACATTAGGATTATCTTTCATAAACTCTTCAGCAAGGAAGTTGATAATCTTTCTATCAAAATCATCTCCTCCAAGGTGAGTATCTCCGTTAGTACTCTTTACTTCAAAAACTCCATCACCAAGTTCCAAAATACTAATATCAAATGTACCACCACCAAGGTCAAATACTGCTATATGAGAATCTGAATTCTTTTTATCCAAACCATAAGCTAATGCAGCAGCAGTAGGTTCGTTGATAATTCTTCGTACATTCAAGCCAGCAATTTCACCTGCTTCCTTAGTAGCCTGACGTTGTGAATCGTTGAAATAAGCAGGAACTGTGATAACTGCTTCTGTTACACTTTGACCAAGATAATCTTCTGCAGTCTTTTTCATTTTCTGAAGAATAATAGCAGAAATTTCTTGAGGAGTATAAAGCTTTCCGTTTATATCTACGCGTGGTGTGTTGTTGTCTCCACGTTGTACCTTATAAGGAATATGCTTTATCTCTTCTTGAACTTGATCATACATATTTCCCATAAATCTCTTGATACTATAGATAGTGTTCTGTGGATTGGTTATTGCCTGACGTTTTGCAGGGTTACCTACTTTTCTTTCACCATCTTTTGTAAAACCTACAACAGAAGGAGTTGTACGTGTGCCTTCGCTGTTTGGTATTACCACTGTTTCATTACCTTCCATAACTGCTACGCAAGAGTTCGTAGTTCCAAGGTCTATTCCAATTATTTTTCCCATTGTTTTATCTGTTTTTTCTTTTTATTAATAATCTATTTTAATATTCACTGTTTGTTTTACGAAACATAACTCTAAAGACAAACAATGTGCCAAAAATAAACAACTGACATTTTGTCATAAAACAAATACTACATTATGACAACCTATCAATTTTGAAAAACATTTTGAAAATAAAAAACATCAGTATATTTATCTCAAAATAATACAAAGGTTTAATAAACTATTAACTAAGCAGTTAATAATTTATCTTCATTTTATTTGTATTTTTTTACACTTATAATGGACATAAATTCAAAAAATATACTATTTTTGCTAACATTAAAAATCAAATTAACATAGTATTAACTAAAAATCAGATTGACATGAAAAAATTTTTCACAATGGTGGCTATTGCTGTAGCAATGATGTTCGCCGCAAACAATGCAAATGCACAAATTAGCGTTCGTGCTGGTTTCTTAAACGACATCTATGGTGGAGACGCAGACGCTACAGAAGCAGGTTTCTATCTTGGTGCAAGTTACAACATGCATGCTTTTGGAGATTTTAATGTAGCTCCTGGAGTTTATTTTGGATACAGCAAAGACAGAATGGATTTACGCATCCCTGTTCTTTTGAACTTCGGACTTAACCTTACTGATGACTTAGGTTTAGTAATATTTGCTGGACCTCAAGCAACAATAGGTTTGGCTGGTGATGTATATGATGCTTACAAGCGTTTTGGTCTTGGACTTACATTTGGTGCTGGCTTGACTTATCAAAAAGTAAGCTTTGAAGTTGGCTACTCATTAGGTTTCCTTAACCAATGGGACGGAGCAGGCGACTACAAAGTTAAATTCAACCAATTCACTATTGGTTTAGGTTACGCACTTTAATCTCTAAAGTAGTCAAAAATGTTACGGAGCGATTTTTCGCTCCGTTTTTTTATTCCTAATAGTGAAAAAAAAGACTTCGTTTTCAGAAACGAAAACCAAGTCTTTACACCATAAAAACGAAGATTTAAAAATTTAAAACGAAGACTTTATAAGCCAAATCTTCATCAGCATTTTTTCATATTCTATCCTTTATTATTCCATTCGTCCCCATTTCATTTCTTCACCTGTGGAGTCATACTGCTTACGTTTTCCCGTTGGCGGAGCAGTGAGAGTAATGCGTACTACAGCGGTACGATCAATCGAACGATAGTGTTGAGGTTGCATAAAATATGGATAATAATTCATCATTCTTAACGTTATTAGACAAAAACGTCACTATGGAGAATTTCTTTACCTCTTTGCTAATCGTTGTAGGCGAAATGAGTCCTTATCTTTTGTTAGGATTTCTTATCGCTGGTATCTTGCATGTTTTTATACCAAAGAAATTCTACCATCGTTACTTGTCTAACAACAATAGACTATCTATTCTGTGGGCAGCGTTGTTAGGTATTCCCCTACCCTTGTGTTCTTGCGGAGTTATCCCGACAGCCATAGGATTAAAGAACGAACGTGCGTCCAAGGGTGCTGTAGCTTCATTTCTTATTGCTACACCACAAACCGGCATAGATTCCATTCTTGCAACATATTCTCTAATGGGATTGGGATTTGCGATAATGCGTCCTGCAGCAGCACTAATCACAGGTATATGTGGCGGGATATTAGTTAATCGTTTTGTACCAAAAGAAAACGATGATACAACTATCATAAATAATAATACAAAGGAGAAAGGAAATCGTTTGTGGCGTGTGTTTCGCTATGCTTACTTTGAGATGATTCAAGATATTGGTCTAAGACTACTCATCGGTCTGATAATTGCCGCTTTGATAAATGTGGCTATACCCGATGAGTTCTTTCTACACTTTGGTTCTTATCCTTTGTTACAGATGATTGTTATCCTCATTATTGCGGTTCCAATGTATGTATGTTCTACTGGTAGTATTCCTATTGCAGCTGCATTGGTGATGAAAGGACTTTCGCCCGGGGCCGCATTAGTAATGCTTATAGCAGGTCCTGCAGTAAATATTGCATCCATTCTTGTAGTAAGAAAGTCTCTTGGTTCTCGTTTCACATGGATTTACTTACTCACCATAGTGGTTTTCTCCATACTCTTCGGCTTATTGATTAATGCTATCGGAATAGGATCTGATATAAGTCCAACCTACAATGGAACTCACGGAGATTGCTGTGCAACTGAAAAAAGTTCTCCGAGCGTGTTCCGCATTGTATGTTCATTACTATTAATAACATTTATCATAATTGCATTGACCATGAAATTTTTAAGCAAATTCAAAAGACAAGTAGTAAAAGAAGACTCTACTATCTATTGTGTAGAAGGTATGCATTGTAATCATTGCAAAGCCAGCATGGAATCTGCTGCTATGAACGTCAAAGGAGTTTCCGCAGCTGAGGCAACACCTGCTGCCAACACCTTAGTAATAACGGGTACAGCCAAAGAAGAAGATATTTGTAAAGCCGTTGAGAAAGCTGGATTCAACTACAAAGGCAAAGCCTAAATTCCTCCTTACAATCTAAAACGACATCCTTTCACATTAAAAAAAAACAATAAAAAATAAACCCAAAACTAAAAAGGTTTTGGGCTTATTTGTATTAATCTAATTTAAAAAAGATTATTTCTTTACCTGACCACGTGTCATATCAGTAAGTCTTCTTGCTGCTAATTCTCTGCATTCAAATTCAGCAGCTTCAAAAGTCATTGGTTGAGGAGGAGTTTTTTGAGTGAAAGCACTTGCACCTCTTAGAGAACCACAAATACCTAACTCTCTTGCAACCTTAAGATAACGTATTGCATCTATAACAACTCCAGCTGAATTTGGAGAGTCTATAACAGACAAACGAGCATCAAATGTAACAGGAGAACCTCCAAAACCTTCTAATTCCAAGTGGAAGTTTGCAATCTTGTTGTCTTTGTAGTAAGCCATATAGTTGCTTGGTCCTGCAAACAAGAATGAATCTCCAACAGGTATGCCTCTGATGTCATTTTGACAACGGATTACGTTTTCCTTTGATATTTTCTTTGATTTCAAACGGTTTTGGTTAAGCATATTCATAAAGTCTGTATTTCCACCAACGTTTTCTTGAATATGACATTTAACTTTATGACCGCGAGCAAAAGCCAACTCTTGCAGCATTTGAGAAAGGATACTTGCTCCAAACTGAGATTTCATATCATCGCCAATGATTGGCAAACCTACGTCAATAAATTTCTGTTCCCATTCTGGATCTGAAGCAATGAAAACAGGAATACAATTACAGAAAGCAACTCCTGCGTCTATTGCACACTGAGCATAGAACTTAACAGCCTCTTCACTACCTACAGGCATATAGTCTATAAGTATATCAGCCTTAGTTTCTTTCAACACCTTAACAACATCTACTTCTGGAGTCTCGTTATCTACAACGAAAGTAGTGTCTTCTGGATATTTTTCATAGTCTAACATGTGAGCAGACACACCATCTAAGACAGGAGCCTTCATTACCACAACATTGCTCTTTGGAAACTTATCTGGATCTACTATGTTTATTGTACAATTAGGTTTTGCATAGATGGCTTTATCAAGTGTTTGACCTACTTTTCTTTTATCTATATCAAAGGCAGCAACTATTTCTATATCTTGTGCTGTATATCCTCCGATACTTTTTGCCATCATACCTTCAGGAGCATTAGAATCGTTTTCTTTATGGGAATAATATTCCAAACCTTGTATAAGTGCAGACGCACAATTACCGATTCCTGCAATAGCTATTCTGATTTTTTCCATTTTTACTTTTTTTTTATTTTTATATAATTTAATAATTCAATCTAAATTTGTTTAATACTCCGTTCTTCTCTGTAGAAGTACAAACAATATCAATAATATTTGGACTGCAAAGGTATAATTTTTTTTCAATATATCTTTTATTATTTTGGGAATAAAACTTTCCAAACCGAATTTAAAATCAAAAGTTTTCTCTTTTAAATTAAAAATATAAATATTTATTTTTTCATCAATATATAATAAAAACAAGTATTTTTTAGTTGTTAAATAACAAAAGCATGGAAAACAAGTACTCTAAAAACAGTTTTATAAAGAAAAAGATGACAAAAGTTGGAGTTTTGAGCGACACCCACGGCAGAGTTGCAAAAGAAGTATTGGATTTTTTTAAGGATGTTGATATTATTTTGCATGCAGGCGATATTGGCAGCATTGAAGTTTTAGACACTTTGCGAAAAGAAAAGAAACTTGTGGCTGTGTATGGCAATTGTGATAATAAATATTTAGACGATGAGGTAAAAGGTGTCATTTCTTTTAAGATAGAAGACGTAAAACTATTGATGACTCATATAGGTGGCTATCCAAAACATTATAATAAAGATATTGTCCCTTATTTTGTAAGCGAAAAGCCTAATATTTTTATTTGCGGACATTCACATATATTGAAAATAATGTATGATAAGGATTGGAATTTTTTATTGATTAATCCCGGTGCTTGCGGTTATCAGGGTTTTCATCTTGTTTGTACATTAGTAAGGTTTGTTATTGACGGGAAAGAAATAAAAGACTTAGAAGTAATGGACTTTAACAAATTCTAAAAACAAATGTTGATAAAAAAATACAAGGGATTACTTTTACCATTGGCTATGATTCTTGGTGTATTGTTTTATAAACAACTGCACATCTTTATTAATCTTGTACCTGTACTCATTTGTCTTATTCTGTTTTTTGCCTATAGTGGATTGCATTTTAGAAGACTTAGGTTCCAAAAGATAAATTTCATACTCTTGAGTATTCACCTTGTAAGTTCCATTGTAATATATGCGTTGTGTTATGTTGCTTTTGAACCTATTGTCTCCAAAAGCATATTGGTGGGTTTGGTGTGTCCTGTTGCAAGTTCATCTTCTGCAGTAGTAACGGCTTTGGGTGGAGACAGAGAAGTCAGCATTATGCATACGCTATGCGACAATGCATTGGTTGTTATCGTTGCTCCTATTATGTTTTCCTTAGCTGAGACAACAGCAGACTTAACTTTCATTCAGTCCGTTTTAATTCTATTAGCCAAAGTCTTTCCTATAATGATGTTGCCTTTCTTTGCTCTTGTTGTAATGAGGAGATTTTTCCCAAGAACCTCTTTTAAGTTCTCAAAATACGAATGGTTATCTATTCCTTTGTGGTCTATGGCTTTGATGATTAACTTTTCTAAAACAACCTTTGCTATCATTCACATGGGAGGACAAGAGATTAGAAATATAGTCTTGATTGTCATACTTTCGCTTTTGATGTGCATACTTCAATTCTTATTAGGCAGAAAAATAGGCAAAGCATTTAACCATAGCATTGTAGGAGGTCAAGCCTTAGGACAAAAGAATACAGGCTTGGGAATTTGGATGGCATATACTTATTTTTCAAATCCATTGACAACAATCTATTGTGCTGGTTATTCCCTTTGGCAAAACATTTTCAATAGCATACAAATGTATCTACATGATACTAAAAAACAATAAGCAACGTTATAAACAAAAACATAATTCTTGACTTATGAATGATTCATTTAGAAAAATCGTTGTACTTTTCAAAAAATATTTTGATTTAAGGACAGATAAAGAAAGCGAAGAAGCAACCATTGCTGAGATAACTAAAGGAGTTAATTTCCGCGGAGCAAATCTGTGGATTTTGATTTTTGCTATTTTTCTTGCATCTTTGGGATTGAATGTTAATTCCACAGCTGTCATTATCGGTGCTATGCTTATTTCTCCTCTAATGGGACCTATTGTAGGTATGGGATTAGCCGTTGGTGTAAGAGATTTTGAACTATTGAAACGTTCTTTTAGAAACTATCTTGTTGCTACCATTATTAGTGTGCTTACTGCTACTGTTTATTTCTTTGTTTCTCCTCTTTCTGAGGCACAAAGTGAATTACTTGCAAGAACCTCCCCTACTCTATATGATGTGTTTATTGCTTTATTTGGTGGAGCAGCAGGTATTATGGCACTATGCACAAAAGGTAAAGGCAATGTTATTCCCGGTGTTGCAATTGCTACTGCTTTAATGCCTCCTTTATGTACTGCTGGCTTCGGCTTAGCAACGGGTAACATAAGTTATTTTCTTGGGGCTTTCTATCTATTTTTTATAAATACAGTATTTATTGCCTTGGCTACATATATAGGAGTAAGAAGCCTGCATTTTCATTATAAACAACTATTAAATAAAGAACAACAAAAAACTGTCAGAAAATATTTATTCGGAATAGTTATCGTAACAATGATACCTGCTTTCTTTATGACGCTTAACATTATTCAAAAAAGCATATTTGAAAACAATGTAAAAAACTTCGTCAATAAAGAAGTAAAACAAGCAGGAACTCAAATAATAAGTTTTGACACAAACAAATCAGACTCAACACTTAGAGTTGTTGCTGTTGGAAAAGAAATAGCTGACTCTTCTATTTTTAAAGCACAAAAAAGAATGCATTTCTATAATTTAAAGGATTATCATCTACAAATTATTCAAGGTTCAAATTCAAGCGAAATATCACTTTTGAAAGATGAGATTGCAAATAAAAACGGTGCTATTTATTCCAACCAATTGCAAGAGAGTCAAGAAAACTTACTTGTAATGCAAGAACAAATAAGAGAATATAAAAAATACGAAAACATTTCCAAGGAATTAAAAGATGAAATAAAAGCACTATTTCCTAAAGTTGAATTTATTGCTTTAGCATCTGCCTCAGAAATATATGTAGACAAAGATAGTGTAGATAAATCTTCTATTGCTATCGTTTCTTTTGAAAACAACAATAAACCAACAGCAGAAGAAAGTAAAAAACTTTCTCAGTGGTTAAAGACAAGAACAAAGACTAAGAATTTAAAAATAATAATAAGGTAGATAATTTATGAGTAGATATATACTTGCCATAGAATCTTCTTGTGATGATACTTCGGCTGCAGTTATAAACGATGACTTTATTTGTTTAAGTAACATTACAGCATCACAAAAAGTACATGAAATCTATGGAGGAGTTGTTCCGGAATTAGCTTCAAGAGCTCATCAGCAAAATATACTTCCTGTTGTTGAGGTTGCTTTAAAGGAAGCAAAAATAAAAAAAGAAGATTTATCAGCCATAGCCTTCACAAGAGGTCCTGGTCTTTTAGGATCTTTGCTTGTAGGAGTTAGTTTTGCAAAAAGCATGGCTCAAGGATTAAATATTCCTATAATAGATGTTAATCATTTAGATGCTCATGTTTTAGCACATTTCGTAAAAGATAGTATAGAACAGAAAGTTCCTTTGTTTCCTTATTTGTGTCTTTTAGTATCAGGAGGTAATACTCAGATAATAAGAGTGAATGCTGACAATGATATGCAGATATTAGGAAAAACAATAGATGATGCAGCAGGTGAAACTATTGACAAAGCTGCTAAAATTCTTTCTCTTCCCTATCCTGGAGGACCACATATAGACAGACTTGCAAAACAAGGAGAACCAAAACTCAATTTTGCTAAAAGCCACATCGGAGGTTATGACTATAGTTTTTCGGGTTTAAAGACAAGTATTCTTTATACTCTGAGAGATCTTCTCAAAGAAAATCCTAAATACATAGAAGAAAACCTTGAAGATATTGCCTGTTCAGTACAAAAAGCAGTCGTTGATTCTCTTCTTTCAAAATTTGAAAAAGCACTAAAGGACACAAAAATAAAAACCATTGCCTTAGCAGGAGGTGTATCTGCTAACTCTCTTCTTAGAGAAAGATTTCAACAAATAGGAGAAAAATATAATTGCAAAGTATTTATTCCTAAATTCTCTTACACTACTGACAATGCTGCAATGGTTGGAGTTTGTGGGATGTTTAAATATCTTAGAGGTGATTTTGCTGATATTTCTTTGACAGCATACGCAAGATAAAAACCCAAAACAAAGTATTATGAAGATTGTTCTTGTTGGTTATATGTATTGTGGCAAAACTACAGTTGGAAAAAGAATTGCCAACATGTTAAACTTTGAGTTTAAAGACACTGACACCTTAGTAGAAAACATTTGTGGCGAAAATATAAGCAGCATATTTGAAACAAAAGGAGAAGAATTCTTTAGACAAAAAGAAAGAGAGGTTCTTATTCAACTTTTACAAGAAGACAACATTGTTATAGCCACAGGCGGTGGATTACCTTGCTATGAAGATAATATGAAACTTATAAAAAACAACTGCAAAAGTATATACCTTAAACTAACTCCACAACAAATCCTCTCTCGTGCCTTGCTTAGTAAGAAAAAAAGACCTCTTATTGAGAATATTCCTATAGAAAAGAGATTGGAATTTATTAAAAACTCCTTACAAGAAAGAGAAAAATTCTATCAACAAGCAGATGTTTTCATTGGTGCATTATCTATCAGCAGATTTGAATTAGAAATGACATTGGAATACTTAAAGTAGGCAGAAAAGCAAAATTTTAAATAGTTTAAATTCTTATTGATAAAAAATTTTGTAAATTTGCACCTCGTTATTATGGATGAAGAAATAAGAAATATAAAAGGCTACGGAGAAGATAGCGTCATAACTCTTGACTGGAATGAACACATTAGACTTCGTCCAGGTATGTATATTGGAAAACTTGGAGACGGTGCTTCTGCTGATGATGGTATCTATGTTTTGGTTAAAGAGGTTATTGACAATTCTGTTGATGAGTTTGCTATGGGAAATGGCAAAACAATAGAAGTTAATATTGACTATGAGTTAGGAAAAGTAAGAGTTAGGGATTATGGTAGAGGTATTCCTTTGGGCAAAACAATAGATTGTGTTGCAAAGATGAATACCGGTGCTAAATACGATTCAAATACATTTAAGAAATCTGTTGGAATGAACGGAGTAGGAACAAAAGCAGTCAATGCTCTTAGTTCTTATTTCAAAGTACAGAGTATTGTTGATGGCAAAACAAAGATTGCCGAGTTTTCAAAAGGAGAACTTACCTTAGACAATCCAATAACAGAGTGTTCAGAACCAAACGGTACTATCATAGAATTTGTTCCAGATAAAGAGTTATTTGGAAACTTCTCTTACATTTCTGAATATGTAGAGAAAATGATTTGGAATTATGCTTACTTGAATCAAGGCTTAACTCTAATTTTTAATGATAAAAAATATCGTTCTCCTAATGGTTTGTTGGATTTGTTGAACAATAATATGGATTCCGAACCATTATATCCTGTAATTCACATAAAGGAAGACGATTTTGAATTTGCTTTCACCCATTCCGACAAAGTTTTGACAGAGGAACATCATTCTTTTGTCAATGGTCAAAACACTACACAAGGAGGAACACATCTTGCTGCTTTTAGAGAAGCCATAGTCAAAGTAATGAAAGATTATTTCAAAAAAGACTATGAACCTTCTGATATTCGTTCAGGAATAATATCCGCAATAAGCCTAAGAATAAAAGAACCTGTTTTTGAATCTCAGACAAAAACAAAACTTGGCAGTGTTGATTACGACAAAGAAAAAGGAATAACAGTAAGAAATTACATCAATGATATTGTAAAACGCAGACTTGACAACTATTTACACATCAACGAACAAATTGCAGAGTCTATTTTGCAAAAAGTTCAGCGAAATGAAAAGGAAAGAAAAGGTCTGCAAAACGTTAAGAAACTTGCAAAAGAAGGAGCTAAGAAAGCATCTTTAACAAATAAGAAACTTAGAGATTGTCGTATTCATTACAATAGTAAAGATGAAAGAAGATTAGAAACAACTCTTTTCATAACAGAGGGTAATTCTGCTTCAGGCTCTATTACTAAGACAAGAGATCCTAACGTCCAAGCCGTTTTCTCTTTAAGAGGAAAACCATACAATTCCTTCGGAGAATCCAAAGAGATAGTCTATAAAAACGAAGAGTTCAATCTTCTTCATAATGCATTAAATATTGATGAAGATATGGACAATCTAAGATACAACAATATCGTTATCGCAACTGATGCCGATGTTGATGGAATGCATATCAGAATGCTTTTGATGACGTTCTTCTTACAATTCTTTCCTGATTTGGTCAAGAGCGGTCATGTCTATATTCTGCAAACGCCTCTGTTTAAAGTAAAAAACAAAAAACAAACTATATACTGCTACACTGAACAAGAAAGAGACGATGCAGCAAAGAAACTAAAACAAGGAGTAGAAATATCACGTTTCAAAGGTTTAGGAGAGATTTCACCAGACGAGTTTGCAAACTTTATTGGTAAGGATATTCGCTTAGACCCTGTCTTATTAAACAAAGAATCCGGTATTTCCGACACGTTAAAATTCTTTATGGGAGCAAATTCTCCTAACCGACAAGAATATATTATAGACAATTTACGTTATGATGATATAGGTTAATAAGTAAAACTCTTATAATAGTATGAAAAATAGATTTTGGATATTTATAGTGATGTTATTTACTTTCTCTTTTGCTGTTTATGCACAAGAAGAAGGAGAAACTGAAGCAATAAAACCTTGGACAGATGTAATAACAAATGATCTTAATCCTTCTGAATGGAAATGGAATAAAACAAATGCTTCCCGCTTTACAATAAGAGGTGATTTTGATGGTGATGGTTTTGAAGAAAACCTCTATGAGGGTGCTACGGAGATTTTTTCTGATAATGATGAACTAACACCTTTAAATCTTGACACTGACCTTGGTGTTTATTTTCTTGTCAATGAAGGAGATTTAGATGGAGACGGTGGAGATGAAATTTCATTAATGAGTGTTTATAGAGATTATTCCAACGTGAATTATTTTAGAATCTTTTCTTATACCGGTAACTCTTGGAGAGAAGTATTTAACTGTAAAGTGCATGAATACGATTGTCCAAACTACAGACCAACAAAAGAAGAAGAAATGTTTTGCTACACCTATAAAAAGAAAAATCACTTCAATATGAACAAGGTGGTTTTGAAACATCACGATGGAGTAGTTGATATGATTTCGACTCATCCTAATGGCAGATACGCAATAGAACACATAAAAATAGTAAATAAGCGTGCCGTTAAAAGAGAATGGGGAACGATTATAGAACCTCGTACAGATTTGTAAATTTAATTAACTTTTTAATAATATAAAACATAATAATAAAAAATGAAACACTTAGAAGAATTAATCACGGCTGCAAAAGCTGCACCAAGAAAACGTTTAGTTGCCGCATACGCCAACGATTCTCACACAATAGGAGCAACATCACGTGCTATTGACTTAGGCATAGTTGATGTAACACTTGTGGGAGACATAGACACAATAAAGAAAGTTTGCCAAGAAGAAGGAATTGACGTAAATAAGTTTGAGCTTGTACAAGAAGCCAACGAAGCTAAGGCTGCTGCTAAAGCTGTCGCTCTTATAAACGAAGGCAAGGGACAAATACTTATGAAAGGTCTTTGCTCTACAGACAAATACATGAGAGCAGTTCTTAACAAAGAAAACGGACTTATGCCTGCTGGAAAACCTGTCCTTTCTCACGTATCTGTTTTTGAAGTTCCTACTTATCACAAATTATTGATAACCTCAGACGTTGCAGTTATTCCTGCTCCAGACTTCAAACAAAAGACAGCTATCGTTAATTACGTTATCAACACTGCTCACACTCTTGGAATAGAATGTCCAAAAGTAGCCATGATTGCTGCAACAGAGCAAATGCTTACAGGAATGCCTGCTTGCGTTGATGCTGCTTTAATCGCAACAATGAACCGCAGAGGACAAATAAAAGGTGCTATCGTTGATGGACCTTTGGCTATGGACGTTGCTATTGATAAAGAATCTGCACAAATCAAGAAACTTGATTCAGAAGTTGCAGGTGATGCAGACTGTTTAGTATGGCCATTCATAGAAGCAGGTAACGTATTCTACAAAACTGCTACTAAATTTGCAGGAGCCGAATTGGCAGCAATGGTTGTTGGAGCAAAAGTTCCTTGTATTTTGTCTTCAAGAGGCGATTCTGTACAAACAAAAACATACTCTATAGCACTTGCTGCTTTGAGTGCAAAATAAAAAATAACCAAGTAAGGACTTTAAGAGTTATAAGACTTTTAAAGTCCTTATTTTTTTTAATATCTTATACTATGGAAAAGTGGGCTAACGGATTAGAACAAGTTGCTATAACTGTTACCGATGAAAACGGAGACTTCATTGATTTAAACACTCACTCCAAGAGGGTTAATCTGAAATCTATGGACGAAAACCTTATTGGAAAAAATATTATGGGTTGCCACAATGAGCGTTCAAAGGCAATCATAAATAACATGATGACCAATAAGGCAACAAATGTCTATACCATACAAAAAAAAGGTCAGAAGAAACTTATCTATCAGGCACCTTGGTTTAAAGAAGATGGCAGTTTCGGAGGCTTAGTAGAAATATCTTTGGTCATTCCTTTTGAAATGCCTCACTACAACAGAGATCAACAATAACAGACTTTTCTCTATATGAAGATAGCATTGATACAAACTGAGATAAAGGACTTTTGTATTGAAGAGAACTATCAATGCTTTGAATCTCTGCTATCTAAAGTAGATAAAGACACTGATTTAGTTGTCTTGTCAGAGATGTTTCTGACAGGTTTCATTACCGACATTTCACTCGCAAAACATAGCAAAGAAAAAGGTCTTCTGCTTATGAGGTCTTTTGCGAAAGAAACAGGTATTGCCATTGACGGAAGCCTGCTTATAGAAGAGGATAATAAATATTTCAACCGTCATTATTTTGTAAAAAAAGACAAAGAAGCATATTATGACAAGGAACATCTTTTCTCGCTTTCCGATGAAGCCAAGGTTCTTTCCAAAGGAGAAAAGAAAGATGTCATTATTTCTTGTAAAGATTTCAATATAAAGTTGCTTACTTGCTATGATTTGCGGTTTCCTTTGTCGTCCATGAACACCTATAATGGCAGATTCCTTTATGACCTGCTCATCTATGTTGCATCATGGCCACAAAGTAGAAGAGAACAATGGCTTACTCTACTCAAAGCCCGTGCAATAGAAAACCAGAGTTATGTTATCGGAGTTAATCGTGTAGGAAAAGATGCCAATCACACCTTGTATTCAGGAGATAGCTGTATCATGAACACAAAAGGAGAAATGATACCTCCTATAAAGAATGTAGAAGACAAGATATTCTACTACGAATTAAACAAAAAAGAATTAGACACGAGAAGGCAAAAATTCCCTACTTATTTGGATTGGAAATAAGTCTTGGTTTTGACGAAAAAAGATCAAGATTTAAATTTTTAAAACCAAGTCTTTTGAGTGTAAAGACTTAGTCTTTTTTTTCTAAAATCAAATCAAAAAAAAAGCAGTCTTTTAAGTTAATAAAAGACTGCAAAGAAATAAAAACACTATTTATTATGAGAAAACAATAAATATTCTTATCGTACTATAAGTTTCTTTGTTTCAACTTTCTTACCACTAATGATTTTAAGGATATAAGTTCCTTGCAAATCGCTTGTGTTTATGGTGTTGGTTTGGTTTGCCAATTGTTCTTGTCTTACAAGTCTTCCTTGTAAATCAAATATCTGTAAGTCAGCTTTGTCATCTGCAATTTCTATTGTAAGATAATCTTGTGCAGGATTAGGATACATATTAATGTTCAAACCTCCTGCCAAAACTTCATTATTTGAAGATATTACAGCATCTTTATATGTAAAACCGTCTAAGCAGAAATAATTGGAAACCCAACTATCATTACATTCTATTGAAAAAACTATCTTGCTAACCTCTCCCAATGAAGATAAATCCATATAGTGCCAATCTGCAAGTTTATTGATATTATTACTTACGTCATATAAATAAATATCCACACTTCCTTCTGCAACATTGTTTTCATCATAACCTGTAGCAGTAATTTTAAGATAAAGATTTTCTGTAGCAGAAATTTCTATATCTTCTTTAGCAGCCAAAGAAGATGAAATATAAACTCCCATAGGATTAAACTTTTCTCCGCTTGTTGTTTTTACAACATTATGTTCTGCCATAGAAAAATTATAAGCATCGTAATAAGCATGTAAATATGTCTTACCTAAACCTTCAAGAGCATATTTAGGAGCAGATGTGTAATATGTTGTAAGATTAGTGCTGTTTCCTGTTGCTGTTGTATCGTTGGTTACATTGCTTGCTCCAAATCCCATAGCCATAAACCAATCCCAACTTTGCATATAATAACCTGTACCTAAGAAATTCAATCCGTTTGAAATATGATTCTTTGAATAAACACCGTCTTCAAGAACATCATAATTGCTTGTCATATCTACTATTTCGTATGAATTAACATCAGCAAGCCATGTGTTATTTTCAAAGTCTGCTACTTTATAAGGTGTTCCTCCATTTATTACTCCTATACCCGTTAAGTCAAATCCTTGTGAATAAGTAGGCCAAGATACTCCATCATAAATAATATTTCCATAAGTATCGGTACTAATTCCATTTATAACATCCACTAAACGAACAAAACGAATATTGTTTTTATCTAACAAATCATTGTCAGCTATATCACTTAAATCAAATCCTACGCCCCAGCCTAATTCATATTTTCCTGCAAGATTATTATAATGCTCTGCTGTTCTTCCTTCTGCAACATTATCAGAATTATGATAAGAAGTGCTATTGCATGGAAAACGGAAGAAATTTTCTCCATCAGAACTTACTTCTACAAAAGCTAACTCCAAGAATGTAGGACCAAAAGCATTTTCAAAAACAACAAAGTCCTTACCTTCTCCATTTATTATTGGACGGTCAAAAGTTATAAGTGCATCACCGCCCTCTCCTAATGAAATTGCTGTAGTTGTAGTTGAATCTGGTTTTCCTATTGCCATATAAGCTTTACCAAAATCCACTACTCTTTCATCACCATAATCCCAAAAGCCTCTATTAACTTCTACTCCTAAAGCCCAAGAGATTATTCTTTCATCATCTTGACTAATTGCTTGACAACCTTCTGTGCCAACAGCTCCATCATACTGAGCCATCATGTTTAATCCTAATAAAATTAAGGATATAAAAAAAATACTTTTCTTCATAGTTTTACTTATTTATTTTTATAAATTTCCTTTACAATATTATAATAAACGAAATTTGATAAATAATTACTTTGAAGAAAAGTAAAAAAATAACAAACAACATTTTTTTTGTTATATCCTAACCCTCGAAGATAATTAACAAATTTCGTTTCTTTATGGCAGGTCTTCTGACTTATCTCTTTTGAAACGCCTTCCCGTTATTCTATTTATTCGTAACAGTGGCTTTGATGTCTCAAAATTTTTCTTGAGAAACACAGCAGCGGGACTGTATAGGATTCTCACCTACTTCCCTTTTAATTGTTGGAATTTCCAACAAACCATAATTATGGGTGCAAAATTATATCTTTTCTTTGAATGCACCAAGAAAAATCATATAAAATAAAAAAAATACAAAAAAAACTTGCCAAAAGAAAAAAAAGTATTACTTTTGCACTTTGATTTTAGAGAGCATTTTTTAGAAGTAAAACAAGAAAAACACATATAAAGATGAAAAGAACATACCAACCTCACAAAAGAAAAAGAGTAAATAAACACGGATTTAGATTAAGAATGTCTACTACAAGCGGAAGAAAAATATTGAACGCAAGACGCAGACACGGAAGAAAAAAACTTACTGTTTCTGACGAAAGATAATAAATTCGGTAGTTTTGTTTTAGGTATAGTGAGCAGTGATTAATTGTTACTGTTCGCTTTTTTGTTGTTAAATGTAAGAGGATATTTATATTAATAAAGTTCTTATTATGAGAAAAAAGAAAGTGAATTACATTTTAGAAGATGTTTTAGTAGAAGATTTTGCTGCAGAAGGCAATGCTATTGTTAGACATGAAGATAAAGTTGTTTTTGTTCCATACGTTGTTCCCGGAGATATAGTGGATATAGAAGTTTATAAACAAAAACATTCTTTCTGTCTTGCAAGAGTAAAACAAATAAAACATTATTCTGATAAAAGAATTGAACTTAAATGTCCTCACTTTACTTTTTGTGGAGGCTGTTCTTGGCAGATGCTTGACTACGAATGGCAAAAAAAATACAAACAACAACAAGTTATAGACAATCTTCAAAGAATAGGAGGAATAGACTGCAGTGGTATTTCTCCAATAGAAGGTTCTGATAATATATATTATTATAGAAATAAATTAGAATTTACTTTTTCTTCTCGTGCTTGGAAAAAAGATTTTGTAAAAACAGAAGAAGATACTCCTGCCCTTGGATTTCATATCAGCGGATTATTTGATAAAGTATTACCTATAGAACATTGTGTTTTGCAAGCCTCTCCTTCAAATGAAATAAGAAACTTCGTAAGAGATTACACCTTAAAACATTCCATACCTTATTATAATATAAGACAGCATACTGGGATAATGCGTAATCTTATCATAAGAACTACACAAGAGGGCGAAATAATGCTTATTGTTGTCTTTGCAGAAGATAATAAAGAAATAATAAACAATGTAATGCAAGCAATAGTTGAAAAATTTCCTCAAATAACTTCCTTACAATACTGCGTAAATACTAAGATGAACGATTCTCTTGGTGATCAAACATTTGTTGTTTATAAAGGAGAAGACCATATAATGGAGTATATGCCTCGTTTCAAAGATGAACAATCAAAACCTTTACAATTCAAAATACGTCCAAAAACTTTCTATCAAACAAATCCTCCTCAAGCAATTAAACTTTATACTTTTGCTGCTGAGTTTGCTGATATTCAAAAAGAAGATATTGTCTATGATTTATACACAGGAACAGGAACAATTGCTAACTTCATTGCTGATAAGGCAAAAAAAGTAGTTGGAATAGAATATGTAGAAGATGCAGTAGAAGATGCTAAGATAAATAGTAAAGAAAACAATATTACAAATACTGTTTTTTATGCTGGAGATATGGCAAAAGTATTAAATGAAGATTTTATCAAACAAAATGGAAATCCAGATATAATAATAACAGATCCTCCTCGCAGTGGCATGGCTGAAAGTGTAATAAAACAAATTCTCTCTACTTCTGCTCGCAGAATTGTTTATGTATCTTGCAATCCTGCTACTCAAGCACGAGACCTTAAACTTTTATCTTCTAAATATAAGGTAACAAAAATACAACCCGTAGATATGTTTCCTCATACACATCATATTGAAAACGTTGTTCTATTAAATAAGATTGAATAAATATTGTTTTAAGAATAAGATTATTTTCCTTTAATCAGGTTTAGCAATAAAAAGAACGCATCATTAGTTACTCTATCTACAAAATTCTCTCTTGTAGTATGGTAGCATGTTGTGTGAGTTTTATATTCTCCTTTTTTGTTCATAGCACATAGCCATATAGTTCCAACAGGTACATTGGTTCCATCAGAATTTGGACCTGCAAGACCAGAAGTAGCAATAGCATAATCACTATTCATTAATTGCAGAATACCTTTAGCCATTGCAATAACTGTTTGTTTACTTACTGCATGGTATCTGTTTAGAGTTTCTTCTTCTACTCCTAAAACAGAATGTTTTATATCATTATTATAAGCAACAACTCCTCCTTTAAAACAATTAGATGCTCCACTGACAAGAGTTATTTGATGAGCAAGGTTTCCTCCTGTGCAACTTTCTGCAACAGCAAGCGTTGATTTTTCCTGCAAAAGTACCTTATTTATTATAGTAGAAAGATTATCATCATCTTCTCCAACAAGATATTCTCCAACAATAGCTTTCAGTTCTTCTATCAACTTATTCATTATCCTTTCTCCATCCTTTCTTTCTCCTCCATGTAAAGACAATCTCAATCTTATCATTCCTCCATTTGGAAGATAAGCCAAAGAAACACGTTCTTTATTTAATCCTTTTTCAAATCCTTCTAACTTATCTGATAGAAAACTTTCAGAAATTCCAGCAACAACAAGATTTTTATCTATTATAGTTTGTGGATTATACCTTTTTAACAACAAATCCAAAACATCATTCATCATATTTTGCATTTCAAAAGGAACACCAGGCATTGAAATAACAGTTTTACTATCTTTTTCAAACAACATTCCAGGAGCAGTACCTACACTATTAAATATAGGTGTGCAAGAAGTTGGAATAAATGCTTGAGAACGATTTGTAGAAGTATAAGGAAGATTACGAGAAGCAAAGAAGTGTTCTACATGACGACTAATAGCAGCATTTTCTTTTAACTCTCCACCAAATATTTCCGTCAGACATACTTTAGTAATATCATCTTTTGTTGGTCCTAAGCCACCTGTTAATAAAACAATATCCACTCTTTGCATTGCTTCTGAAAGAATATCTTTAATTGCTTGTTTATCATCTGCAACAACACTTACTCTACTGACTAAAAAACCATTTCTATTTAGCAGTTTAGACATATAAGAACAGTTTGTATTAACAACTTGTCCAATTAAAAGTTCATCACCTATGTTTATTATCTCTACTTTCATAACCTTGTATATATTTTTGCAAAATTACAAAAACTTCACTACGTGTTTTTAAAATTAGATTAAAAACATTGTCAGATAAAAATTTTATACTACTTTTGCAAAGTCAAAAAAGGAGAGATGCTCGAGTGGCTGAAGAGGCTCGCCTGGAAAGCGGGTAAGCGGCAAAACCGCTTCGGGGGTTCGAATCCCCCTCTCTCCGCAGAAGAAATAAAAGACTTTTTACTTAAGTAAGAAGTCTTTATTTTTTATCATCAATTATGATAAATAAGAAATATAGTATTGCGTTTGCCAATAACAAAATCCTGCTTTTGTTTCCACTCTGCTATTGATTTTGTTAGAATACTCTGCGTTTGACTACTTATATCCGATGCTACACAAAGCAAAGTATCATTCCGCAAATTCTTTTTCAGACATTCAAAAAGTTTATCATTTCTATAAGGAGCTTCTATAAATATCTGTGTTTGATTTTCTTTATATGCTCTTTCTTCAAGTTGATGCAAGCGTTTATGCTTTTCATTATCTTTTATAGGCAAGTATCCAACAAAAGCAAAGTTCTGTCCATTAAAACCAGAAGCCATTAAAGACATATATATAGAAGAAGGACCAACAAAAGGAACAACTCTAATGTTTTTCTTTTGTGCTATTGCAACAACTCTTGCTCCTGGATCTGCAACACATGGTAACCCTGCCTCTGAAAGAAGAAAAATATCTTTATCTTCTTTTTCTATTGGTTGCAACATTGAAGAAAGTTCTTCATCTTTTGTATGTTCATTTAAAACAGAAAAAGACACCTTATCATAATCTTTCTTATATCCTATCTTACGAAGAAAGCGTCTTGCCGTTCTAAGTTCTTCTACTATAAAACATTCTGCATTAATTATCTTTGCTACATTACTTTCCGGAATAGATTCCTTCCAATCAACATCAGCCAATAGCGTTGGAAACAAATAAAGACTTGCCATATCATTTTAAAAATTACACTCTTGTCAGTGCAAAATTACAAAATAAGAAACAAATAAGCATAAATCACAAAACAAAAAAAGGACAGAAAGAATCTGTCCTTATAATATTGTCTATTAAATCTGCTTAGTTTGTTCTACCTGGATAAGTTTTCAATGCTTCTTTTAGGCAATTGATACCAGCAAGCAAATCTTCTATCTTTAAGCAGTAAGTAATACGTGCTTGTTTTCTTCCTTTTTCTGGGTCTGAATAGAATCCTGTAGCAGGAGCAAGCATAACTGTTTCACCATTAAGATTGAAATCAGTAAGCAACCATTTGCAGAATTTATCACTATCATCAATAGGCATTTCGATAACAGTGTAGAATGCTCCTGTTGGGTTAGGACATTTGCAACCTGGTATTTCATTTATTGCTTTTACTAATGCTTTTCTTCTTCTATCATACTCATCATTTACTTCTTTAAAGTAAGAAGCAGGAGTATCTATTGCTGCTTCTGCAAAGATTTGTCCAAAGTAAGGAGGACATAAACGAGCTTGAGCCATTTTCATTGCTGCATCCATTACTTCTTTATTCTTTGAAATAAGCATACCTTCTCTTGCTCCACAAGCAGAATAACGCTTAGAAACAGAATCTAATAGTATAGCATTTTGTTCTATTCCTTCTATTTCCATAATAGAGAAATGTTTCTTTCCCTCATAAACAAATTCTCTATAAACTTCATCAGCAAATAGGAATAAATCGTGTTTCTTTGCTATTTCTGCTAACTGACGAAGTTCCTGTTCTGTATAAAGATAACCTGTTGGGTTGTTAGGATTACAAACAATGATAGCACGAGTTTTATCTGTTATTGCTTTTTCAAACTCTGACATTGGAGGAAGAGCAAAACCTGTATCTATTGTTGAAGATATTGTTACTATCTTTGCACCAGCTATTTTTGCAAAAGAGTTGTAGTTTGCATAATATGGTTCTGCAACTATTACTTCATCTCCTCTATTAAGACAAACATTAAATGCAAATTGTAAAGCTTCACTACCTCCACAAGTTACAATAATATCTTTCGGATCAAGCTTGATATTATATTTTGCATAATATTCACAAAGTTTCTTTCTATAAGAAAGATTTCCATTAGAAGGAGTATAGGCAACTATATCCATTTTTGCTTTTCTCAAAGCATCAACAGCTTCTGGTGCTGTAAGTATATCTGGCTGTCCTATGTTTAAATGATGAATCTTTATTCCTCTTTCTTTTGCAGCATCAGCAAAAGGCACCAATTTTCTTATTGCAGAAGCTTGTATTGTAGCTCCTAATTCTGATATTTTAGGCATATTAAATGTTTTTTTTGTTTTATTACAAAATAAAAACGAACAATAATCTTTTTTATTGTTCGTCTTATTCAATTTATTTATTTACTACTTTACCCGTAATTTTCAAAACCACTGTCCCATTGGAAGCATTACTCTCAACAGTTATGGATTTGTTGATTGTTCCAACGTTCTTGGTATTATACTTTACTTTTATCTTTGCTGATTTTCCTGGCATCAAAGGTTCCTTGCTCCAAGAAGGAATAGTACAACCGCAAGAACTTCTCACATTAGTAAGCATCAAAGGAGCTTTTCCTGTGTTTTTGTATTCAAATTCACAGATACCATTACCATCCTTTACTACTTCACCATAGTCATGCATCATTTCTGTAAAAGTTATCTCAGGTTGAGAACCTGTAGCTTTAACTTCTTTCTTATTACTTTGAGCATTAACTCCAAAAACTACTGCCATTGAAAGCACAAATGTTAAAATTAGTTTTTTCATTTTTCTGTCGTTTTTTTATTTTATAATATCTTTTATTAATCTTTCTTTACTACATTTCCTATAATACGTAAGACTATCTTTGGTCTTTTAGAGTCATTTGTATTAACAACAACACTTCTTTTTATTTCTCCAACGATATTTGTATTATATCTTATTTTTATATAACCTTTTTCATTATGCATAAGTCCATTTGAAGAATATTCTGCAAGAACACAACCACAAGAAGTCTTTACACTATTTATCATCAACAAACCATCACCTTCATTAACTACTTCAAAAACGACCTCTCCATTACTTCCTTCTTCTATCTCACCAAAATCATAATAGGTTTTGTCTAACTTCATGCTTGGCTTAGTGCTTCGTGAAACAGAAGTTTTCTTTTTTGAACTACTTCTTTGAGCATAACCACCAAAAGACATCAAAAGTAATGCCATACAAAGAATAGAAGTGATATATATTTTGTTTTTAATCATAATTGAATACCTCCTTTATAACTTGCAAAATTACAATAAAGTTTTTAGAAAATAATATTTTTCAAAAAAACAAATAAAAATTATATAGTTTTGAATTTTTATTCTATCTTTGCAAAAAATATATTTCACAATATAAAAACTTTTAAAGATATGACAAAAATAGCAATAAACGGATTTGGACGTATCGGTAGAATATCGTTCAGAAACATGCAAAAAAAACAAGGTCTTGAGGTAGTTGCAATCAACGACCTTACAGATGCCGCAACTCTTGCTCACCTATTGAAATACGATTCTGTTCATGGTAGATTTCAAGGTGAAGTTTCTGCAGACGGAGAATACTTGGTAGTAAATGGCAAACGCATCAGAGTTTATGCTGAGCGTGATCCTGAAAATCTTCCTTGGAAAGAATTAGGCATAGACATTGTTATTGAATCTACAGGTTTGTTCAAAACAAGAGAACTTATGTCTAAACACATCAAAGCTGGTGCAAAGAAAGTCATCCTTACTGTTCCTGCAGCAAAAGCTGATGATGTAGATGCAACTGTTGTTCTTGGTGTTAATGAAAAAGTCCTTACAAAAGATATTACTTTCGTTAGCAACGCATCTTGTACTACAAACTGTTTAGCTCCTGTTGCTAAGGTTTTGAATGATAAATTTGGTATCAAGAGAGGACAAATGAACACAATTCACTCTTATACTAACGACCAAAGAATACTTGACCTTCCACATAAAGACCTTAGAAGAGCAAGAGCTGCTGCTTGCAGCATAATACCTACTTCTACAGGTGCAGCAAAAGCTGTTGGTTTGGTTATTCCTGAATTGGCTGGAAAATTGGATGGTATTTCAATGCGTGTTCCTACTCCTGACGGTAGCGTTGTTGATTTAACAGTTGAACTAAACTGCAACGTAACTAAGGAACAGGTAAATGCTGCTATCAAAGAGGCTGCTGAAGGTTCAATGAAAGGTATCCTTGAATACAGCGAAGAACCATTGGTATCAATAGACATCGTTGATAACCCTCATTCTTCAATCTTTGATTCAAAACTTACTATGGTTATGGACGGAAACTTCGTTAAAGTTGTTTCTTGGTACGATAACGAAAACGGATATTCTAACAGAGTTTGTGATTTAGCAGAAAAATTGTCAAAACTGTTATAATATCTAACACGATATAATACATTTAAGGTTGCATACATTTAAGTGTGCAACCTTTTTTTTGATATCTTCTAAAAAAGACTTGGATTTAAAAAATTAAAACCAAGTCTTTTGGGTGTAAAAATCAAGTCTTTTACCTATAAAAACCAAGTCTTTTTTTAGAACAACCAAGTCTTTTTTTTGAGAATAAGTTAAATCACCTGAATTTGTCCTTGAGAAATATCTGAATTCTGAATTAACTTGATATTTTTGAGCAAATCCTTGTTCGCAGAATTGTAACCGACAATATGATTTACGTCTTTTGGGTTAAGGATAATCTCCTTAGTATCAGGTTTTATCAGAGATTGCAACCTTTCTTTCCATATCTCGGTAAGCACAAGCTCAAAAAATGATATATGAAAAGGTCCTGCAAGAAATCCTTCTCCTGAAACTATGTCTTTGGATGGGTGTAATCCTACTCTGAGAACCTTAATGTTTGAGTTGAGAAAAACCTTGTAAATATCTTTTGTCCAATCAATTGCTTCTGTAAGTGTTAATGGTTTATATTTATTTTCCTTATATAGCTGAGCCAACTTAGTGTGTTCTATCACGAGCGTAGGATATATTCTTGTCGTTTTTGCACCTAAGGATACTATTGTCTTCGCTGTATGAATACTCTTTTGTTTTGTGTCCAAAGGCAGACCTATCATCATCTGCAAGCCAAGATTAAAACCATATAACTTAATAAGTTCAGTAGCTTTATATACATCTTCAACACTATGACCTCGTTCCGAAAACTGCAAAACTTCATCATCTAAAGACTGAGCTCCAAGTTCTATATCCTTGACGTTGTATTTTTTCAGATTATCAAGGATTTCCGTGTTTATATAGTCAGGTCTTGTAGAAAGACGTATAGACCATATTCTACCCTCTTTGATATAAGGTTGCACTAATTGAAGATACTTGTCCTGCATTTCCATACTTATTCCCGTAAAACTTCCTCCGAAGAATGCAAGCTCAACTTCATCATCCCGACTTAAAGTAGATAGATAAGTTTCTATTGTCTCTTTCACTTCCAGCATTGAAGGTGCTTTCTGCTGCCCGCTTATATATTTTTGATTACAAAAGATACAAGTATGAGGACAAGCCAACTGAGGTATAAAAATAGGAATGTTGCAGTGCATAAACAAATTTTATTACTTGAACTTAAAAAACGGACGGAACAAAAGCTCCGTCCTTTATACAATTCTAAACTTTCTTTACATTAAAATATAATTACAGCCTATATTTCCTATCTAATCGGTCTCTATTCTCCCCCCCCCGATTACTATTTGACTGATTATCAGTATTATAATGTCTTGTTATTCCACTTTCATTCTTGGATGTTGAATGCTTACGACTACGAGAACTGTTATGAGTACGCTTCAATGTACCTTCTTCATCAAAATATCCATAACCGTATGTATCTCCATACTTACCATAGCCGTAACCATATTTACCATAACCATATCTTCCATAACCGTAACGTCCATATCCGTAGCCATAACCATATCCGTATCCACCATAACCGTAACCTTTACCATAACCGTACTTTTGCATTACGTTATCCAAGCCGTTAAGTATGAAATTAACCTTGACTTGACTTCTCTGTTCCATCTCTACAAGTGCAGTTGTAAGGATACTTGCTGAAGTAACGCCTAAACGAATAACATAAAGAACGATATCAACCTGTTTTGCCAAAGTCTGAGCATCGGCAATCAAATTCACAGGAGGAGTATCAAGAATAATATAGTCATAACGCTTCTTTAACTCTTCTATAAGCTCTTTCATCTTATCAGAATCTATGATTTCTGAAGGATTAGGTGGAACTTGACCAACACATACTACATCAAAGTTATCAAACTCGGTATGTTGTACAAGATCATCAAGAGTTGTTTTGCCTATATAGTAAGAGGTAATACCTTTGTTAGGGTCTAATCCAAATGTTTTGTGAAGTCTTGGCTTTCTAAGGTCGCACTCCATAATCAAAGTCCTATTCTTTGTGATTGAGAATACAGACGCAATATTGATAGATGTTAATGATTTACCTTCAGTAGGCATTGATGAAGTAATAAGAATAGTCTTTCCAACACCATCTTTCTTTTCATCATCATTGGTTCCAAGAACATATTTAATATTTGTTCTTATTGTTCTGTAAGCCTCTGTTATCTGAGATTTAGGACGATTGAACACCATCATAGGATTACTTCCTTCTGGGAAACGAGGAATATATCCAAGTATAGGATTTTGAGAAATTTTCTGCAAATCGTCTTTACTATCCACTGTGTCTTTTGTCCAGAACTTAAAGAATATGTATGCTGCAGGAAGAGCCAAGCCTAATAAAAGAGCAATAAGGAAATTCATTGCTGTTCGTGGATAAACCTTGGCTGCAACGTGTGCTTTGTCTATAATCTTATGGTCTGGCAAAGCTGCATTCTTTGCAATCTCTGCATCAGCACGTTTTTGATAAAGGAAAGAATATATCTCATCATTAAACTTAAACTGTCGTTCAATGTTAATCATATTTCTTTCAGTTGCAGGAAGTTTGTTTATTGCTGTTTGCAACTCATTTTGCTGACGTTGCAACTCACGCATATTCATATTGGAAGCTTCCTTTATATTCTTTAAACTCTCGTTGATTTGCTTTCTGATTGTTTCTATTGTAATCTTAAGTTCCTTTACCTTAGGGTTTTTATCCTTACTTTTTGCTAAAGAAGTTTTGTATTCTATGATTGATTCTGACAATTTACCTACTAATGTAGTAAGCACAGGATCATTTACTCCAACTGCAGAAGGAGAAGCAACACCCTCATCTATAGCAGCAACAGAAATATAGTTTGTCAAATAATTATAGTATTGCTGTTTTGCATACTCTAAAGCTCGTTGTTCTTGTAAATCATTGCTCTTTTGATATAGATACTGTCCATCGTTAGTAAGGTTAAGAGTATTGTTGGCTTCTTTGAATGATTCTTTTCGTGCTTCTGCTGTAGAAAGAGAGTCTGATATTGCAAGAATTTGTTCATTAACGAAATTTATCGTAGCCACATTCAAGTAATTCTTCTCTTCAAAGGTCTGATCAATATATACCTCACAAAGTTTATTGACAAAATCCATAGCAATCTTAGGATTTCCGTTTCTTGAACTTATTTTAACTATGGAAGATTCTTTGTTTATAAGGTCTATCTTTGTAGAATTATATGCATTTGCTAACGCATCCAAGTTGTTTATTGAAAAAGCGTATGGAATTTTCAAGTTATTCTCACTCCATTTTTCTTGTTTAGGAATAACTTTAAAATGCATCCCATCTTTATTGTACCACTCTCCAAATTTAACTACAACTTCACGCTTAGGAACATTAATCTTCTTATCCAATATTTCATCTTTAACATAATCATAAACAGAGACATTACTCCTTGCTGCGTAAGTAAGCTCATACTTTGTTTTATCCAACATTTTGACTTCAAGTGTAAGTCCAGTCGGTTGAGGTTTGGTAATATCTAACATAACCTCAAAAGGAGAATCTGTGTATATGTCATTATATCTAAAATTCAATTTCTGATAATACGACACATACATATTCATGGCTTTTAATGTTTGCTTTGTAACTGTATAGGATTGGATTGTTCCTATTGCATTTTGGAAATCTTCATTTCCTGTACGCATAAACATTGTTCCCATTCCTAAATTACTCATCATATCATTGTTAGTCTTAATCAACAATGACGCTGTAGCTTCATACTTTGGAGCCGCATATCTATTAACAAAGAATGCAACAACTAAGGCTAACACTACACAAATGGCAAAAAGATACCACTTTTCCATAACCTTAAACCAAAGTTCAGCAAAATTTATCTGCTTTTCTTTTTCTGCGGCATTGGATTGTACATCTGGTATATTGGAAGCTTTCTCGTTCATGGCTATTTACTCATATTGTTAATTGATACTATAATTGCAACAACAGAAGCTATCAATGATAGCGAAGAAGTAATGGTTGTCAAAGGAGGATTTATAGTTTGTAGGGTTTTAGTATTCTTATTTGGTTCTACATACACAATATCTCCAGGACGAAGATAGTAGTTTTTATTCTTCATCACCGATGCTTTTCTAATATCCAAAGTATATATAGCATCTTCTGTTTCTGATTTTCTAACGATTCTTACTTTTTGTCTATTACCATAATAAGTTAAATCACCAGCTGCTAAAAGAGCATCAAAAATATTAACTGATGGTTGATAGAAAGTATAGATTCCAGGATTATTAACTTCACCTGCAACCTTAATTCTGAAAGTTACCATTCTGCAAGTAACAGTTATTCCTTCACTAAATTCTTCTGCTTTTTGTTTAATAGCATTTTGAGCTTCTTCTATAGTCATTCCTAAAACATTAATCTTACCTATTGTCGGCAAATCAATGTTTCCATCATTATCAACTTCGTAACTTGTCAAATATAATGTATTATCACTTCCCTGCATAGTATATCCACTTTGCGTCGTTGATTGAAACAAAGCTGAAGAAGCATTATCCAAAGAAGAATATATCTGAACATAAATCATATCATGAGGTTGTAATTTATATTCAGGAGAAGAATTGGTGTAACCATTCTCATATTTATACAACATTGTGTCTGGTTGATTATCAGATTTCAAATCATCATTCTGAAAATAAATCAAGTTCTTTTGTGATGTACAAGAAGCAAGCAATAATATCGCTAAGACAACTGTACATAAGTTTACAAATCTTCTCATATTCTAAATTATTTTCTTAAATTCGTTCAATGTGCAAAATTAATATTTTTATTTATATTACAAAAAAATTAAGTCCTTTTTCTAACAAATAGAACCAAACAAAGTAGCCGAAGTACAATCGTCTATTTTCACTTTTATATAGTCTCCTTTTCTTGTATTCTGCTTATCAAATATAACAACTTTGTTCTGAGAAGTTCTTCCAAAGTATTTATTTTCATCTCTTTTGCTCATTCCTTCAACTAATACTTCAAAAGTTTTCCCAATATCTTTTCTATTACTTTGCAACGAAAGCTCTCTTTGCAAATCTATTATCTCATTCAACCTCCTTATTTTTTCTTCTTCTGAAACATCATCGTCAAATTTCTTCGCAGCCAATGTTCCAGGTCTCTCTGAATACTTAAACATATAAGCAGAATCATACCCAACCCAAGACATTATATCCATAGTTGCCCTATGGTCTTCTATTGTTTCAGAACAGAAGCCTGCAATAACATCAGTACTCAATGCACAATCGGGAATTTTTTTTCTAATCATTTCTATCTTCTGCTTATAATCCTCAACAGTGTATTTTCTATTCATCTTTTCCAACATACGATTGCTGCCCGACTGCACAGGAAGATGAATATATTTGCAAATATTATCATACTTTGCTATTGTATCTATCAATTCTTCAGATATATCTTTAGGATGAGAAGTTGCAAAACGCACCCTCAAAAGCGGATTTACTTGTGCTACTTTCTCTATAAGCTTAGCAAAATTAATTTTTTCTCCGTTTTCTTCATAGATATATGAATTTACATTCTGCCCAAGCAAAGTTATGTCCTTATAACCCTGAAGAAACAAATTCTCAGCCTGCTCTACTATGCTTTGATAAGAACGACTTCTTTCCCGTCCTCTTGTATATGGGACTACGCAATAAGAACAAAAATTCTCACAACCTCGCATTATAGATATAAAAGCAGAAATTCCATCCGTATTCAACTCTATTGGAATAATATCTTCGTATGTCTCTTCTTTGGAAAGTTCAACATCTATACTCTGTTCAAAGTGTTTCAAATCATGTTTTTGCTTATATTGTTTAGTAGCATTATCTATCAACTCTGCAATCTTTCTATAAGAATCAGGACCTGCAACTATATCTACCTTATCTTCCTTAACAAGACTTTCTTTCAATCTTTCTGCCATACAACCCAAAATACCTATCTGTAGATATGGCTTTTTCTTTTTTAGAGATTGTAAATCATGCACTCTATTATGAATTCTTTTTTCGGCATTATCTCTTACAGCACAAGTATTTATAAGTATCACATCAGCTTGTTTATCAGTAGAAACAAGATTAAAATTATTCTCTTTCAAAACCTTGGCAACAATTCCGCTGTCGGCCTGATTCATCTGACAGCCGTACGTTTCTATATATACATTTTTCATTTTCATCCAAAATTTCTGCAAAATTATAAAAAAAACTACAATTATCATCTATAAGTCTTTTTGTACTTGTAAAAAGAGTTGATTTTAAATTTTTAAAACCAACTCTTTTATGTGTAAAGACTAAGTTTTAAAAATTTAAAATCAACTCTTTTTTCATCAAATGTAATTTTATTTATAAAAAAACTGAGAAAACTTTTTTTGTTTTAAAAGTTTTGTATAATTTTGCAAACTCAAAAAAGCAAGTGATATGGATGTCAAAGAAAAAGTAATGGAAGAATTTATCAAACAGTTTATAAAAAAAGACTGCAAGGATATTCTTGTTGATGATATTGCCTTCAATATAGGTATGTCTAAAAGAACTATCTACGAAAACTTTCATTCCAAAAACGAAATAATAAAACAGACTCTGAAACATTACCTAAACCTTGAACACGAACGAATTCTTACTCTATTAAAAGAAGAAAGCAATCCTTTGAAAAGAATATTGATAACATCGTATTCATTCTTACACTCTGCTTCTCAAATCAGTCTTTCCCGTTTATATAATCTTAAAAAGCAATATCCAGAAATAGCTGAAGAACTAATTGATATTCAACATACTTTTGTAGATGATGTAATTCTAAATTCTTATTTACAGGCTCAAAAAGAAGGTTATATATTTAAGGAAATAGAACCTATCTTTCTAATGGCACTACTGCTTGAAGGAGAAAGAGATCCAAGACTAAAGACTGTAAATTTCCTTGGTAAGGAATTTGACGTTATAGAACTATTTGGAGCACATCTTTTCACCATCATCAGAGGCGTCTCCACTCTAAAAGGAATAGAAATATGCGATAAGTTCTATACAGAATGGAAAAATTTATTTTAAAACAATTTAATTTAATAACTTTAATCACAATAACATAAATATATAAGAAAAAATGAAAAAACAAACACGAATCATCAGTGCTTTATTGTTTTCTCTCGCTTTTGTAGGTATGTTTTCTGCTAAGGCTCAAGACGATGCAGAAGTTTTAAACTTAGATCTTCAGACTGCTTTGAGCATAGCACAGGATAACAACCCTACAATCAAAATTGCCGAAATGGAAATACAGCGTGTAGATTACTCAAAAAAGGAAGTCATAGGCTCGCTTTTGCCTAATGTATCTGCAACAGGACAGTACACAAACAACGTTATGAAGAGCGTAATGTTTATGCCTGCAAGTATGTCCGCAGCCTTCGGTGGAAAGAGTTATATGGAAATTGGCTACAAGAATTCTTTTACTGGTACTATTTCAGCAGGTCTTCCTTTGATTAACTTTGCTCTTTGGGAAAGCTTGAAAAGCAAACAAACTGAAATGGATTTAATCTTAGAACAGGTAAGAAGTTCTAAAATAGACATGAGAAAGCAAGTTACCGATGCTTATTTCGGTGTTTTACTTGCAGAATCCAGCCTAAAAGTTTTAGAACAGAGCATAAATAATGCAAAAGAAACTCTTAAAACAGTAAAAACCTCTTACGAACAAGGCTTAGCTTCTGAGTATGATTATTTGAGAGCCCAAGTTCAAGTCAATAATCTAAATCCTTCTTATATCTCTGCAAAGAATGGAGTGGATTTGGCAAAACTTCAACTCAAAATGTTGCTTTCTTTGCCTTTGGAAAAACAGATAAAAGTCAAGGAAGAGCTTTCTGACTATGAAGAGAATTTAAAGTTGCTTGAACAATACGAAAAAGACCAAGCCATAGAGTATAACTCCACTCTTAGACAATTGGATTTAAACATCAAGAATCTACAACACACACTAAAAATGACTAAATATCAACATCTACCTTCTCTTTCTGCATTTGGTCAATATGCTTATCAAACTCAAGCTGAAGATTTCAAATTTCAGGATTACAAATGGGTGAGCAGTGCTGCTGTTGGTTTGAGTCTAAGTATTCCTATTTTTAACGGAAATACAGTTATCCATCAGACAAAACAAGTTGAATTGGCAATAAAAGAACTACAACTGCAAAGAAATTACGCTACTGAAGGTCAAAAGCTTCAAATCACTTCTGCCTTAGATAATATGCGTGCTGCAAACGAACAACTTTTAGTAAACAAAGAAGCAATTGCTCAAGCAGAAAAAGGATATGAAATCGCAAAAGTTCGTTATAACACAGGAACGGGAACAATATTGGAATTAAATGATTCTGAACTTGCACTGACTCAAAGTCGTTTAAATTATCAACAAGCATTGTATAATTATTTATCAGCTCAAACACAATTAGAACAAGTATTGGGTAGAAACAACTAAAAGAAATTAATTAACAACGTAAAAACATATATAATAATGAATAAGAATATAGTAAGATTACTCTCAGTAGTAACATTCGCATCTTTGTTCTTGGGAGCATGTTCAAGCAAAGATAAAACAGATAACAAACAAGAGGAAGCTATAAAAGTACAAGTTGAACAAGTTTCTATGCAGGAAATAGATCAAATCTATGACTTTACTTCTTCAATAGAACCTAAGGTAAAAAACTACATCTCTTCTGCAGGCGGAACTCGTATAGAGAAAATCTTTGTAGAAGTAGGTTCAAGAGTAGCAAAAGGACAAGTGTTAGTAAGAATGGAGAATACTAACCTTGCTACTGCACAAGCACAGTTGGATAACTTGGAAATAGACCTTAATCGTTTGAAAGCTTTATATCAAAGTGGAGGTACAAGCAAACAGACTCTTGACCAAATGCAAACACAATATGATGTTGCTAAAAGAAATGTTAAGAATCTAAAAGAGAATATAAACCTTGTTTCCCCTATAAGTGGAGTTGTTACAATGAAAAACTTTGATAACGGAGACGTTGCTGGTTCTCAACCAATACTTCAAGTAATGCAAATATCTCCTGTTAAACTTAAATTTTCTATAAACGAAAGTTTCTATGCAAAAGTTAAGATTGGTATGCAAGTAACTGCAAAGGTAGAAGTCTTTGGTGAAGAAGAATTCAAAGGAAAAATATCTATGATTTCTCCAACAATAGATCCAAATTCAAGAACTTTCTATGTAGAAGCAGAATTCTCTAATGCTAATCAAAAACTTCGTCCTGGAATGTTTGGAAGAGCAGAACTTAACCTTGGACGTGCAAACACTGTTCTTGTTTCTGATAAAGCTGTTGTAAAACAAAATGGAACTAATGACAAATATGTTTATGTCCTTCAAAACAATAATACTGTAGAATATCGTAAAATAACTTTGGGAAGAAGAATGAACGATAAGTATGCTGTTTTAGATGGTTTGAATGACGGAGAAAAAGTTGTTGTTTCTGATTACAATAAATTGAAGAACGGTTCTAAAGTAAAAGTAGTTAAATAAATTATTAACCAGATAAAACTTCAAGTATAATATGAGTGTTTATGAATCCTCGGTAAAGAGACCCGTGTTAGTGTCCATCGCTTTTATTGCGGTGATGATTATGGGTATCTTTTCCTATAGTAAATTAAGTATAGACTTGTTGCCAGATTTTGATATGAATATGGCAATAGTCATAGTTTCTTATCCGAATGCAAGTGCTGAAGACGTGGAAAACAATGTTACAAAGACAATAGAAACTGTTATGTCCACAGTCAGCGATTTGAAAAAAGTATCATCTACTTCCAAGGATAATGTTTCAATGGTAACTGTTGAGTTTAATTGGGGAACGGATTTGGATGATGCAGTTAATGATATGAGAGATAAGTTGGAAATGGTGAAGATGTCGTTACCTGACGGAGCGTCTTCTCCTATGATTTTCAAGTTATCTACTTCAATGATGCCTGTTGTCATCTATTCTGTCAGTGCCAAAGAAAGTATGTCTGCTCTTTACAAGATTTTGGACGATAATATGTCTAATCCTCTGCAAAGAATAGATGGTGTAGGTAGTGTTACTATTACTGGAGCTCCAAGAAGAGAAATTGTTGCCTTAGTTGATCCTCAAAAAATGGAAGCATATAATCTTACCGTTGAAAGTATTGGAAGCAGAATAGCAGTAGAAAATCTTAATACTCCTTCAGGAAAGTTTTATATTGGCAACGAATCTTATACTCTTCGTATAGAAGGAGAATACAAAGAAAGTGATCCTTTAAAAGATATTGTTGTTGCTAATTATGGAGGACCTATTTATCTTAGAGATATTGCAACAGTAAGAGATTCTTTACAAGAAAAGATTCAAGAATCATATGTTAATGGTAAGCGAGGTGCAACTGTTGTTGTTTCAAAACAAAACGGAGCAAACTCTGTTGATGTGATGAATAAAATCAACAACGCTTTACCAAGTATAGAAAAGAATCTCCCTCCTGATGTTCATATTACTGAGATTATGAACACAACAGACAACATTATTAACTCTATCAACTCTTTAAAAGAAACTATCATACTTGCTTTTGTCTTCGTTATAGTAGTTATCATGTATTTCCTTGGACAATGGAGAGTAGCATTAATTGTTATTGTTACTATTCCTGTTTCTCTTATCGGAGCATTTATTTATCTGCTCGCTTCTGGAAATACTCTTAATATGATTTCAATGTCAGCCCTCACGATAAGTATAGGAATGGTTGTGGATGATGCTATTGTTGTTATGGAAAACGTAACAAAACATATAGAAAGAGGAGCAAGACCACGAGAAGCAGCTATTTATGGAACAAACGAAGTTGCTAATGCCGTTGTTGCTGCAACTCTTACTCTTATAGCAGTATTCTTCCCATTCACTATGCTTGGTGGTATGGCAGGAATAATGTTTAAACAATTAGGTTGGATGATGTGTATCATTATGGTTGTTTCCATTATATGTGCATTAACTCTAACTCCTATGCTTTGCTCTATCATCTACAAGAGAAAAATAAACAATCATTTCATAGAAGAGCCTAAAGAAAGAGTAAATATCTTCACAAAAATACGTGATGCTATTGACAGACAACTGACAGTCTTGGACAATGGATACGAAAAGATACTTTCTTGGTGCGTAAGACATAAACCAAGTACTATAATCATTTCAGCAGCTATCTTCATTCTTTCTTTATTCCTTATCAAGTTTATTGGTTCAGACTTCATTCCTCGTTCTGATAATGCCATGATTAGTGGAAGTATAGAACTACCTGCTGGTGCGAGTGTAGAAAGAAGTAAAGTTATAGCAGATCGTTTCAGTAAATTTGCACATGACAAATTCCCTGAAATGAAAAATATGACTTACACTGTCGGAACCCCTTCAGAAGATGAAGACAACTCTTTTGCTCTTATGCAAACAACAGGAGATAACTACATTTCTTTCCGTATGAAGTTCATAGATATAGCAGAGAGAGAACGTGATATTTATGAAATTTCAGATTTACTGCGTGAGGAGATAGCATCTTATCCAGAAGTTGCAAAATCTACTGTTACTCCGGGAGGACAACAAGGAGGAATGACTGGTGGTTCTACTGTGGAAGTTCAAATATTTGGATATGATTTTGAAACAACTACACGCCTTGCAAACCAATATAAATCTCAGATGGAGAAAGTTGAAGGTTTAAAGGATATAACTATTTCCCGTAAAGACTATACTCCTCAGTTCAATCTTGAATTTGACAGAGAAAAACTTGCTGCAAATGGTTTGAGTGTAGCTACTGCTTCTACTTTTGTTCGTAATAGAATGAATGGAATGACAGCTTCTCTATTCCGTGAAGATGGAGATGAATACAAAATCAAGGTTCGTTATGCTGAAGATTTTCGTAAAAATATAGAAGACATAGAAAACATTACTCTTTACTCTTCTACAGGACAACCTATAAAACTTAGCGAAGTTGCAAAAGTTGTTGAAAAATTCGCTCCTCCTCAAATAGAACGTCAAGACAGAGAGCGTATTGTCAAAGTTACTGCAACTCTTTCTGGAACAACTATTGACAAAGCCAAAGCAGCTATTGACAATATCACTGCTTCTCTTTCTATTCCTTCAAACGTAGGTATAGAAATAGGTGGAACAATTGAAGACCAAAAAGATTCATTCGGCGATATTGGTTTGTTAGGTATCATTATCATCATATTAGTTTATTCTGTTATGGCAGGACAGTTTGAAAGTTTCCGTTCTCCATTCATTATAATGTTCTCTATTCCATTTGCTTTAACAGGAATGTTCATTGGGCTATTCCTAACAGGCGGAACTTTGAATATGATGTCGTTGATTGGTGCTATTATGTTGATAGGTATTGTTGTAAAGAATGGTATTGTGCTTGTGGATTATATCAATCTGAACAGAGAAAGAGGAATGAGTATTATCAACTCAATAGTTTTAGGAGGTAAGTCTCGTTTGCGCCCTGTTCTTATGACTACTGCAACTACTGTTTTAGGTATGTTGCCTATGGCTATAGGAATTGGTGAAGGATCTGAAATTTGGCAACCTATGGGTATTGTTATTGTGTTTGGACTTACAATATCCACTCTTGTAACTCTTGTACTTATTCCTACAATATACGGATCTTTCGCAGCAAGTAAGTTAAACCGTCAGAGAAAAAAATTACACAACAGATTAAGAAAGGAGAATAAATAATGAAAGCGGCATTTATAGCATATAATCAAGCCTTTGTTGAAGAAGTGGAAATGATTCTTCATCAATTAAGTCTTAGAGGCTACACCAAATGGGAAGATGTCAAAGGCGTAGGTTCTAAAACAGGAGAACCGCATCTTGGTTCTCACGCTTGGCCAAGCAAGAATATGGCTACCTTATGCATCGTTGATGATTACATCGCTCCTATTTTGAAAAAGAGAATACAGGGATTGGATCACTCAGCTCCAGAACAAGGCTTAAGAATCTTCTTTTGGGATGTAGTGGATGTATAGTATTCTGCTTATAATACAATATATCAAAATAGATATTCACACTATTTAAGGACGAGACTTGTTCTCGTCCTTTTTCTTTTTCATTAAAAAAATGTCATAGCAAATAGTCCTAATTTAATTTTTATGTATAATTTTGCTATTCAATAAGTATTCTGAATTAAATACCGATTTTATGAACAATATTGCCGTATTGATTCCATGTTACAACGAAGAACAAACCATAGAAAAGGTTATCTCTGACTTCAAGGCAGAGTTACCCACTGCAAAGATATATGTCTATGACAACAACTCCACTGACAAAACAATGGAAAAAGCCATGAACAGCGGAGTTATAGTCTGCAAGGAAACCCGACAAGGAAAAGGAAACGTAATCCGTAGAATGTTCAGAGAAATAGACGCCGATTGTTACATAATGGTGGATGGTGATGATACTTATCCTGCAAAACATGCCAAAGATATGGTTAATCTTGTTCTGAATGAAGATATTGACATGGTAATAGGAGACAGACTATCCACAACCTATTTCAATGAAAATTCAAGAGCCTTTCATGGCTTTGGAAACAAACTTGTCAGACGTCTGATTGTTTCTTTTTGGAAAAGCAGTTTGGGAAAAGATGAAACAATAAACGATATTATGAGTGGTTATAGGGCTTTTTCAAAACGTTTTGTCAAATTGTTTCCCGTTATGAGCAGCAATTTTGAAATAGAAACCGAAATGACCATACACGCATTGGATAAGAGGTTTCTCATAAAGCAAGTTCCCATAGACTACAAAGACAGACCTGAGGGAAGCATATCAAAACTCAATACTTTTTCTGACGGTTTAAGCGTGCTGAAAACAATAGCATTACTATTCAAAGAGTATAAACCGCTTCAGTTTTTTGGAATAATATCACTTATTCTTTTAGTTTGCTCTCTAATTCTTTTTATTCCTGTGCTGATTGAGTACTTTTCAACACACCTTGTGCCGAGATTTCCAACACTTATCGTATCCGTCTTCCTGCTTTTAGCGTCTTTGATTTCATTCTTCAGCGGTTTGCAGTTAGATGTCCTTATCAGCAAGTCAAAAAAGGACTATGAATTAAAATTAATTGAGTTTGAAACCAATCAAAAACAAAACAGATGAAACCAATTCTTAAATATCTGAAAGTATTTCTTATATTACTGATATGTTTTTTAGGCTTTGCTTTCCTATCATGTCTTTTGCCACAGAAGCAGATACAATATCACATAAAAAGAAGCCTGCAACAAGGAGACTTGAATGAAGAATACACATACGTAATCGGCAACAACGACAACAGTCGGTTCGATAATTTCAGCGATGCCCTTATCCTCAACGAAGCCTATCACATCAATTCGGACAATATTTTGGAATCCATGTTCCTACTCAAACAAAACAAGTTCAACGAATCACAAGTAAATACATTAAAACTTGCCACTGAGAACGAAAATTTGGATTTAGACAACGGTTATCCACGCTATTGGCATGGCAACACATTTCTGGTACGCTTATTTCTGATGTTTTCATCTTATCCTCGCTGGAGAGTGTTCATGTACGTCATTTCCTCACTACTCCTTTTGCTCACCTGCATACAGATATACAAGAACTTTTCCATAAGAGAAGCCTTGATATTTGCCGTTGCCTTTTTGAGTTGTAACTTCTTCATAATGCAACTCTCCATTCAATTCTTCCCTGTTTTAGTTTTAAGTCTTTTGGGAGCATTATTCGTTATAAAATACTATAAGAGTTATACTTCCGTCTGCACATTGAGTTTTGTTTTTGGCTGTCTGACAATATACTTCGATTTACTTACAACTCCCCTACTTGTATTAGGGGCTATATTGACAGTGTGGCTTCTTTTTTCCACAAAAGACAGGGAGATAAGTCTAAAAAAAGACTTTATATCAATGATTTATCTATCTTTCCTTTGGTTCTCTGGAGCTGTCATAACATGGGTTTCAAAATGGGTGCTAACCTATATGACTATTGACAGACATATTTTTATTGATGCAAAAGAGACCTTCCTTTCAAGAACAACGTCAAACATGGACGGCACTGATTTCCAAAGATTTGATGCAATAACAAAGAACCTCACATACGTACATTGGTCTGTCGTTCTTGTCTTTGCATTAGTTTTAATCTTTTTCTTAGTCAGACATTTCTACAAGAAAGGTTATACGAATGCCATTCTCTTCTTTTTGATTGCTCTTCTACCTTACATTTGGTACGTCTTTGCAGCCAATCACTCAATGAAACACTATTGGTTTACTTTCCGACTTCAGATTATTACTATATGGGGTATCCTGTTCGCAATCAATAGTTTTATCAAGCCAAAAGTCAAATCAACCAAAGAGAAACAAGACAACTGACAAGCAGAATTACTGCAAAAAAATCAATAATTCTTCTTGCTGAAAAAAGTCTTCGTTTTAGCAAAAAAAGATCAAGTCTTTTGAGTGAAAAGAGTTGATCTTTTTTTGCTAAGTCTTGATGTTTTTTCATCAAAAGAAAAAGAAAAAAAGCGGACAAATCTTATTTAAAATCTATCCGCTTTTTTGTTTGTCAATTTCTTTGGTTATAGTTTTATTTTAACTCCAAGTGCTATACCTAAACGAGAAAGGTCTTCTCTTTCATTTAGTTCTGTCTTGTTTTCTGAATCACTTACCTTCTTAATACTTCCTCCCATAAAATGAATTTGTCCATCAAGTGAGATATATCTGCTTAGAATATACTCAGCACCTATTTCCAATCCATAACCGAAAGTTGCTCTCTTATAAGTAAAACTTGTTGATGTCATGGTTGTTGCTCCCGTTGCTGAGGTAACAGGAACTTGTGTTCTCATAGCATTTCTGAAATTCATAAAACCAACAGTTGCTCTTGCATACAAAGACCATTTCTCTTTTATCACATCTGTATGTGCAAGAAAAGAAGGTCCTACATAGAAGATATACCTGTCATCTGAAAAAGTTTCATCATGATTAGCATCTTTGTAGAAAGAATCAAATGCATTATACATTGAAGCAACAAAACCAAAAGCCATATTCTTATGGAAATTATAGTCATAATCAAGCTCATAGTTTATTCCATGGTGCATATGACGAGCATGATGGTCTTTCTGATAAAGAGTGAATACATCTTTGTTTTGAGAATCGCTTAACATATAGCCATAGCCTATTGTCATTGTGAAGTGATGAGGGGTATGTTTGAAACATTGACCGCAATGCTTTTCACATTTCTTTTCTGTCTCTTTATTTTCTTGAGCATAAACCAAAGTTGTAGCTAAAAATAATGCTATTACTAATAACGTTTTCTTCATTTTATTATTTGTTTTTTGTGTTTATCATTAATTATTATTGGCAAATAAAGTCTCCACAAAAGCTTCTCTATTAAATATCTGCAAATCTTCCGCTTTTTCTCCTAATCCTATGTAACGAACAGGAATCTTGAACATATCAGATATACCTATTATGACTCCTCCTTTTGCTGTTCCGTCAAGTTTTGTAAGAGCCAAAGCATTAACTTCTGTTGCTGCGGTAAATTGTTTTGCTTGTTCTATTGCATTTTGACCCGTTGAAGCATCCAAAACCAAAAGAACTTCCTGTGGAGCTTCGGGCATAAGTTTCTGAAGTACTTTTTTTATCTTGCTAAGCTCGTTCATCAAGCCTATTTTGTTATGTAATCTTCCTGCTGTGTCTATAATTACAACATCAGCTTCTTTACTTATGGCTGATTTTAAAGTATCAAAGGCAACACTTGCAGGATCTGCACCCATATTTTGAGCAACAATTTCTGTGTTTGTTCTTTCTGCCCAAACCTTTAGCTGATCTATGGCAGCAGCACGAAAAGTATCAGCCGCACCAAGAATAACTTTTTTGCCTGCTTGAGTAAAATTGTGTGCAAGTTTTCCAATAGTAGTGGTCTTCCCTACTCCATTGACTCCAACAACTAAAATAACGTATGGTTTTTTCTCTACTTGAAAGTCAAAACTATGGTCTTCGCTCAAATTGTTTTCAGCTAACAACGAAGCAATCTCTTCTTTCAATATTCTATTCAATTCATTTGTTCCAAGATACTTGTCTCTTGCAACTCTTTCTTGAATCCTGTCTATTATTTTCAACGTTGTATCCACACCAACGTCAGCTTCAACAAGAATTTGTTCCAGATTATCTAAGACATCATCATCTATCGTACTTTTACCTGCAACAGCTCTGGTCAGTTTACTAAAAACACTTTCCTTAGTCTTCTGCAAACCTTTATCCAAAGTTTCCTTGTCTTGTTTCTTAAAAAAAGAAAAAATTCCCATATTCAAAACGCTTTATAAAACAAAAAAGCAGTTGCGTTTTTTCTGTGAAAGAAAGAACTCAACTACCAAAAATTTCGTCTAAGTCTGCTTAAAAGCAATCTTATTTTTTCTTTGCTAAAACTTCTTTTACCTTATCAGCTGGAACCAATTCCTCAGAAAAGAAATAAGCACCTGTCTTTTTTGAACGCTCTGTTCTAATTATCTTTGCAAAACTTGCACCATCAGAAGTCTTTAATGTTGCTACTACTTTCTTTGCCATTTTGTATTCTCCTTATTATTTTATCTCTTTATGTACAGTTACTTTCTTTAAGTAAGGATTATATTTCTTTAATTCCAATCTATCTGGAGTGTTTTTCTTAGATTTTGTGGTAACGTATCTTGAAATCCCAGGAACTCCTGATGCCTTTTGCTCAGTACACTCCAATATAACTTGTACTCTAACGTCTTTTACTTTCTTTGCCATTGTTTTATCTAATTTTTGAGTTGCAAAAGTACTACTTTTTTTTACAATTGCAATGTTTTTGTCTTACTTTTTTAAATAAAATTACTAATATTAGTATAAATTATTGATTTTCTTTTGATTGTTTTTCTTTTATAGAGGCATTTACATGATCAATACAAGATTTTTCATCGCTAAGATTTCCTATATAGAATGCTATTTTATTCGGTTCTTTAGTAAAATCTCGTATAAAACCGTAGTAAGTTGTATCTCCTGGTTCAAAGGCATGAGATATAGCACCTTTGTAACCATCTCTGCAATCAACTTCCATAGACAAGAAATAAATATCTCCGTTTTTGCCTCTGATAACATCAAAGTTAGTGAAACGTATTGAGGTATATTTCAATATATCCCTTCTTATGTTCAAGAGTTCTTTGTCTGTTGTCTTTGCATTAATACCAACAACGGCATAGTCCTTGGTAAATATGTATGGATAACAAACATTATCTGCTTCATTGCTGTCTTGTGCATACACAAACAGCGAAAATAAAACTCCTAATACAAATATAGATAATTGCTTCATAACTATTATAGGTTTTTAGGTTGCAAAAGTAACACTTTTTTCCTAAATGAAGGCAATTTTTGTGCCAATGATTTCTTTTTTTATCTAAAAACAACAGCTTTCAGCTAATCTCTCTTGAAAATATCTCTTGTATATACTTTTTCTTTCACATCATCCAGACAACTGTCATATCTATTTGCTATTATCGCTTGACTCTCTCTTTTAAAGTCCTCAAGGTTATTTACTATCTTACTTCCAAAAAATGTTGTGCCATCTTCTAATGCAGGTTCATATATTATCACCTTTGCTCCTTTGGCTTTTATTCTCTTCATAACTCCTTGAATACTGCTCTGACGGAAGTTGTCTGAATTGGATTTCATTGTCAAACGATAAACACCAACCACACATTCTTTTTCAGATGCTTGATTGAAGCTTGGAGAGTTGTAATAATCGTAATAACCTGCTTTCTTAAGAACTTGGTCTGCTATAAAATCTTTTCTTGTTCTATTGCTTTCCACTATGGCAGACATCATATTTTGCGGTACATCTTCATAGTTGGCGAGCAACTGCTTAGTATCTTTTGGAAGACAATAACCTCCATAGCCAAAACTTGGGTTATTGTAATGTGTTCCTATTCTTGGATCCAAACATACTCCTTCTATTATTTGTTGAGTATTTAGGTTCTTTATTTCTGCATATGTATCCAACTCATTAAAATAACTTACTCTAAGAGCCAAATAAGTATTTGCAAACAATTTCACAGCTTCTGCTTCAGTTGTTCCCATAAACAATACAGGAACATTTTTATCTATTGCTCCACCCTTTACAAGTTCTGCAAACATTTTTGCTTTCTTCTCCAAATCCTTATCTTCCTGATCATAACCTACAATAATACGACTTGGATAAAGATTGTCATATAATGCTTTGCTCTCTCTTAAAAACTCTGGAGCAAAGATAATATTTCTTGTATTAAACTTCTGTCTTACACTTTCAGTATATCCTACAGGTATAGTACTTTTTATAACCATTATAGCCTCAGGATTAACCTCAATAACCTTTCCTATCACATCTTCAACAGCGGAAGTATCAAAGAAATTCTTTATCGGGTCATAGTTTGTCGGTGCTGCTATAACGACAAAATCAGCCTCTTTGTATCCCTCTTGCCAATTTGTTGTCGCTTTAAGCGTAAGAGGTTTTTCCTTAAGGTATTTTTCTATATAGTCATCTTGTATTGGAGAAAGTCTGTTATTAACCATATCCACTCTTTGTTCAACAATATCCACAGAAGTAACATCATTGTCTTGTGCTAAAAGCACTGCCAAACTCATCCCTACATAACCTGTTCCCGCAACTGAAATCTTTGTCTTCATTATTTTATCTCCTTTTTTTTGTTCTTATTCGGTTTTCACTTAAATACTGTTTCTGCTTTTAAATATAAAACGCTGGGCAAAAATACAACATTTTATTTATCATTGTAAAAAAATAGCAAGCATTTTACTAAAACAATTATCTTATCACATCCGTTATCTTCTCTCCGTCCTTGTCTTTGAAGTTCAATGGAACAACTATTTTCCCACTCTGCGATAAGTCCTTAACACTTGTGTTTATCTCCACAGAGTTTATACCGCTGTTCTCTCCATACAGACGTATGCTTCCTATCTCTATCTCACTTTTTGGTATCAAATACATCGTTTAGGCACAATTTTTGGTGTTTATCTTTCGTTTAATATATGTTTAATAACCTTTTAAAAATCTTTTAATCATGCGTTGTTTTATTGCTTTCTTCTTCGCTTTAACTGTTTCTTTCTTTGCTTTTTCTGAAAATGATAGTTGTTCGGTTGTCTCTTTTGATAATGATGATTGCCCTCTTAAAGGGAGAGTAAAAATAGTAAAAGAGTATCCTGATTTAACTATTAAAATAGTGGAAGAATATCCTGATATTGAAGTAACCGTTGTTGATTCTTATGTAGAAGATGAATGCGGACGTATAATGATCGTTAATGAGTACCCTAATTTGTACGTAAAAATAGTTAATGAATACCCTGATATTACCATACGTTTCAAAGATAGTAAATCTAAAGACATGTTTATCCAACAACTTACCAATCCTAAATAAAGAATTCTAATGGCTTAATACTATGTGCTGTAAATTTATAACTTATTGTATCATTAAATCCCTCTACAAATTTCAATTCATCTAATTTTTCAATATACAAACTCTGTATATTTAAATCGTCCATTATCTTGCATTCCAATACTTCTAAAATATCGTTGATTTCAAATAGTTCTCTAAGTTTTTTTACTCTCTCGCTTGGATAACTGTGTTCATCAAAATCCACAAGTATTCCGCTTATGTTTATATCTCAACTCTTTGTTCCGAAGATATCTATCACATCACTATCGCTACCATGTACTGCCGTTTTCTCTATATTTTTACTTCTTGTAAGGATCAACACCGGTGGCGGAGCAAGTATTGTCGGTGTCTCCTCTGTAAGAATAGTGTTGGCAAATCTAAACTCTTTATCTTTATCCTTATACTCACGCTGTAAAACTAAGATGCGATAAGTTTATTTATTTCAAAACACATCTGAAAGAACATAACAAAGACTTATATATCCAATGTATGAGATTTAAAGAAGATCAAAAGATATTCTTATATTCAGCAACTCTTAAACCTCCAAAAGATTATAAAAAGA
>OMWJ01000015.1 GCA_900314725.1 uncultured Bacteroidales bacterium
TGTATTGCTTATCTGTGCGAAGAGACCTGTCTGCAGAAATATTACTAAGCAGATAAATAATATGTTTTCCTTTCTCATAGTAGTTTGTTTTTGATTATTGATATTGCAAAATTATGAAATTATTTTGAAATAACAAAATAATTAGAAAGAAAAAGTAAAATAATCTGCACAAAGTCAATGCCTTTATCGTTATAGAAATGCGAGTAAGGTTCTTTTTTGCTTCATTTGGTTAAAGAAAATGAATGGCTACAAATTGAGCAGACCCTTTTCTATCATATCAAGGATTTGTGGTAAGGCCTCAACAGAAAAGTTTTTTGCAAGAATTTTGTTATTGTTATCAAGTAGAAAGATAACGGGAGTTTTTTCTATATCAAAGTATTCTCTCCAATTATAGTTAGCGTATAAACCGTTGGTAGTAGTCCAAAGAATGTTATACTTTTGACAGAATTCTCTCATCTGGTTTAAATCTCCTTCAGTATGAACACCGAAGATACCTAAGTCGTATTTCTCTTTATTGTTATTGTAGAACTCAGCCAGCTTAGGCATTTCTTTGGTGCAATGCCCGCATTCTATTGACCAGAAGACTAAAAGTCTATAACGATTGTTGAGTTCAGAAAGAGAATGCCATTGTGAATTATCATCATCCAAAGGACAAGCCAAGTCAGGCACGGTTTTTCCGACAAGTAGATTTTCCCAACGTTCAGCTCTTTGAACATTCATTTCAACATCTGAAAGATGCATCCAAGTAACTTTGCCTGTTGCAAAGTATTTCTTTATCATATGAACATAGACTTTGTCATGCCCCATAACGTTATCGGTAAGATAACGTTTGGTTATATCGTTTATGAAGTATTTATACATGTCTCCGCCTTCTTTTGTTAGGGCAATAAGACTGTCGGAGTAATATATGAGGCTATCAGCTATATCATACTTCAAAACTTTTTCCCAGAAGTCTTTGTATTTATCAGCAAAGACTTCTTTTGGTGTTCTAATTAAAGCATCACAGGAGAGGTCTATATTATCAAAATAATGCCTTTTGTAATATTGAAAAGCCTGTAATCTTGTTGCTAAAGAATCTAAACTGCCGTCTTCGTTGTAGATATTATTTGTTGGAGGAATGATAGGCTTAGAGCATAACAGCACCTTTGAAAACAAGTGATCGGGATATTGTTTTATAAAATCTTCTTTTAAAGAATCGTTTTGGTGTCTAAGGATTGCAAGTTTTTCGTTATATTCGTTTCTATTGTTAGTTATGGAGGAAAGTTTTTTGAATTCGTTTTCTAAGGTTTTAGACTTCTTTAGATAGTCGTAATATATGTTTTCCATCTTAGAACCTTTAACAAACATGTTTGCTGTCCAATCGTCATTGATAGTGGAAAAACTCATCTTTGTTTCATCTTGAATAATGAACTCAGTGAATTTGCCTTTTGTGTCAGCAAAGAAATACATACCATTAGGCATATTTTTGTCCTTGCGTTTAAAACGGAACTTGCCTTTTTTATTGACGCAGGTGTCAAAAGAATAGGTGCTTCCCAAGTGAAAGTACCCAATGTACATGGTGTCGCTTTCAGAGTTTTTTATTTCTAAACTTATATCATATTGAGCTTTTACAGAAAAACTCAATAGCAAAGCGCATAGTATTAGCAAAAATTTAAGTTTCATAATTATTATTTTATCTAATATCATCTCCAAAATAATAGAAATAGATAACATCCAAATATTTTTGCAAAGATATGTAATCTTTAGGATATGAGAAAAAGGCATAATTGTTTATGTAAGCGTCTTCATAAGTTCCTTCAGCCCAAAGATAACAAGTCTTTTTGTCGAAGTCCTTTATGTCTTTATAAGCAATAGAAGCAATAAGCTTACTTTCATTTGCAGGGATATTTGTTGTAGTCTCTATGAACTTATAATGTAAAGAATCGTTGTTGTCTAATATTTTTATGGTGTAATCCAACTTAATTTCCTTGTCTATATCTGAACAAGCATAGACAAAAACGCTGTCTTCGTTAGAATATTTATCAATAGAAAAGATTACAGGTTGATAAGAAAGAGTTGCAGTGTAATATGTAGGTTTTACGTCAGAAGAATAGTCTATACAACCCCAACCAATGCAAGGATATAATTCATTATATTGCCAAAATAAAATTCCCATGCAATAAGGTTTTGCTCTTCGAAAAGCCTCTATGGCAAGTTTTAAACCTTCTGCAGCAGTAAGATTTGTGTAGGTTATGTAGTCTTCATCTGTCTCTATTATATCTCCGAACCATTCTTTTACCCTGCTATCTATTAATTCAAAACCTCTATCGTGTTTTTGGTGAATAGCAAAAGCATCGTTATTTTTTGTGTAAGGAGAAGAACAATATTTCTGTGCTGTAGAGAAATTCATCGCACTTTGAAAGCCAAACTCAGACATAAATCGTGGTACTTTCCTTGTATATGTTTCAAAAGTGGAGTCTCCCCACCAAACTCCCCAATAATGACAATCACCTATCTGTCTGCTTTCTTCGTGTCCCCAGCCATATTCTAAAGGAGAAGAATGAATATAGTCTATAGTAGGAGCATATTCTGAAACTAATTCTGGTAGTAACTCTTTAAATAATTTATTGTAGTCTTCTACTACTTTTGTTGTGTCTTTGACTATTTGTTTCCATCCCCAATTGTTCCAGCCTTCCCATATTTCATTATTGCCACAGTAAAGAGCTAAAGAAGGATGTCCGCTTATACGTTGAATGTTTTGTGTTGCTTCTTCTTTTACATTAGCAAGGAAAGAACTGTCTGCAGGATATAACTCGCAGGCAAAAGGAAAATCTTGCCAAACCATTATTCCATATTCATCGCAAAGATTATAGAATTCTTCATCGCCGTAGTTAGCACCGCCCCAAACTCTGAGCATATTCATATTTGCTTCTTGTGCAAGAATAATGTCTGATGTTTTTGTTGTAGGGCCGGTAATAAAGTTAGCTCCTTTACAAAATACAGGTTGTCCATTGACGTTGAAGTAAAAACTTTCTCCAATAGTTTTTTTATTTCTCAGGTTAGGATTATGCAGAGTATCTTTCTTCCTTACCAATTCAATAGTCCTTATACCGTATCTTATATCACTATCCCAAACATCGTCTATTAGTATCTTACTTTTATAAAGATATTGCTCTCCACTGCCATTTGGCCACCATAATTTAGGATTTTCTATAGTAAAAGGGAAACAATATTCTCCACTTTCGTTTGGTTTTAATATAAAGTCAATATTATAATCATCTGATTCTAATGAAAGGATATGTTTTTTTGTTAGAGGTTTTCTGAATTTTAGGCTAAGTAGTACTTCTGCAATGTCTTTCTTAATGCTTTTTGTTTGAATGCTTTTATAATCTAAGATAGGCTTGTTATCTTCAAAACTTAGATATATTGCACTTATACTTGGAGCAAGAGTCTTAGGATGCCAGTCCCAACCATATAAGTATTGAGGAGAACGTTGATTCATCCTAACACTATCCTTAGGAGAGAAGACTAAACGAAGTTTGTTTTTACCTTTCTTTAAAAAAGGTTTGATATTATCGTTATATCTCATAAAGGCATTGTGATATTCTCTCACTTTCTGGCCGTTGATATATAATGTACAATTGCCGTCAATGTTTTCTACATTCAGATAGGCAAATTCTTTTTTCATTTGTTGTTTGCTTACCTTAAATGAACAGGAATATATCCAAGTCATCGTATCAAAAGAGTGCATCTGCTTTTCATTCTCTCTTACAAACAAAGAATCCAAATATCCGTTAGCGTGAAGTATTTCGTATGTATTTGTTTGAAAACTTAAATCAAATCCATCAGCCACAATGTTTTTTCCATTAGTAAGAGTTACATCATAGAAAAATAGCACATGAGGATTTATTTCCATGACTTCTTTTTTTGAGAAAGGTAGTCTAAGATTAGAGAAGATGTTATTTTGAGCTAAAGAACTCAAAGAAAATAAGCACAAGAAAAAGATTACAATAATTTTATTTTGTTTCATACCTATTAATATAATTTACTTGTTAAAACATAATGCAGCAGCACCTAAAATAGCCGCATCGTCATCTTTTAGTCCAGAGAGTTCTATAGATACACTATTCTTAAAAACATCAAAGACATAAGTTTCAAAATATTTTCTCAGAGGATTTAATAATAAGTCTCCACTCCTTGATAGACCTCCAAATAAAAATATTTTTTCAGGAGAAGTTATAGCTGTAGCATTTGCTAAACCGATAGCAAGCATCTTTGCTGTATAATCATAAACATCCAAACAAAGTTTATCTCCTTTTAACGCACAATCATAAATCAAAGCACCTGTTATCTCATCCTCCGCATATTCTCTTAGGATAGATTTTTCAGAACTATTTTTTAGTTTTTCCAAGGCAGTAAGGACAAAACCTGTGGCAGAACAATATCGTTCTACACAACCTTTTCTTCCGCAATTACATTGTCTTCCCTGTTCTTCTATTATTGTATGTCCTACTTCTCCTGCGAACCCCGTGCTTCCATAAACAAGTTTGCCATCTACAACGATGCCACTTCCTACTCCTGTTCCAAGAGTTATCATAATAAAATTTTTTACCCCTTTACCTTTACCATATATCATTTCTCCCATTGCAGCAGCATTAGCATCGTTTGTCAAAGCTACATTAATACAATAACCTTTCTGAGATAGTTTTACTTCTAAAAGGTGTCTTACTTCTAAAACTCCTTTAAATTCTAAATTTGGAGCATTGTCTATAACTCCTTTATAATAATTGCCATTTGGAGCTCCTATCCCAACTCCAATTATCTCTACAGTAGTATTTGATACTTCTTTGTAGAATTTTATAACATTATCTACTATTTCATCAAGATAGTCATCAAAACTTTTATAGCCTTTTGTACTTATTTTGTTGATTGCTTTTATATTTCCTTTTTCTGAAACAAGACCAAAAACAGTATTTGTTCCTCCTATGTCTATACCTATTGAATATTTCATAGCTAATCCTTATTTTAACATGTCATTCATTGTAAATATTCCTTTTCTGTCTTTTACGAATTCTGCTCCGAGTACAGCACCTAAAGCTAAACCTCGTCTTGATAGTGCTTTATGTTTTATTTCTATTATGTCTTCTGTAGATTCATAGTTGATAATATGTGTGCCGAATTCCTCACCCTCGCGAATAGATGTAATCCTTAATTCTTTATCATTTGTTGTATTGTTAAGCTTCCAAGATGTTTTGTTAGGATATTCTTCTATAAGTTCATTAGCAAGAGTTATAGCAGTTCCAGAAGGAGCATCCAATTTATGAATATGATGAATTTCTGAAATAGAAGGTGAGTAGTTGGTGAAGTCTTTCATTAAGTTGGCTAAATATTTGTTTAGTTTTCTAAACAGATAAACACCTATGGCAAAATTAGAAGAATACATTAAAGTTCCATCGTTTTCTTCAATCATATTTTCTACTTGAGGTAAATAATCATACCAACCAGTTGTTCCAACAACAATAGGAATATTACGTCTTATACATTCTTTTATATTATCAACCGCACTATTTGGAGTAGAAAACTCTATTGCTACATCAACATTTTCTTTCTTTACATCGTCCCAAGAATCGTTGATGTCTATTATTCCAGTAATATTGTGTTTTCTTTCTTTGGCGATGCATTCTATCATTTGCCCCATTTTACCATAACCAACAATAAGTATATTCATAAGATTTTGTTTTTGCAAATATAAAACTTTTTAACTTTCTATAGAAAAGTATATTATCATTTAGGAGCTTTTTTTATCAAAAATACAGCAATAAACGAGAATATAATTAAAGGAATAGTTACTCCAAGAATAGGAAGCAGATTGCCATTAGTTGCAGAAGCAACCATTACTTTCATTAGTAAAATAAGAACAAAAGCAAGAGCAATGCCGAGAGCAAGGTTTGCTCCCATTCCTCCTCGCTTCTTTTTACAAGATAGAGTTACTCCTATTATAGTTAGGATGATAAAAGCAATAGGATTAAACAGTCGTTGATATTTTTCTATCAATAGTTCTGCAACCTTATTACTACCTTTCATTGTTTCTCTATCTATTGTTTTGTTTAGTTCATTAAAGTCTAAGACATCCACTTTAAACAACTTAGTATTGAAGTCTAAAGGCTTTAAGCCTGTATGAAGTCTCATCGTAGAACCTCGCTCTAAGTTTTCCTCCTTATTATCTATTGTACGTATAGTATAATTCATCAGAAGCCAATCATTACTTATAGCGTCATACTTAGCTTCTTCTGCAGTTATTTTCTTTATAATACTTTTATCTTTAAAGGTTTCTTCACTGAACAAATATCCAATGTTTGTTTCATTGTCGTATCTTTGGACATATACTTGTTTATTGGAAGCACTTTGAATGTGAATGTTATTTTGAAAATTGGTGTATTTATTACGATAATAGGTTTGCTCAAAGTCATAGCGTTTAACATTTAGTTGTGGAATTAAAAAGTTAGAAAGGTATAACATTAGAACGCCAACAAAAATAGCACTAACGATGTATGGTCTTAGAAGTCTTCTAAATGAAATTCCTGCAGCAAGGATAGAAATAATTTCACTGCGAGTAGTCAAACGGGAAGTAACAAAAACAATAGAAATAAAGAAAAACAGATGTCCAAATTGGTTAGTATAAAAAGGTGCAAGGTTAAGATAGTAGTCAAGGATTATTGCTTTAAAAGGTGCTTGATGATCAATAAAGTCGTCTATTTTAAAGCTGAGGTCTATTATTATGATAACTAAATCAATCAACAGTATAGAAACTAAAAAAGTAGCGAGTACCTTTTTTATTATATACCAATCTATGGTGTTTAAAAAATACGATTTTCCTTTTTTCATAGTCTTCTTGATAATCTTTCAACCATTGTATTTTTCCAAGTTAAAAAATCTCCTTCAACAATATGTTCTCTTGCCATTCTCATAAGTTCTAAGTAAAATGCGAGATTGTGAATAGATGCTATTTCCAAGGCAAGTAATTCCTGAGAAATAAATAAATGTCTGAGATAAGCTTTAGTGTAGAGTTTATCTACAGATGCTGTTCCATTTTCGTCTATAGGAGAAAAATCGTCTGCCCATTTTTTGTTTCTCATATTTATAGTTCCCTCCATAGTGAAAAGCATAGCATTTCTGCCATTACGAGTAGGCATAACACAATCAAACATATCTATTCCTAAAGCAATACATTCTAATAAATTTTGAGGAGTGCCTACACCCATTAAGTATCTTGGCTTTTCTTTTGGAAGAATATCAGTACAAAGGTCTGTTATTTCATACATTCTTTCCGTAGGTTCTCCCACAGAAAGTCCTCCAAGAGCATAACCATCCATATCATATTGAATAACATCATTACAAGCCTGTTTTCTTAAATCATCATACACGCTTCCTTGAACAATTGGGAATAAACTTTGCGAGTAATTATAAACAGGTGATGATTCATTAAATCTTTTTACACATCTTTCCAGCCAATTTGAAGTAATTTTTAACGAGTTTTTAGCGTAAGAGTATTCGCAAGGGTAAGGAGTGCATTCATCAAAAGCCATAATAATATCAGCTCCTATTGTTCTTTGAATGTCTATAACTTTTTCGGGAGTGAATTTATGTAAAGAGCCATCTATATGAGAACGAAAAGTACAACCTTCTGGAGTTATTTTTCTTATTTTTCCTAAAGAATAAACTTGAAAGCCACCACTATCTGTTAGCATAGGTTTATTCCAAGAATTAAATTTTTGTATTCCACCAGCCTTATTAATAATTTCTGTTCCAGGACGAAGATAAAGATGATATGTGTTTCCAAGAATTATCTGAGCTTTTATTTCATTGTTTAATATATCAATACCAACACCTTTTACACTTCCTATAGTTCCTACAGGCATAAAAATAGGAGTGAGAATATCACCATGTTCAGTAGTTATTTTACCAGCTCTTGCTTTACAATCTTTTGATATAGAATATAGTTCAAATTTCATTATAAGTTTTCAACAATTTTTGGTAAAGAAAATTTTTTACAAAAGTACTTATAAATAATGAATAATGAATAAATTTGCACAAAAATATTTTTATAGACTATGTTAGATTTTTTAAATTATACATTTACTTCTCTGTCTTTGAGCCTTGCAATATTGGTTGGATTGATAATCCTGTTTCAGCTTTTGCATTATATCATGGTGTATGGTAGAATTATTTTCAACAAAAATAAGAAGAATGATTTTGAACCCGATGAAGAGAAAGTTCAAGGAGTAAGCGTTGTCGTAGTTGTCAATAACAATAGTAAAGCACTGCAAAATGAACTATTAAAACTTTTGGAACAAAACCATCCTTTATTTGAAGTGGTAGTTGTCAATGAAAACTCAACTGACGATACTGAATATGTTTTAACCGTATTGAAACACACCTATAAAAATATAAAGGTAATCAATTTAGGACAGAACGCTAATAGATTTTCAGATAGAAAGTTTTCTGTCGCCATAGGTATTCGTTCAGCTCAATATGATACAGTAGTTCTTAGCGATATTATTGCAGATGTAAAAGATTTTGATTGGTTAAGGTCAATTACTCAGCCAATGAGTAATAGTCGCAACAAAATACTAATAGGTTATGTGGCTTTAGAACAGAAAAAAGGTTTATTAAATCAATTTGCCCAATATTATCATGCAACTTGGTCAATGAATAGTTTGGGTTATGCTCTATTTGGTTACCCTTTTTCTTCTGATGGAAGGAATATGGCTTATAGTAAGGAATTCTTTTTTCAAAAAGGAGGATTGATTGCTCAATATAGAGATAATTGCAGACAAGAAGATTATTTTCTTTCACATTTTGCTAACAAAAACAATACTGTGGTAAATTTAAATCCAAAATCATTTGTTTCTTATCCTGCATACAGCAACTATCGTGCTTTTAAACGTAGAGCCTATGCACAATATTTATCACATAGAGCCTTTCCATTTTCAACAAAACTAAAATTAGCTCTTTTACCTATTTCCACTTTGATACTATACCTTACCATTGCTTTTATGATTTTCATAGGTTTCCCTTGGCAATATTTACTATTACCTATATTAGCAAAATGTGTTACTCAGATTATATATTATAACAAATGTATGAAAAGAATAAATTCTAAGATAATCAGTCTTTTTGCACCTATATATGAAATATATTTCATTTTCTTTAATTTCAATCTTCGTGTTAAGAAACTCTTTATTCGCCAGAAGAGACATAAAATAAGGTGGGATAGAAAGTAGTAAAAAAAGACTAAGACTTTTGCATGCAAACATCAAGAGTTAAGAAAAAAAGATCAAGACTTATTTTTCTAAAACCAAGACTTTTTTGAGTTACTTTTGTTGTATAAAAAAGGCGGATAAAACTTAACTTATTCCGAACTTTTTTGTTTTTGTGAAACAAAAATACAATAATCGCAAACTTATTTCGTTACTAAAACAAGAAATAACTATCATTTTAAAGAAATAAGATGGAAACAACAGGCAAACAACAGACATTAAGAGCCCAGAGAGACTATGAGCTTGTGCTTTTGGCAAGGGATAAAGGAGACCAAAAGGCATACGCTGATCTTTTGGCAACTTATAGAGAGCCTGTTTATTATATGCTGCTAAAGATGACTCATAATACTTGGGATGCTGATGATCTTACAATAGAAGCATTTGGTAAAGCCTTTAAGTCTTTAGATGAGTATAACCCAGAGTACGCTTTTTCTACATGGTTATTCCGTATAGCAGCTAATAATTGTATTGATTTTATCCGTAGGCAAAAAAACTACACTGTTTCTATAGATCAAGGCACAAATAATGTGGAGAATGTTACACCAATAGCAGTAAGAAATCTTGCATCTGAAAATAAATCTCCAGAAGAAGAATATATATCAGAACAAACAAAAGTTTGGGTTAGAGATATAGTTAAGAAACTGAAACCACATTATCGTATCCTTGTAGAGAAAAGGTATTTTGAGGAAAAGTCATACGAAGAGATTGCAACAGATTTAAATATGCCTCTTGGAAGTGTTAAGGCTAAGTTATTCAGAGCAAGAAACCTTTTGTTAAATATGATTAACTCCAGCAGAGGGTCGGTATAATTTAATTGTTTAAATCATCAACTTTATTTTTTTACAACAAGCATTAATCCATCCCTGAGGGGAACTATTATGTTTTCTACTCTTGTGTCTTTATTGGCTTTTTCATTGAATTCTCTTATGGCTAAAGTTCTCTTATCGTTGATGGATTCATCATCTACTTTCCCATACCATAGAACATTATCTGCAATAAGTAATCCTCCTTTATTTAGTTTTTCTATACATAAATCATAATACTGAGGATAATGTATTTTTTCTGCATCAATAAATATTAAATCGTAAGAGTAGGGTAGAGTAGGTATGATGTTTAAGCCTTCTCCAAAGTGAATGTTTATTTTATCTTGAATATTATTTTTTAGAAAACTTTCTTTTAGAAAATCCTCATATTCTTGTTTTACCTCAATAGTATCTATTCTGCAATCGTTTTCAGAAGATAAAGCAAAACATGTTGTTGCATAACCTGAGAAAGTACCTATTTCAAGTATGTGTTTCGGTTTTAGAACTCTGCAGATGATAGAAAGAAACTCGCCTTGCCAACCTTCAGAAATCATATTAGGTTTAACAAACTTCAGATGTGTTTGTCTGATTATTTCATTTAGTTTATTATACTTTGTTTCAGACTCAATTTTGCGAACAATATTAGTTGTGGAATATCCTTGCAGAAATTCTATGGTTTCTACTCTTCCGTTGTTTTTGCTAACTATATCATAGCCTACAATATCTTCTTTTTTGTAGTCTGCTCCTTTTACTAAAACATCTGGTTCTATTGTTTTAATAAGATTATAAGGAGTATCTTCATCAAATAAAACAACATAATCAACAAAAAATAACGAAGCCATAATCCAACTTCTTGAACTTTCATCTTGGATTGGACGAGAAGAACCTTTTATTCTTTTAACAGAAGAATCACTATTCAGTCCTATTATTAAAATATCTCCTAATTGCTTTGCTTTTGAGAGATAGTCTATATGCCCTTTGTGAATAATATCAAAGCAACCATTTGAAAAAACAATCTTTTTGTTTTCTTTTTTCAAATTTACGATAACTTTTTTGAGTTCGTCTTGTTGCAAGATTTTATTTTCTATCGTAGCATTCATGTTCATTTTGTTTTATTTCTGTTTGAGAATAACAAAAAGCCTACAGGACCAAGAACTAATACTCCTATTTGGGAAACTAACCAATTAATCCATCCTAAAGCATAGCCGACAGAAAGATTGATATTATAAACATTTAGTGTAGTAGCAAAGATAGAAGGATACAAACCTAAGCCTCCAGGAGTAATCATAACTCCTATATTTCCTAAAACAGTAACAGTCATAGCTTGTTCCATGCTCAGATGTATGCATTCAGTCATAGACTTAAAAACAATCCAAGTGCCAAATATCCATAGAAACCAAATAAGCAAGGAGTAGAAGATAAATAAAAGAGGTTTCTCTACTTTTGTGATACTTTTCATTCCTTGTAATATGCCTAAACAAAATCCTTTTATCTTTTGGTAGAAACGGTTGTTCTTAAGTTTTTTTCTAAACACAAGGAATAATAAACACAGAAATAATATTCCCAAAAGACAAAGAATAAGTAGCAATTTATACTTATTTACATCTATGTTAAGATTGTTGGCAATGTAGTTATAAAACAAATCGTATTCCAATAGCAAAGCCCCTACAAAAAGAAAAACAAACAAAAGCAAATCAATGGCTCTTTCAGTTATAATGGTTCCAAGAGTTTTGTCAAACGGTATTTTATATTTGGAACTGAGCATAGTACATCTGACTACTTCTCCTAAGCGAGGAATTGCTAAGTTAGTTAAGTAACAACTCATTATAGAGAAGAAAACAGTAGAAGATGAGGTCTTGTAACCAAATGTTTTTATCATCAATTGCCACCTCAAAGCCCTGATGTATATAGATAGAAGAGAGATAAAAACAGCTAAAACAACCCAAAAATAATTAGCTTGTTGAACAGACAGAAGAATGTCTTTTCTTTCATCTACGGATAGTTTGGCTAAAAAGAAATACACGAAAAAGATAGCCAATAATATAGGTACTATCTTGAAAAGTATTTGTTTTATTTTATCCGTTTTATTCATCTATAAGATTATAGGTGATTGTTCTTGGGAAAAATTACAGTAGGTTTAAATGTTTTTGCCTGTTCAAAATCCATGCTTGCAAAAGAAACAATAATAACTAAATCATTTACCTGAACTAAACGGGCGGCAGCACCATTCAGACCTATTACTCCGGAGCCTTTTTCTCCTTTTATAGCGTAAGTGTCAAATCTTGCTCCTGTGTTTATATTATATATATATACTCTTTCGTTTTCAATGATATTAGCAGCTTGCATTAGTTCTTCATCAATCGTTATTGAGCCAATATAGTTCAAGTCTGCTTGAGTAACTTTCACTCTATGTATCTTAGATTTCAGTACTTCAATATTCATTATCTATAAAATTTTGACCTGCAAAAATAATACATTTTTTTTATATAAAAAATTTGAGCATAAAAACAATACAATAATTGTCAAAATATCGGTTGATTTTAGCAAAACAAAGTTCAATCGGAGAAAATCGCCGTTTTTATACTCTGAAATCGCCGTTTTCATTTTTCAAAACGGCGATTTTAAAAATGAAAACGGCGTTTTTATAGCAAGGAAACGGCGTTTTTAAAAAGAGCGGTGTTTTATGGACAATAAAAATGTTTTTTAAGCGTTAGAAAGATAAAAAAATAAGCGTGCGATGGAAAAGATATGGAAGTTAAAAGAAAGTGGCGATGAACTAACTGTGGAAAGACTTGCTGAAGAACTCACTATGCCTAAACTTAATCCTACCAATGAGGATAAAAGATGCTATAGTATTATAGCCAATCTTTTGGTACAGCGGGGAATAAGAACATTCTCTCAAGCCAAAACTTTTTTCCGTCCTGATTTAAACCAACTTCACGATCCTTTCCTTCTAAAAGATATGGACAAAGCAGTAGAACGAATACTGTTTGCAATAAGTGCTAAGGAAAGAATACTTGTATATGGCGATTATGATGTGGATGGGACTACAGCAGTTGCTTTAGTCTATAGTTATCTGTCAAAGTTTTACAATAATATAGATTACTACATTCCCGACAGATATGAAGAAGGTTATGGAATAAGTTTCAAGGGAGTTGATTATGCTTACGAGACAGGTGTTTCATTGATTATTTGTTTGGATTGTGGAATAAAAGCCACAGAAGAAATAAAGTATGCAGGTGAAAAAAATATTGATTTCATAGTTTGCGACCATCATCTTGCAGGTAAAGAATTACCTTTGAGTTATGCTATTTTAGATCCTAAGGTAGAAAATTCCAATTATCCATACGATGAGTTGAGTGGTTGTGGTGTAGGATTTAAACTTATACAAGCACTACAAAGACGAAGAGGTCTGAAAGGTGATGATATAATTCCTTACTTAGACTTAGTCGCAGTTAGTATTGCTGCAGATGTTGTACCCCTTACGGGAGAGAATAGAATACTTGCTCATTATGGTCTGAAAGTGCTTAACCATAAGCCACGTATTGGTTTGGAGGCAATACTATCATACGCAAATATAAAGCATGTTGAAGGGAACAAGGTTTATTTTAATAGGGAATTGACTATATCTGATTTAGGTTTTTTGATTGGTCCTCGTATAAATGCTGCAGGTAGAATGGATAGCGGAAGAAGTGCTGTTGAACTACTGATTGCTACAACAGAAGAAGAGGCTTCTAAAGTAGCAGGAAAGATAAATGATAACAACGAGGATAGAAAAAACAAAGACAAAGAGGCAACTTTGCAGGCTCAACAAATGCTTGAGACAGAAGGAACAAAAGATAAGAAAAGTATTGTGCTTTACAATGAAAATTGGCATCAAGGTATTATTGGTATAGTTGCTTCTCGTATTGCTGAAGAAGAAAATAAGCCTACAATCATTTTTACAAAGACAAATGGTTTTATTACTGGTTCGGCAAGAAGTGTGAAGAACTTTGATATATACACTGCTATAGAAAAATGTCATCATCTTTTGACTCACTTTGGCGGACATACTTTTGCTGCAGGATTATCTTTGAAAGAGGAAGACTTTAGTGAGTTTAAAGCTTTGTTTGAAAAAGAGGTAGAAAATAGTATTCAGCAGGAGGAACTCCTACCTGAAATATCTGTTGATATGGAAATAGAGTTGAACGATATTAACGATAAATTGCTAAGACTTCTTAATGAATTTCAGCCTTTTGGTCCAGAAAATACAGAACCTGTTTTTGTTTCAAATCAGATTTATGATGCAAACAGAGTAAGAAAGGTCGGTAAAAACCATTTGAAATTTTCTGCCATATCAATAAAGGAAAGTATGCTGCCTGTTTCTTGTATAGGTTTTTCTCTTGGTGATTATTATGATTTATTGCATAATGGGATAAAGATAGATATTTGTTACACAATAGAAGAAAACAACTATCAAGGGCATAGGGAATTGCAGTTAAATGTGAAAGACATAAGGGAAAGTGAATAAAAAACATCCCAAACTTTATAAGGGTTTGGGATATTTTGTTTTGTTTAAGTTTTTTTTATTTAGTTTTCTTCTTGTTTTTCTTCTTCTTGTTGAGGCTGTTCCAAATCAATAAGGTTGTTGCTTAGAAGAATATTGTACCAAGAGAACAATTTTTTCATATCTGAAAGATGAACTCTTTCTTTATCATAATCAGGAAAGACTTTTTCCATATAATCTTTTAACTCTTTATCAGAAGATTTGTGAGATATACACTCTTTACCATCTTCTATTTTATATATGTTTTGGAAAATATCTATCAAAGGTTTGTCTTCGTCATTTCCAAACATTGTGATGTCTTTCAAAGATGAGATTCTTTCATGAGCAAAAGCAGGCATACGTTTTTTATCTACTAATGATTCAACCAATGCTCCTGATTTTGTTTGAGAGATAAGTTTATACAATCCAGGTTTTCCTGTTATTGCTAATATTCCTGTAAGGTCCATAATGTTTTTGTATTTTATTAGTTTATTATTTTAGCTGTTGTATTATTAAAAAAACTATCCCAAAGCAAAGATTTATTCAATATTTATTACCTGTCCTAAAACTTCTATTGTTTCACCTCTTCTAATTTTGGCACGTTTTCTTAACTCAACAACATTGTTTCGTTTTACATCTCCATTAGATACCAAAATTTGTGCCAAAGCTCCACTTTCTGCAATATTTAACACTTTCAAAAGTTTGATAAGTTCAATGTATTCCTCTCCTTGCTTGATTGTAAAAGACTTAGATTCTGACATATTTTATCTTCTTCTTTGATTTTTCTGTCTTTCTTGCATAAGTTTTCTGTTTTGTTTTTCAAGGTTTTCCATCCTTTGTTGCCATTTTGATTTCTTCATAGGCTTTTTGGAGTTTTGTTGCAAACGAGCAAGAACCTTGTTTTCATCAATAGTCTTTCTGATGATGTACATTTGTAAAACAGATATAAGCAATGAAATTAAATAGTAATAATTCAATGCAGCAGAAAAATTATTAAGTATAAACAGCATAAAGATAGGCATTCCATACATCATAAACTTCATTCCTGGCATAGCGTTGTTTTGAGTTTGTTGGTTCATTGTCATTTTAGTATACAAAAGTTGTGCAATAGTCATTAGCAAACAGAATAAAGAGATATGACTTCCATAAAAAGGAATATTGAATGGTAGATCCAAAATGCTATCATATGTAGAAAGGTCATCAGCCCAAAGGAATGACTGCTGACGAAGTTCTACTGAAGAAGGGAAAAATCTGAACATAGCCACCAAGATAGGAAACTGTAATAGCATAGGGAAACATCCCATCATAGGATTTATTCCTGCACGTCTATATAGTTGCATTGTGGCTTGTTGTTTTTGAACGGCTTGGTCTTGTTTTGGATATTTTTCATTTATTTTTTGAATCTCAGGTTGAAGAACTTTCATTTTAGCAGTTGAAGAAAAAGATTTGTAAGCCAATGGGAACAGAACTATCTTAACTAAAAGAGTAAGTATTAGAATGATTAGTCCTATATGTAGATTGAATCCCTGTAAAAAGTCAAATACAGGAATGATGACAAATCTGTTTACCCACTGCAAAAGGAAAAATCCCCAGCCCAAAGGAATAGTTCTTTCTAAGTCAATGTTGTAGTTTTTGAATATTCTATACTTGTTTGGTCCAAAGAACATATCCATATTATATTCTGTATAGTTCTTATCATTGGAGTAATTAAAGTCTAATACAGAATGCATATTTCTAATGTTTAATGCAGCAGTGTCTGCCCTTGTTACCATTGTAGCAGAGTTGAAACGAGAAACAGAGTCTTTTGCTATTAAAACAGTAGAGAAAAATTGCTGTTTATAGGAAATCCATTTGATAGGAATGCTACTACTTTCACTAACAGAATCATCTTTTCCTTGTTCTTTTAGATTCTCAACCTCGTCATCTAACATATAGTATATAGAAGAGTTTTGTGTCTCTATTTTTTTATCCTTTTCTTTTAAACAAAGAGGAGAATCCCATTGAAATTCTAAATTACCATCGTCTTTGATTACATCTTGCATGTTATTAAGAGCAATCTTATAACCTAAACGATAGTCATTTCCTCTAATGGTGTATTTGTATTCCAAGTATTGCTTTTGGTTAAGGAAGTAATTTTCATCTGAGATGTTTATAGTGTCAGGTTTATTTGGAAACAGACGTAAAGAAACTACCAAAGAGTCTTTGCCACTAACCTTTAAAGGAGCGTTAGAATTATATAGTTTATTATTTACAAAAACTTTGAAATCTAATTCTTCTGTGTTTATAATGTTGTTTCCAACAGTAAGGTGAAGTCCATACTTATTGCCATTATTAGTGAAGAATTTTACTTGTTCTTTTCCTCCGTATGTAGTATAGTCTTTTAGAACAACATTTGAAACCATAGCACCGCGAGAAGAGATATTTACCTTGAAGACATCATTCTCTAAAACAATATTCTTGTTTTCTATATTTGCAGAAGAAGAAAAAACAGAATACTTTCCTTTGATTAATTCATCTAATTCAGCTCTTGCAGAGTCGTTTTCGTTTGCCAAAACACGTAAAGAATCTATTAAGGCTTCTTCTTCATTTTTAAAAGACTTATTTTTGTCGGCTTGTTTTTTAGCAAGCATTTGTGCTTTTGCGATAGAGTCTTGGTAATGTTTTTGTGCTTGTTTTTGTTCTTCGCTTGGACGGTTTAATAATCCGAAAACAACACATACCAAGCATATTAATACTAATCCTATTATTGATTTTTTATCCATAATGATTTTTTATTTTTCTTTTTTTGAGGGTGCAAAAGTACTATTTTTTTATCTAACAGCAAAAGAATAGATAATAAAAAAGTTGAACTCCTTTTGGAAGTTCAACCTTTTCTTTGTTGTAAGACTAAAAATTAGTTAGTTGCTCTAACAAGTCTTGCTTGTGCATTGCTAACACGTGTCTTGAATTCACCAGCTCCACATTCTTTTACAGAAGCTCTTTGTGAACTAACTTGACCAACTAAAGCAGAGTAAGCTTTTGCTCCAGCAACAGTTCCTTTTTTATCTTTAGCTGCAACTAAATCATCAACGAATTTTTCAAAAGCTTTTACTTTAGCTTCGCAAGGATCTACTTTTGGAGTAGCTGGCTTTACAGTTTCTTTCTTTGTTTCTTTTGCAGTTTCCTTCTTAACAGGAGCTTCTTCCTTAACTGGTTCTTCTACTTGTTCTTCAGCAGGAGTAACTTCAGCAGCAGCTGGTTCTTCTGTAGGAGTAGCTTCTGTAGGAGAAGTTGTTTCTGCATTCTTTGTGCAAGCTGCCATAAGAGCAACCATTGCAAGTCCTAAAAATAAATGTTTAATCTTCATTTTTTTTTGTTTTAAATTAATAATTATTAATTGTGTACAATAAGTACTACTTTCAGAACGCAAAAATACAATAAAATTTTTACAGTATATTAACTTTTTTTAATAAAAATTTTGATAAAAATTAATTGAATAAATATAATCTCTTGATTAGTAAATAAATAAATAAAGTTTTAATTATAAAAAACGATAAAATATTTATTCTTTTTTTGTACTTGTAGAAAATTTGTTTAACTTTGCAACCTAATTTATTAAAACAATAAAACATAATCATAAAAATAAATACAAATAATGAAGACAACACCATTTACACAAAAGCATATAGACCTTGGAGCTAAAATGGCTGAATTTGCAGGTTATAATATGCCAATTCAATATGTAGGATTAATAGAAGAACACAACAATGTAAGAAACAACGTTGGAGTTTTTGATGTTTCACACATGGGAGAATTCAGAGCAAAAGGACCAAAGGCTCATGATTTTGTACAGTACTGTACTTCTAATGATATTAATACTTTATTTGATGGTAAAGTTCTTTACACTGTTCTTCCAAACGGTAAAGGTGGAATTGTGGATGATATGTTGGTTTATCGCGTTAGTGAGACAGAATATTTTATGGTTCCAAACGCCGCTAACATAGAGAAAGACTGGAATTGGATGGCTGCAATCGCAGAGAAAATGGGCTTAGAGTTAGGTAAAGATTTTACAAACGAGAGTGAAAACTATGGACAACTTGCTGTTCAAGGACCAAACGCACTTAAGGTTATGCAAAAACTTACTTCTACTCCTGTAGAAGATATGGAATATTATACATTTAAATATCTTACTCTTGCAGGAGTGGAGAATGTATTGCTTTCTACAACAGGTTATACTGGAGCAGGCGGTTGCGAAATTTATTTTGATAAAAAATATGCAGATAAAATATGGGACGCTGTTTTTGAAGCAGGAAAAGAGTTTGGAATAATGCCTGCTGGTTTGGGCTGTAGAGATACTTTACGTTTGGAAATGGGATTCTGTCTTTATGGACATGAAATAGATGATGAAACATCTCCAATAGAAGCTGGTTTGAATTGGCTAACAAAATTTGTAGATGGAAATGATTTCATAGACAGAAAATATCTTGAAGAACAAAAAGCAAATGGAGTTAAGAAAAAACTTGTAGGTTTTGAAATGGTTGGAAAAGGTATTCCACGAAATGGTTATGAAGTTTGCGATGCAGAAGGAAATACAATAGGTAAAGTTTGCTCAGGTTCTCCTTCTCCTTCAACAGGAAAAAATATTGGAACAGCACATGTTCAGACTGCTTTTTCTAAAAAAGATACACCTATATATATAAAGGTAAGAAACAAACTTGTTGAAGCAAAAGTAGTCAGAATGCCTTTCTATAAACCTGAATAATATTTTCTGTTCATATTAAGCCTGCACAAGAATATACTTTGTTCTGTGCGGGCTTTTTTGAAGATATATTTTAGTGGCTGGAGTTTATAATAAATATAATTCAAATACCAAACACGGTAGATTAAAGCAAATAGGGCTTATGTTGTGTTTGTTGCCTAACTTTGTTATGGCACAGGAGGATATTATTGTTTTTCATAATGTGGAAAATCTTTTTTATCCTATGGATGATAAGCAAACACAAGATGACGATTTTACTCTTGAGGGGAAAAAGCATTGGACTTTCAAAAAGTATAATAAAAAACTTAATGACCTTGCTAAAACATATATTGCTATAGATGAAAAACAGATGCCTTCTATTATAGGCTTATGTGAAATAGAAAACGATACAGTGTTAAGAGCATTGACCCTTTCTACTCCTCTTAGAAAAATAGGTTATAAATATATTCACTATCCATCCAAGGATATTAGGGGAATAGATGTTGCTCTATTGTACAATCCCAAAAGATTTAAAGCTGAAGAACATTATACTTTACCTTCTGTTTCCGATAAGGAAGAAGATAGAACAAGAGATGTTCTTTATGTCAAAGGTATTATTGGGAAACTACCTATTAATATATATGTAGTTCATGCTCCATCCCGTAGAGAAAATAACATAAAAAAGGAATTGCGAGAGGAAATATTTTCTCAAATCTATGCACATATAAATAATATGTATAGTAAAGGGGAGAAAAATTTCTTGATTATGGGAGATTTTAATGATAATCCTTGGGACGAAACAATAATTAAAGGCTTTGCTTTGAATGATACTTCAAAAACAGACAAAGTAAAACTTATTGACCTTATGCAAAACAATAAAGATATTACAGGGTCTTATGTTTATAGTAAGGTGTATTATAGTTTTGATCAGTTTATTGTTTCAGAAAACTTGAGAGATAAAATACTTTACGGTAAGAATTTTAATCAAAGCCATATTTTTAAACCTTCTTTTTTGGTAGAAAAGGATAGAAAAAGCAAGGTAGATAAACCTTTTTCAGCCTATAAGGGTATGAAATATCAAGGTGGAATAAGTGATCATTTTCCTGTGGTTTTAAAAATAAATACAAGATAAGTTAAGTTTTGGCACAGGTTTTGTAACAGAAAGATTAAAGGACGCAAAGAAAAGAAAAATGCGAAAAAAAATAAAAAAAAGTTTTCATATTGATATTTTTTTATAACTTTGCACCCGATAACAAATGGAGAAAGCGAAAATCCATTAAAATAGAGTAGCGAAACAAATTGTTTAACTTAAAATTATAAAAAAAATGAAAAAGACATTATTTACATTAGGAGCATTTGCTCTTGTAGCATTAGGATTCGCAGCTTGCGGTAACAGCGATTGTACTTGCAAAGTATCTGATGACCAAGGAACAGCTATCACTAGCGTTGCAGTTGAAGATTTCGACGGAGATTGTGACGAAGTTAAATGGGCTGACTTAGGAAAAGACGCTAACGGTGAAAGCTGGAGCGAATTTGCAGAACTTGGTTGGAAACTTTCTTGCGAAGAAGACTAATCTATAAGATTAAAATTCAAGTAAAGGTTGTAGGGAGTGCTTTTCTAATAAACACTCCCTATAATTATGTAAAGAAATAAGTAAATAATAAAAGAAAGAAAACGACTTATGAAAAAAATAATTTATGTAGCATTTGCGTTAGTATGTGGTGTAGCACTTTATTCTTGTTCTGATACAACAGATTGTGTTTGTCCTGTTAGTACAGAATCATTAAAGAAAGCTTCTACTTCTGTTCCTGTTAATGATTGGGATGGTGATTGTTCTGATATAACAAGCAAGGATATAGAAGGTAAAGTGCTTGAAGGAGATTGCACAGAAGAATAATAAAAAAATAATAAAATACTTTTTTAGAGATGAAAACGAGAAACGTTATTGGTTGGATTGCAAGAATATTTGTAGCCTTGGTGTTTATGGCTTCTGCAGTAACAAAGTATATATCCTTGGATGCATTTGACCAATTTATATATGAACATCAACTTTTCTCATGGATAACAACAACAATACTGACTCGTCTTTTGATTGCTTGCGAGTTTAGTTTAGGTTTGTTGTTGCTTATTGGCGTAAAACCAAAACTGATTAAAAGTTTAATAATAGCGTTTCTTGTTTTCTTTACTATATATATAATAGTAAAACCTCATTTCTTTGCAGTTGATCAAAAGAACTGTCATTGTTTTGGTGAAGTACTTATAATGTCAGATACTCAAACGCTGATAAAGAATATTGTGCTTCTTGTTTTTTCTTACTTTATGTTTTGGAATAAAGGTATTGAAGAAAAGAATAATCAAGAAGTTTTGCTTGAAGAAAAACCAAGTAAGTTTAATAAGATTTCTGTTTGGATAAAGAATAATACAACTTATCTTACCATAGTTTGTTTTGTTGCTGTTTTGATTGCTTCATTTGGAATAAATATGCCTGATAGTCTTAGGTATAAGCTTTATGGCAAGGCTGCAAAAATCAATGAAGAGAAATTTGAATATCTTATAAGCAATGAAGCATTAGAAGATTTACATATAAAAGAAGGTAAGAAAATAGTTTGTATGTATTCTCCTGTTTGTAAATATTGTAAAAAAACAGCCAAGCGTTTAGATGTTATGCGTCAGAAGTATAACATCAAAGATGAAAACTTTGCTCTTATCTTTTGGGGTGGAGATAAGGCAATAAAGCGTTTCTTTGTTAAGAATGAAATAAAGGAACTTCCTTTTAAGAATGTACCTGCACCTGTTTTTTTAGAGGCAACTAAGGGCAGGCAGCCGATAATCATACTTATGAACAACGGCAAAGTAGAAAAACTACTTAAATACCCTAACATAATTGATGAAGATATAGTTGAATTTCTTAATAAATAAATAATATAATTTTCATGGTAAAGGTTCTTTGGGCAGACGATGAAATAGACCTTTTGAAACCTTATGTGCTTTTCCTTGAGGCAAAAGGCTATAAAGTTATTCCTGCAACAGATGGTCAGGAAGCTTTGGATATTTTGGAAAAAGAGAGTGTTGATATAATCTTTTTAGATGAAAATATGCCTGGATTGAATGGTTTGGAAACTCTTTCAAAGATTAAAGTCCAGTATTCTTCCATTCCAGTTATTATGATAACAAAGAGTGAGGAAGAAAATATTATGGAACAGGCTATAGGTTCAAGAATATCAGATTATCTTATCAAACCTGTTAATCCAAATCAGATACTTCTTACACTAAAAAAACATTTAGACCAAAAAAGATTAGTAACTCAAACATCCACTCTGAACTATCAGCAGGAATTCAGAAATTTAAGTATGCGTATAAATGAAAATCTTTCATGGCAAGAGTGGATAGATTTATATAAAGACATAGTTCGTTGGGAGATAGAATTAAGTACTTCCAATGATGAAAGTATATTTGAAATACTGAAAGAACAAAAGTCTTCTGCTAATGACAGGTTCTCTAAATTCTATCAGGAGAACTATATTGATTGGATAAAAGACAAGACGGAAGCAACTCCACTGATGTCTCATAAGATTTTGGAAAGAAAAGTCTTTCCTCTTCTGAAAGCAAAAAAAAGACCTGTTTTTCTTATTGTCTTGGATAATTTCCGCTTTGATCAATGGAGAGCTTTGCAGCCAATGATTGAACAATATCTCCATACAGAAGATGAAAGCATTTATTATAGCATTCTTCCGACTACGACACAGTATGCAAGAAACGCCTTGTTCTCCTCTCTTATGCCGTTAGACATCAAGAAATATTACCCTCAGTATTGGTTAGATGAAGACAAGGAAGGAAACAAAAATCAATATGAACCTGATCTTTTGCAAGACAATCTTGTCCGCCACAGAATAAAAGCTACTCAGACATATCATAAGGTGCTGAATGCTACATACGGAATGAGGATGATAGATATTCTGCCAAACTTTTTGCAGAATGATATTAATGTTATTGTTTATAATTTCATTGATATGCTGTCTCACGCTCGTACGGAATCAGACCTTGTTAGAGAATTAGCATCAGATGAGAATGCGTATAGAAGTGTTACTCGTACTTGGTTTGAGCATTCTCCTTTGAAAGAAGTTCTTAAATATCTGTCGGATAAAGATGTTGATATTTTCCTAACAACGGATCATGGAAGTGTAAAGGTTGGTCGTCCTGTACGGATAAAGTCTAATAAAGAGGCTTCTGTTAATCTTCGTTATAAGATAGGCAGACTCTTGGAATTTGATGCAAAGGATGTTTATCATGTAAAGAATCCTGAAGAGATAATGTTGCCGCCTTTGTCCATACTTTCTCCAATGGTATTTGTAAGGAGTACGGGATATTTTGTCTATCCTACCAACTACAACTACTATGTATCCTATTACAACAATACTTTCCAACATGGAGGTATCTCAATGGAAGAGTGTCTGATACCTTTTGTACATCTGACTACTAAAAGATAGGACAAACTAATGACAAAAGAAATTATTGTTAAACGATTGGAAGACCTGCCTTGTGCCGCAAAAGAGTTTATTGATTTTGTCGGGCAAAGACGGGTGTTTTCTTTTAAAGGTAAGATGGGAGCAGGCAAAACGACGTTTATCAAGGCTCTTTGCAGTGAATTGGAAGTTGAAGACAATGTCTGCTCACCTACTTTTGCCATTTGTAATGTTTATTTCTCTCCAAGAGTAGGAGAAGTCTATCATTTTGATTTCTATCGTTTGGAATCAGAAGAACAGGCTTTGGACATAGGAGTAGAAGAAAACTTCTATTCAGGAAACTATTGCTTTATGGAATGGGCAGAAAATATACCATCTCTTATTCCTGAGGATTGTACAGCAGTAGAGATTTTGGAAATAGATGAATATCAAAGAAAAATAAGAATAGAACTTTAAGGTAAAACAAAACCAATTCCCTGAAATCTTGGTTTTAGGGAAGAGATATAAGGTTTTTCTGTATTAAAACTTCGTTTTGAATTGTGAAAACGAAGTCTTTTTGTATAAAACTCTTGGTTTTTAGATGTGAAAACGAAGAGTTTTTACCTTATTTTTAAGTGATAATCAAGTAGTTCTAAGTGATTAATTCTTAAATAAAAAAGAATGTATATGGAGTTTTTGCTAAAAGTTATGGTTTTAAGTAAATAGATGTATTTTTGCAAAAACACTACTTAAAACCACTGATTATTCACTTGCAAAGATACAACATTTTTTTGAAATATCCAAATATTCTTATGGGAAATTTTATTTACAAACAGAGATTGTTATTTTGTAGTTGTTGAAGTGATGATGATTGAAAACAAAAGTAAAATTCCTTGTCAATAGAAACCCTTTTTTATGATGAAAAATAAAGAATATCAAAAAAAACTGAAAAAAATATTGCAGATATAATAAAAAGTAGTAATTTTGCAAAAATTTTTTTGGATAGAAAAAATATGTAGTTGTCTGATGAAGACGACTTTTAAGTAAAAGAGTTATTAACAAATAAAAGACTTTAGAAAGATGCCAAAAATGAAAACCAGATCTTCTGTAAAGAAAAGATTTACAGTTACAGCATCAGGTAAATTGAAAAGAAGACATGCTTATCATAGTCATATTTTGACTAAGAAGTCTAACAAAAGAAAGAGAAATCTTTGTGCATACAGTACAGTTTCTTCTGCTGATGCAAAGATTATGAACGAATTGTTAGTTAGATAAACAAAGTTTTCAAGTAAGAGTTAAAAAAATGTTTAACCATTATATCAGTAAATAAGAACCTAAGCAAGGGTCGCTGATATAAAAACAAAAAGAAAGGTAAAAAGAAATGCCAAGAAGTGTAAATGCAGTAGCTTCAAGAGCTCGTAGAAAAAAAATCCTTAACCGTACTAAAGGTTATTGGGGAAGAGGTAAGAACGTTTGGACCGTTGCAAAAAACAAATGGGAAAAAGGTCAAACATATGCTTACAGAGATAGAAAAGTAAAGAAAAGAGATTTCCGTGCTTTATGGATTAACAGAATCAATGCAGCTTGCCGTTTGCATGATATATCTTATTCAGCATTCATGGGTTTGTTGCACAAGAACAATATTGATTTGAACCGTAAAGTTTTGGCTGATCTTGCAATGAATAACCCAGAGGCTTTCGCAGCAGTTGTTAAAGCAGTTAAGAAATAAAGTGTTTAACCGTTAAAAAGAAAGAAGTTTAGTCATGATGAACGAATTGATGAAATATGTAGAGAGCCAACAAGTGGTTGAAAGAGACTTCCCAACTTTTAAGGCTGGAGACACTGTTACCGTTGCATATAAAATTAGAGAAGGTAATAAAGAAAGAATACAAGCTTTCCAAGGTATAGTTATACAAATATCAGGACATAAAATGGAAAGAACTTTCACTGTTAGAAAAATATCTAATGGTATTGGCGTAGAAAGAATATTCCCAATGAACAGTCCTTTTATTGATAGCATAAAAGTAAATAAAGTCGGTTTAGTACGTAGAGCAAGAATCTACTACTTGAGAAAACTTTCTGGTAAGAGTGCAAGAATTAAAGAAAAGACTATAATAAAAAAATAGTCTAACTAAATAAAAGGCTCTAAGGGCTTTAAGGACAATTATGCCCTTAAAGCCTTTGTTTTTATGTTTTTAATATGAAGCGATTATGAGTTTATTAAGTATTACATGGAATGTATCTCCTACTTTGTTTAACTTAGGAGGTTTTGAAATAAGATGGTATGGTATTTTGTATGCTTGTGCATTTATCGTCAGTTATATACTTCTAAAAAAGATGTTTAAAAAAGAGGGCGTAGATGTTGCGTACTTGGATAAACTTACTTTCTATTGTTTTTTTGCAGTTGTTATTGGTGCAAGATTAGGTCATTGTATTTTCTATGATTTTACTTATTATTCTCATCATATAATAGAAATGATTCTTCCTATTAAGGAAACGGCAGATGGTTGGCGTTTCTCTGGTTATCAGGGATTAGCTTCACACGGAGGAGCAATAGGAATTATCATTGCATTGATTATATATAGCAGAAAAACAAATATACCTTTTATGTGGGTTGTGGAACGTCTGGTGATTGCTATTTGTTTTGCTGGAGTTCTTATTCGTTTGGGTAATCTTATGAATTCAGAAATATATGGTTTTCCAACAACTTTACCATGGGGTTTTGTTTTTGTTAGAGATCATCAAACTGTAGCTTGTCATCCTACTCAATTATATGAAGCACTTTCATATCTTGCCATAGGTCTTGTGCTTTATTATCTGCTTAACTCAAAAAACAAACGAATAAATCAAGGTATGATATTTGGACTTTTCCTTGCCTTATTGTTTGGTGTGAGATTTTTATTGGAATTTTTAAAGAATAATCAAGAATCTTGGGAAGATAGTCTTCCTATAGATATGGGACAAATACTTTCTATACCATTTATTTTAGCAGGAATTGTTTTAGTAATTCTTTCTTGGAATAAGGATTTAGGAAAAACATTAGATATTAAACTTTTAAAGAAAAAATAATATAATGGATAAAAATTTGATTTTAATTCGTCACGGACAAAGTGAATGGAACAAACTTAATCTTTTCACAGGTTGGAAAGATGTAGATTTATCAGAACAAGGCAAACAAGAAGCAGTGCAAGCTGGTCAGGCATTATTGGATTATAATATTGAACCTGAAATTTGCTTTACTTCCTATTTGAAAAGAGCAATAAAGACTCTTAATATTGTATTGGATACAATGAATATGGATTATCTTCCTGTGTATAAATCATGGCGTTTGAATGAAAAGCACTATGGCAAACTACAAGGTTTAAACAAAAAGGAGACTGCAGAAAAGTATGGTGATGAACAAGTGTTGAAATGGAGAAGAGTTTTTGATTGTCAGCCACCTGCTTTAGACGATACAGATGAAAGAAATCCAAGAAATGAAAGAAGATACAAAGATATTGATGTAAAAGACTTGCCAGTAACGGAGTCTTTAAAAGACTGTATTGCAAGATGTATGCCTTATTTTAATGATGTTATCCTACCAGAGTTTAAAAATCATGATACTATCCTTATTGCTGCTCATGGTAATTCATTAAGAGGTATAGTAAAGAACCTAAGAAATATGTCAGAACAGGATATAATACAGTTTAACATTCCTACAGGCATACCTTATTTATTTACTTTTGATGAAAATCTAAATCTAAAAGAACATAAGTTTCTTGCAGATGAAGAAACGGTAAAGAAACTTATGGAGCAAGTAGCAAATCAAGGTAAAAAATAATTGCTGTTTGTGAAATCCATTGCAACAATTCTAAATCAGCAATCTTTTGAAAAGAAAGATATTTTAGCTCTTCTGAATGCAAATGAAGAAGAGTCAAAACTTTTGTTTGCTAAGTCATTGGAAGTAAAAATAAACAATGTTGGCAATAGTGTTCATCTTAGAGGTTTAATAGAATATTCTAATATTTGTGAAAAAAACTGTCTGTATTGTGGTCTAAGAGTTAAAAATGAAAATAAATCTCTTTACACTCTTGATGATGAACAAATAGATAATTGTATTAATGAGGCTATACGTCTGAGATATGGTTCTGTTGCCCTACAGTGTGGAGAAAGAACAGATAAAGACTTTACTCAAAAGATAACACAGATAATAAAAAGAATAAAACAACTATCTGATAATAAAATAGGTATTACTCTTTCTTGCGGAGAACAGAATGCTGATGTGTATAAGGAATGGTTTGAAGCAGGAGCCCATAGGTATTTGCTTAGAATAGAGACGTCCAACGAAGAACTTTATTACAAAATTCATCCAAATGATGCTAAACATTCTTTTAAAAAGAGGATAGCTTGCATAGATGATTTGTCATCAATAGGTTATCAAGTCGGTACGGGTATTATGGTTGGTCTGCCTTTTCAAACAATAGAAGATATTGCAGGGGATATTTTATTTTTTAAAGAAAAAGATGTTGCAATGGTAGGTTTAGGACCTTTTATTCCTCATGAAGATACCCCTTTGTGGAAATATAAGGATGAGATTCCTAATGACAAAGAACGGATGTTACTTACTCTTAAAACACTTGCTGTTACTCGTCTTGTTATGCCTAAAATAAATATGGTTGCTGCTACTGCTAATCAAACAATAGACAAAATGGGAAGAGAAAAAGCTGTAATGGTGGGAGCAAATGTAATAATGCCTAATCTTACTCCTACTCTTAATCGTAAAGATTATTCTATTTATCCTAATAAAGCATGTGTGCAAGATACTCCTGATGAATGTGCAAATTGTTTAGATATAAGAATGAAAACAATAAATCACACTATTCTTTATGATGAGTGGGGAGACTCTCCTGCATTCTTGGAAAAACAAAGACTTTAAACAGAAAAGCTAATAAACTATCTGTATTCTGCAGATGAAAAACCTATCAATTCATCATAGTTATCAGAGAAGTTATGGTAATATACAAATACTTTATAGGTGTTATTTGTTTCATAATGGTTGCCTTCTACTTCTCTGTATGAACCTTTAATATCTCCATTGGGGACAAAAAGTATCTGATAGTTATAGTATCCTTGTTTTAAATAAAGGTAAGCATAATATTTTCCATTATCATATTGGAATTTGTTTTGTTCTGTCATTCTCCAATCAGATAAGCCTCCAACAACATAATAGTTTCCTTCTAATGTGTAGGGGAGGGGAAGAGTAAAACGAACCCAAGCATAATCGCTGTAAGTATTTTTATCTTCGTTATATTCATTTCTAATATTAAACTTACCATTAATATCTTTTTCTGTAGAGTAAGGTAATGTTTTCTTTATCTTTTCTTCTCTTAGATAAACCAAATTTTGGTTATCAAGGAAATCAAAGCCAGCAACATAAGTACTTCTTGTTCTTAGAGAAGTAATATCAAAGTGCCTAAATTCATTTCCTCCAAAGAACTGATTGCTTTCGTCAAAAGAAAAGTCTATATCAATTCCAGACTGTCCTCTTAGTTTTAGTTGTCTTTTTGTATCTTCTCTTCCATTTTGCTGAACGAAGACTTTCATATAAGTTGAAGGGTTTTGAAAGAAACGGTTGTTTTTACCCGAAACTTTTACATTTACCTCCTGATGTGTTTTCAGTTGTGAAGAAAGAGAAGATTGGCGAACTTCTGTTCTTATATTAGTAATATCTTCTACGCAATAGAAACGGCGAGTAAGAATTACTTCTTCAGGATTATCGGCTTTGAATACCTTTATTATATAGTTGCCAGATTTTAACAATTTCATATTAGAAGAAGGTATGGTTTGGGAATAATGAACATAGCGTTGAATTGTATTAAAAGAGTTCTGATGATGTTCTATTGGTTGGGTTTCAAATCCTTCCATATAAAGATTCACATCCAAATCACTTTGTGTCCAATCGCTATTGCAATGAATGATAGAGTATTCATAGCGAAAAGTCTCTTCTGTAAGCTCATCAAATTGAAGAAGAAGTTTTTTGTAGGAATTAAGATATATGATAGGTTCCGAGAAAGAGTTCCCTTGTTGTTCTAATATCACTGTTTTTATCAAAGGAGAAAAAACTCTGTTGTCATATACTATTTGAGAATAAGAAGTAAAAGAAAAAAAGAAAAGCAAAGAAAATAGAATTATATGTAATAATCTATTTACTTTACCTTTCTTAATAAGTACAAATGTTTTGTTCATTTGTTATTTAGTCATTTCGTTTTCTATTTCCGCGACAGTCTTAGGTATTGGCTTTCCAAGTATTCTGCAACCGTCTTTAGTTATAAGAACATCATCTTCAATTCTTATGCCACCAAAGTCCTTAAACTTCTCTACTTCATCATAGTTAATAAAATCAATGCATTTCTTTTCTGCTCTCCATTGGTCAATAAGGGCAGGGATAAAGTAACAACCAGGCTCATCAGTGATAACAAAACCTTCTTGTAATTCTCTTCCTAAACGCAAAGAAGCCAATCCAAATTGAGTAGAACGTATGTTCTTTTTATCATAGCCAACATAGTTTTCACCATAGTTTTCCATATCATGAACATCCAAGCCCATCATGTGTCCTAATCCGTGAGGCATAAACATTCCCATTGCTCCTTGTTTTACGGCTTCCTTTATATCTCCTTTCATTAATCCTAATGCTTTCAAACCTTCTCCCAAACGTTCTACGGCAGCAAGATGTACTTCAGAATATTTTACATTTGGTTTGCAAAGAGTAGGAACTAATAGTTGAGCGTCTAACACTGCTTCATATACCGCTTTTTGTCTTGCATCAAATTTTCCTCCTACAGGAACAGAACGGGTAATATCTGAACAATAGCCCATATTGTTTTCACAACCAGCATCGGAAACAATCATTCTTCCTTTCTTTATTTGAAGAGAATGGTCATGACCATGTAGTATTTCTCCATGAGTAGTAAGGATTATAGGGAATGAAACAGGACCACCACCAGCAAGAGCAATACCTTCCATTGTTCCTGCTATTTCATATTCAAATGTTCCTTCATTTTTAGCCATATGCATCATAGTAGTATGCATAGTGTAAGCAGTTTCAATAGCTTTTTCTATCTCTGCTATTTCTTCTGCTGATTTTATAGAACGTTGTTTAACACAGGCAGCAATTAATTCCTTAGAAACGTATGCTTGAATATATCTATAATCCAAATGAAGAATATCTGCAATAAATTCTACATTCTCAGCTCTGTATGGAGGAACGAAATGAACTCTTCTTCCATCAAAGACAGCTTTGTCCATAAGGTTTCTAAGGTCTTTGATTGTTCCAGAGTTTCTTACTCCTATTTCTGTTGCTCTTTCTTTTAAAGAAGGAATAGGACCTGTCCAGATAATATCAGCCATATCCACTTCTTCTCCAAATAGATATTCTTCTCCGCTTTCTGCGTCTATAACACCTATTAGTCCTTGAATGTCATAGCCAAAGAAATAACGGAAAGTACTATCCTGACGGAATGTGTATTGATTTGCAGGATAATTGAAAGCAACATCAGAATTTCCAACAATAAGAATAAGTCCTTGCTTTACGTCTTGAGCAAGTTGTTGGCGTCTTTTTATATAAGTATCTTTTGAAAACATAATTGTATATTTTTTTATTTGTTTATATTATCACTTGTTTAACATTTTGCAATATTATAAAATATTATTTGAATAGAGAAATAATTGCAGATAAATTTTCTGTTGTTAGAATGTACAGATAGTTGTTTTGTAAATACAATAAATGTTAAATACGGACGTTTTTATCTTATGAAGAAAGTTGTAAATGTTGCTCCTGCCTATCCTTATAGAGGGGGCATAGTTTTAGAAGAGGCTTATCTGTATAAAATAATAACCTCTATGGGTATGGACTATAAAACCATATCTTATACTCTTTTATATCCTAAGATATTCTTTCCAGGTAAGACGCAGTATGATACTTCCAAAGTAATTCCCTTTGAACATAATGATAAGATAGAAAGAATAATATCTTCAATCAATCCTTTTACATGGTGGAAAGCTTATAAAAGAATAAAACAAGAAAAGCCTGATGTGGTTATTTTTCGTTGGTGGATGTTCTTTTTTGCTCCTTGTATAATAACTATAGCCTTTCTTATTCGCAAGAATATGAAAAAAACGAAGATAGCCATACTTGCTGATAACTATATATCACACGAAAATCATTGGTGGGAAAAGTATCTTGTGAAAGCAACTTTCAGACAGGCTCATAGTTTTATTGCTGCTTCGGATTTTACAGCAAAGCAAATGCGAAACGATTTTCCAAACAAAGATATTTGTACAACAACTCTTTCTATTTACGATTGCTATAATTTAAATCGCTACAATAAAACTTCGGCAAAAGAATTCCTAAGCATAAATTCAAAAGAGGTAATACTCTTCTTTGGTTTGATTCGTCCATATAAGGGATTAATGAAACTCATAGAGGCTTTTCCTCTTATAAAACAAGAAAGAAAGGATATAAAACTTCTTATTGTGGGAGAGTGTTATGGTGATATTAATGAATATACAAGTAAAATTAAAGAATTAAATATAGAAGAAGATGTTATGCTTATTAATGAGTTTGTTGCTAATGAAGATATAGAACCTTATTTTGTAGCAAGTGATGCAGTTGTTTTACCATATGAGTCTGCTACTCAAAGTGGAATAGTTATGACAGCATACGCATTCCGTAAGCCTGTAGTAGTAACCAATGTAGGAGGAATAAAAGAACAGGTTCTGCAAGAAAAAACAGGTTTTGTTATAGAAGATAATAGTAAGGAAAATATATTAAGCGGAGTTAATGCTATTCTTGATAATATAGGTAAGATAGATTATGCTAAAAATATAGAAGATTTTATTGATACTTTCGGAAATCAGAAGTTGAAAGACTTTTTACTAAAATAAAGATAGGTTTATTGCGTTATACAACAATATAAGCATAGAAAACTATGATAAAAGATAACATTGCTATAAAACAACTAATGCAAAGCAATATAGTGAAAGCCGTAGGCTGTACTGAGCCTGTGGCTGTTGCTCTTTGTGTTAGTAAATGTAAAGAAGTATTAGGCGAACCCTGTAATGAGGTTCAACTTTTTTTAAGTAAGAATATAATCAAGAATGCTATGGGAGTGGGTATTCCTGGAACAAATATGATAGGTCTTCCAATAGCAGTTAGTTTAGCAGTTGTTTGTGGAAAAAGTGAAAAAAAATTAGAAGTACTTTGTGATGCTAAGGCAAATCTTTCAGATGCTAAACAGTGGCTATCAACTCACAATATAGACGTAAAGCCTAAGGATACAAAAGAAAAACTATATATAGAATGTATATGTAAAGGTGATACATCAAGTGCAAAGGTTATCATAGCTGGTTTTCATACCAATTTCATACATGTAAGTAAGGATAACAAAATCCTTTATGAAAAAGAATGTGAAGTTTGTAATGATGATTGTCAAGGTGAAGTAAGTAACCTTCTTTCCGCAAGGATAGTGTATGATTATGCAATGAATGAGGATTTGAAAGAGTTGCAATGGATAGCAGATACATATAAACTGAACTCAGCATGTAGTGAAGAGGGATTGAAAAATAAGTATGGACTACAGGTAGGCAAAACTTTGTTCAACGATTATGATAAGAGCATAAAAAGTGAGATAATAGCTCGTACTTGTGCAGCATCTGATGCAAGAATGGACGGAGTTCTATTGCCAATATATAGTAATTCGGGTAGCGGTAATCAAGGAATAACATGTACTCTTCCTGTCTATTATTATGCAAAGAAAATAAATGCAACAGAAGAACAGTTAATTCGTGCATTAACTCTCTCTCATCTTATGTCTATATATATTAAAGGTAAGATAGGAAGATTGTCTGCAATGTGTGGTCTTATCAATGCTTCAATGGGAGTTGCTTCAGCTTTGGTTTATTTGCAGAATGGTGCGTTTAATCAGATATGTTATGCTATTCGTAATATGATAAACACTATAACAGGAATAGTTTGTGATGGTGCAAAACCTTCTTGTGCTTTAAAGATAGCAGCGTGTCTTTCTTCTGCTTTTGATTCTGTTAAGTTGGCTATGAAAGATATTGTTGTGAATGATACTGATGGGATAGCTCAAAACGATATAGACCTTTCAATAGAAGGTTTTTCTCAAATAGGAAGAGAAGCTATGAATGAGACAGATGATGAAATACTTTATATAATGACTCATAAGAAAAACAAATAGCATAATAAGTTTTAATGTGAAAATCTATTTAATAAAATGAATAAAGTATATAATATATTAGTTCTTTTTGCAGCTTTGCTGTTATTGGCTTCTTGTAATGACTTTGAACAGGAACAAGAAACACCTGCTTATTTGAAAGTGGAAGGTTTTAGAGTAGTTGCTAATCCAAGTTTTAGTTATGAACAGACTAATGATTTCCTTACAAATGAAATAACAGATGTTTGGGTTTATGTAGATCAAAAATATATAGGAGCATATTCTTTAAATAAAGATGGTTCTCCTATCTATATTCCAATACTGAAAGAAGGTAACCACACTATTGACTTACAACCTGGAGTAAAATATAATGGTATGGCAGGAACAAGAGACTATTATCGTTTCTATACCTACTACACCCAGACATATAACTTAGTTCCAGGGAAAACTATTGACGTAGGAGTTGTTGATGTTATGTATAACACTGATGCAGAGGTGGAATTTACATGTTTTTTTGAAAATGGTTTAGTTCCGTTTGAAAATGCACCACTTGCAGGAATAACAGATTTAGGAGAAGATAATTTTACCTTAATTAATAATGATAGTGTTCCTTATGGTAATGCATTAGCATTTTATTCCACTGCTCTACAAGATGCTTACAAGATAATAATGAAAGACAGTGTTGTATGTACAAACAGAAATGGTATTGTTTTAGAAATGGATTATCATTCAAATATTCCTTTTGAAATAGGTATATATGGTAAATCCTCTTATTCTAATCAGTATAAGTATATTAGTTGTATGAGGCTTAATGCAAATAATAATGCAGGTTGGAAAAAGATGTATATCCTATTAGGGAAGGTTTGGTCTCAGTTGAATTATCAACCATTCAGAATATATTTCCAACCATTCAACACTGAAGATATATCCAATGGGTATGTGCATATAGATAATATAAAAGTTGTTCATTATCCAGACTAAAAACTATTTAAGACTATAATGAGAAATAAAAAAATACAGGTGGCAAAATATGTCATTGCAGATTTTCTTGCTGCAATGATAGCATGGATAATATTTTTTATATTTCGTAAGGTTAGTATAGAAAATGATTTGTTCTATGATATTAATAAGGTTTTCAGTGATGGAAACTTTTTTAAGGGAGTTCTGTTTATTCCTGTTTTTTGGTTGGTGTTATATTTTGTACAGGGATTCTATCAAAATATATATCAACGTTCTCGTTTAAAAGATTTGTCGCAGACTTTTGTTATAAGTATTTTAGGAGTGGTGGTAATCTTTTTTGCATTTTTGTTAGACGACCATATATATACTTATAAGAACTATTATCTGTCTTTTTTTATTCTATTTGTGTTACACTTTGTTCTGACTTATATTCCCCGTTTTGTTATAACAACAATAACGGTTCATAAAGTTCATAAAGGTGAATTAACCTATCCTACATTATTGGTTGTTTCTGATGAAAGTAAAGCAGTGGAAATATGTAATGAAATAAACTCTCAGGAGATTTCTTCTGGTGCAGAGTTTGTTGGATATGTAAGCATAGATGGTAAAGAAAAAGAAGAACTGAATAAGCTTAATATCCACAAAATAGGATTTGAACAAGAGATTAGCAAGATAATAGAACAAAAACATATAGAAAAGGTTATCATTGTACTGAAGAAAGAAGATGAAACAAAGATATATGACATAATATTCTCTATTCAACAGACTCAAGTGGAGGTATTTATGCCGTCCGATAGAAAAGACCTTTTAACAGGTAATATCAAACTAAAAGCAATCTTTTCTGTTCCGCTTGTACGCATAGCACAGGAACAAATGGAAACATGGGAGTTTGTTATTAAGAGATTGTTTGATATTACAGTTTCTCTGATAGCTATGATTATTCTTATACCTATATATATCATAGTTGCTATTATTGTAAAAACAACTTCTAAGGGTCCAATATTCTACAAGCAGGAGCGTATAGGAAAGAATGGAAAACCTTTTTATATGTATAAGTTTCGTTCTATGTATGCTGATGCAGAAAAAACAGGACCAATGCTTTCTTCTGGAGATGAAGACCCAAGAATTACTCCTTTTGGCAGATTTATGCGTAAGGTACGTTTAGATGAAACTCCTCAGTTTGCTCATGTTCTTAAAGGAGAAATGAGTATGGTTGGACCAAGACCAGAAAGACAGTTCTTTATAGATCAAATAGTAAAGAAAGCACCAGAATATAAACTGCTGCATAAGATAAAACCAGGAATGACTTCTTGGGGACAGGTTAAATTTGGTTATGCAGAAACAGTAGATGAAATGGTGGAAAGGCTTAAATATGATTTGATTTATTTAGAGAATATGTCAATGATAACCGATATAAAGATTCTTCTATACACTTTTATCATCATCTTGCAGGGAAGAGGAAAATAGAATGAAGTCTTTCTTGGATTTTTCTTCTTTTATTATCTGAGCTTCAACACCGAACAAAGAAAGAATGTTTTGTTTAGTCAGTATTTCTTTTTTTGGACCTAACATAATGGTTTTCCCATTGTCTATGGCAAGTACTTTTTGAGCATATTGTAGGCAAATGTTTAAATCGTGAATAATAAGAAATATGGTTTTACCAAGTTTCTGATTCATTTCTTTTAGTAAATCCATGATTTCAAACTGATGTTTTATATCTAAGTTTGATATAGGTTCATCAAAAAGCATAAGATCTGTATTTTGGCACAGGGCTCTTGCAATTAAAACCCTTTGTTGCTCACCCCCAGAAAGCAGATGAAAACTTTTATCTTTAAGGTGTAATGTGTTAGTATCTTTTAATGCTTTTTCGGTTAAAAAGAGGTCTTCTTCACTATCTTTTTGCCATATTTTCTGATAAGCCATTCTTCCCATTAGAACTACATCCCAAACCTTGAAATCAAAATCATTATAAGAATTTTGAAAGACAACAGACATCTGTTTTGCAATCTCTTCTCTGCTAAGAGTTGAGATATTTTTTTCATTGATGAATATGTTTCCATTTGTTGGTGTTATTAACTTTGCAAGTGTTTTTAAAAGCGTGGTCTTCCCACTTCCATTCTTACCTATAACACAAAGAAAATCCCCTTTTTCTATTTGGAAACTAATGTCGTGTAGTATTTTTTTATCTTTTTTTTCTACGCTTATATGTTCAGCTTTAAGTATTTGCATTGTTTAGAAATGAAGTTTTTGTTTTGCATTATATAATAGATATATAAAAAATGGAGCCCCAACAATAGATGTTATTGTTCCTATAGGTAGTTCATTTGGAGAGGCAAGCGTGCGTGCAAGAATATCAGCTAACAACATAAATATTATTCCACCAAAAACAGAGTAGGGTAGGATTTTTCTATTATCCCCTCCAACAATCAACCTGATAATATGAGGAACAATCAACCCAACAAATCCTATTACTCCACAATAACTTACAACAGCAGAAGTCATTAATGTTGATACAATTAGAATACTTTTTTTTGTTTTTTCTACATCAATACCTATACTTTGAGCAGATATATCTCCTAACAATAAAGCATTCATTCTTTTAGCAAGCATTCTTAACATAATGTAGCCCAAAACCGTGAAGAATGCAACAATAATAACATCTGAATATTTAATTCCAGACAAAGACCCCATAGTCCAAAAATATATTTTGTGCATATCTTCCCTATCAATAAACATTATCAGAGATATGATGGCAGAAAAAAGGAAGTTGAAACTTATTCCAGCAAGAATTAATGTTGTGGTATGCATGCGGTTGCCTACACGTGAAAGTTTCATAATAAGAGCTACGGTTAATAAAGCAAAAACAAAAGCAATTAAAGGAACTCCTATTATTAAAGTGTCTAAACCTAAAACAATAGCAAACGAAGCACCTAATGAAGCACCAGAACTCACTCCAAGTATATAAGGGTCAGATAAAGGATTTTTAAAAACTGCCTGATACGCTCCACCACACACAGCCAGCGTTGCACCAGCTACTATACACATAAGAACTCTTGGCAGGCGTATGTTGTACAGTATATATTTGTCAGCAGAAGTTAATTCACTAATATCAACACTTCCAAAAATACATGCAAAAAAACATAGAACAAGAATAATTCCTGTTAAAATTATAAAGAAATAAGTTTTTTTCACGTTTATTTTTTTTGTTTGTTATTTTTTTGCAAAAGTACAATTTTTTACTTTAAATATGGGGGCAAAGACGAAAAGCAAAATAATGTAAAATATATTTTTGCCGATTTCTGCCTGTTTTTCAATATTTTATGAGGGTTTTGATTGATTTTTGCGGAGAGAACGAAATGCAAAAAAGTTTAATTTAGTTTAATTTTGCTTTAATTTTTTGCCGATAAAGTTTATGCGGAGTTTAACAATGGTTTAAAAGGTCTTTAATAGTCGTTTAATAATAGTAGTAAAAAGAGTCGTAAAGCCAATAATAATGCGGTTTTATGGCTCTTTTTGTTTGTTGTCGGTGGCTGGGAATAGGGAGCCTCTATTTGTCGTCTTATTTTAACGTTGTAATGGTTGGTGGAGCAGGGTAAGAGAAAATAAAATTTTGAGGTTGCTGGTGCGTTGCTGGTGCGTTGCTGGTGCAAAACGCAGTAAATTATGTTGAAGTTGAAGGGGTATTTTTGTCATAAAATAGGGTATAAAAGGGCGGTTTTTGAGGAGTTGAGGGGGTACTTTTGCAAGGCGTTTTTGGAGTTTTAGGACTTGTAAGTATTTGAAAAATAAAATATTGTTGTATTTTTGCATTGTTAAACATTTCTAAAAAAATGTGTAAGCACAGAAAAGCGTAGTTTTTTTAACATTTTTAAGGTTATTGTTAAATGCCGAATAGCATAGTGGTCAAGTGCGGTTGAGTTCAAATGCGACAGACGTAGGTTCAAATCCTACTTCGGCACAAAGTGGAATTAAAAAGGATTGAATTGACTTGAAAAACATTGTTGTGATAACAACGTGTCAATAAAAGGAGGTGGCGGTCGGGCAACTGACCGTCATTTTTATTTGATACAAACTGGAAAAATATATGATAAAAATTATTCGTTGGTATAGGGATTTACAAAAGGATTTGCAAAGGATTGATAGAAAGATAAAATGGTGGACAGAGTGGCGAGATTCGGTATTACGAGAACTTAAAAAAGGTAATAATAAATGAATGGAACTATAGATAAAATAAGAATAAAGAACGCCCCCATAACCATAGTAGAGATGCCTATGTGGTATTGTGACAAGAAATTCGGCACTATTAAATATGTTAAAATATTCGGAATAGTAGTATTAAAAAAAGCTAAAATAGATTAAAAAATATTTCTCCTATTTGATGAGCCCACGCTTACGTGTTGATATAATGGAGTATTATTTGCATTGTATTCTGCGACAGGTAAAGCCAGTGGCACAGTGAAAGTGATTTTATTTGTAGCAATAGCTTTATCTGTATCAGATTTGCGAGTACCTATTTTGAAACTTCCTACAAATATTCCAGCACCGCCTTCTTTTTCATTTTCATCAATAGTAGAAACTTCAACCTCAAAATTTACATCTGTGACTTGAATATTTTTATCGTTGATTTTTACGTAAGTATTATCATCCTTATTTGTATATAAATTTACAGGATTGATATATGCATCTTTTACTAAAGCCTCATTTTGAGCTTCCTTGACACCCTCTATAATTTGGAGAAGTGTTTGTTTTGTAAATTCTTTTAATTCCATATAAATTAGTATTAGAAATTGATTTCTTGTTGTTTTCCTGCTTTATTAAAGTCTATAAACTTACGTATTTTGTATGACTTATTTTCGTAATCTTTCTTTATTTCATTATAGACTTGATGTATCTCTAATTCAACAATTAGAGAGTCTCCTTTTGAGAAATCTTCTCCTTCGTCTATACGTTGTTGTATTGTTGTATTATTGATTTTAATGGTTATTTTTTCGTCCTTATAGTAAAATCTCCAGTTATAAGAGCTATCAAAAGAGACGGAAATTATATTCAAAATGGCTCTATAGTCAATAACAGATCTTTGTGTGATTTCTTCTTCAATAGTTTCAATTGGAGCAGTTGCCAGATCTTCAAATTCTTGTCTTTCAATTTTGACTAATTCTTTATTGGAGTTTGATAACGATAAATCAGTTATGGATTTGTCATTATTAATGGCATTGATAGTACTACTAATTGCCTGTCGTGTGTTTGCTTTGTTGTATATATTAACAGTGTTTGCATTGATAATAGTATTATTACCTGATTGGTTTAGTTGTTGAATATCTTCATTTTTTACTTTTTTGCCTTTGAGTTTCTTAAAAAGTTTATAACAACCAGTGGCAACGACAACAAGGTTTGCTACATATTGGAGATTTTCTTTGTCAAAGATATTAGGGATAAATTGTGCATAAACAAGTAAATCTATTACAAAAGAACCTTTTTCAAGAGCCTTGATTTGCAAGTCAATTTTGTAGTTCTCTTCACCCAATTCTTTATTTGTAATATCAATAATCCTTTGATAGTTTGTTAGAGTATTGATAATAGTATTTACACTCACTTGGTGGCTATCACCTCCAAATTTAATTTGTAAAGGTTCTGTGATAGTACGACTTTCCATAACTTTTAATTACCTTTTATTCATTGGTTAAATGATGTTTGAATACTATTCTAAACGGATAACGCCGACAACGATGGAGAGGGAACGAATATCTGATTTAGGAATGGAGAAAGGAGGATAGTTTTCTTTGTTGTCAGATACACAGATAAGGTTTTCTTTATTATTTTTATCTTCAAAAAGGCGTTTTACCAGCGAGCCTTGAGAAGAATCTATAACATATACTTTACCCCATTGAATAAAGAGTATTTCCTCAATTTTTTTACAGGCAAGAATATCACCGTTAGAATACTTAGGATACATACTTGAACCATTAACCCGAATAAGAAATTCAGCACCTTTGCTTTCAAAATCAGGTATGCGATATTGTTCACAATCCTCAAAACGTACGCCTTGAAAATCTCCAGCAGGCACTCCAGCAATAGCATCAATAGGTATTAATGGCAATGTCTTATATGTTATCTGCTCCTTTGTGGATTGGTTATCAGTAGGTTTATCTGTCTTTAACATCTCACCTTTGCCAGTTAGAAGCCATTCTAAATTAATATTAGGGAAATTCTCTAAAATAATATTTATTTTATCAATTCCAACACTTTTTGAAATACTATTTACGTACCCATTGGCAACATTTAGAGTTTTTTCAAACTCAGAAATAGTAATATTTGCATTTTTGCAAAAAAATTTTATTCTATCTTTTACAGTCATTTTCAGTATTTTATAAAAATAATATAAAATATTTAGAGAATTTCCTTAAAAATATTTGCATTATATTAGAGAAATACTCTATCTTTGCATTGTAAATTTTCAATTGAAACCACGCTACAAAATTAAGAAAAAAAAATAAGATAACAAAATAAATAAATAACCTTTAAAAACAGAGAATAATGAAAGAATTATTAAAAAGAAACAAGACACATCAAGTGAAGTTTAACGACGTAACTGGATTTTGCAAGTTAAGGAATCTTGTAACGAGGAAAGAGATAGAGTTTGCAGGAGTAAGTCAGTTAGTATGCTATTGCAAAGAGAAGGACATTGATGTAGCAATAGAGGATTGCATAGTAAGCAATGTAAAGAATTATTAAGGAAAATTTCCTAACACTATGTGTAGCAGTTGCAGGTTTGCCGTGAGAAAAGATAAACGCAAAACAAGTCTTAAACGGGAGGTTCAAGTTCTCCGACTGCACGAAAAAATAGTATAGATATGAAAATAATATTGAATTTAACATTAAGTAGTAGTAAAAAAGATGACAGCCTTGATAATGTTGTAAACATTATCAAAGAAGCGTTATTGGAAGTATTAAATTCAACGAATAATGCTACAATTCAATTACATTCTCTAATAGAGAAAGTTGAGATAAATACTCTTCCTTGTTGTGAATATGGTCAGCGATGTAGATGTCTCGGAAGTAGATGTTAGGAAAATTCAAAATGGTTTTGCAATTGGAAATAGCTCGTTTTACAATGTATTTTATAGATGGGGTGTATTGAACACCATTTTTGATATATTTAGTATCAAGAGCATCTTCCACGCAAGCCTCAAATAAGGCATTTGAAATAAATTGATTGTTTGTTGAACGACTTAGAAAGTCAAAAACTTCAGATTTAGTCATATTGCTTAATTATTAAAGATTACAAGTGCAAAGTTAAGCAATTTTCCGCAAAGGCATACATACAGGTTCAAGTCCTGTAGCGGAACAAAAAAGAAAAGAAAGAGAAAATGGGAAAGATAGAAAAGAGAATATTTGTAGATAGTCAAAGCAAGAAGAAATTAGCTCAGGAGATGAAATGCTCGGAGCAGTTTGTGAGCTTGGCATTACTATACAGAAAAAATACGAATGGCTTAAAAGGTAAGATGATAAGATATAAAGCCTTGCATGACTACGATGGCGTAAAGATAGGAGAGTAATAAGATGGAATACTACAATAACATACAAGCAGTAACATACGAAGACGTCAGCAATATTATTTGCATGAATACGCTTAATAGTTTATATAAGCGAGGACAAGTGAATAGAATTCGCAGAGCTCATAATGGTTATTCTGCTCTTTTTGTTGTAGGTAGTTTTCCGTTGAAGTATAGGAAGTTAATAGAGGAAAAGTTTAAGGATGAGATGCAGGAGATTCCTGTGCAGAAAGGCTTGGATAATATCAAAGAGGATATGCAAGCTGTGATGTATTTTAGTGAATATGTATTAGTGGACGGCAGACATTTGCCAGCGGATAAGCAGATGGAGTATGTGAATAATGCGTCAATATTGAATAGATGCAAGGAGATGATAGATAGAAGCAATCAGATGAGGGCAAGGACGAGTGGTAGTAAATTAAAGAAACTTATATAATGATTATCCTCATAGTCTTCCAATGAATACGATGCGACTACAAAAGAAATTCAACGACTATCAAAAGAGAGGTTACGAGGCTTTGATAAGTGGTAAGTTTATGAATAAGAACAATGCGAAGATATTTGGAGAAGATAAGGAGAGTATCATAATAACACTAATCAGCGACAGAAGAAATTTACAAAATACACAGATAGCGATGATATATAACGAGGTAGCCAAGAAGATGGGTTGGAAAGAGATAACGGAAGGAACGGTAGCCAATTGGCGAGAGAAATACACGCTTGAGAGTTATGCAGGGAGATATGGGGAGAATAAGTTCAGAGCAGAGAAGAGTATGCAGGTTAAGAGAGAAAGACCAAAATTTCCAATGCTTTATTGGACGGCGGATAGTTGGGATGTGGAACTGCTGTATCAAAAGACAACGGAGAATAAGAAAGGGCATAAGGTTACAACGTATCATAATAGATTGACGGTTTGCGTTATATTGGACACAAATATAAACTACCCTGTGGGCTATGCAATAGGCGAATATGAGAACCCTGACTTAATCAGACGTGCTTTGAAAGATGCGGTTAATCACACGAGGGCATTGTTTGGAGCAAGATACCTTGTAAATGAGTTTCAAAGTGATAGATATGAAATTAAAAATCTAAAATCAGCCTATAAGAGTATTACGGATAATTTTGTGCCAGCGAAGGCTCACAATTCAAAGAGTAAAGTTATAGAGCCTTATTTCAGATATTTGAATGATACGTATTGCCATTTTGCACCTAATTGGAGCGGTTATGGAGTAACGAGCAGGAAAGAACTTCAGCCTAATGGTAATGTGCCAACAACGTTGAAGAAGATGTTTCCGACAATGGAAGAATGCGGGGAGCAGATAGCAAAGATAATGGAAGTGGAAAGGCAGAAGAAGTTTGAGCAATATACACAAGGCTTTGAAAAATTACCAAAGGAGAAAAAACATTTGATGAGTGAAGAAACATTTTTACTTTATTTCGGAACAAATAACACAAAGAGAAATGGCGATGTATCAACGAATAAGTTAGAGGGTAGCGGAATGAATGTTACCATACAAGGTAAGAAATATCATTATGATTGTTTTGATTTGGAGTTTAGAAGACATAGTTATGAGGATTGGGTGATAAAGTATGATGAGGAAGATTTGACAAAGGTTCTTGCGGTGAATAAGGAGGAGACATTGAGATTTATGTTGGAGGCTAAACATATTCAGCCTATGGCATTGGCAGAGAGGAAAGAGGGAGATAGTGAAGAGTTGCAAAGGGTATTTGATTTCAATAAGAGTATAGAGAGCCACGTAACGAATATGATATGTTCTGCACAGCAAAGGACGAAAGATTTGTTATTAAATAACGCACCTTTGTTAGACAGCACACTTTCTAAACTAATGATAACAGACAGCAGAGGACAGCATAAGAACCAACGCAATAGACATAGAATTACAGATGCGGAGATAGAGGAGGCAACATATCAGCCAGTAGATTTTAGTAATAACGTGGAGGAGGAAGAAGAGAGTTTGGCAGAATTGTATTAAACGAATATTAAAAAGATTTTAAACGATAATTAAATAACCTTAAAAGAGATGTTAAACAACGAGAAAGAACAGATTAGACAGAGATTGGCAGAGTATTGTCAAGAGGTAGGAAGTCAGAATAAGGCGTCCAAGACTATCACGGGAGTAAGCAGTGCTACTATTAGTCAGATATTGAATGACAATTGGGAATTGATAACTGAAGATATGTTCCGCCGAGTTGGAGCAGGTATTGGCTATGATGGTAAGAAGTGGATAGTTGTTGAAACAAGAGGATTTAAAAGAATGACCACACTACTTAATGACACCAAAGAAAACAGTCTTGTTATAGCGATAAAAGGTGAGGCAGGTTGTGGAAAAACAGAAGCAATAAAAACGTTTGCAAAGACAAAAGAAAATATTTATAATCTAAGTTGTAGTGAGTTTTGGAATAGAAAATTCTTTATGACGGAACTGTTAAGAGTGATGGGCAAAGATAGTAGCGGAATAACTGTCGGTGAGATGATGATGGAGATAGTAGATAGTTTAAGACACAAAGAAAACCCTGTTGTTATTTTGGACGAGGCAGACAAATTGAATGATACGGTGCTTTACTTCTTTATCAGTCTTTATAATCAATTGGAAGACCATTGTGGATTGGTTCTGTGTGCTACTGACTTTTTGGAGAAGAGAGTAAAACGAGGAGTGAGATTGAACAAGAAAGGTTACAAAGAGATTTACTCTCGCATAGGTAGAAAGTTTATAGAGATACAGAATATAAACGCAAATGATATAAGTGCGGTATGCAAAGCCAATGGCATAAGC
>OMWJ01000016.1 GCA_900314725.1 uncultured Bacteroidales bacterium
CTACAGGAAAGGATAACCCCGCACTTCGTTACACTTCGTACGGAGCGAATGTACTTTTTCGATAAACTTTTTTAATAAAAAGCCAGACGTTTCACAATATCGTCAAACATACAGTGAATGTTCGCATAATCGCACTTATTATCGTGCAATGCAAAATAAATCATATTAAAAAACGTTTAAATAAAAAGGAGGATTCCGAAAAGCCTTTAAGTGTGTAGAAAAAATAAAAAAACATAAAAAAATGAAGAAATTAGAAAATCTCGCAAAGATATTGTTTTTATTCTTTGCAATAGCAAGTTTTAGTTTATTAATCGTTAGTTGCAATGATGACGAAGATGAAAAAGAAAATACAATTAGTAGTGATATAAACAAATTATCAAATAGAACATGGCATTTAGTACGTTATGTGGAAAGAAATGTAGAATATTTTCCTACATATACAGAAAATGACGAAAACTATAAAACAAAGTTGTATAATATCACTTTTTATAAAAATGCAACCATTAGATGGACAGGAAGAGTAAATGATTTTGATGCAATTTACGCTATCACAGACAAGGATAATATTGTAATTCATACGTATTTACAGACATTGTTGTATGATATGACAGGAGCTGACGACAAAATGATGGCTGCAATAGAGTCTGTATGCCATTATAAAATTTCTGGCAAAAAATTATTTCTTTACTATTCTGGTAATGATAGTAAATATATGGAGTTTAAAGATATAACAAATAAAAACAAATAAAATTATGAAGAAATTAGAAAATCTCGCAAAGATATTGTTTTTATTCTTTGCAGTGATAAGTTTAGGTTTAGTAACCGTCAGTTGCAGTGATGATGACGAAGGAGGAGAAAACTATTGTGATGACTGCAGTACAGAAATAATGGTGGAAAATACTGAAATTTTTGGCTATATGGTAAAGAAAGGTGATTATTTTATTTTACATTATATTGAGCCCTTTGGAGTAACAACAAATGAAACATTTTACTATATTTGCAATCCGACTAAAATCCCAATTAGAACAAGAAAAGAACTTCAATATAATAAAATACAAGTCTCTATTAAGGGAAATATAAGATATAGAGAAGACTATACAAAAGGGAAAATACACTCGTACGATTTAGAAATTTTAACATTTAATAAATTATAATAAATTAGCAATATATGAAAAGAGTTTTTATTATCATATTGGCTTTAATATCTATGTTTAGTAACATCTTATCTTATGCACAGGAATTAAAATATTTTGATTTGGGTTATAGTCCATCATTAAGTGATATTGAAGATGTAATGAATGAACTAAAAGTACCAAATACATATACAGCTCAATTAAATTCTGTTGTAGAAGATAGTCTTAATAATGCAAGGCATGAAGAATATAATTTATACTATAATGGTATTAGAATAGATTATACTCAACTGATGTTACATTATAGAAACGATTCTCTTGGCAGATATAGGTCATTTTGAAAGCGAACAGTTTATCCTCGAAAGATTTCAAGAGATAGTTAAAGAAAAGTTCCCTACCCTGCCAACATTCCTAACGAACTACAAAAACAAAGTCAAATTTTTATAAAAAACAAAAAAGGACGAAGCAGAAAACTTCGTTTCTTTTTTGTTTTTTTCAACTTCTTTCAAAAAAAACAAAAATTTTTCTTAGTGAGAATCAATAGATTAAAAACTTTTTGAAAAAATAATTTATTTTTATCTGCAAGTTTTTTCCTTTTCTGCGTCTTACTATATATAAGCTATTAATAAAGGAGGAAATATGAATAGCAGTTAAAATTTATTGCAAAGCAAAATAAAGCGTGTTTAAAAAACGTTTAAATAAGAAGGAGGATTCCGAAAAACCTTTAAGTGTGTAGGAAAAATAAAAAACATAAAAAATGAAGAAATTAGAAAATTTAGCAAAGATACTTTTTTTATTCTTTGCAGTAATAAGTATAGGTTTAGCAACCGTTAGTTGCAGTGATGATGACGAAGAGAAATGTTCATGTTCTTCTGTGGTTGATAGTGATTCTGTAAATATGGATTTTCCAAATGCAACTATAACAAAAATTGGGGATAAATTTTATCTTCATGCTGAATATAATACAATGGATTTTCATTATCAAATATGTAATTCAAAAAAAGTGAAAGATTATTATAACAAAGGCAATATTAAAGTCGATTGTACAATAGATGTGATAGGTTGTGATATTGACAACGGTTATTTTACAAATGGTCACTCTTTTTTAGGTCTTGCTATTGTTAAATCTATAAAATTAAGTAATCGATGAAAAAACATTAAACATAAGGGACGGGAACTTTGATACAGTAGAGTGTCAAACGTCCTGAATGGACTTTCGCAAAATGACGAATATACTCTAAGTCCTAATCCTGCAAATAGTGAAGTGGTAGTAAAGGGAACAAAAGCAATACGAGAGATAACAATCTTGGATTTGCAAGGTAAGGAGTTAAAGAGTTTCTACAACACTGATAAATTCAATATCTCATTTCTAAAGAACGGAACATATATTGTAAGAATCTTTGACAGCGAAAACAAAGTTCATTATCAGAAACTTATAAAACAATAAAAAAGTCTTCGTTTTAATTTTTTAACTCTTGATGTTTAGGGTGTAAAGAGTTTAAAGAGTTGGTTTTAATTTTTTAAAACCAACTCTTTTTTTCTTAAAATAAGAATATCTTTATTGAACTTGTGTTAGTTTATTTTTTTTTACTTGTTGAATTATCCTTAGCTCTTGTTACGCAGGCTATTGTATTTTAAAATACTTTCTCTGTTCCTTATCCATTTGGTGAGAGAAAGAGTAGGTGTAATAGAAAACAAGGAATAGAAGGATAATCATTATATCGCCTATAGCAATCATGCGGTGTCCAAGGTAGATAATAGGGAGAAGAATTTGGAACACTTTGCCTAAGGTGTAAAACAGCAAGCCCCACTTGTAACCTTTCCACATGAGATAACAGCCATACAACAAGCCTATTCCACAGATAAAGCACAGAATATATAGGCTTCTGTTGGCAGAAAAGAAGAATAGAAGATTTTCTTTCCAAAAGTAAAGCATGGTGTTGTTTATGTGGGTATTGATGTAAGTAATGGTGTTGTCTTTAAAGAACATTACGAAAAAATTCGCTAAAGTGTAAATGACGGCAAAAAGTAGTGAGAAGGTAAGCATCGCTTTCATCTTCCAACCTATCTTTAACGATTTGTCAAATATTCGTACTAAGAATTTCTTTACCTTTATATCCATTGTGGTTCTTTGTTTAATTTTAGTTTATTTCTATTTCATCAGCAAAAGTATGAGCAGGATAGCCTTTGCCCGGATGATTATCAGGACACATTCCAATACTTTTTGCGAATATTTTCACATAACGATATTTTCCTTTCAAGGAATCAGTACCTGTGAATGTAGATTTGTAATTAACGACCTTAGGGTTGTCTTCTACATTATGACTATCTAATACGCCTATCTGCATCCATGCTTTGTTGTCATCGGAAACATAGACTGTTACACTCTCGGGCAAGAAAATCCAAGAACCTTCTTCGTCTAAAAAGTTAATAGACACGGAATTTATCTCAGTCTTTTGTTCAAGGTCAAGGATTACCTCATAGTCTTTTCCTAAAGTGCCTACCCAACGGTCATAACTCTTTTTGTTGCCCGTCAAACCATCGGTAAGAGCGTATGCAGTGCCGCCGTTATATTGCGGATTGATGTTCTTCATTTGATAGGTCTTGCCTGTAGCTTTGTTGATGTGGTATTCTGCTGATAGAATAGGGGAGAAGTGTTTAGAATCCTTATAGGCGAAGGCTTTCAATGTGGTGTTTTTGTCTAAGGATATAGGTCTCTTATATATTTTTGATGAAGTGGAAGGTTCTGTTCCATCAAGTGTATAATATATTGTTCCGTCTTTAAGAGGGGAGGAAAGACTTAGGACGATTTTATTCTTTTTTCTTTCACTTGTCGTTGTTACTGCAAAATGAGACTTAGAATAATTTACTCTCATATTGTCATAACAAGTGAGCAAAGTGTTTAACCTGTTTACAAAATCATCGTAGTCCTTCACATCTTCTTTGCTCCACGCTCTTTCACTCATAGCAGCCAAACGAGGGAAGTCATTGTACTCCAACAAATCGCTGTTTTGTATGTATTCAGTCCAAGTGCAAGCCTGCATACCCATGATATATTTAGCTGCCTTGCTCCTTTTCAGTACATCGGCTACAGGTTCGTAGGTATAGACTTTTTTCAAAGGAGTGAATCCGCCAAAACTGAGTGGCTCTGTGGCAGCAACGCCTTGATAGAAGTTGAAATAAAGATAAGCCGAAGGAACCATGATAGCATAGTTGCCTTGTTGTGCAGCATTTATTCCTCCTTGTTCCCCCTGCCAAGAAAGTATTGTGGCGTCCTTATCAACACCTTTGTCCAAAATCTCATCCCAGCCTATTATCTTTCTGCCTTTGGTTTTAAGATAATCTTCTACTCGTTGAGTGAAATAACCTTGGAACTTATCCAAACTTAACCCAAGTCTTTGCATATTAGCCTTGCAGTTAGGACATTCAGCCCAGCGTGTTGTAGGACATTCATCGCCTCCTATATGTATGTATTCAGAAGGAAAAAGAGAACAAACCTCGTCTAAAACATCTTCTATAAATCTGAAAGTGCTTTCTTTTGAACACATAACGTTTTCAAATACTCCCCAAGTACAAATAACCTCTTCCTGTTCTCCTCTACAAGAAAACTCAGGATAGGCACTCATAGCCGCAGAAGCGTGTCCCGGTATCTCTATTTCTGGTATGATGTTAATATGTCTTTGTCTTGCATATTCAACTATTTCTTTTACGTCTTCTTGGGTGTAATATCCGCCATATTCTATATTATCAAACTTGTGTTCGCTTTCAGGTGAATCGCTATAATGGCCTATCAAGGTTCCTTTTCTTATACTTCCTTTTTCAGTAAGAAGAGGGTATTTCTTTATCTCTATTCTCCAGCCTTGGTCATCAGTTAAATGCCAATGAAAAGTGTTTATCTTGTGGAAAGCCAAAAGATTTAAGTATCTCTTTATAAAATCCACAGAAAAGAAATGACGAGAACAATCCAAATGTTTTCCTCTGTATGCAAAGCGAGGATAGTCTGTAATTTTTACACAAGGAAGTTCCTTTTCAAAATGAGTGTATTTGATGTTAGGAGTTTGAAAATCTGTCTGCAAGATTTGTAAAAAGGTCTCAATGCCATAGAAAATACCGGTGGAAGTGTTGGCGTTGATAAGTATTCTGCGAGGGGAAATATCTAAAACATAGCCTTCTGTTCCAAGTTTTTCATTGTTTGTAAGAGAAAGAATAATACTATTGTCTAAATTGACGTGGCTATTTTTTCTTGCAACGTATAAAGGATGTTCGTATGTGTCGCAATAGGTGGTGAATAATTCGGTGAGGAATTCCGCTTCGTTGCTAATTGAATCTCCTTCGTTTATGAATACTCTTACATTAGGAAGATTGAACTTGAAAACACCATCCTTTTCTATTGTTTCAACAGGTTGAGGAATGATATTTATTTTATTTTGAGCCTTGACAACAGATAAAACTAAGGCGGATATTAAAACAATAAATACAAATCTTTTCATTTTTTTCTGCACATTTAAAACATTTGCAAAGATAATGTTTTTTGTTGAGACAGAAGCTTTATTGTTGTATTTCTTTTCGTAAAATATGGAATATTTCCTTGATTTTCTCTTCTATAGGGTGATAGGATGAAATTTCTTTGCTGATGTATGATAAGGAAAGGTCTAAATCGAGGTTATTGTCTTTAAGATATGATTTTAAGTCTTGATTGTTTAAGCGGAAAGCTTCTCTAATGCGTCTTTTTATGTAGTTGCGATTGACAGCCTTTCTTTGATAACGCTTGGAGCAGACAATCAAAGTAGCGATGTTCCCTTTTCCTTCTGACTTTATATATCTAACACTAAAAGGATAACATAAGAAAGCCTTTCCTTTTGAGAAAAGGCTTTCTATTCTTTTTTTTTCACACAATCTTTCTTTCTTAGGAAAGCAAAACATTGTTTTTGTGTATTCAATCTGGTTTAGAACTATGCTTTATTCTTCATTTTCTAATGAAGCAAGATAGTTTTCTAAGGCCATAACCATAGAAGGACACTTTATCGTTGGAGCAGTAACAGAGACTTTTAATCTTACTCTGTTTAACGCACCAATAGTTGCCTTGCCAAAAGCCGCAAAACGGATGTCCTCTGAAGTTGTTTCAGGGAAGTTTTGCAAGAATGATCTTACTCCAATAGGAGAAAATAAGACAACCATGTCAAAGTCTTTCATATTAACTTCTTTTTTCATGTCTTTCTTTGGAGTAGATTTGTACATTATTGCTTTTGTGTAGTTAATGCCTTTTGCATCAAGTTTCTTGAAGTTTTCTTGACGAGCATCTTCAGCACAAGGAAATAAAAACTTTTCTTCTGAATGTTTGTTGATAACATCTATCAAATCATCAAAAGTAAGTTTGCCGTAAAATATTTTACGTTTGCGATACTGTATGTAATTTTGTAAATAATTAGCAATACTATCTGTTATGCAGAAGAATTTCATAGTGTCAGGGATTTTTATTCTCATCTCTGACACAAAATGAAAGTAGTTATCTACTGCTAATTTACTTGTCATAATTACTCCAGTGTAGTCTAATATGTTTATCTTCTGAGCTCTGAATTCTCTATTGGATATACTGACAACATCAAAAAACTTATTGAAAGTAAGTTTTACTCCGTATTTATCAATGATGTTCTTGTATTGAGAATTTTCTAAATCTGCAGGAGCAGGTTGGGATATTAGAATACTTTGTATTTTTTCTTTTGCCATTACTTAAACTTTAAAAAAATAAAAACTTACCAAGTAATATTAATGGTAATAATTCCAGGGCGCAAAGGTAGAAAAAAAGGTAGAAATGTGAAAATTTTAGCGATTTAATAATTACATAAAAATTTCTTGCTAAACGTGTAACAAACAGAATTCCAAGTATAAAAAGAGAAATAAAAATAAAAATTTCTTTGTAGTAAATATCTATAAATTCCAAACAAAATACGGGTAAAAAGAGTGAAATACCCATGAGAAAATCAAAATTATACTGAATTTGGATGTAGTAGTTTGATACTTTTTTTGATTTAAACATCCAGCCGAAAAACTTTATAATGATTATTTTTGTAAAATAGATAAGAAAACTACCTAAGTAGATAGCAAGTAATAAGGTGTATTGGTTTAAATTATATTGACTGAAGAGGGAAGAATAGTTAAAGTAGTTTAATAAGTTGTACATTAACAGTGAAAAGATAGGAAGGAAGATAAAGATGATAGGAACAAGAACTAAACTATGTACTCTTTCTCCGTCTTTTGTTGATATTGATACTTGATTCTTAGAAAAACAACCCGAAAGAAAATCAAATATGTTCTCTCTTGCAAATCTCATTAAAATAGCGAAAATAATTCCGATAAGTAAAAAAACTCCAAATATCCATAAATTAGATTCATTGTTTTCTCTATTAGTCAAGACTAAGTTTTTGTGAACCAGTGGAGTCTTTTCAACAAAAATGCTATTCGTTTTCTTTGGTAAAGGGAATGAGTCTTGTAGAATGGTAGTGATATATTCTGTAGCACTGATATTATTCACAGAAAAACTATCTGTTTGTAGAGAGTTCTTTTGCAAATAAAGAGGAACAAAAACAGTATCATTCATCGCATTTATATTAGAGTCTTGTATTACATTCATATCACTTTTTGTTTATTATAAGTTTGTTGGTATAATATACTTTATTGTTGTTGATTAGTAAGATATAGTATATCCCATTTTCTAAGAAGTTAATATTGATTCTTTTTGATGAGTTGTTATCCTTACTGATGTAACGCAGTTTTCCGTCTATATCGTATAAATAGATAGAGGAATGTTGTTGTATTCCTTCTATGTTAATAAAAGAAGAAGTAGGATTAGGAAAGATATTAACCTGATTTGTTTTTTCTTTTTCATCTAAGCATACGGAAATATAACCTTTGTGAGGTAATTTAATATCATCTATCCACGTTGCGTCATAACCGATATTTACCCAATTGTCTTTTGAATAGGAAAAAACTAAATTATGATTTCCTTTTGAAAGAGGGAAACTTTGATACTCCCAATCTCTATAGCCTGAAAGTTCTAAAACATTTTCTTGGTCTATAAAGAGGTTAAATATATCTTGTCCTTGTTCAGAAGATACCTTAGAATAGAAACTAATGCTATCATCAACAAGAGAGTAGAGAGTCAAACTAAACTCTGAGGTTCCATTTGAGCTGATATATGGAGAAGATCTGAAAGAATATCTTCCACTAAAAGTAAAAGCAGAATCTATAATCCAAGGCTTGTAACCATCGTTTTCCCATTCTGTGTAAGAAAAGATATTGTTGTTTTCAAAACTTTCTATTTCTGAGTTCATAGCCAGACAAAATATTTTTGAACTAAGGTAATTACCTGCTGTATATATAACGTCAAAAACAATGGAATCAGTATGTAGAGAACGGTTTAAATAGATGTTTATTTGCTGTTTTCCTTGTGGAGTTAAAGAAGCAATAATAAAAGATTTGTCCATATTTCTAATAGAAACAAAACCTTCTTCGCTTTGTAGAGTTCCTTTGTTTATTACATAAAATCCTGCTTCAATAGAGTCGTTGTTCAGAAAAGATAAATAAAAATCTTCTATAGATAATTCGGGTGCTTCGGTGAGAATAAAGATATTTTGTTCTCTTTGCGTGTTGTTGTTTTCTTTTATTGTTATGGAGAAAAATATTTTTTTATTGTCTTTTATTGCGGGAAAAGTTTTGAAGGTAAATGCAGAGTTTAAGTATGTTTCTTGCCCAGCACCTAAGGATATTAAAGAACAAATGCTGTCTATTAATATGATGTCTTCGTTTTGATTTTTTAGCTGAAGAGAGTTAGGATTGAAAACAAAAGTCTTATTACCTACGTTTTTTAGTTTTAAGCTTATGTTATAAGTTGTATTCTCTTTTAATTTATTTACCTCGTTATTAAATGTATCACTAAACTTAATATCAGATAAAGATATATATCCATTTTGAGGAGAAACAAAACTTATGCTATCTATTGTTGGACGACAAAACTGAGAAGTGATTACAAGGTCTAATGTGCAGAGTTCTGTTATTGTTGAAATATCTATATTTACAAAACCATTAGAATCTGCTTTGGAAACAACTACAATGCTATCTTGTTTTGAAAGACATATATATGAATAAGGTTCTGAAAGAAAAGATAAGTTTTGAGTTCCTATAGGAATAGTATGAGGATAGTTTGAAACTATTGTTTTGCCTTTACCAACATATGGAACAAGAGTAGGGTCTCCTTGTAGATTATATATTTCTGAATAATAACTATAATAAGGAGAATTACTTTGTAAAACAGAGATTACTCCAGAAGAAAGCATTTGTCCTAATGTCTTTGCCTGCTCTGTTTTGGGTTCATTATGATTGTGAAAGAATCTGTCATATACTCCAAGTTTATTCGCATTATACATAGGATTAAGAGAAATAGTTTTGCTGCCAACAGCCCAATAATAGTCTTCTTCCCACATAGTATAATCACTTGCACCAATAGAAGCGACTGCTCCTTTGTTAATTTGTTTTATGAGACTTTCACTGAAGCACTCTTGTTCGTCATATTTTCCTGCTAAGCAACAATTATTGATGAATATTCCATACTTGTTAAGGTTGTTTATTGAGTTGATGAAATCTGTATTTACGTTGGGATTATACCAGCCCAATTCATTGCAATGTGCTGTGTAATTAACCCAACCTTTTCCATTGTTTATTTCAGTTTTTATATTGTTTTCTTGTAAAAAAGATTGTGGATTGTAATATATGGAAGTATCTGAGAGTAAAGCAAGATATTGTTTTGCGTAGTTTAATTGGCCATTAGTTGTCTTTCTTGCATTATTTTGACTTTCAGCTCCAGCGACTAAAAGGCTTTTGTCTAAGTATTCATCATCAATAAGATTATATGTTTCGTATTTAATAGTTTTATCAAGTATGTTTTTTAGTTCTAAAGTATCTTTTGCAGATATTCTTCCGTAGAGAGCTTCAGGTAAGGCATCAGATGTGTATTCTACATAATATAAATCAGTATAGTGTATTCCATCGTCAGCAAATTCACTATTTGCAGCAAATGACGCTACTTGTTCTATATCTCCACAAATAAGTAAATAATCAAAAGGTCTTTCGCTGTTTTCATAAAGAGATTGGAGGTGATTCTTTATTTGTACAGGATTGTTTCCAATGTTTTCTGTGTATAGTTGAATGACATTAAAACCTTGTTTCCTTTTCCATGAAATAAATGGTTGTAAGGTTTGTGAGTAATTTTCAGATGAAAGAATTACTAATGTGTAAGGAATGTTATTTAAAGATGAATTTGCAATTTCTTTATTTGGAATAACGCTTGACTTGAAAAACTCTTCTGAAATACGGCTTAACTTGTTGTTAAGAACGGTGTTCTTTTCTTTTTTGTTTTCAAAAAACACTTCTATTTCTATTTTGCGAACGAATTCTATAATGTTTTTTCTTGGATTATATCTTATAGGAGAAATTTTAATTAATGAGAGGTTTTGTCTCAAAAACATTCCTTTATTTTCTATAGAAGTGTGAATGAGTGAAGAGAATGTATCAGTATTATAATAATTTTCGTCTATAATGAAAGGAGAGTCTGGATTGTTTTTTATGTGTGATGCTTGTTGTGGGATGATTTTTATGTTGTTGTTTAGTTGTATTTCTTCTTTTTCTATTATGTTTTCCTTTATACTTACATTTTTATCAGCAGGTATATTTAATAGTAAAGTATATATAGGTAAAGAGGGCCGACCTACTTCAGAAGATTTATAGGTTTCTTCTTCTGTATTTATTATGTAGTACTCCTTATTATTAATACGGGTCCTATTTGTGTCAAATACATCAAAGGTTTTGATTATGCTAAGACTGTTCTCGGTATATTTGTATGAAAAACTATTCTGTCCGTTTGTATATAAAGACAGAAATGAAAGAAAGAGCAGTATATATATACATTTTCTTTTCATTTATTGAATGTTGAATATTCTTTTAGCATTATTTGTTGTGTATTCTTGTACTTCTTCTAAAGGGCAGTTTTTAATTTCGGCTATTTTTTGAGCAATAATAGGAATATAGGACGGTTCATTTCTTTTGCCTCTAAAAGGAACAGGAGTTAGATAAGGAGCGTCGGTTTCCAAGACAATATGTTCTAAAGAGATTTCCTTTACAACTTCTGCAAGATGACTATTCTTAAAAGTAAGAACGCCACCTATTCCAAGATAAAATCCCATTTCTATAACTTTTTTCGCCTGTCTTATATCTCCTCCAAAGCAATGAAAAACACCATTAAACTTTTTTCTTCCGTCTTTATTAAGGTATTGAAGTATTTCATCAAAAGCTTTTCTGCAGTGGATAGAAAGAGGTTTGTTGTTTAAATCATTACTCCATTGCAGTTGTTTATTAAAAGCAAATATCTGTTGTTCGTAGAAATCTCTATCCCAATAAAAATCTAATCCTATTTCTCCTATAGCACAAACATCTTCTTTTTGAACGTTGCATAGCATTTCTTTCAATTGCTTTTCTACTTCAGAAGTAACAGAGCCAGGGTATAAACCCATCATAGGATAAAACATTTCTTTATCCTTGTTTGCTAAAGAAAAAACTCGTTCTACGGATTCTTTGTCAATATTTGGAAGGAGTATTTTATTAACTCCATTTGTTTTGGCTCTTTGAATTACTTCACAAATATCGTTGTCAAACTCCTCTGAATAGATATGGGAATGTGTGTCTATGAACATAAATGAAATATATTAAATAGTATAAAATCAAAAAAACTCCGTCTGAATTATATAGACGGAGTTTAAATCTTTTGCAATATTACCGCATTCTTTAAATACTAAAGAGTGGCAACCTTTTTTGCACATTTAGATTTAAGATTAGCAGCTTTGTTTTTGTGAATGATACCCTTTTGAGCTAACTTGTCTATGCAAGAAATCATTTTAGGTAATCTTTCTTCAGCTTCTTTCTTATCTGTTAAAGCTCTAAAATCTCTCAAAGCATGTCTCATCGTTTTGCTATAGTAACGATTGTACAGTTTTCTTTTTTCGCTCTGACGAACTCTCTTTAATGCACTCTTATGATTTGCCATATCTTTTTATTCTTATCTTCTTTTTAATATTGCTGTTTAGCACTTTATTCTAAAAAAGTACCCCGTAGGGGATTTGAACCCCTGATTTCCAGAATGAAAATCTGGCGTCCTGGACCAACTAGACGAACGGGGCATCGTAGTTTTATCCGTTTTGGAGTTGCAAAATTACTACATTTTTAATTACTACCAAATTTTTTTGATGAAAAAAAACAATTAATTTCTTTTTTATTCTTTATCTTGTTGAAATTCAAAACCTAATCTTTTTGCAGTAATGTGATTTTTTGAAGCAACATGATACTTGATTTCTTCAACAGTGATTTCTTTTACCTCATCGAAAGGAGGTGTTAGCAAGTCAAAGTTATTGGCATATTCCATTGATGACTTGATAATGCTTTCTGCAGATTTTTTATCCATAATAGAGGTGTTGAAGTTAGAGTAAAGCATTCCAACTTCTCTCTTTCCTTCAATGAAGTAGTGGTTTTCCTTATTAATAAAAACTCTTCCTATGAGATAGCCTATATCATAGTCTCTATTATAATCAAAAGAATCAGTAAGGAAGTTATATATATGAATAACGCCACTAAAAGATCTCTGTTTGTCTTGTTGGATATAAGGTAGTCGCATAACTTCGTGGTATCTTGAAAACTCAAATACATTAGTATGCATTACAAATGCGAGTATGTCAGAACCAAAACGTATTTCAAATTCTCGGTCATTTTTGTTAGTGAAAACAAACTCCTTTGGATAATCTTTTGAGAGGTTGTTTATTATTTCTTCAGAACAAGATCGCAACAAGGAGAAAGCTTCTTTGGTATTAGCAATAACATTATTTAGAAGCATTGTTTTGTTGTGGATTTGTTCTCCCAATTCTTTATTATTCATAGTTGTATGTTTTAAATAAAAACGCCCTGCAAGCAATAAATATTTTGCAGGGCTTATTAATAATTTTAATGTGCTTCTTAGTCTTCAGGGTGAATAGCTTCCATAGGACAAACGTCTGCACATGTTCCGCAATCAACGCATTTATCTGGATCTATAACATAGATAGAACCTTCTGATATTGCTTGAGAAGGACATTCATCAATGCAAGTGCCACAAGCTGCACAACTGTCTGAAATTTTGTATGCCATTTTTCTTTAAAATTTAATAAGGTTAATAACTTTTGCAAAAGTATAATTTTTTTTTATTATGTGATGTAATTTTAAGAAAAAAAGTTCTAAAATTCCTATTTATAATTATCTAATCTATTGTAAATATGTTATGTAGAAAACAAAAAGAGATTTTCTCTTTTTGTTTAAAGAGGTGTTAATAAAAAGAAAATGAGAACATTTTTTAGTTTTTTTCTCACTAATTTGTTCTACGATAACAAAAAAATCTCACTATTAATATCTGTTTGCAAAAAAAGTTTTATTTTTGCAAACATAAAATTAAACTATTCTATTATGTATATACACAAAGAAGGATACAAAATATCTATATTGTCAATAGTATTTGCAGCTATAGTAACTGCAATAATGTTTATTTTTGTCAGAAATAACGATTGGATTCTTTATTTTTCTGTTGCTGTTTGCTGGATTTTAGCTTTTGTGATAGTTAGATTTTTCCGTATGCCAAAGAGAGAGTTGGTTGTCAATGAAAATAAAGTGATTTCTTCGGCAGATGGTACTATTGTGGTAGTAGAACAAGTTTATGAGTCTGAATTTTTAAAAACAGATTGTATTCAAGTATCTACGTTTATGTCTCCTAATAATGTACATGTAAATCGTTATCCTATTTCAGGTAAGATAATATACACCAAATACTATGATGGAAAGAAACTATATGCACGTAATCCTAAGTCTTCTTTCTTAAATGAGAGGACAAGTGTGTGTATAGAACACGAAAACGGAAAACGTGTATTGGTAAGACAGATTGCAGGAGCCTTAGCACGAAGAATAGTTTGCTATGCTAAAGAAGGCGAAACTGTAAAACAGGGAGAAGAAATGGGATTCATAAAGTTTGGTTCAAGAGTAGATTTATTGATACCAATAGATTCTGAAATACATGTTGAAATAGAAGATAAAGTTAGAGGAGGGCAGAGCATAATAGCTACCCTATAATACTTTTTTGTAAATGTATCAGCCTGATAGTATCGCATTTCCAATTAATATGACAGATATTTCTTCTCAAATACTTTATGAGGATAATCATATACTTATTCTAAATAAGAAAAGTTCCCAAATTGTGCATTCAGATAAAACGGGAGACATCTCATTAGAAGATTTGGTAAAACATTATCTGAAAGTTAGATACAATAAACCCGGAGAAGTGTTTTGTGGTGTTGTTCATCGTTTGGATAGACCTGTTAGTGGTGCTTTGATTTTTGCAAAAACATCAAAAGCCCTTACTCGTTTGAATGCAATGGTAAAGAATCATGAGATACAAAAGACATATTGGGCAATAACACGTTCAAAACCTCCTAAGACACAAGATACTCTGAAACATTATATTCTAAGGAATGAAAGGAATAATAAATCCTACATAACAAAAGATGTAAATAATGGTTTGTATGCAGAACTTGATTATAAGTTGATTGCTCAAAGTGATTATTATTATCTTCTTGAAGTAAATTTAAAAACAGGGCGTCATCACCAGATAAGACTTCAACTTTCTCATATTGGTTGTCCAATAAAAGGAGATTTGAAATATGGTTTCGGAAGAAGTAATAAGATAGCATCAATTTCTTTGCACGCACGCTATCTTTCTTTTATTCATCCAGTAAAAAAAGAGAGAATAGATATTGTTGCTCCTGTACCTGAAGAACCTTTGTGGCAATATTTTGAAGACTGTCTTAGCGGAAAGAATTAAAACCAACCTTTTCTGCGGAAGTAAAAGTAAAAACCTAAACCAACAAAGAACATTCCTGCAATAATAATCATAAACGCCCAAGGGGAAGAAGCAAAAGGCAGATTTACATTCATTCCATAAATACCTGAAATAAGAGTCAGAGGCAACATAATTGTAGAAATAAATGTAAGTGTCTTCATTATTTCATTTGCTTTATTGCTCTGTAGAGAATCAAATGTCTTGCTTAGACCTTCAATCAACTCTCCGTAATCTTCAACCAAGTCAAACATCTTTTGATATTGGTCTAAGATATTTCCCCAGTATTCTTCCATATCTTCTTCATAACCTTTGATTCCTCCTGATTCAAATTTATGGAATACTCTTAGTTGAGGTTTGAAAGAAGTGTTCATTGCAATAAGGTTTTTTCTTGTAACGCTAAGATGTTCAAGAACCTCTTTAGCTTTTTTAGAAAAAATATCGAAGTTTATGTTATCTACCTCTGTTCCTATTCTTAGCACAAGAGAATAGGTTTCAACCATTAGTCTGTCTAAAAGATTGTAGAGTAAAGCATCGGAAGAGGAAGTTATGTCCAATGTGTTGTCGTCCTCATCTTCTTCATCTTTCTTTTTTACAGGCTGAAGAGCGGACAAACGTTTCATTTCATTGAACATATTCTTCACTACCCAATGAGAAGAACCCATTGTTACGATATAATCTCTTCCCCAGAAGATTTTTACTTCTTTTAGACGGATAAAGCGATTTTGCTTATCAAAGTAAGGAAAATGAAGAATAAGGAAATAGTAGTCATCGTATTCATCTATTTTCGGTCTTTGATTAGAGGATTTGCAGTCTTCTATGTCCAAGGGGTGAAATCCAAAAGTATCCATCAACCAATCAAAATCTTCATCAGTTGGATTATAGACTTGATACCATTTTACTTCTTCAAAATTTATTGTATCTATCATTTCTTATCCCCCTTTCCTGTTTATTTTATAGAGCATTACTCTATATGTTACTATCCTGAAACTGCAAACTTTTGAGGTCGTTTTGCGGTTGCAAAAGTAGATATTTTTTTTAATATGACAAAAAAATTAATTCTACTATTTTCTTTTAAAGCAAACAAAAACTGCTCCCGCAGATGTTGGTTTTGAGGGAGGGATATAAGGTTTTGCTTTAAAAAGTCTTCGTTTTCGTTTATCAAGTCTTCGTTTCTGTTGAAAAAGTCTTGGTTTTGGGAAACGAAAACGAAGAGTTTTCGCCTTATATTTAATTGATAATCAAGTGGTTTTAATACTCTATTTCTTTAATTAAAAAAATGTTTGAGAAATCTTCGCTTTGAAACTATGGTTTTAGGTATATGTATGAGTTCAAAGCAAAAACCTTACCTAAAACCACCGATTATTTTATGCAAAATTACGAAAAAAATCTGTAATAGCCAAATTTATTTGCATTTATTTTAGGTTGTAGGAAAGAAAAAAGTGAAAATTATTTATTAGTATATTGATTATATTTTGTCAGTAGTTTTTTTCTTATTTTCAAAAAAAGTGTTATTTTTGCAGTTTCTTTTAAAGGAACAAACATTTTTAGTAATAAATACATTAATTTACTATGACGAAAAAATACGTTTATACCTTTGGAAATATGCAAGCCGAAGGTGATGCAAAGATGAAGAATCTTCTTGGTGGAAAAGGAGCAAACTTGGCTCAAATGTGTCTTTTGAAATTACCTGTACCAGCTGGATTTACTATAACAACAGAATGTTGTACTGATTATTATGACAATGGTTGCCAACTTCCAGAAGAACTTACTTTACAAGTAATGAATGGAGTAGAGCATATTGGCAATATCATGGGAGCTAAGTATGGCAGTAGAACAAACCCTCTATTGGTTTCTTGCCGTTCAGGTGCAAGAATAAGTATGCCAGGAATGATGGATACAGTTCTTAACATAGGTCTTTCATCTGCAACAATTCCGGGACTTATTAAGCAAACAAATAACGAACGTTTTGTTTATGATTCATACAGACGTTTGATTATGATGTATGCTGACGTTGTTATGGAAAAGGCAGAAGGAAAAGCTCCTGCAGATGGTGTTGGTATCAGAAAAATACTTGACAACAAACTTGATGCTTACAAAGAAAGCAAGAAATATAAATCAGATACAGAGCTTACAAGTGAAGATTTAAAACTTTTGGCTGAGGATTTCAAAAAGATAATCAAGGAAAAACTTGGCGTAGAGTTTCCAGATGATGCTCAAGAACAATTGATGGGCGGAGTAAGAGCCGTTTTCAAATCATGGATGGGAGATAAAGCAGTATCTTATCGTAGAATAGAAAAAATACCAGAAGATTGGGGAACAGCAGTTAATGTTCAGGCAATGGTATTTGGTAATATGGGAGAAGATTCTGCAACAGGTGTTGCCTTTACAAGAGACCCGGCAACAGGAGATAATAAATTCTATGGAGAATGGCTTATAAATGCTCAAGGAGAAGATGTTGTTGCAGGTATTCGTACTCCAAATCCTTTGAATAATGCTACAAAGAACAAACATAATGAGCATATGCTTTCATTGGAAGAAAGTATGCCAGAGGTTTATCAAGAACTTGATAATGTAAGAAATATTCTTGAACGCTGGTATCACGATATGTTGGATATAGAATTTACTATCCAGCACAAGAAACTTTATATGCTTCAATGCCGTGTAGGAAAACGTACAGGAACTGCTTCTGTAAAGATGGCCATGGATATGTTGAAAGAAGGATTGATTACAGAACAGACAGCAATAATAAGAGTTAGTACAGATCAGCTTGATGAACTTCTTCATCCAATTCTTGACAGTAAAGATGAAGAAAAATTTGAAGTAATAGGAAATGGTCTTCCTGCAGGTCCTGGTGGTGCTTGTGGCAAAATAGCACTATCTTCTGAAGAGGCAATTCGTTTGAATAAAAAAGGTGAAAAAGCTATACTTGTCAGAGAAGAAACAAATCCTGAAGACGTTGAAGGTATGCGTGCAGCAGATGGTATCTTCACTGCAAGAGGAGGTATGACTTCTCACGCTGCTCTTGTTGCAAGAGGTTGGGGAAAATGTTGTATTGTAGGAAGTGAAGACCTTTCTATAGACTATGCTTCAAAAGAGGTAACAATAGGAACCAAGAAATTTAAAGAAGGTGATGTTATTTCTCTTAATGGATCTAAGGGTTCGGTTTATGAAGGTGCTATAAAGATGGTTTCTCCTACAGAATCACCATTGTTTAAGGAATTTATGGCAATTGTTGACAAATACCCAACAATTGGTGTTGAAACCAATGCTGATAATCCTAAGGATACAAAACAGGCTCTTGATTTTGGAGCAAAAGGAATAGGTTTGTTCCGTATTGAACACATGTTCTATGGAGAAAATTCAGAGAAACCATTATCAATTATGCGTAAGATAATTCTTTCTGATACAACTGAAGATAGAAAGAAATATTTGGCAGAACTTCTTCCATATATGAAAGAATCTGTTAAGCAGACATTGAAAATAATGACAGGAAAACCTGTTACTGTTCGTTTGATGGACCCTCCTCTACATGAATTTACTCCAAGTGATACTGCTCAGCAAAAAGCAATGGCTAAGGCTTTGGGTATTACAATGGAACAACTACATGAACGTATTGAGGCTTTACAAGAAGTAAATCCTATGATGGGAGTTAGAGGTGTTCGTCTTGGTATTCTTTATCCTGAAATTTCAGAACTTCAATTCCGTGCTTTATTTGAAGCTGAGGCAGAAGCAAGAAAAGAAGGATTTGATCCACATTTGGAAATAATGATACCTTTAACTATTAGTGTTGAAGAGTTAAAGCATCAGAGAAGACTTTGTGAAAAAGTTCATGTGTTGGTTGAGAACGAACAAAATGCTACAATTAACTTCAAGTTTGGGACAATGATAGAAATACCACGTGCTACTTTGGTTGCTGATCAAATAGCAAAGATAACTGATTTCTTCTCATTTGGAACAAACGACTTAACACAAATGACATTTGGTTTTAGTAGAGATGACGTTAATTCAATTCTTTCTACTTACGCAACCAAGAAGATTTTGAAGTATGACCCATTCCAGACTATAGACTTTGACGGTGTAGGTCGCTTGGTTAAGATGGCTATTGAAAATGGTAGAAAAACAAATCCTAAACTTCGTATAGGAGTTTGTGGAGAACATGGTGGAGATTCACAAAGTGTTAAATTCTTCTACCAAAGTGGAGTTAATTATGTTTCATGCTCTCCTTTCCGTGTTCCTTTAGCACGTTTGGCTGCAGCACAAGCATCAATAGAAAGAGCAGAATAATAAATAATCTTTCTGGAATTTTTCATTTTTGAGGGCTGGACTTTTTATTGTCCAGTCCTCTTTTATAAAACTTATTATACATTATTATTAAAAGATAAAAACTTTAAAACTATAATTCTAAAACAAAGAAAAATATGCGATTTTTATTTCTTTTGTTACCATTAATAGCATTAGTATATGTTTTTATAAGAATATGGTATTTGCTGCCTTTTACTCCGTGTGTAAAAACTTGTCTTGTTCTCTTAGGTGTTGTAGTCTTCTTGGCTATGATTCTTAGTTTTGTAATAGGGTTTGATAATAAGCCAATTGTACTCTCAACTGTTGTTTATGAGATTACTACTTCGTGGTTGTTTATTCTTTTGTATCTGTTGATGATTTTTGTTGTTATGGACCTGTTAAGACTTGTTCATATACTTCCTAAAGAACTTTTGTTCAATAGTCTTAAAGGGACTTTTATGGTAGTAGGTCTTATTATTGTTGTTTTTGTTTATGGCAATATCAATTATTATCATAAAGAACGAAAAGAAATAAGCATAAAGACAGATAAAAAACTTCAAAGACCATTGAAAATAGTAATGATAAGCGATTTGCATCTTGGTTTTCATAATCAAAGAAAAACTTTTGCTAAATGGGTTGATATGATAAACAAAGAAAAGGCGGATATGATACTTATAGCAGGTGATATTATAGATATAAGTACTTATCCTTTATTTGAGCAGAAAGTTTTTGAGGAATTTCATCGTTTGAATGCTCCTGTTTATGCTTGTTTTGGTAATCATGAGTATTTTTCTCATAAGGATAAGGCTTTGGATTTCTATCATAAGGCAGGTATTAATCTTCTTAAAGATAGCCTTGCACAATATAAGGATGTTGTTATAATAGGTAGAGATGACAGAAGCAATATCAAAAGAAAACCTACAAAAGAGCTTGTGTTGAATGCGGATAAAGAAAAGTATCTTATTCTTCTTGACCATCAACCTTATAATTTAGAAGAATCGCAACAGAATGAAATAGATTTTCAGTTTTCTGGACATACACATTATGGTCAGGTCTTTCCTATAAATCTTATTACTAAAGCAGTCTATGAGAAAGCATGGGGACAATATAAAAAAGGTAAAACAGATTACTACATTTCTTCTGGTCTTGGTATTTGGGGAGGAAAGTTTAGAATAGGAACAAAAAGTGAGTATGTTGTAGTAAATATATCAAACTAAAGAAAAAGAGAGCAAAGTTTAAAAAAACTTTGCTCTCTTTGTTTGGATGCGAATTCTTTATTCTTCTATCATAATCTGTCTTGTAGGGTCACTAACTTTTACTTCTGATTTTGGAAGTGTAACTGTTAATACACCGTCAGTTACTTTTGCAGATATTTTATCTTTTTTTACATCATCAGGAAGGATAAGAGTCTGTTCATATTTAGAATATGAGAACTCTCTTCTTAGATAGCGACCTTTTTCTTTCTGTTCGTTTTCTTTTTTGCTTTCCATCTTTATGCTTAGATTTCCTTCATTATTTATATGAACTTGGAAATCATCTTTTCTCATGCCTGGAGCAGCAAGCTCAACTTTGTAATCTTTTTCTGTTTCTATAACATTGATTGCAGGAGCAGTTGCATTTATTCTTGGCATAAAGTCTGTGTCAAAAAAGTCATTAAATACACTTGGCATCCAATCGTTTGTTCTTTTCATTAATGGTAACATAATTTTTTCCTCCTATTTTTTTAATTGTTAATTATTGTTTTGTTTGTTTTCAATTTTCAAAAAACAATACACTCAAATAGAATACCAAATCAACAAAACAAGTCAAAAAGTCATTTTTCTCTGACTATTTGTCATTGTAAATCAAAATTAATTCTTTTTTTATTTGTGTAGTAAATAAAAAAGTTATACTTTTGCACCTATATTTCTTAGACGCAATAATAAAGCAGATAATTTTGCGTTAGAGGATTGAAAATTAATTAAGAAACTTTTAAAAAATAAAACAAGAAATGGCAAAAGTACATATCTTTAACGCAGGTCCTTGCGTTTTACCAAAGCAAGCCACAGAGGCTACAAGAAAAGCAATAGAAAACTTTGACAACACAGGCGTTGGAGTATTAGAAATTTCTCACCGTACTCCAGGTTGGGAAAGAATAATGAGTGAAACAGTTCAACTATGGAGAGATCTTCTTCATATTCCAGAGAATTATAAAATATTATTCCTTGGTGGCGGTGCTTCTACTCAATTCTTTACAGTTCCTGCTAACCTTTTAAATAAAAAAGCTGCTTATCTTCAAACAGGTGTTTGGGCAAAGAAAGCTGCTAAAGAAGCTAAAATATTTGGTGAAACAGAAATAGTTGCTTCTTCTGAAGATAAGAACTATTCTTATATACCAAAGGGATACACAATTCCTAAAGATGCAGATTATTTCCACATCACTACAAACAATACAATTTACGGTACAGAGATAAAAGAAGATATGGATTGTCCAATTAACTTGGTTGCAGATATGTCTTCTGATATTATGTCTCGTCCTGTTGATGTATCAAAATATGCTCTTATCTATGGTGGAGCTCAAAAGAATGTTGGTCCTGCAGGTGTTACTTTCGTAATAGTAAGAGAAGATGTTCTTGGGAAAATAACAGACAGAAAGAATCTTCCTGTTCTTCCAACAATGGTTGATTACAGAACTCACATAGAAAAAGAATCTATGTTCAATACTCCTCCTGTAATCTCAATATTTGTTATGCATGAAACACTTAAATGGTTAAAAGACAACGGTGGTGTTGAATGGATACAAAAACGTAATCAAGAAAAAGCTGATTTGCTTTATAATGAAATAGACAGAAACAAAATGTTCGTTGGAACTGTTGCTAAAGAAGACCGTTCTTTAATGAATGTTTGCTTCGTTATGGCTAAAGGTTACGAAGATAAAGAAAAAGAATTCATGGAATTTGCAAAAGCTAACGGTATGATTGGTATTAAAGGACACCGTTCAGTAGGTGGATTCCGTGCTTCTTTATACAACGCTTGCGAATTAGAAGATGTTCAAGCATTGGTTGCTTGTATGCAAGAGTTTGAAAAGAAAAACGCATAAAGAATTCAATCTTATTCTAAATAAAGAGCAAGGAAAAAACTCCTTGCTCTTTTTGTATTTATAAATAATGATTATTATTTCAATTCTTTTTATTTTGTCTTTTTCTGAAGGTACTTACTTGGAGTAGTTCCATATACCTTGGAAAAGCATCGCAAAAACGTAGCATACGAATTAAAACCTGACAACGAAGCTATTTCCTCTAAAGAACGTTGTTTTTGTTGATTAGCTTGTTCATGCAAGAGTTTTTCCACCCGTTTCAAACGGAATTGATTGATGTAATCATAAAACGAAACTTGTTTTTCGTTATTGATATAATTAGATAGGTATTGACGATTGGTTCCTAAGATATTAGCCAAAGTGGAAAGGTTTAAAGACTTGTTTAAGAAGTATTCGTTTTCTTCAATCAACGAATCAATATCTTGAGTTATGGCTTCTTTATAAAAAGCTTTCTTTTCCGCAGTATCGCTTTGACTTATTGAGTTATTTTCGGTGCTTGGCTCAAAAGTAAATATCTTTTGTCTGATTACACCTTTGGTAAATGAAACTACAGTCCAAATGCATATTACACTCCACAGCGAATCCGCAAAATAATTCACACTTCCGCCACCATCAAACCATGTCTTTTGAGAAATGCTTTCTATTTCCCATAGAATACAAATCAGAATTAAAATTCTTAAGATTTTTGCCGTCCATTGCAAATCAAAGTATTCTAAATTAGAGACGTTGTTTTTTAGTATTCTTTCATGTTTTTTTATGGCGGACTCAAACACAATATACAAAATTACGCCAAGAGTGATAGTGAATATAAGGTCTATACTGTAATACATATCATTACCTGTTAAAGCAAACAGAGTTCCAAAAACTATAAAGGGAAGAAGGATAAGTCCAAGTTGCCATTCTTTGTAGCGGTTGGGATAGATTAAATCTACAATAAAAACAAACCAACAGCCAGCAACACAGAAATCGAATGAAATGAGTAAGGTATTCAGGTAGTTTATTACGCTGAGATGATTAAAAGCTATGATTATGAAGTTATTCAAAAAGGATAGAGCATGAAAGAGTAGGGTAGCAATGAATATTTTTTGAAATCTGAACAACGAAGAGTGCTTTAGAACCCAAAAAGCACATAATAACAAGATACCAAAGGCTATTCCTGAGGTAAAACACAATAGCAATATGTAAAAATCATTAGTCATAACGTTTGCAAAAATACAAAATATTATGCTTTTAACAGGTTTAAATATCAGACATTTGTTTTTTCTTGAACAAGATTTTTACGTATTGACGATTGAATTTTATTAATTGCAAAACAAAAAAATGATTTTTCGCCTATCTTTGCAACAAAATCAATTACTAACTAAAAATTTTAAAAAAATGAGAAGAACAATTTTAACATTAGTTGCTGTAGCAACATTAGGATTATTTATGATTTCTTGCGGTGGCAGTGGAGTCGGCAAAAGTGGAATTTCTAACAAGTATCTTGGAAAGTATCCCGGCTTAATGGCAGACAAAGCTAAGCAGAAAGAAGAAATTCGTGAGGCATACAGATATGCTGAAAGTAGAAGTGATGTTGTTAAAATCACCAAAAAAGAAGACAAGTTCAAAGAAGAGTGGAAAGCTGCTATTGAAAAGGAACTTACTTCTTTAATAGGAAAAGAAATCCCAACAGAGGTTAAAGACTTTCCTGTAAAAGTTTCTAAGAATGCTACTATCAAAGCGTTAAGCACTAACAAAGAATATCTTATAGCAGAAGTGGAATTAGAATTTACTAAGGATGCAACTGTTAAAAGACAATCTGAAGTTTATCCTGATTGGGCTGCATACTTCCATTATGTAGATAATAATGGACAAGATTGTAGAATTGCTGAAGGATTTACTATTTTCCCTTCTGATCTATGGGGAACAGGTTGGGGAGCAGGTAATAAGCCTGTTACAAAGAAAGCTGGTGATAAAATAGTTTATGAGTTGAATATTAATATCTTCCCTAAGGATGCAGAAAAATGGGCTAACTTTGAGAAGATAGTTATAAACAAAACAAGAAAGTAAAAACTGATATTTTTATTTAGGTATATAAAACGGAGGGCAGGAGCGAAAAACTCTTGCTCTTTTTGTTATAAAGAGTTGGTTTTAGCGAAAAAAGACTTGGTTTTAATGAAAAAAGACTTAGTCTTTGTGCATAAAAGACTTGGTTTTTGTATGCAAAAGACTTGGTTTTTATAAACAAAAACTTCGTTTAAATCTCTCTTCTTTTGAATTCCGATAGAATTATAGCCGTTGCCATAGAAGCATTAAGAGATTCAACTTCTCTTTGTGAAGAAAATGTTGGTATGGTTATGGGTTTGTTGATTGTTCTTAAAATCTTAGGTGAGATACCTAATGATTCGTTGCCTATAACTATCATTCCTCTGTTGTCAAGTTTTTCTTTGTAGATGTTGTTCCCTCCATTTAGAACAGCACCATAGACATTGAAGTCTTTCGGTACAGCTTGCAGAATGCTGTATATATCAGTGTAGTTTATATTAGTATGAAATATAGCCCCCATGGAAGCTTGCACAACCTTAGGATTATAACATTCAACGCTTTCTTTTGAACAGATAATATCTTTTATTCCAAACCAAGAAGCTAAACGGATAATTGTGCCGAGGTTTCCCGGATTTTTTATGTCGTCAAGCACAAGTGTCAGTCTGTTTTTGTACTCTTCTGATTTCTTTTGATTGAAAGACAGTGATATAGACTTTTGTTTTACAACAGCAAGTACCTTATCTGGTGTTTTTAAGTTGCTTATTCTTTCTAATTCAGTAGGGCTCGCTTGATAAATTTTGTGATTTTTTGCTATGGAAGTATTATTGTTTATCCATTCTTCATTAGCACAAATACAAACAACTTCAAAGTCTGAAGCCACAAGTTCTTTTATCATTTTTTCCCCTTCGACAACAAACACTTGATCTTCGTCTCTGAACTTCTTCTGTTTGTAGGAAGATATTTGCTTTAGTAATGCTTTGTTTATCATAAATTAAAAACAAAAAAGACCTTATAGAACTTAATCCAAAGGCCTTAATAAAATGAAAAAAATTTCAAAAAATTATTTATTCTGCTATAACATCAAAAGCAAACTCAGCTTTAATGTCTTTGTATACATTAACTGTTGCATTGTATTTGCCGACTTCTTTGATTGCTTCGCCTTTGATAAATATTTTCTTTCTGTCTATCTCAATATCAAATTGAGCTTTGATAGCGTCAGCCAACTGAATGCTATTAACAGAACCATATATTTTACCATTTTCACCAGCTTTTGTAGTAATCTTTAAACCTTCTATTGCGTTTATCTTTTCAGCAAATGCAGCAGATTCTTCTCTCAATTTTTCTTCTTTTCTTGCTCTTTGGCGAATATTCTCAGCCAAAACTTTCTTTGCAGAAGGAGTAGCGATGATAGCTAAACCTTGAGGAAGAAGATAATTGTTTGCATATCCGTCTTTAACGGTAACGATTTCGTCTTTGTAACCTACGTGATTAACGTCTTGTTTCAATATAATCTCCATATACTATCCTCCTCTTTTATTATTTAAGCAAATCAGCTACGTATGGCATAAGAGCAAGATGTCTTGCACGTTTAACAGCCTGAGCAACTTTTCTTTGATATTTTCTTGATGTTCCTGTTATTCTTGCAGGAAGTATTTTACCTTGTTCGTTTACAAATTTCAAAAGGAAATCTGCATCTTTATAATCTATGTATTTTATACCACTCTTTTTGAAACGACAATATTTCTTTCTTTGTGTTTCAAGTTTGATAGGGGTTAAGAATTTTATTTCTGTATCGTTTGCCATTTTGATTTCCTCCTATTTATTCTTCTACTACTTTAACTTCTTCTTTCTTTGCTTGTTTTTCAGCAGCTTTTTGTTGAGATTTTAGGCCACCATTTCTTTTCTTTTCATTGTATGCAACAGCATATTTATCCAATGAAACTGTAAGGAAACGAAGTAATCTTTCATCTCTCTTGTAGGCTGTTTCAAGTTTAGCAATCAAAGAACCTTCTGCCTTAAACTCTATAAGGTAATAATAACCTGAAGTTTTTTTCTGGATAGGGTAGGCAAGTTTTCTCATACCCCAATTGTTTTCATCAACAATTTCAGCACCACCTTCTTTTAACAGTGTCTGATATTTTCCCACCGTTTCCTTTATCTGTTCATCAGATAAAACGGGAGTCATAATGAAAACGGTTTCATACTGTTTTACCATCTTTTTCTTGTTTATTATTAATTTATAATTTGGTTTTTTGAGTTTGCAAAATTACAACAAAAATTTTATTTGGCAAATTATTTAGTGTTTTTTTTGTCATAAGGAACAAAAAAGCCGCTTTCCTATTAAAAGAAAGCGGCAAATAGAATTAGTTACTTATGAAAAGTTTTTCAAAAAATCTTATTATCTTTTGATAAGTTTTTCTGTTCTTGTAGAGTTTGCAGTGATAACTCTTACATAGTAGATTCCTGATTCAAGGTTTGCAGTGTTGATTGTAGTGTTTGTAGTTCCTGCAGCGATTGTTTCAGAAGAGATTGTTCTTCCTTGCATATCACATAGAACAACTGTTGCACTTTCATTCAAACCACTGATAGACAAAGTAGCATTGTCTTTTGTTGGGTTAGGATAAATGCTTAGAGAAACAGCGTTGTTTTCTACTTCGTTTATGCCATTATCACCAACCATAGTAACAGGTATTTCATAATAAGTTGAATCTGATCCAATAGTAGCAAGAATATAAACATAAACTTCTCTTCCTACTTCCAAACTACCGTGTGATAATGTAACTGTTACGTTTTGTGCTTGGTTAGCAGTTGGAGTGTACCAGTTATTTTCACTTGTAATATATCTATACAAAACATAATATGGAGATAATCCATAGTAATCTGCAGTTGATTCTACGTCAGAGAAATCCCAAGTAGCACCGAATGAATCACAAGCTTCAGTTGGAGTTACAGTGAAAGCTGCAATAAATGTAGTGTCATCAACTTGAGAAATAGAAGGAGTTGTATAAGTTAATAGTTCAGGCATTTCGTTTGTTGTCCAAGTAATAGTTTGGCATTGACCTTGAACATCGTTTGCATTTACAGGGATAGCATAGAAAATGTAAGTTTCACCTTGGTCTAAGTTTGTAAGGTCATAGTTGATAAGGTCAGAAACAACGTACATATTGTTTGCAGAAGCGTAAGCATAAGCACTTGCACAATCTGTAATTTCATTATCTGTCAAAGCATCAGCAGGTCCAAATAAAACATAAGTCCATTTTGTATCATCATTCTTTGTTAAAGTAATGTTAGCTGAAGTATAGCCTACAGAGTTAAGAGTAAGAGTTGCTACAGCTTCACCTTCTCCACCTTGATAGATTGGAGTTGTTATTTGTGTAAGATCATAAATAACAACAGAGTCAGCATCGTTCATGAAAGCAAAGAATACATAGTAATCAGTTACAGGTTGCAAACCTTCAGTTGTTGCTGTTTCAGTAGTAGCAGTAAAAGTTTCTGTTACTGTGTTTGCAGGAATAAGATATGATAATGCTTGATTAACGCTTAAACCAAAATATTCCATATAAAGTTGTATCATTTCAACAATAGAACCATCTGTATCAACAGTTACACTATAGTTAGTGAAACAGTCGTTAGTGTTGGTTACATCGAAAGAAACATCAACTAAAGCACCGTCTTGAGCATTTGCAGCGAAAGTAGGCTCAGATATAGTGTAAGTTGCATCAACTTGAACTTGGTAAGATTGTCCAACAAGAACTCCATTTTGGTTTGCAGCAACTACCCATAATATATAATCACCAGCAGGAACGCCATTGTAGGCAGCGTTTGTCAATGCTTCATAATAAAGATTGTCGCTTCCAAGAGCATACATTGAATCAGCATTGTTATAAGTAGGGTATTCTTCAAAAGTTGCAGCGCTGTACAAACCAACTGTGTAGTTAGAAACTTGGTCGTTGATTGTGATGTCAAAGCCTACGTTGTTGCAATTTACAGTAGTTGTTGCAGATATTTCAGGAGTACCTGTGCCACCACCTTGAGGAATAGCAAATGTTTCAGAAACAACAACAGTATCATTATTGTTACCAAACATTAAAATATAAATTTCACCATTATCACCAGGATTTAAACCCCAGAAGTTAAGGTCTGCTGTGATTGTTTCTGTTCCTGTGTAAGAAGTAGAAAATACTTCGTATTGAGAACCATAGTAGTCATTATACCACCAGAAGTTCCAAGCAAGAGTACCACCATATTGTACTACTTCATTTTGTAATCTGCCTTCTTCCCATACTTGATAGTAGTAGGAAACAACATCTGTGTTAGGAGTAACAGTGAAAGTTACGTCAGAACCATTAACTGTTACATTTGAAATAGTAGCATTTGCAGTCTTTAAAGGAATGCTACTACCTTGTTGAGCGAATGATACCATAGAGAATACCAAAGCCAACGCCAATAAAGTAATCTTCTTCATTTTTTTAATAGTTTTTGTTTGTTTTACATTTATTTATTAATAACCATTTTCTTAATCAAAAGAAAGTGCAAAGTTATACTTTTTATTCAAAATAGAGATATTTTATCAACTTTTTTGAAGTTTTGTCTCAATAGTATGATGGCAGGATAAACTAAACACCAAGTTCTGTTGCTATCTTTTCTGCTGCGTTTATTCCATCAAGAGCTGAAGAAGTAATACCTCCAGCATAGCCAGCACCTTCACCACAAGGATAAAGATTTCTTAGTTGTGTGTGTTGTAGATTTGCTCCTCTTGGTATTCTAACAGGAGAAGATGTTCTGCTTTCTAAACCAATAAGTAATGCTTCTTCGGTTATGAAACCTTTCATCTTGAGATTAAAATCCATAAATCCCATTGCTAAATTCTCGGCAATAAACTTAGGTAAGCCTTCTTTTAGATTAAAACTTGTCAGTCCAGGCATATAAGATGAAGAACAAAGAGTTGAAGAAGTTTTTCCATGAATAAAGTCTGTTATCCTTTGAGCTGGAGCAATCTGTTTGTTTATATAAAGAGAAGTTTCCCATTCTTCTTGTAATTTCATTAGAGATAAGGCACCAAAGTCAGAATATTTGCTTGCGTCTTTTTCATTTACGCTTACGACTATTGCAGCATTGCCTTTTTCTCCGCTTCTTAAAGAATTACTCATTCCATTTACAGACATAATTCCTTGTCTATCCATTGCCGGAACAACTATTCCTCCAGGACACATACAAAAAGAAAAAACTCCTCTTTCTTCTGTGTTAAATGCAAGAGAATAAGTTGCAGGAGGGAGCAAAGGAGAAGGATTGGAAGAATGGTATTGTATTTGATTGATAAGCATTTGAGGATGTTCAACTCTTACTCCTACAGCAAAAGGCTTGGCTTCTATTTCCCAATTATTATCATAAAACAGTTGATAGATATCTCTTGCGGAATGACCTGTTGCAAGTATAGTTTTATGAGCAGGTATTTCTTCTCCTTCCGAGGTAATAACTCCAACGACTTTATTACCTTCAAGCATAAAGTCTTCTACTTTAGTTTCAAACAAGTATTCACCTCCGCATTTAATAATAGTTTCTCTGATGTTTTTCAGAATGTGAGCAAGTTTGTCAGTACCTATATGAGCATGGCTTTGGCGAAGTATTTGCTCATCTGCTCCAAAATAAACCAAAAGAGAAAGAACTTCATCAACATTACCTTTTTTATTAGAACGAGTATATAGTTTTCCATCAGAAAAAGCACCTGCTCCACCTTCTCCGAAACAGAAATTGCTCTCTTCATTTATTTCTCCGTTACGACAAATTGTAGCAATATCTTTTTTTCTTTCTTCAACTGGTTTGCCTCTTTCTATTATAATAGGCTTAAGTCCTTTTTGTATCAGACGCAAAGCAGCAGCCAAACCACATGGTCCTGCTCCTATGATTAAAACTTCGGAAGAATTTCTTACATCTAAAAAAGGTAGGGGCTTATTGTTTGGTAAATCGTTGTTGTTGGAACAGACAATGGAAAGATTATACAGTGGTTTTTTTCTGCAATCCAAACTTTCTTTTACAATTTTGTAGGAAAGAAATGATTTGTCAATACCACTCTCCAAGCAGATTTTTTTTACCAAGGTATCTTTGTTGGAGTATTCTTCTGGAGACAATTTGATTTGTATGGTCTTTCTCATCTTATTCGAAGGTTAGGTTAATATAAAATACTTGCGATTTGATTTTGTCTAAGCAATCGGTGTAGGCGTTGTTGAAATTGTGGTTAAGTATATCTGTCAGGCCGAAAGAGGATTTGAACTCTATTCCTATTTTACACATAGGCAAATAGAAGTCAAAGCCAACGCCAAGTGTGTAGAAAAACTCTTTGTTTTCCAACTTCATAAGGTACTCTTCAGGTTTGAGTTTCTTTCTTTTTATGGAACCCATATCATAAACGAATTTACCACCTCCAATAAGATAAGGTCTAAAATTATGATAACGTTTGCTCTGGATTTTAAACTCTAAGGGTGCTTCCAAGTAAATCACCTCCAAAGAGTTTCTTCTTGCAACTAATTCATTGTTTTTTATTACGTCATAAACAAAAGTTCTTTCACTAAGTACAAGAGTAGGGATAAATCTAAGGTGAAGAAAAGGCAGTAATTTTAAATCTGCGGTAACACCTATTGTAAAACCCGGAGCAGATTCAGAATAAAATCCCATGATAGTGTCATACAAAGGCAAGGAAGTTGCACTCACCATATTGGAATAAAGAGAACTGTAACCAAAAGCAACGCCAAAGTGTATCCGTTTTTCATCAAATTCTGGCATATTTGGAGGAGTTGATTGAGAAAAGCCTCTAAATCCACATAAAATAAAAGACAGTATGAGCAGATATTTTTTCATATACCTTATAAACTAAAAAAATAGGGGTTTTATTGTCAGATTTTGTTAAAAAAGTTTCTTTACCACGTCCGCACTTTTCATTCTGTTGAAAAAAGAGTTGATCTTTTTGAAAAAAGACTTGATGTTTGCACCCAAAAGAGTTGATGTTTATACTCAAAAGAGTTGATCTTTTTTTCTCAAATCCTACTCTTTTTCCGCTGTCTCTAAAAGTTTAATCCTATAGTGAAAGTCCAAGGGAGGGTTTCTATGTTTTTTATCCTATCGCTCTGACCATTATATGCTGTTCTTCGGGTTTGTTTGAACCAATCGTCATCATCGTAGTAATAATCATTTTCTTCATTCAATTCAACCTTTACCCTGCTTTTTAAGAATCTCATTCTATAAGTGAAATCTGCAAAAACGTTTTTATAATAAAACCTTATGCCCAAAGGAACAAAAGCAGAGTGTTGTTCCAAATGCTCATCTTCATAAACATAATAGCCTGCTAACATTCCATTGTCAAAATTTCTAAGAGAAGCAAAGAAATAACCTATACCTGCATGGGCTGTAAGGTAGGTTCTCTTTTCAGGCTGAGCAAAAATATCATACCCTACATTCAAAGCAACAGGTACGTTGAGCATAAAAATGTCTTTGTGCCAGCCTACATCTATACCGCAATCCAAAAAGACGCTATACTTGGATACATTATACGCACCTACTCCGATATATAAGCCGAGTGCGTACCAGTCATCCTTGTTCTGATGGCTCATATAGGTTTCGTTGTTAGCTTTGAATTGGGAATAATACAATCCAAAATCCATATTATGACCTGCATCTGAAAATTCTTTGTCAAGAATACTGCTTCCCATGGACGCAGTCTGACCTGTTGCAAATCCGAATGCAAATATAAAGACGATAAAAATATATTTTTTCATAAAGGAATAAGATTTTAGTTTTTTGTTTTCAAATACTGTGCCATTCTATATTGTACATCTTATTTTGAATCCCCATTCTGGCATTTGCATAGGATTCTTTGATGCTATACGCTTTACTACTTCCACTCCAAAGAAAGCAAAAATGTGGTCAATGCCTAAACCTACCTCTAAATAGGGTTCATACTCTGCAGTGAATAATGCTTTTACATTTACAAATTCGTTGGGTCTGAATTGTTTAAAAAACGTTATATTATCCAAAAGCAATCCTCCAAGATTGAACTGTGTGAAAGTTTGAACATATTCCTTGAAACGCATTTCTCTGTTAGAATATAGGTTGAAACCAAACATATTTGAAACATCACTAACTCTATAATTAGGAGAAAAATAGGTGTAGTCATAACTGTCTCCGAAGATTTTACCTCCTGTAATCCTAAAGTCCAAGGCCATAGGTTTGAAATTAAAGCGATGTTGTGCAGAAAGGTAAATATAGTTGTAGTATTTGTTTTGAAGATAAGTCTGATAATTATATGTATAAGTAAGACTTACGGAAGAAGGGAAAGCATAGAAACGTGAATTAAGAAGGGAAACAATATCAGTTGTGCTTTGATGAGGCGAAAAACTTAGACTAATTCCTGCAGAATAGTTTTCTAAGTCTTTGAGAAGAAGTTCTTGTATATCACCTTCATCATATAATAAGTAGGAGTCTATTTTCTCATACGTAGCAAAAGGTCTTATAGAAAAACCGCCTTTGAAATCTTGTAGGAAACTAAGAGTTGTTTCTTGTTTCTTTCCAAAATAGAATCTATCCCAAGTTCCTAAGGAAAAGTAAGCAACATCATAGTTTGAATAAGAAGGAATAAAAGTATTATAAGAGTAGTTTATGGCAAGAGTAGAAGCAGGATAGGTGAAAACTCCTTTAGGCTTTCTTGCAAAATTGTAGGCAGCACCAACTGAATATTTGAATTCTTTGTCCAAAGTGCCGTATGCTCCCATTAGACTAAAGCCTAATCGTTTTGAAAATTTGTTGTTTGTTTCCAAGGAAAGACGAATACGTGTTCCTTCTATTGGATTATAACTGACCATATTAAGAATGTTTGTAACATTAACAGGTCCTACGGGAAGGGATTGAGTGATTAGGAAATTATTTAGGCTTCTATTAAACATAGTTTGTGAAATATCTGTCTGGTCTTTTTGACTTAAAGGCTGATAGTCAGGCTTTCTTTGGGCCAAAACAGATAATCCTAAACACAAAATAAAAAATAATATCAACGTTTTTCTCTTTTCCATTTTATAAAATATATAAGTTCTATTAAGAATGTAACACTATATGATATGCAAGCAGTAATGGCTGCTCCATTTATTCCATATCTTGGTATCAGACAAAAAGATAAAATCAAGGTGATAACAAATCCTACAACAGATGCAAGAGCTGAGATAATGAAGTTGCCTTTTGATGCAAAATATTGAGTAAAATTGCTTGAACAAGATAGAAGCATAATGCCAACAGCAAGCAACCTTAACATTATTCCAACATCTTCAAAACCCGGACCAAAAGCAAGAACCCAAAATTTTGCAGGTAAAATGCATAGAATCAATAAAGCAAAGAAAGTGAAGATAGTATTGGCACGAGTAAGTTTAAGTGTAAGATCCATTCCGATGTCTTGTTGTTTTGTATTGCTGAGAGTGGAATATTGAACCAAAGCCAAGGAAGTGCCAAACAACATAACAGCCTCTCCAATAGAACATGCGTTGGAATAAATACCAACTATGCTTTTTGAACAGTAGCTGGCTAAGAAATAAAATGAAATACGGTAGGAAAAAGTCTGTGCAATACTTCCTATTTGTTTTACAAATCCAAGTGAAAACAGAAGTTTAAAGTTCTCTACCAATTGATCCCATGTTAGAAAATGAAGGTTGAAATACTCTTTTCTTAGGACTATAAACCCATAAAGAAAACCTAAGAAGTGAGCAATCAACATAGAATACACATAATAGATAACATCGTTAAAGATATTCAATAGCGATAGTGCGCCTATGATGATAATATTGCTTGAACAGATGATTATCTTTACCCAGTTCCCCAATATTATCTTCTCTTTTCCCATAAGGATATAGTAATTTATCTCACTTAAAGCACAAAAGAAAGCGATGATAACTATTAATTTAGGTTCCCATCCAACAAATAAAGCGATGCAGATGCTACATATAATTATCCAAATAAGAGAAGGAAAGAAAAGTGAAGAGAAATCTTTTTGGGGCGTAAGGTAAATAAGAGTGGAGTTGCCAATAAGAGTTAAAACAAGTGTAGATATATATATGTTAAAGGAAATTATCGCTTGCTCACCCTTACCATCAGTTCCTAACATGTGGGAAACTATAATAAGGATAAGAAAGTTTATTCCCGAGAAAAAGAATTTTGTAAATAATGTGTTAAGTATCTTTTTCAACATTATAAATGTATGATTTATTATTTTGCAAAGATAATAAATTTACCTCAAATTTTAGCAATCAATGGCAAAAAAATATATTTTAAATATTTCCTTGTTGAAGAATAATTGTATTTTTGCAAAACTTAAAAATTGACATGTTTATGATACAAGAACCACAACAATTAAAAGAAGGCAGTAAAGTAGGAATCTTATCCACAGCACGAAAAATCACTTTGCCAGAAATTCTTTCTTCTATTCAGTTATACTCTTCATGGGGACTGAATGTTGTTGTCGGTAAAACAATAAGTCAAAGTTGCAATCAGTTTGCAGGTACAGATGAACAAAGAACAATTGATTTGCAACAGATGTTAGATGATAAGGAAATAAAATCCATTTTCTGTGCAAGAGGAGGCTATGGCAGTGCAAGAATACTTGACAGTGTGGATTTTTCTTCTATGAAAACTAATCCCAAATGGGTGGTTGGTTATTCAGATGTTACTGCATTGCTTATGCATCTTTATTATAAATACAATGTGATGTCAATTCATGGAACAATGCCTATAAATATAGACGATAGAAAGCCTTGTGTTGCATACGAAAGCTTGAAACGGGTGTTGTTTGAAGGGAAAAATGAAATAAATGTTCCTTATAATGCTATGAATATATGCGGAAGTGCGGCAGGAGATTTGATAGGAGGTAATCTTTCCGTGCTTTACTCTTTATTAGGTTCTGAAAGTTTTGGCGAAACAAAGGATAAAATACTTGTCATAGAAGATTTGGATGAATATCTTTATCATATTGATAGAATGCTTTTAGCTTTGAAACGGGCAAATAAACTTAATGTAAAAGCATTGTTGGTTGGTCAATTCACAGATCTGCATGATAATGATATTCCTTTTGGAATGGATTATAAAGAGATTGTTGTTAATATGGTGAAAGATTATAATATTCCTGTTGCTTTTGATGTTCCTATTGGACATATAGGAAAAGAAAATCACGCTTTTATTCATGGTAAGTTAGCAAAAGTAGAAATATCCGCAGAAGGCACAAATATTACACAATAAACAAAAGTTAGGATGAAAAAACTGATAGGTTTAATTATATGTATTGTTGTTTTTAGTTCTTGCGCAAGAATAGTAACTCCAACAGGAGGAGAAAAAGACTATATACCACCGAAAGTTAGGAAAAGTTTCCCCGAAAACAATTCTACAAACTTCAAAAGTAAAGAGGTTAGAATTGATTTTGATGAATACATTACTTTGGAAAATGTTTCGCAAAAGTTGATAGTCTCTCCGCCGTTGAAGAATAAACCGACTGTAACTTCAAAACTTAAATCTCTATACATAAAAGATTTGGATTCTTTACAAGATAATACAACTTATATCTTTGATTTTGGGGATGCTATAAGAGATTTTAATGAAGGAAATCCTATTTCTCATTTTGTTTTTGCTGTTTCTACGGGAGAAGATATTGATACAATGACTTATTATGGACGAGTTTTAAACTCTTATACCTTGAAAGCAGAGAAAGCAAAGTATGTTGTTTTGTATTCGTCTTCGGATAAAGAGGTGCAAACAACAACACTTCCCACTTATATAACAAGATGTGATAGTTTAGGACGATTTTCTTTTTACAATATAAAGAAAGGAGAATATTCTTTACTTGCTTACGATGACAATAATAATAACCTTATTTATGATTTAGCAACAGAAGGAATAGGTTTTTCTCAAAATAATATCATAGCAAGGCAGGAAAATGATACGACTTTCAAAGGCGATACGGTGTTTTTTAGCAGTGCAAAAGACACAATCTTGAAGTTAAACGAAGCAAAGTTTGTTGCTGAAAAGGAAATCAGTCTTTCTTTATCTATGTCACTGACTGATAGTTTTCAGATAGAATTTATCAATCCGATATTGCAAGAAAATGAGTATATAATTAATAAGTTCCAAACAGATTCTTCGGCAAGTGTGAGTATATATTTGTTAACCGAAAAGGATGTTGATACTTTAGAGTTTAATATTAGGGAAATAAATAATTTTAAGGAAAAACAGAAGTTAGTTTTTCAAAGAAAGAAGGTTAAAAAAGAAGTCAAGAAGAAGTTTTCTTTCACTCTCGCAAACACAAAGCTACCTTATTATGACACACTTGCTCTAAATATGCCTTTTCCTTTGAAAAAAGATTTTGTTCTACAAGCTGCCATAGTTAAAGATAGCGATACTGTGGCAATAAACTTTACTCAAGATGAAAAAAATGCAAAACGTTTAGTGAGTGATTATGTTTTGCAGGAAGATTCTAAATACTTTATTATTATAGATTCATCTCTTGTGGTTAATGATAGGGGAGAAACTAATGACAGTCTTGCAGTTGCTTTTTCAACAGACAAAAAAGATGACTATTCTGTCTTTATCCTTGCTTTGATTGATACAAATAATAGCAATAAACAGATAATTCTAACTCTTTTAGATGAGAAAAACAATAGAGTAGGGAAGGATATTGTTTGCAAAGCCAATCAAAATAAAATAGTTTTTGAACACTTGAAAGAAGGAAACTACAAATTAAGGGCTATAACAGACGAAAACAATAATAATAAATGGGATGGCAATAACTTTATTCTTCATAAACAAGCAGAAAAAGTTCAATATTTTCCGCAAACAATAAACATCCGAAAGGGATGGGAAAGAGAAGAAGAATGGCAAATTTCTTTGTAATTATTTTGTTGAATAAAAATAAAGTAGTAATTTTGCACCCTCAAATAAATGAATAAATTTTTAAATAAAAACACAAAATGGCAGTAAAGATTAGATTACAGAGACATGGTAAAAAAGGACAACCTTTTTATCATATAGTAATTGCGGATGCTCGTGCAGCACGTGACGGAAAATTCATTGAAAAATTAGGAACTTACAATCCTTTAACTCAACCAGCAACTATTGTTGTTGATGCAGATAGAGCTTGTAAATGGTTAAGAGATGGTGCTCAACCAACAGATACAGTTCGTTCTTTGCTAAGATATAAAGGAGTTTTGTACAAATATCACCTACAAAGAGGTGTTGAAAAAGGTGCTTTCACTCAAGAAGTAGCAGACAAACGTTACATAGACTTCGTTGAGCAAAAAGAAAAGCAAATTGCAGAGGCTATCGTTAAAATAAAGAACGATAAAAACGCTAAGAGAAAAGAAGCTTTGAAGCATGAAGAAGAAGTAAATGCAAAGAAAGCTCAAGAACTTGCAGATAAAAGAGCTGCTGCAGTTGCAAAACAAGCTGAAGAAGCACAAAAACCAGAAGAGAATACAGAAGCTGCACCAGAGGAAGCTCCTCAAGCAGAATAATAGACAAATATTACTTTACAGGGCTGTTGTTATTATTAGTAATAACAGCCTTTTTTATTTCAGAAAAGCATTATGACAAAACAGGATTGTTTTTATTTAGGTAGAATTGCTAAGCCTTTTTCTTATAAGGGTGAGTTGGTGTTGTTTTTTGACGTGGATGAACCTTTAGATTATTTGGATTTGGATTTTGTTTACATAGAAATAAACAAACGTTTAGTTAAATATGAGATAGAATCTCTTAGACCTCATGCGAACAAAGTTGTTGCACGTTTCAAGGATGTAACAGTGGAGGAAAGCAATGTTTTAGTTGGTAAAGACTTATATCTTCCTTTGGAAAGATTACCAAAGTTAGAGGGGAATAAGTTTTATTTTCACGAGATAATAGGTTTTAATGTTGTAGATGAAGAAAAAGGGAATATTGGTAAAATCAGAGAAATCTATGATAATATGACACAACCAATAATGGCAATAGACTTTGGTGAAAAAGAAATCCTAATTCCTTTGATAGATGAGGTGATAAAACAAGTAGATAGACAAAACAAGACAATACATATCAAAGCACCTCAAGGTCTGATAGATATTTATTTGGATTAGAATTTTATTCTTGTACTTGATAGAGCGGAGATATAAATTGTTATATCTTCGCTTTCTTTTAATGCTTGACAACATGCTTTTAAAGTAGAGCAAGTCGTTATGACATCATCTATCAAAAGAATAGTTTTTCCTTTGAACTGTGGTGGTTGTTTTAAAGCAAAGTTATTGCTAATATTTTCATATCTTTCTTCTTTAGAGAGATTGTGTTGTGGAATATTATATCTTATTCTATAGAGATTTCTACTTTCCACGGGAACACACAATTCTTTGCTTAAAACACTTGCTACTATTTCACATTGATTAAATCCTCGTTTGCGTAGGGCTTTTTTATGAAGAGGAACAGGAACAATATAATCTAATTCTTTTGCCCATTCTTTTTTCATTATTTCTTGAGCAAGAAGTTTGGCTAACCTTTTTCCAATAGATACCTGCCCATAAAATTTAAAGCTTTTGATTGCTCTTTCGCAACATCTGTATCTGAACAAGACAACAATATCTTTTATAAATAGAATCAAAGGAGCGAAATAATCATCTTTCATTGGTTGCTTAATAAGATGATTGTCTTTGCAATGAGAACAAATATATTTTTCTTTTTCATTTAAAACATTATCACAAACCAAGCATTTCTCAGGAAATATTATTGAGAGAATGGTAAGAAAGAAGCTTTTTATATATTTTTTAAGAAACATTTAAATAGTTTATTTTTGCAAAATTACACTATTTTCCTTGTCTTTATCTGAAAAAAATGTAATTTTGCAACTCAAATTTAAAATTTATACATAACAAAAAAAACAATTAGAATCATGAAAAAACTTGCTTTATTAGTAGTATGTACATTTATAGGCTTAATAGCTTTTGCTCAACAAAATACCTCAAAATGTCCTTTTGGCGGAAGAGAGAATTGTACTGGATATTGCGGACATTTCACAGATGAAAACAAAGATTCATATTGTGATTATTCAAAACTAAATGAAAAGACCAAAGATATCGCAAAAGATACAGTGAAAACACATTGTAATAAGCACGATAAAGGAGCTTGCGAGCATAAGGATAAAAAAGATAAAAAGTGTTGCAAGGCGTTAAATAATAAATGTAAGGAAAATAATGGAGATTGCACAAAGAAAGGTGCTTGTTCTACTCCAGAATGTACAAATAACAAAGATAAAAAAGTTTGCGACAAGGACAAAAAAGAATGTTGTAAGAAAGAGATGAAGGACAAAAAAGCTTGCGATAAAGAAAAGAAAGAATGTTGCAAGAAAGAGATGAAGGACAAAAAGGCTTGCGACAAGGATAAGAAAGAATGTTGCAAGAAAGAGATGAAAGACAAAAAGGCTTGCGATAAGGAAAAAGAGCATTGCAAAGATAAAAAAGAAAATTGCGAACACAAACATTAATAAAATATCTTAGCAATCGGGTATGAAAAACTTTTGTTGCTTAGTTGTATTCAGCCTTATCAGTTTCATAGGTTTCGCTCAGCAAGATACAGAACAGTGTCCTTTTGGTGGAAGAGAAAACTGCACAGGATATTGCGGACTTTTTACAGATGGTAATAAAGACGGATATTGCGACTATTCTCTTTTAAATTTACCAAAAGAGAATAAAAAAGAACAAAGCGAGAAACCTCCTGTTGCGGAGCCAAAACCCGTTGATACAGTTAAAGATAGTGTGCAAAATACTCAAATTATCAGTTCTGAAAGAGAATATGGTAATCCTACTTTTGATAGTCTTCAAAATGCTTCGCCAACCATAGAGGAAGTTGATTCAGATACTGAAATTGAGAAGACAAAAGCCAAGACACCATATCACTTTTGGATACTTTTAATACTTACTCTTGTATTGTATGAATACACATCTTTGTTGGTGAAATACAACAAGATGAAAAAGATTACTCACAGAAAGATATGGAATACTATATTGCTTATAACTTGTCTTGTATCTTGTCTGTTGGGATTGTATATTGTCTTGGCAAAGATGTATGATTGGTCAATGGATTACATGACTATATTGCAACTTCATGTTGATTTTGGTATAGTAATGACGATTATAGCTATCATACATATTGTTTGGCATTGGAGATACTTTAGAAATATGATGAAAACTAAAGAAAGATAAAGAGAACAATATCTATAATCATAACAAAAAACACAGTATGTATATTATTCTTTTGCATACTGTGTTTTTCTTTGAAAGGCTATCTGTGCTAAAACATAATGGAGTTTTATAGTATTTGAGAAAAAAATTGTAATTTTGCACCTATGGAAAATAGAAGAATGGAAAAGATAAACAGACTTATCCAAAAGGATTTGTCTGAGATACTAAGAGAGAAAAGTCGTGAAGAATTTCTGTCTTGTCTGATAAGTGTTACAAAGGTAAGCGTAACTTCTGACTTATCATTGGCAAGAGTTTATATAAGTGTGTTTGTCCCTGTTAATTGTCCTATAGAAATAACGCAAGGTAAAGACAATCCATTAAGTAAAGAACTTGCTCTCTTGCAAATAGTGAAAGAAAAGAAAGATTTTATACGAATGATTCTTGCTCAAAAAGAAAGGCATCAACTGAGAATAATACCAGATATTGTTTTCTTTTTAGATGACACTTTGGATTATGCAGCAAGAATAGATGAACTTCTAAAAAAATAAATCATATCTTCTGTGATGAAGAGTAGGACTCTCTTTTTTATAGTACGCAGGTTGTGTTTCTCCAAAAGAAATAAGGGGATAGTGCATATTATCTCTTTGATTTCTTTGATAGGAGTTGCTATTGGCAGTTTGGCATTGTTGGTTGTCTTGAGCGTTTTCAATGGTTTTACTTCAGTAGCACAGCAGATGTTGGAAAAAGAAAACCCTCCTATTCTCATAGAAACAACACAGGGCAAAACATTCAATCAAAACAGTGTTATAAAACTTCTTAAAACCTCTTCAATACAAAAAAATAATCTTGCTATTGTTCCTATTGTAGAACAGACAGCAATGGTTTCTGTTGGAGATAAGCAGAAAATAGTAAAACTTATAGGAACAACAGATGAATATTTTAAGTATAATCATCTGGATACTGCGTTTGTAAATGGCAAAGAGACATTCTTTGGATTGAAAGAAGATGTTTGTATTATGGGAATAGGGCTTGCCGTGGATTTAGGCTTACAAAAAGGAGCAGAAAGAATGGGGATAAGAGTTCAGATTACTGTTCCCGAGTTGGATAACGAAGATGCTACGGTTGTTGAAGATATGCTAAGAAGCGAAAATGTGATGTTTTTAGGTGCTTTTCAAACTCATTCGGCTTTAGACAATGAATATATCTTTGTAAATATAGACAAGGCAAGAGAACTTTTGAACTACAAAGCAGAAGATGTAACTGCTCTATATGATATTCCTAAACAAAATATAGATAAAGATAAATATATAATAGCAAGAAAAGAATCTTTAAAAGGATTGCAAAATATTTCTGCAAAAAATCTTTTAGAGCAGCAACCATTGTACTTCCGTATAGTGAAGAGTGAGAAACTTGCAGTATATGTCATTCTTTCTTTTATTATATTCATTGCGACAATCAATATCCTTTCTTCACTCATAATTTTATATATTCAAAAAAGACGGATGAATTACATCTTCAGAGCAATAGGAACAACGAAAAGAGATTTACGTAAGATATATTTTTATTATGGAATTACGATAAATGTTGTTGGTTGTTTGCTCGGCGTAGTTGTGGGCTTGGTGTTTTGTTTTCTTCAACAAGAATTTGGGCTTATTAAACTTAGTGAAGAGAACTTTGTTGTTAATGCTTTCCCTATAAAAATTTTGTTTTGGGATATAATAAGAATACTACTTATTGTGTTAATAATAGGTGGAGTTACGATTAAGATAATAACAAACAGATTAAAAATAAAATAAAAATATGGCAACAGAAAAACTATCGGTTAGATTATATAATACTCTTAGCGGAATGAAAGAAGGTTTCCGCCCATTGAGAGAAGATAGAGTTGGGATGTATGTTTGCGGGCCTACAGTTTATGGAGAAGCTCATCTGGGACATGCTCGCAGTGCTATTACTTTTGACATCGTTTATAGAGTATTGAAATATGCTGGCTATAACGTAAGATATGTAAGAAACTTTACTGATGTAGGACATCTTCTTAATGATGCTGACGAAGGAGATGATAAAGTTGAGAAGAAAGCTCTTGCAGAAAATAAAGAACCACAAGAAGTTGCACAATATTATGAAGCAAAATATCTTTGGGCTGTTGATTCCTTAAACTGTTTGCGACCAAACCTTATGCCTATTGCTTCTGGTCATATAATGGAGCAGATAGATATTGTAAAGGCTCTTCTTGACAAAGGCTTGGCATATGAAAGTGAGGGCAGCGTTTATTTTGATGTGGAAAAATATAATAATACCATAAAAAAATATGGTGTCCTTTCTCACCGAACTCTTGAAGATACTAAAGACAATTCAAGAGAATTGGCAGGACAACAGGAAAAACATAATCCATTTGATTTTGCTCTTTGGAAGAAAGCTCCTAAAGAACACATAATGAAATGGCAAAGTCCTTGGTCTTTAGGCTTTCCTGGCTGGCATTTAGAATGTACTGCCATGGGAAAGAAATATTTGGGTGAAGAATTTGACATTCACGGTGGCGGAATGGACCTTTTGTTCCCTCATCACGACTGTGAGATAGCTCAAAGTGTGGGTGCTTTTGGCAAAATGCCTGCAAAGTATTGGCTACATAATAATATGATTACCATAGAAGGCAGAAAGATGGGCAAGAGTTATAATAACTTTATAACCATAACAGAAATGTTCTCTGGAACTCATCATCTTTTGCAGAAAGCATACTCTCCTATGACCATACGTTTCTTTATGCTTATGGCACACTATCGCAGTACTTTGGACTTCTCTAATGAAGCACTTATTGCATCCGAGAAAGGTTTTGCTCGCCTTATGGAAGCAAAGAAGAAAATCTCTTCTCTGCCAGAGAGCAAAGAGACTTCTTTCCCATTAAAGAAGATAATGGAAGATGCTATTGACGCTGTATTGGACGACTTCAACACTCCTATCTGTATTGCCAATTTGTTTGAACTTTGCAAGCATATCAATAGTGTTGCAGACAAGAAAGCGACAATAAGCAAAGAAGATAAAGAATACTTAGAGCAGAATTTCAATGCTTTATGCAAAGATGTCTTAGGTCTGAAAGAAGATAATAGTGGTACGGATACTAAGGTTGTTGAAGGACTGATGAATCTGATTTTGGAAGTCAGAAAGTCAGCACGCGAACAAAAAGACTATGCTACCTCAGACAAAATACGCGATGCATTGAAAGAAGTAGGCATTGAGATAAAAGACTCTAAAGAAGGAGCTGAGTGGAGACTAATGTAATAAAATACTTTCATTGATATTTTATAAGGAGAATAAAACATTGGCTTTTATTCTCCTTGTTTTATTCTATTCTGTCTATTTTTTATTGATGGCAGATAAAGAAAAGTCTTATAAAAGATTTCGTGAAAAAAGTCTTCGTTTTCGCAAAAAAAGAGTTGGTTTTAATTTTTTAAAACCAACTCTTTACACCCTAAACATCAAGAGTTAAAAAATTAAAACGAAGACTTTTTTTTCTGATAATGAACTTTGTTTTCGCTGTCAAGGATTCTTACAATATTCCTTTTACAGATGTTCTTTTTACGGAGTTCCAAAGGAATTAATTAACGGTAGGAAAAGGTGTCGCTTTATTAAAAATATCTTCGCTTTTAATTGAAAATCTTTGTTTTTTATTTCCTTATATATTTTTTAACACCTAATGTATCAAAGTTCCTATCCCCATTGTTTTCCCCACTGTTTTTTAGTCTTTTCGTAAATTTACTTTATTTTTCTATATATAATATTGTATTCAACATCGTCATTGTGAAAATAATCCCAAGCAGGAATTGTGATTTCATAGATATTGTCTTCATTTCTTGTTAATTGATACTTATACATTTTTCTATTTGTTTTGTCTGTGGAAAAATTTATATAAGAATTTTCCAACAATTCAAATGTAGAACCATCATAATATCCTAATTCACTTGTTTCTTTCACTGCACCACTTTTATAAAATGTTAGAGTATCTTCGAATACAGAATACCCATAAACATGAACATATGCGCCTTCCCAAGAGCCAATAAAAACTTTTTTTAGTTGTTCCAATGTCATTTCTTCTATTGGAATACTATCCAAGTCTTCATCGTCTTCTTGTGTAGTATTTGTGGTTGTCTTTGCATCATCTTCTTCATCATCACTACAACTGACGGTTACTAAACCTAAACTTACTACTGCAAAGAATAAAAACAATATCTTTGCTAAATTTTCTATTTTTTTCATAATTTGATAATCTTTTGCATAATGTTAGTGTTTATTTCTCTTATAAAATATATTCCTTGTTTTAATTGAGAAATGTCTAAGAAATTATTATACAAAGATTGATTTAATAATACATTACCATAAATATCTATAACTTGTATCTGCAACGGAAACGTATCCGATTTAATATATAGAGTTCCTGTTTCTACTATTGTCGGATAAATCAGCAACCTTGATTGTGAAATATCCTCTATTCCTTGCCATATATAACAGTAATCATACATCCAGTTAGAATAAAATAAATTATCATTACTGCTACAACAAAGTAAGTCTGTCGTACATCCGTCATAAACAAAAATATATCCAAGCAATCCTTGTGAGCCACCTATACCTTCTATGCATATGTACTCACCTCCATAAGGGACTTCTTTATTAAAATCAAATAATTTAAGAGTCTCTCCATTAATAATTGTATCTCTAACATCTTTTACCACAGATAAATCAAAGCCACAGTTTATGAATTCTTCATCAGAACTTGTAAGGATATAGAAAGTATCACCAATAGTCAAACCAAAGTCATATAATAAATACTCTTCAGTACATTCAGGATAATACTCAATATTTCTATAATAGACTTTTAGGGAATCTTGACGGATAAGTTTCCCGTAAAAATTAAAAATATCGCTGTCTTCGTAAACTCCTTTCTCAAGTATCTTTTTGTATTCTTTGTTATCATAGATTGTATCTCCTGCAATCTTATATGTTATTGTTTGCTGAAGTAAAGGATAATTAAACAAGACATTCCATTGTTTTGTTGTATCTACAATATTTTTGCTAAACTCTGTCTGTGCAAATATAGTTAGGCAACTACATAAAACAAATATCAGTATTGATACGAAATTTGTTATTTTTTTCATAGTTTTCCTCCTTTAATATTCTATTTCTATTATTTCAATATCTTGAGTAGAATCAAAGTAAGGAGTTGTATGAAGGGTATCTTCACCTTCTTTTAGTTCCCTTACATTTCCCATAATTCCTTTTAGTTTTACTCCATTTTTGTTTCTTTTCGCCTTGTCTAATACAGATAATTTTATCTTACTTGGATTACAAACATAATAGTAATGCTCATGATAAAATACCCCACTTGACGAGTAATATATAATAGGCATATTGTTTTTTACTAACAAATACACATCTTTTTCTGAATACTCATCAGATTTTATTATTCGATTAGATTCTATTATTTCTGTACTGCAGTCATCACAATAGTTTTCTCCTCCTTCTTCATCATCACTACAACTAACGGTTACTAAACCTAAACTTACTACTGCAAAGAATAGAAATAATATCTTTGCTAAATGTTTTGATTTATTCATATTTTATATGTTTTTTATTTTTCCTACTCATTTAAAGGCTTTTCGGAATCCTCCTTTTTATTTAAACGT
>OMWJ01000029.1 GCA_900314725.1 uncultured Bacteroidales bacterium
GAATATAAACGCAAATGATATAAGTGCGGTATGCAAAGCCAATGGCATAAGCGACACTGTGCAAATCAAAGATATAATAGAAGATAGTGAGGGAGATTTAAGGAGAGTAAAGAGAAGAGTACATGCTATAAAAACAACTTCTAAAAACTAACAAGAATAAAAGAGGATTATGGGCAAACAGATACCGAATAAGCAGATAGGCAAGACAAAGTTTAAGGCTGTGGAGTTTGAGGGAGATTGGTTGAGGAGTTTTGGCAGACCGGAGTTAAGCGGTTCTTGGTTAGTTTATGGAGGAAGTGGCAGTGGTAAGACAACGTTTATGTTGCAGTTGGCAAAGTATTTAACAAATTTCTCAAGGGTAGCATACGACAGCATAGAGCAAGGATTGACATTGAGTTTCCAAAAGGCTTGGGAGCGAACAAATATGATAGAGGTAGGCAATAGATTTACGCTGATAGAGAAAGAAAGCACAAAGAAAGAAATTTGGGATAGAATGGCGAAGAGAAACTCACCCAATGTTCTGATTATAGATAGTGTGAATTATATGCAAGATTTGAATAAAAAAGAATATATCAACTTGTTGAGTAATTTTCCGAATAAACTATTCATTTTTGTGGCACACGAGAAGAACAAGCAACCGATGGGAATGTTAGCTAACTTCATACGTTACAATTCAGATATAAAGATACACGTGGAAGGGTACAAAGCTTTTATAACTACGAGGTTTGAGGATAGCGAGAGAGGAGAAGGTGGTGAGCCTTATACTATTTGGGAGCAAGGAGCAAGAGATTATTGGGCAGAAGTTTAACAAAAAAATAATTAAAATACAATACAATGAAAACACTAAAATTAGTATTGAAAAAGAAGTGGTTTGATATGATAGCAAGCGGAGAAAAGACAGAGGAATATAGAGAAACAACACCTTATTGGAAGAAACGACTTTGTCCATATTATCCTGATGATTGCGGAGCAACGTCCTGTGTTAATTGTAGTATTATGCGGAGCAACGATTATGACTTTGTTACATTCTATTTAGGCTATAGGAAAAACCGCCCTCAAAAGACGTTTAGAGTAAAGTATATTACAAAAGGACGTGGCAAAGAAGAATGGGGAGCAAAAAACAAAAACTATTTTATAATCAAATTAGGCGAAAGGATTAAGTAATGAAGACAATAGAAGAAAAAGAAACGAGCCGTTTGATAAAGAAGTATCACGTTATGGCAAATCAAACAGGTATGGACACAGAGGAGAGAAAAGCTTTCTTAAAAGAATTTACAGGAAAGCAAAGTAGTAAGGACTGCACCTATAGGGAACTTATGGAGGTTTGTGCTATGCTGGAAAGAATGCTGAATCCGAAGGTAAAGCAGGCGGATTATTGGCGGAAGAGGGTATTAAGTGCTTGTGGAAGATATGTTAAGGCACTTGGTAATGCTAATCATAACAATGCGAATTATGTTAAGGCAATAATTTGTAGGAGTGCTAAGGTTAAGGTGGAGGATTTTAATAGGATACCTGTCAATAAATTGCAAGCCTTGTATAACAGTTTTAATTATATGGCGAGGACGATGAAAAAAGTGATGGATGATGCTGAAGAGATTATTAACAACAATATTGAAAATAATTAAAAATAGTAAAACGATGGAAGAAAAGAAAGTAATGACCGTTGAAATGACGGAAACAGAGAGAAAAGAGTTTGTTGCTTACAAACAACAGAAAGAAGAGGCTGAGAAGAAAGCGAGGATAGAAAAAGAGAAGGCTGACTACAAGAAGACAGTGTCAGAACTTGTGGAAGAGCTGTTTCTAAGGGTGCAGCAGGTGAGCAAGAACATAGGAGGTCTAAAGAAAGAAGTATATGATACGTTTATGACCGTGATAGATATAAAGAAAGAACTTTATAATGTGAAAGAGGGACAAAACTGGCACACGTTCATCAATGAGGATATGAGCAAGAGGATAACAATAGGCAGAAATGTTACTGTTTATGATGATACAGTTAATGAGGGAATACAGAAGGTTAAGGAGTTTATAACCTCGTTGGCTGGTGATGATGAGAAAACACAGATGTTAGTCAATACAGTGTTAAGACTTTTAAGCAAAGACAAGAAAGGTAACCTGAAACCGGAGAAGGTTCTGGAGTTGGAGAAGTTAGCCGAAGACTACAACAACGAAGAATTTACAGAAGGAGTGAAGATAATAAGAGATGCTTATAAGCCACAATATACTAAGCAGTTTGTGAAGGCAGAGTATAAGGATGAGAGAGGCGAGTGGCAGAATGTACCAATGAATATAGTGGATTGTGAGTAATGAAAAGGTATAGTATAACGTCAGAGAAGTTTGCAGGAGAATTCACGGTGGTATATGACGACCGCCGTGAGCTTGCAAGTATAGATA
>OMWJ01000028.1 GCA_900314725.1 uncultured Bacteroidales bacterium
CCGCCAGTACAACTCCATCTTACCATCATGGGACAGACTTGATCCACTGTGCGAGAAATACTACAGCATCAGTCCTTATGCATACTGCCACGACAATCCAGTTATTCTTATAGATCCTGATGGGAAGAAAATTGTATTCGCAAAAGGTACAACCCAAGAATTCAAAAATCAATATACACAGTTCGTGAAGTATCTATTTGACCATGATGCTGGAACTATTATCATGGATTTGGAAAAAAGACCAGAAACAGTTTATTTAAAAGAGAATGTAAATGAAAACAATTATGTATTAAAGAATCAAATCTTTTGGAATCCCCAAATAGGGCTAATTACGACTATGGGCAAAATACTTTCCCCCTCTATTTTACTTGCACATGAATTTGGTCATATGCTCGAAAAATTAAAAAAGCCTCAAAAATATGATAAAGATAATAATACGGAAGATCTTGATTATCAAACAAAAGAAGAAAAAAGAAACATTTTAGAGGTTGAAACTCTTATCGCACGAAAATGTGAAGAAATTCCTACGGATGAATTATCCAGGACGGATCATTGTGGATATCATGTTAAAACAAGAAACGCCACTTCAAGAGAAATCCTTAATACTCAAGAGTCAGAAATAAACTCTATATTAGAATTATGGGATTTAAAATAAGAATGAAATGAATAACGCTTTACTCAAGCCAGACTTTAGTATCAAAAATAATCAGTGCAAGGTAATAAAAATTTTATTGCTTACATTATTTCTATTCGGAGTTTCTTTAGAAGGATATTCTGAAGGCATTGATAAGTTGGTCATAAAATTCTTGTCATGGGAACCTTTATCTTCCCATTCAATATCTTGTATTGAATTTGATGGGTATCCATTCATGCAATACGAGGTAGAAGATAGTGTGGATATCAATCAACTATTTTCGTTACTCAAATCTGCAAGAATAACCAATGATACGACCTTCGATGTTGGTTGCAAGTTACTTTTCTTATCCAATAACAAGATTGTCCATTCTTCATGCTTAAACAAGCACTTTATGCTATATGATGGATATATGTACAAAAACAATAAAAAAATAGTAAAACAAATAACAAAATTAATCCACAAAGGTAGGCAAATTAAATATATTGTAAATAAACTTAACATTCATTCTATCGGAGAACAATATGATGGTGGCTTTGATAAACTAATATACATTCTTAATAATCATATATCTAAAAAGACAGAAGAACTAAACTATAAAGGGACAATGGTCCTTATTGCTTATTGCCATATCAATAGAGATGGAAGAACCATCAAGGTCGTGATCAAAAAAACAGATGGAAAAGCACCTATAAACAAAGAAAATATCATCATACAGGATTTGAAGAGTTTTCTATCTAATAAGATTCTTTGGAAGCCCAATAAAGAGCGTATGCAAAATGATGTATTCTTTATACCTTTAGTCATAACAAAAAAATAATTCAAATTTATACATAAGAATGATTAAACTGTTATATCTTATTATAGTTGTTACTTTTTTGGTAATGCCTACATCTTGTGAAAACAAGAGTGATAATGTCGTCGTTGCAAAATTGACAGCGGTAGTGGATAATTTAAATGATATGCTGAAAGATAAAAACTATCCCTATGGCCGTAGTATGTACTTAAAATATGAATTGATTAATAATACAAGCAATAGATATTTTCTGCCAATGAATGAATACTATGGGTATAAATCTAAAATAAGCGTCTATCTACGCAATAATGCCAAAAAGTTATATTTTTACGATATAGCAGAAGAACGAGTAACATATAATATAATAGACAAAAAAACAGACAAGCTAGAAATTAAGGATGGCTATTTTATAGAGCCTAACGATACCGGACGGCTATTTTTCTTTCTCCGAGGTATCAGAATTAAGAAAAGGGAAGAGTGTCTAATGCCAACTAAAAAGCTGCTTAAAGCTTTATCCATGCATTACGAGTTAGATTCTGCAGACATCAGTCCCAATTCTCTTCCTGTGCCCAAAGTGTTTTTTAAAAATGACACAAATAGTGTACTTATATACTACAAAAGACCGCCAGTAAAGTTGGAGAAGAAATAAGAACAAGATATTATACAATAATAAAACTATAATCTCAAATCCGCACCCCTACTAAAAGTCTCAGAGCGTTGAGGCCCAAACCGCCAAGAATGCGATTTTTTAGTTCGGTATAAAAGATGGGGCCACACTTGACAAGCTCCTAATAAATAGTCCGCCTTTTAAGAATACGACTCAAGAATATCAGAAACATATTTTAGACAGAATAAAAATAGAAGATCGATGAAGAAGTTGTTATTAGTAATTATCACCATCACATTATTGTTCTTACCGTTATCC
>OMWJ01000003.1 GCA_900314725.1 uncultured Bacteroidales bacterium
ATATTATAAATACACTTTCATAAAAACACCTCTTTACATACATAAACAATTTTGATATTGAAAAGGTAAATGAATTTTGCGATTATTTTTTATTTTTTTGTTTAACTAATTTATTTTTAGATAGATTACATTATGTATTACTAAATCATAAGTAAGGAAACTAAAGTTTTTGAAGGTAACTGCATAAATATTATTTTTACAAAGTTATGAAAATATTTTCAAATAACAAAGGAAATAAGAGAAAATCTTTTAAAGTCAATGTGGCGAAATGTCCATTCAGGACTTTTGACACTTATTTTCTTCTAAAGAAAATGAACATAAATCAGAAGGAATAGAAACTATTATAATAAGCGGGACAGGTACCTGTCCCCTGTCACTCCTCTATCACTATAGAGTTGTTATAATATCACTCTTAGGATTTCTTGAGATTGTATGTGTTTATTGTTGGTTATATGTTCTTTGTAAAAATCTAAAAATAATGAGAGTCTGTCATTTCTCTCTTGTTTGGTTGAAGTCAAGGGAGAAAGATGGCTTGGCTCAAAACCTAAGGCTTTTGCGAAATCATAGAGAAAAAACAGATGAAAGTCTTTGAGTTCCTTGTCTTCTTTTTCGTTCAGTTCAACGATAGAGGAATACAGAAAAGAATAAATGTCTTCGTCTTTCAGTTCTTCTTTTAGAGATAGGGTTATAACTTCGGTAAGAAAGAAAGCCAAAGATGATTTTATGATATTACAATATATATAGTTGAGATTCCTTAGTATATTTACTTCTTTGAGTTGCGAGAGATTGTTCTTTGGATTTACGTATGCTATAAGACTAAGCAACTGCAAGGGCTGAAACAAAGATGAATGTATGGCTGCATTCTTTTTTCTTCCTCCTTTGATGATGAAAGACTTCAGTCCCCAATCTTTTGTATAAACCTGTACGATATTACTGCTCTCCTTGTAGGGAATAGATTTTAAGACAATACCTTCAGTCTTTTCTATCATGGAAGAAAGGTTATTTTATGATAAGTATTTTACCGCTTGCTTTGGTTACAGCTCCGTCATTATCTGCGTAAGAAAAGATATAATAAACACCAGAGCCGACTCTTTGTCCGTTGAAATTTTTTCCGTCCCATACAGCTTGACCTCCCATAGATTTCAGGTGAGCTACTTCTCTTCCATTAGCATCTGTTATTCTTACATCTGAATCATTAACAAAGCCTCTTATAGCAATGCTACCATAATAATCTTCTCTTACAGGGTTAGGGAAAGCAATAAGTTTTTCTTCCTCTTCAGCTGCAGGAGTAGCATCAGAACGATAGGATATAATTCCTCGGTCTGTGCCTATGAACACTTCACCTGTTATAGGATGTGCTGCCATACATATTATCTTGTTAGATAACAATGGAGAGTTCTCTGCAGTGAAGTGCATTATTTCTTTATCTCCATTAGGTGAAAGAAGATATACACCGTTTCTTTCGGTACCTATCCATTTTCTGTTGGCACCATCTACCATTATACATTGAATATTTTCAAAGCTTAGTAGGTATTGTGCTTCTATACCTTCAGTATAAACAATATTGTTGCACTCTACAGGAGCAGTTAAGCCTGCACCGTTAAAAGCATTGTCTAATGAGTATATAACTTTTATTCCTTTTTCAGTGCCTATCCAAATCTCTCCCTCAAGATCCTGAGTCATGCAATTGAGTCTGTCGGTTTTGAGCAGAGAACCGTTGTTAGGGTCTATATTACGTATGCTAAGACTGTCATTATTGACAATTATACACTTGCCATTGATACTATAAATCAAACGGTAGTGCCTTATTTTGTCTTCAGTTATTCCTTTTATTTGGTCGTTTGCTGTAAAGAAGTTTGTGGTGTTGAATCCTCCCCATTCTCCTCTATAGTTTAGGAAAGAAAAGCAGTAATCTACTAAAGAACTTGCTACAAGTAAGTTTCCTGATTTGTCGTACTCTACACCCGCAACACGATAGGTTCCCCAAAAAGGGTAGATGTATTTATTGGTATTAGTACTGTCGAAAATGTTTATCAAGGTATCATTCTGGATTTCCCAAATACCATTATACCAAGAAGCAGCCATGACGTGCTTTTCATCGTTAGGGTCTATGGCAATGTCTATAACATCACGTAAAACCTGAGGATGTTGTTTTAAATAAGACTCTCTCTCTACAGGCCACCAATAAGCTCCATTATAGATATAAACATGACCTTCTAAATAACGGTTACTAAGAATCTCTGTTCTTCCTCCAGGAGCAACATATAACTTACCTTCGCTTGTAAATTTCATATTGTATGAGTCTGTTGTCAAAGGACCTATAGGAAAAGTAATGTCAGTAGGGACTATAGTATCTTTGTCTGCAAAATACATATAGTTTGGAATGTAGATAAGTCCCTGATATTTGTGGGCAATCCATAGATTGTCTTTTTCTAAAAGAGCATCTTTGTAATCAACTATAGAGTTTTTTATAGGATGATTTGCTTCTGAAATGGCAAATTTTTGGTTGAAGTTAGTATCATAAACGTTAAGTCCCTCCCAAGTTCCCATTATAACACCTTCATCAAAGGTCCTGATGTAAGGTATATAATAAGAAGAGATGAGAGTATCCATTGTGTTGCCGTCATATTTGAAGATCATATCATTTGTGCTTGTTCCTGTGTAAGCACTGATAAGTAGTTTGTCTTTTCCAAGCTTTCCTACAAATTTAACTTCTCGTTTTGAGGAATTGTCTGTTGCACCTTCTCCTCCAAGAAGAACTCTATGCCAAGACTGACTTGAAGCAAGAGTTGTATAATTCTTATAAGCACAAAGCAGACCTTCTGCTGAGCCTACAAAGAAAGCTGTATCGTTGCTGATAATACTATTTACTGCAATAGCAGAAGAGTTTTCTCCAACATACCAAGTATCATATATCTCATGTCTTTTGAGGTCTAACACAACAACACCAAAGCCACATGCTAAGAAAGCTTTGTTGTCAATAAAGTAAATGCTGTTTATGGTTTTATTTCCTTCTATAAAACGGTTCTTTATGTCGGGTATGTTATAAACAATGCCGTTTTGCAGAATGTCAATATTTGCATTATCATAAGCGATGACTGCTGTTTTGGTTATGCTGTCAAAACCTACAATATTAATACCTGCATCCGACAGACCTTGAACCTTAGAAAGGGTTTTAGATTGTCCTGTTTTAGGATTGTAATAAAACAGAGAAGAAGGACAAGCAACTAAGATTTCTTCATCTGCTTTTACTACATTATAAGTACGATAGTATGACAGATGTTCTCTCCATTTGCCTATTTCAACGTTCTGAGATTTATATTGACCAAAAACATTTCCTATACTTAGTATAGAACACAACATTAAGACAACTAAAACTCTTCTACTCATTGTTTATTCTGTTTTTTTATTCTATACTTTCTTTTAATCTCTCTGCATTTTCTGCTAATTGCAAAGCATCTAAAATATCTTGAATATCACCGTCCATAAAAGTTTGTAGATTATAACTTGTATAGTTTATTCTATGGTCGGTTATTCTTGATTGAGGATAGTTATAGGTACGAATTTTTGCACTTCTATCTCCTGTACTAACCATTGTCTTTCTTTTAGCAGAAATACCATCAAGATACTTTGAATACTCTTTTTCAAATAAACGAGTACGCAAAACAGTCATTGCCTTTTCTAAATTCTTTACTTGAGATTTCTGGTCTTGACAAGAAACAACAATACCTGTAGGAATGTGTGTAAGACGAATAGCTGAATAAGTAGTATTTACACTTTGACCACCAGGACCTGAAGCACAGAAAATATCTTTACGAATATCGCTCATCTTTAAATCAACATCAAACTCTTCTGCTTCAGGTAAGACAACAACACTTGCTGCTGATGTATGTACTCTTCCTTGTGTTTCAGTCTGAGGTACTCTTTGAACACGATGAACTCCACTTTCATATTTCATTTGACCATAAACACCATCTTTTCCGCTGACATTTATGACTATTTCCTTATATCCGCCTGAAGTTCCTGCTGTATAATCCACTATCTCTGCTTTCCATCCTCTTTTTTCAAAGTATTTCATATACATACGATACAAATCTCCTGCGAATATGCTTGCTTCATCACCACCTGTTCCTGCTCTTATTTCAAAGATAGCGTTTTTGTCATCTTGAGGGTCTTTTGGTATAAGCATAAGACGAATATCTTCTTCCATTTTTTCTTTCTTTATGGCAAGAGAGTTTAGTTCTTCTTTTGCCATATCTCTAAAGTCTTCGTCTTTTTCAGTTTCTAACACATGTTTTGCATTATCTATGTTGGATAATACATCTTTATATTGGTGATAAGCAGCAATTATAGGTTCCAAATCCTTGTATTCTTTGTTCAATTTCACATAGTTTTTCATATCATTAACTATGTTAGGGTCTTGAACCTTTTGTTCTATCTCAAGATACTTTTTGTTTATCGCTTCTAATTTGTCTAACATTGTTATTTTCCTTGTTTATAAGTCAAAAATTAATCTTCTCTCGTCAATGAGTTTATTATTTGTTTGCCGTTTTCGTCAGGTATAATCTTAGAACCAAAGTTGATGTCAGTTTTTACGCTTCCATCAGCATTTATTCCTTTGATTGCAATTACATTCATGTAGATATTGCTTTTTTCATTTAGACGCATAAATCTGTCGCCGTTGAAATATTGTAACATCTCTTCAAAGTTGTCGTTGGCAAGGCTACTATTGCCTTGCATATCAAAGAATTTAATTTTGTTTTTTGAGCTTGTAATCATAGCGATTTCAGTCTGTTTAACTCTAAGTTCTCCTTTTGGAGTAGAGAAAACAATAACATCTTCTACTAATTCATCATTTTTGTATGTAAATTCTTGTGCAATCCTTCCATCTGAATGATAAACAGACCAAAGTCCTTCTTTCTTCCCTTGAACATAATCTCCTTTGATGCGGACTTGTTTTGTTGGAAAATATTCTTTATATTCTCCTTGTAGAACATCATCTTTGTATGTCGCAGTATAGTATCCGTATGTTTGAAGACTTTTATAGAACTGACCATTACGTACTCCTGCAACATAAGAAGTTACTTGCAAAACTTCTTTTCCGTCATCATCATAAAGTTTTTCTTTTCCGTGTTTCTTATTGTCTTTGTACTCTACTTCGGTTATGCGTTTGCCTTTCTCGTTGAAATATTTCCAAGTGCCTTGTTTTTGTTTGTCAATGTAGTTTCCTTCTGCTTGCACTTTGCCATTAGGGAACAAAAGCCAAGTATGAGCGTCTTTTCCCTTGTTGGTGAAATAATTCTTTATGGTAACATTACCTTTGCTGTCATAATAATAGAAAGTATCTACAGGATAGTCATCTTTGTAGTTGCCTTCCATAGTTTTCTTTCCATTTTTAGCCACTTTAACCCAATGACCTTGCTTTTTGCCTTGATTGTCTGTGATGTTTTGTGCTAAAACACCATTACCAACAAACAATATAATACTTATACAAATAATTATGTAATATATCTTTTTCATAACTTGTGGTTATTATTTAAAATTTTCAGCAAATTCTATTAAACTACTGCATTTATAATCAATCAGACTTTCATCATAGTCCTCTCCTGTAAGATTATCAACAAACACGGTTGTCATTCCCAAACGTTTTCCAAAAATCATATCCGAATTACTGTCTCCCACCATAATGCTTTTTGAGAAATCAACTTCAGGGTATTCTTTCTGTGCTTGCAAACCCATACCTATGTCGGGTTTTCTAAAAGGTGATTTGTCGGTTTTTAGATTAGGACAATAATAAACCTTATCTATCTTTCCGCCATTAAGCCTTATGTCTTCAAGCATTTGGTCAGTTAGTTTGGTAAATTCCGCTTCTTTTATCAAGCCCTTGCCAATACATTGCTGATTGGTAACTATGAAGATTCTTTTAAAGTGTTTATTAAATATTTTCAGAGCTTCTAATACGCCCTCTTTAAAATAAAAATCCTTATAGTATATGATGTAGCCACCAATTATTCTTTTATTGATGACTCCGTCTCTATCCAAAAACAAAAACTCATTATTTTTCAAAGACTTCAGCATTATATACTCTTTTTAAACACAACTTAATAACGCAAGTTTAAACTAAATATTGTAATTTATTTGTGTTTGATACAAAAATCTAACTTGAAGAAAAAATAATTAAGACTTTAAATAAAAAAACGCCGTTTTTAAAAATGAAAACGGCGTTTTTAACCTACGAAAACGGCGTTTTTGATTTGTGAAAACGGCGATTTCATTTTTAAAAACGGCGTTTTTGTTTTCGGATTAGAATTTCCACAATATTTGTCCGCTGATAAATTGGTTGTTATTCTTGGAAATCTTGTCATTGCCCGAAGATATTTCTTCACGATCTGAGTATCTTATCAAAGAATATCTTAAAAACAATTCAAAATATTTTGAGATTTGCCAAGAAAGAAGAGCATAAACACTTTGACCTCTTCCATACAGCATAGAAGAACTATAAGATAATGGTAAAGAATGTTCATAAACATAGAAACGATTATCGTAATCCATAGTGTTAAATAAAGTATATCTTACTCTGAATTTCGTTTTCCATCCATGTATGTTATACATTCCTTCAAAGAAGATGAATTTTCCCTCTTGTTCTTGGCTTTCGTGAGTAAAGGAACGAGAATATCCGCCTCTGAGAGTAAAACTAAAGTCATCTTCTATTGCAAATTTATATTGAAGATGAGTTTGGGCAATTGTGTTAGCAAAAGGAATCTTTGTGTTATTGTCTATTTTATAATCATAGTAGCGGTTGGTGTAGCGACAATGCAGCAAAAGAGAATTATTTTTGTTGATATTGTAGTTGATTTGCAGTTTTGCTTTTTGACCTTTTACGTCTTTGGATGCTCTATAACTGATAAAAGGAAAATAAAACAAATCTGCACCAATGTAGTAAGAGAACTTTTTGCTGATATAGTGAGAAAAATCTGCATAAATCCCTCTTTCGTTATTGTTCATTGAGTGTATGCCAATGGCATTAGCGTAATGGTTTTGAAAATCTTTGTCATAATTTCTGTATGATAAGGTTAGGGCTGTTTTATAGTTGAAGTTGTATTGAGTTCCTAAGATATATGCTTTACCTTTGTTGGAACTCTGTGCTATTTCCGAGAAAAACAGCAGTCTTTTTAATGCATATGAAGCGTTGAAAGCAAAAACGGCGTTGTCCTTTCCTGAGAAATAGTATTGTTGATAAGGATAGGACTTTACGTTAGGTGCAATAGAATCCGAGAAATGATAGTTCAAGATTGTTGTGCCAAGTTGTAAGCCTTTGGAAACGTACTGAATGCTTGTTCCAAATAAGGTTTGTGAAATAGAATCCTTGTAGTTTAACTCATTAGTCGTTCTATGATAGCCTGTTTGTTGAAGACTTTTGCCATTAAAATCTGCAAAATTATATGAGCCAAACAAGAAAATATCCACATTTTTGAAGTTCATCAATAAGGCAATACCTTTATTATAGTTATACTCGCTTGTTGAACGAAATGGACTTATCTTTCCTGTGCTTGATTTTATTCCATAATTGGAGAAATAACCAATGTCAAAAGTTTGTTTCATTGCTAATCCTTCTCCTAAAGAAAGTCTATAATCTCCAAGAGTAACTTGTTTGATATGTTTGCCTATATCATACAAAGAGAAAGCAATATTATAGTGATCATATCCAAATGTTTTGCCTTTATATCTCAAGGGTTCTCCTGCGTCTTTGTCAGCCACAAACGAAAATTCCATTCTATCATAATACTTCATCTTATATCTTAAAGAAGAAGAAAACTTCTCTCCTAAATAACCTTTATCATCCGTTCTTGTGTAGCCAAAAGGTTTGTGCAAACTTTCCTTATATTGAAAACGAAGAGTGTTTTTTGAATGCTTGAATATGGAATCCAAGTTAAGAGGTGCCTTTTCTATGACTCGTTCTGCATAAACGAAAGGGGAGATTCTTTGAATAGTCTGCTCATCAAAGCCATTTATAAAATGAAGTTCGTTTAATGAAAGTATTTGTCCGCTGTTTTTGATATAGTTTTGCAAGGAAAAAATCTGAAAATTGTTGAGTCCAAGAAGAATCATCTGCTCTTTGGTTAGGGTGTTGAGGTTTAGACTTGAATAACCGATGTTTTTGTCTATGTCCTCCAATTGTTCAAGCAGTTCTTGTTTGCTTTCTTCTGATAAATCTTCATCTTCTAAAACGATATTCAAATCCACTTGTGCAGAGACAAAAGAAATGGTTAAGCACATTGAAATAGAGATAAGGAGTTTTCTCATTTTTGTCTTATGACCTTGTTTATTGACTCAATGATTTTTGCTTTGTTGAAGCGAGTGTCTTTAAGTTTTTGAGAATTATTGAATACTTCTTCTTTATTCTTCAAGGCAAATAGTTTTATTTCTTTAAAACCTCTTGCAATATCTTCAATATCGGAAGGGTTAGCACAAAGTCCAATTTTGTTTTCTTCAATAATCGTTTTGCAAGTTCCGTTAAGAACTCCAAATATTGGCTTGCCTACAGACAGATATGACTGAAGTTTAAGCGGTTCTGTCTTTTCTATTTCCTTATTGCTGATAAGAGGAAGAAGAAAAACATCACTATGACGAAGCAAATCATCTATTTGATTGTAAGGTATTCTTTTAAATAGATGTACTTTAGTTAAATTATTATCATCAATGAATTTTTTCAATTCATCATACGCCGATCCGTTACCAATAATGTTGAGAATAGAGTCTTCTAAATCTGCTTTTTGAAATCCTTTTACAACATTTATCATATTTTGAAACATAGATATGTTTCCGGTAAAGGTGAAATTGAATTTGGAATCGTCAAGCACCAACTCACTTATAGCGAAATCTACCGGCTGAAGCCAATTAGGAGCATAGTGTATAGTTTTGTTGGGTACATATTTTTGAATGCTGTCTTTGAAACCCGAAGATGAGACAATGATGTTATCACATCTTTTATAAATATGATTGACAAATTTTTCAAAGACAAGTTTTGTAAAAAAGTTTTTAGGCATTCCATACATATAAACTACATCTGGCCAAATATCAAAGGTCCATATTGTAACAGGAACGCCGAATCTTTTTCTCAATCTTATGGCAGGTAATGCAACAGTCAAAGGTCCTGTTTGGGAAACGAAAATCATATCATAGTTGTTCGCTATTTTCTTTCCAATATGTGTTGCTCCCTGTACATATTTTAGGTAGTTGCGAATCTTTTTATAGACATTAGTTTTATAACCTTCAATAAAAGGGAAACGATATATTTTACTTCCTTCCCAATCTTCAATTCTATATCCATTATTACTATATCCTGGATATACATAGCTTTCAGGATAAGATGGATACTGACTTATAATATCAACAGCAAAACCTTGTTGTTTCCATTCTTTGACAAGGTCATTGATAAGAAAGTTTTCCGGATAAAAAACTTCAGATATAACAAGAATTTTCACTATAAACGTCTATGTTAAAAACATAAAACGAAAAAACATTCTCATTATTGCAATATATTTCATTTTCTACGTTATTAATATTAGTATAAACCTAAAATGATAAACAAAGAAATGAAATTAAAAATCACATTTTTGATGCTTGCTTGTATGATTTTATCTTTAAGTAATGCACAAACAGAAAAGCAATTGAAAAAGCACGTATCTTATCTCGCATCTAAGGAACTAAAGGGTAGAAAATCACAATCTACGGAGGCAGAAAAGGCTCTCAAATACATTAAGTCTGATTTAGAAAACGCCGGTTTGAAATGTAAAGAGTTTTCTCTCCCTGCTGATAGTTTAAATGCTAATGATTTTGGTGAAGAGTTTTCGGGTACATACCATGCTCTATACACAGTTATTGAGAGTTCTAAGGCAAATAAGTCTGATGAGTATATTGTGATAACTGCTGAATACACAGGATATGGAGTAGATACCATTCAAGGTTATGAAATAATAAACTATGCAGCTCATCATACAGCAGCATCTACAGCTATGGTTATGGAGTTGGCAAAGAACCTTAACAAAGAACGGGCAAATCTTGATAGGGGAGTAATAATTATTTTCCCTGATGACGGATATACAAGACCATACGCAAATTATCTTTTGAATGATTACAAAAATATTGTTATGGGTTTTGATATTTATAACTTAGGATTTCAATCTAAAGACTCTGCGGGCAACTATGTAGAAGACGAATACAATATCAACTATGCATTATCTCCAAGATTAAAGAAAGCAACTCAGATAATTACTCCATTAGTGATGAATGATTTGGATATACACACAAACATTAGCGAAGATTATTCAGGAGAGAACTCTAAGATACCTTTTAATTATGTTTCAAACGATAATTATGTAACAAAACATGAGGATGTAGCAGATACGTTGGACTATGTTATGATGGATAAACTTACTGCTCAACTCCAAAAAGTCATAGTTGCGTTCTCAAATGCAAAATTGGATATTGATTCATACAAAGAAAGATTAGCTACTGAGGAAGAGGCTATGGATATTGTTTTTGACAGATTTGGAAGAAAATATAAACACAGAAGTTATTTTGGTATCAACCTTATGCCACTTGGAACTAATCAACACGATTACCAAGAAGGAAATATGACGGGAAAACCATCATACGCATTTTCAGCAGGTATGTTCTACAGATGGCAATTCTCCAAATCATGGGCTTTAAAACTTGACGCAAACTATGAACATGTTAATGCAAAACGCCATGATGGTAAGTATAATGCAAATGTTGTTTCTATACCTCTTTCTATAATGCTTACAACAGGTGGTCGCTCAGCTTTGGAATTTGATTTCTATCTTGGAGCATATTACGATTATATTCTAAGTGGAAAACTTGCAGGAAAGAAACTTGACTTTGATGATTTCAAAAGAAGTGAATGGGGATTCCAATGTGGTTTTGACTTTAGATTTGGTAGGTTTATTATTGGTGGATACTATAAAACGCCTTGGAATAGTGTAAATACTGAAGAGTATAGACGAACTAACGGCATAGGAAGAATAAACGAAGGTACGACATACTTTAAACTTGGTTGGAGATTTTAGAGGATTTAGAAAAAATAAGATTTATAAGAATATAGGACTTGAATCAAAAACTGTGCAGAATGCAATTAAGTATTCTGCACGCTTTTTTTATGTAAAACGACCTTACGCTTCACAGCGCAAGGTCCAACGAATTAAAATTAAAAAAAATGATAAACCTTATTAGGTTTAGTTTTCTCTTTTTTTGTTGTTTCTTATCTTATAGGCAACAGCACCTGCACCAAGACTAACAAGCAATGCTGTTGCTGTTCCAATAGGACCACTTGATGAGTTCATAGGATTTGTTATGTTTGTTGTATGACCGTCAAGGTCTGTTCCTGTTTGTGCTTGGTCATTTACTTTGGGTGGTTGAGCAAATGCACTCATTCCTATAAACAATACAGCTGTTATTGTAATTATTTGTTTTTTCATTTCTTTTCTCTCCTTATCTTATTATTATTTTTTCTGTTTTACTTGATTTGCTATCAGAAACCTTTACTATATAGGCACCATTGTTTAGGTTTGTTTCTATTGCAGCACTGTTTGTGTTCAAATTTTTTGAATAAACGACTTGTCCAAGTGTGTTGTAGATTTCAATGTTCTTTAAATTTTTGCCTGAAATATTAATAACACTATTAGTGTTGAAAATCTGTATAGAACTCTCTTCACTTGCTACTTCATTAATGCCAACATTCTTTTTAGAGAAGCGTAGCTGATAACGTCCTTCGTTTTCGCCTTCACTTACGTTTATCTGTATTGGTTCCTCAACGTTAAGGATGGTTTCTTCATTATTGTCAAGGTCTATTAACGCTATTTCTATGTCTTCCTCTGTATTTAAAAGAGAAAAGTCAATGATGTTACTTTTTTGTGAGTGAAAGTTGATGTCAAATGTTGCAGGTAAGGTATTGAAACGATTGTCTAAAATATCTCTACCTTCTATTTTGAAATAAGGATTGACAGCGTCTTCATTGTTAGAGAACATTATGTAAGAATCTTTGTTGTCAAAACCATTCTGAGAAGTCTCTTCTATTTTTGCATACATCTTCTTTTCTATTCCATTGCTATTTGCAGCAAAAGTAATATTTTGATTTATATCACTTGAGGAACTTTTCCAATAGGCATAAGAAGGGCTATGTTGATAGACAACATTATAAGTATATTGATCAGGAGAAAACTTGAAAGTGGTGTTGCCATTTACACCTGCTACCATAAAACCAGTGCTTGGATATAAAGCTTCAGTACAACTTTCACTATTAATACCATAAATAGTCCCCCAATCATTAATTTCCTGATCCCATACGTATGCAACCGTTCCTTGTATTTTAGAACTGTTTTGATTGTAAAATTTATATAGGCTTAAATCACATAAATAAGGATTACATAAAGCGAACCATTTTGCACCTGTTCCAGTTTCCTGATTGTTTATTGTAACACTAAAATCGCTACAAAAGTTATTAAAAAGATCGTGGTCAGTAAAATTATCAAAATTCCACATTACAATTGTTTCGTCTGTTTCGTTGGCAGGGACTATTTCTTGTGTGCTTCTATCTTTATTTGTAGTATATACAAGGAAAGATTGCCCTCTACTTGGGGTAGCAGTACTTGCAGAAGTTATCCAAGAGCCCCAGTTATTAGAAGTATAATCGTAAGGCACTGCCATCATAGCAAAATTATGACCGGTTTGGTTATTCAAATCTTCATTGTTGTTAAGAAAAGCATAAGTGCCAGTGTTTCCTAAATCACCCATTAAAGTGTAGTTCTCTGTTTTTTGAGGTTCTTTTTCAAAGACAAACTGGATTTGGGGAATACCACTAATACTAACACTACCACCATCCATACCATAGTTAATGTATGTTGGTCGTTTTGTATCCCATGTAAGATTCTCATATATCTCTACACGGTTAAACAATGAAGGATAATCATCTATTATACACTTTATGAGGGATTTATAATTATTCGATAGATCATCTCCATGAGAATTTGCAAAGATAGTATCTAAAGAAGTACAGCCGTCAAAGGCACCTGTTCCAATAGTTCCCTCATAGAAAGGGTCCGTATTATCCCATACTATTGTTTTAAGGTTTGTGCAGTTCTTGAAAATATTATCACCAACACCATCAACACCAACGTCATCTCCAAATACTATCTTTGTTATACCTGTACAATTTGCGAAGGCATTATCATCTATGTATGTATTCATGATATCATATTCTTCACCACCAGAAGAATAGCTAAAGTATGCAGGTATAGTTATTTCTCCAGAAATAGATGTATTAGCCGCTCTGCACGATACTCCGGTAAAATAGGGTTCCATATAGTCATCCACGAACACGATAGTGTATGTAATGTCCCCTATGGTGAATTGATCACCCTCTTGTAGTGTTTGGGCAAATGATTTTTGGCTTATCATTGCACAGATAAAGAATAGTAAGAGAAAAGAAACTCTTTTCATAATAAAACTTTTTCACTTTGGGATTTCTGCAAAGTAGAGGTTAATCCTTTTTTAACCTATGTTTGATGAATAAAAAAAACGTGAAACCCAAACTCCTTATATCTTTATCCGGAGGTACCTGAGAAAAACCTTAATCCAAAGATATAACAATACAAGACTTCACGCCATCAATAGGCTACAAGAAAGTCGTCATGCTAAACTTGTGGATTGTTAGTAAAAGTTTCTCAGGCTTTAACCGAATACAAGTTATAAAAGCATACGCTTTTTATAAAAAAAAACTAATTATTTCAAAGGTTTGTAATCAAAATCTGTCAGAATTTCCTACAAACACTTATCCTACGATAAGCCCTGCAAAATTAATACTTTTTTTTATGCTGACAAATTTTTGATTAATTATTTTTACGTGATGACATACTTAGAGTGCTAAGTTCTGTGTGAATCTATAAAAAAAACACCTTAGATAAGTTTTATATCTAAGGTGTTTGATAGATTAATGTTTTGTAGTTTATTCTTGCCACTTAATAACAAGGTTTCTGTCTCCGAAAGCATCATCAACTCTTCCACTCATTGGCCAATATTTGTCATTGTAAGGAAGAGGGAATGCTGCTTCTTGTCTTGTATATGGTCTTTCCCAAGTATCTGCACAAATAACTTGCATTGTGTGAGGAGCATTCATAATAAGATTGTCTTTCTTATCTGCTTTTCCTTCTTCAATATCTCTTACTTCTTTTCTGATTTGAATTAAGGCATCACACAGGCGGTCTATTTCGCTCAAAGGTTCGCTTTCTGTTGGTTCTATCATAAGAGTTCCATGAACAGGGAAAGCAACAGTAGGAGCGTGGAAGCCATAGTCCATCAAACGTTTTGCAATATCACCACACTGAACGCCGCTGCTCAATGAGAATTGGTTGCAATCCAAGATGAACTCGTGAGCACACATTCCCTGAGCACCGTGATACAATATATTATAGTGGTCTTTCAATCTGCAACGCATATAATTTGCGTTAAGGATTGCGTAAGCTGTTGCCTCTTTTAAACCGTCTCTGCCCAACATCTTTAAATAAGCGTATGTGATAGGAAGAAGCATAGCAGAACCAAATGGAGTTGCTGCGACAGGTGTTCCTTTTTGTTCAGTAGGAAGATAATCTACAAGTTCTTTTTTGCAAGCTATAGGACCAACACCAGGACCACCACCTCCGTGAGGCATAGCAAAGGTCTTATGAAGGTTCATGTGGCATACATCTGCACCGATATATCCAGGACCAGTCCAACCTACTTGAGCATTCATATTGGCTCCGTCCATATAAACCAAACCTCCGTTAGAGTGAATGATGTTTACTATATCAAGGATTCTCTCTTCGAAAACTCCATGTGTAGAAGGATAAGTAATCATCAAGCAAGAAAGGTTATCCTTGTTTTCTTCTGCTTTTTGTTTTAGGTCTTCTACGTCTATTTCTCCATCTTGTGTAGATTTAACAACGATGATATTCATTCCAGCCATAGCAGCAGAAGCAGGATTTGTTCCATGTGCAGAAGCAGGAATCAAACAAACGTTACGGTTCTCTTGACCATTTTGACGTTGATAGTTTCTTATGGTAGAAAGTCCTGCATATTCTCCTGCTGCACCGCTGTTTGGTTGGAAGCATACCTTAGCAAAACCGGTGATTTCTGCAAGAATGTCATTCATATTATCTATCATCTCCTTATAGCCTAAAGCTTGGTCTTGAGGAACGAAAGGATGTATGTTTGCAAACTCAGGCCAAGTGAATGGAATCATCTCCATTGCAGCATTAAGCTTCATTGTGCAAGAGCCAAGAGGTATCATAGCACGGTTCAAAGACAAGTCTTTAACCTCTAACTTCTTTAAGTATCTCATCATTTCAGTCTCTGATTGATATAATGAGAATACCTTTTCAGTCATAAATTGAGAACTTCTCTTTAAATCTCCACCTATTACTTCTGTTTCACAGTAGCATTTGTCTGAAAGCTTAAACTCTTTTCCATTAGCTTTAGCAAGCACGCAAAGAATAGTATTTACATCTTCCAAAGAAGTAGTTTCATCCAAAGAGATAGAGAATGTTTTGTCGTCAATGTAGTTAAAGTTCATCTCTTGTTTCAACGCTTCTTGTTCAACTTTCTTTGTATCCACAGGCGAGTTGAAGCACAGTGTATCGAAATAAACCTTATTCATTTGTTTGTAGCCATATCCTTCTGCTTCACAAGCAAGTTTTTTAGCCAAACAGTGAATATCTTGAGCAATTTCTTTTATTCCATCTGCACCATGATAACATGCATACATAGCACTAACGATTGCCATAAGGGCTGTTGCAGTACAGATATTAGAAGTTGCTTTTTCTCTCTTTATGTGTTGTTCTCTTGTCTGCAATGCAAGACGGAAAGCTTTGTTTCCTTGCATATCTACGGTTTGTCCTATTATTCTTCCAGGAAGGTTTCTTTTGAATTCTTCTGTAGTAGCCATAAATGCAGCGTTAGGACCACCAAAACCCATAGGATTTCCAAATCTTTGAGAAGTACCTGTAACAGCATCAGCTCCCATTTCTCCCGGAGGAGTCAAAAGAGCCAAAGACATCAAATCACAAGCAACGGCAACTCTTATCGCTTTTGCTTTTGCATTCTCAATAAAAGATTTACAGTCTGTAACTTCTCCTGTTTTGCTTGTATATTGAAGGATTGCACCAAAGAAAGTATTGTCTAATTTTACTTCTTTTGCATTGCCAATAACTAATTCAATACCTTTAGGTAAAGCTCTTGTCTTTATTACTTCAATACATTGGTCAAACAAACCTTCATCAACAAAGAATTTATTTACATTGTCTTTTTGTTGCTGACGAGAACGAGAATAGTAGAACATAAGCATAGCCTCTGCATCAGCAGTTGCCTCGTCTAAGAGAGAACAGTTGGTCAATGGCATAGAAGTCATTGAAGCAACAAGAGTCTGATAGGTGAATAAGGCTTCCAATCTTCCTTGAGAAATCTCTGCTTGGTAAGGAGTGTAGGAAGTATACCAACCTGGGTTCTCTAAAATGTTTCTCTGTAGCACTGCAGGTAAGATAGTATTGTAATAACCTCTACCAATATAAGATTTGTACATCTTGTTCTTAGCTGCAATGGCTTTTATGTGGTTAAGATATTCAAACTCGTTCATTCCCAAAGGAAGATTTAAATCCTGTTTTAAACGAATTTGTTTTGGAATAGTTTTATCTATAAGTTCTTCTACAGAAGAAACACCTATAGTTTTTAACATTATTTCAACGTCTTTTGCCTGTGGGCCGTTATGACGTCTTGCAAAATTATTTGTAATCATTGTTATTAAAGTTTTATATTTTCTTTCAATTATATACTTGCAGAAGATAAGGTAACACCCTCAAGAGTCTTCTTTATCATTCCTTGCAATGCTGTGCCAGGACCAACTTCTATGAATTCATTTGCTCCATCTTTACCCATATTTTGAACTATCTTAGTCCAAAGAACAGAAGAAGTAAGCTGTTTAACAAGATTTTGTTTTATTTCTTCTGGATTACTGTGAGGTAAAGCATCTACATTTTGATAAACAGGACAAATAGGAGTATCAAAAGTAGTATTGTTTATTCCTTCTGCAAGTTCTTGTCTTGCACTTTCCATCAAAGGAGAATGAAATGCTCCTCCTACTTTCAAAGGTAAAGCTCTTTTTGCTCCTTTTTCTTTAAGTATGGCACAAGCTTTTTCAATTCCAGCCATAGAACCTGAGATTACCAGCTGACCAGGGCAGTTATAGTTAGCAGGAACAACAACCTCATCTGTTATACTCTTGCACACTTCTTCTATAACGCCGTCTTCTAAGCCTATAATTGCAGCCATTGTGCTTGGATTCTTTTCACAAGCCTTTTGCATTGCATTAGCACGAATTGCAACAAGTCTTAAACCGTCTTCAAACTTCATAGCTTTTGCTGCAACAAGAGCAGAAAATTCACCCAAAGAGTGTCCTGCAACCATATCTGGAACAAATTTGTCTCCGATGGCCTTTGCTAAAATAACTGAATGAAGAAAAACAGCAGGTTGAGTAACTTTTGTCTGCTTTAGTTCTTCTTCTGTTCCATTAAACATTATATCTGTGATTCTGAAACCAAGTATTTCATTGGCTTTTTCAAACATTTCCTTACATTCATTATTAGACTCATATAAGTCTTTGCCCATTCCAATAAACTGAGCTCCCTGTCCGGGAAATACAAATGCTTTCATATATTACTTTTGTTTAATTTTATTTTGCAAAAATAATACTTTTTTTGCAAATTCAAAGTTTTTAAATGAATTATAGGAGTTTGCAAATTAAAAGGGTTAATAAGTTTTGTATATATGTTTAAATTTCGTAACTTTGCAAATTGAAAAAAATCTCATAAAGATGAAAATCATCAAAAATATTATAATATATGCAGTAATATTGCTTGTATGCAGTACAACCATGGCTCAATTGGAGAATATGAGACTGAATGGTTATGTGCAGACAGATTTTGAACTTGCGGGAAAAGACGGACAAACATACTTAGGACCTGCTTATTCAAAGGCAAAAGATGGAGATGTGGATTATTTTTTTCGTTATGGAGTGTATAGAGGATTGATTCGTGCTACATTTGAAAAAGATAAAGGTTCAGGAGCTTTAGAAATAAATGTAACAGAAGCAGGCGTTATTCCATTGGTTGCTTTTCTGCAGTTTGACCCTTATTCTTGGCTTTCATTTCAAGGAGGTCTGCTTAATGTTGATTATGGTTTTGAACTTATGTATCCTTCTTCTCTGTTAGAAACTGTGGAAAGAACTAATTATACTCGTCTTCTATTCCCTAAGGAACACGATTTGGGATTCAAATTCACGCTTTCTTATCCTTTTAAAGAAAAAAATAAGAACCTAAGCTTTTCTTTCGGAATGATGTCTGGCAATGGAATAAACAAGATAGCTGACAAAAATATGAACTTTCTTTCTCATCTGAAATATGATTACAAAGGTGATGTTTTCTCTTTGGGACTTGGAGCATCATATTATGAAGGTTCAACCAACAATGCAGACACGTTGATATATAAAGTCAATAGTGGTGTTTGGCAAGCAGAAGAAGTTCAAGCCAATCAAAAAAATACAAGAAGATACGTTGGTTTTGAATTTCAATTAGGTTATCATAATATCTTAGGTCTTTCTTCTTTGCGAGGAGAAGCGACCTTTGGCAAACAGCCATCAAGGCAAGATAACTTTGCTTCTCAAGATGGTAATTCATATAATCAAAACGATGCTTTTTCTTATCAAAGAAACTTCTTGGGTTATTATCTTTGTTATATTCAAAAATTTGAGAAACTGCCTCTGTCTTTTGTTGCGAAATACAGTTATTTTGATAAAAACACTGACCTTTCAGCATCTCAAGTCAATAATTGGAATGATTTGGCCATGCATGATTTAGGCTTAGGAGTAGTTTGGGACTTTAATAAACACATAAAAGCCTTGTTGTTTTACGATAAGATACTGAATGAAACTAATACTTTGTTCAAACAACTCAATGACGATGTTGTTCATCTGAGATTGCAGTATAAATTCTAAAAAAGCCTAAGAGAAGTAGCCGCTATCTTTCGTTCATTAGGAACATATAAGCATCTTTGAATATCATTGTAGTTAATTCTTCTATAGATATTTGAGGTATGTTTTTATTTTGACTTATTGGGGATTTTAACTGTGGTTTTTGTGAAAAAACTCTTGATTTTTGTATGGTAAAGACTTGATTATTTTTCTCAAAGACTTGGTCTTTTAATTCAAAAACCAACTCTTTTTCGGGAAACTTCTCAGCATAGAGTTTTAGTGCCTCTTCTGCGTTGATAATTCTCAACATCTGCTTATCTGCGTTGTCGCTGCAATCCACAGATCCATAATATTGAGGATAAAGACTAAGACTTTCTTTACTATGGACAACGGTATTGTCTAACTTATTGAAAACTCCTGAAGAAAACATTTCTTGAATTCTACTTGGAGAGCATCGTTCTTCAAGAAAGTTGAAATCTTTTCCTTTTGAACAGCAAGCAACAAAGCCGAATTTTTGATAAAAGTCTTTCAAACCCTCGTTTGCAACTATAAGACCGCAAAGAATCTTGCCTTCGTCGTAGGATTTTAATAAAGTATCCTTAATCAAACGGGTGGAATATCCTTGATTTCTGTAATCTTTTTGAGTACAAACTCCAGAAAGATAGACAAAAGGAAATGTTTTATTGCCATATCTCCAATCATATTCACAAGCCATAAGCATGGAGATAGGACTTTCGCCTATAAGTGTGTAACAAAGATTTTTTTCTGCATTGAATACATCAAAATAATCACAGACATAGTCCGTTTCATCGTCAAAGTACTCTTTCCACGTCTGGATTGCCTTAATTAAGATTATTCTCTTTGTAAGCAACATATTTTTCTACCATTTGTAGTGGATAATAGGATTGTTTTGCTTTTCTAAGTCCCATTATTCCCTTGTCTTCTTCTCTATTTATGTACTGTATTTGAGCTGGCAAATGTTTAGCTATCTCTCTGTTGATAATGGTGTATGCCCCCTCAAACTTACGGTTTGCCTTCTCAATGTTGGTGTTGAATGTATCTTCTCTGATAAAAGTACCCATAGAATAGGCAACTATTTGCTTATCTATCTTTATTGCACCTCCATAAAGTCCTAATTTTTTGAAATTATCAAAGAGAGTTTCTATGACTCTGCGTTCTGTGGAATAATCTTGCTTGAATTGAGGAGAAATATTCAATTCCTGTTCTAACCAAACATCTGTTAGATGAAGACAGTCCTGTTTGTCCTGCTCGGATATTTCCACGTATTCCCACGAAGGATATAAAGAAAGGAATTTGTTTATATGATTACGTTTGGGTTGCAGCTTCTTGCCTGAAAGATTTTGAAGTTTATCCCTGCTATAAACGTATTCAGACAGAGTGTCCGCATATTCTACAGTATAACCTTGAGACTTAAAAAATTCTATGCTCTCTTTGTACTCAAGAATAAAGGATATTTTGTTGCTTTCTTTTCTGTTTAGTTTATCAATCTCAGACATATATCTCACAATCTCACAGTTTTGAGGTTCATAGTAGGATATATGGTTTTTTCCAAGACGTATTCTGGAAAGGATAGTATTATCCACAACAGCAAATTCAGCAGGATAGATAAAATCGTATGCAAACAAGTTTGTAAAAGAATTGCCTGCATTTTGGGATATTTTATTTGCAAAGAAGTTATCAAAGACCTTTTTTGAGTCAATGTCTATTTTGTGAAATTCCAGCATAATTCTATTTTTCCTTTTTTTGTCTATTAGCAAGTACTCTTAAACCCTTCAACACCCAAGCAATATAATCAGGTAGATTATCTAAAGGTATATAGTGTTGTTCTTCATAATCATCAGGCAATGCAACAACGTCAAAGTATTCTATAAGAGTTGTCGCATTATATTCACCAATCATTTTTTCAATAAGAAGATAAGCACAGATATTGAAATCGTCTTTGGCTATATACTTTTTGACTCCTATGCGTAAGCCGACCTTTGTTGCGTCCTCTTCTTTAACTAAAGGAACAAAAAACATCTCCCAGCTTCTAAGGGTATAGCCATTGTATTTCATTACCTGGTGATTGCCTTCAGGAGGTAGGTAGCCTTGTATTTTCCATAAGTTAATCTCAGGAGCATACTCCATTAATCCTTCCACAAAGGTGAAATATTCTTCATCACCATTGGCTGTTATGGTGAAAGTCCTACCTTTCTTAGTCAAATCTCCTAAAATAAAATCCAAACCCTTGGAATATCTCTTCAATTTTTTATCTAAATCGTGAAGAACCTTGTCTGCTTCTTTGTCGGATAAGGAATCTATATCCATTAAAACATCTTTGACTTTGTCAAATTCTTGCCAAAAAACCTCTGCATCCAATAAATCTCTATTCATTTTCTTAACACTTAACACTTGAAACTTAAAACTTATATTATATGTGCTTCTATATTTAAATCAATATTAAACTTTTCTTTTACATTCTTTTGTATTTGGTGAGCTAAATGCAAAACATCTTCTCCACTCGCACCACCATAATTAACCATAACCAAAGCTTGTCTGTCGTGCATGCCGATATTGCCAATCCTTTTCCCCTTATAGCCACACTGTTCAATGAGCCACGCAGCAGAGATTTTTTTCTTTTCTCCACTGTCAAAGGCTACTATGTCCTTATAGTCTTTTTTCAACAGCTCATATTGATGTTTTTCTATTACAGGATTCTTAAAGAAAGAGCCGACATTGCCTAAGACTTTGAAATTAGGGAGTTTTTCATTGCGTATTTCTCTTACTTTTTGTGCAATGAGTTTTGGAGTTAGTGAAACTATGTTTTCTTTCTTTATTTTTTCTTCTAAGGCTTTGTAATTGATGTTTGGTGTAAAATTCTTACTGAGACAAAAACCTACCTTCCAAATTAAAAGATTGCCCTCCTGATATTTGAAAATAGAGTTTCTGTATGCAAAATTACATTCTTCGTTTTTAATGGTGATGAATTTGTTTTCTTTCAAATCAAAGACAACAACATAAGTAATAGAGTCCTTTACCTCCATTCCATATGCACCAATGTTCTGAACAGGAGCAGCACCTACGCTTGAAGGAATGCCTGCTAAGTTTTCCACACCAGATAAACCTCTCTCACAAGCCCAATCTACGAAATCATCCCACGTTTGACCAGCTTCAACTTCTACAGAACAAAAGTTTTTGTCTTCTTCTTTTACATCTATGCCTTTATTTTCCAACTTTGCTACTAAACCACCAAATTCATTATCAACAAAAACTACATTAGCACCAAAACCTAAAAAGAGTATAGTCTGCTTGCCGTATTCAGACTGTAGTAAATCCAGATCTTCTTCTGTCCTTAGTCTCAGAAACTCTTTAGCCTTGCAGTTTAAGCCGAAAGTATTGTAGGGTTTTAAATCAATATTATACTCCATTGAAACAAGAATTATTAAACGGAATGCAAAATTATGAAATCTTGATAAAATAATGTATAAATTTTGTTGTAACTTTGCAAAAAATAAACCTAATGAACATAACACTTAAAGAACTTTTGTTAAGCAGAGACAATCGGCAACAGACTCAAATGAAACTTCTGCAAGAGTATAAAGACAAAACCTTGCTCTGCCTTACCGTTATTATGCCAGGAAAGGAAAAACGCAATGAAAATTCTCTCTTTGTTGCAAAATGTGCTATGGAAAGCATAGAAGGAAACTTCACAACGTCTATTTTATATTCAGAAAAGAAAGACCTGCTCACAGGTTTTGAAGCATACTACATAATAGACAGAGAACCTCTTGAACTGAAAAAAGCAACCTGTTTGATAGAAGAAGAACATCCTTTGGGTCGTTTGTTTGATATAGATATAATAAGCCAAGAAGGACAGCCTATCACTCGCCAAGAAGTAGGCTTTCCTCCTCGCAAATGTCTTCTCTGCGAAAAAGAATCACGCTTTTGTATGCGAAACTTCACTCATAGTCAAGAAGAGTTGAAAAAAAAGATAAATGAAATGATTGTCAATTATAAAGCATAATACATTTTGTTTTTGTAATTTTGTCTCCACTTTTTCTAATAAACAGATAGTAAAACAATGAACGAAGAACGAGCCTTAAGGTTAGGAAGAGAAAAAATAGGGAAACTTTTACGACAGTTTGCAATTCCTGCTATAGCAGCTATGATTGCTTCATCATTATATAATATTGTTGATGGAGTTTTCATAGGCAATTTGGGTCCATATGCTATTGCTGGTGTAGGGCTGACATCTCCTTTTATGAACTTGGCTGCTGCTTTTGGAGCATTAGTAGGAGTAGGTGCAAGTGTATTATGTTCTATTTATCTTGGAGAAAAGAACTATGACAAAGCCAGACAAACTCTTTGTAATGTAATTATACTAAATCTTATCATGGGTTCTCTGTTCTCTGTTGCAGGACTATTGTTTTTGGAACCTATACTTTTGTTCTTCGGAGCAAGTGAGCAGACTCTTCCTTTTGCCAAAGAATATATGACGGTTATTCTTTTGGGAAATGTCTTTACACACATGTATTTAGGCTTGAATAGTATATTCCGTGTGAGCGGTTACCCTAATACAGCAATGTATATCACCTTTGTTTCAGTGCTGATTAATATTATTCTTGCACCTATCTTTATTTTTGTGTTTGATATGGGAGTTGCTGGTGCAGGATTAGCAACAGTTGTGGCACAGGTTCTTTGTTGCTTGGTTCAGTTCTATCTTTTTCTACGTAGAGATAGGACAGTTTATATAGAAAAAGATAAATTCAAACTTGATAAAACAATAATTAAGCGTTCTTTTTCCATTGGTTCTCCAAATTTTTCAGTAAATGCGGCAGGTTGTTTTGTTGTAGTACTTCAAAATTATAACTTACTGAAATATGGAGGTGATTTATATGTTGGAGCATTTTCCATAATCAACCGTATAGCTTTTCTTTTCTTTATGATAGTCTTAGGTTTTTCACAAGGGATGCAACCTATAGTGGCGTACAACTATGGGGCTAAGAATTATAAGCGAATGTGGGATACTTTTTATTTGACAGTCAAGTGTGCATTAACCATAACTTTAGTGGGATGTCTGATTTGTGAGTTATTTCCTTTACAAATCACTCGTCTTTTTGCTTCAGGTGATTCTGCAATGGATACTAAACTTGTGCAGATAACAATAGATGGTTTCAGAAAGAATATGTGTTTCTTTTGGGCTGTTGGTATAGCGGTCATAGGAACTAACTTCTTCGCTTCCATGGGAAAACCTAAGAAAGCATTGTTTCTTTCGCTTACTCGTCAGATAATATTCCTTATACCTTTGCTTCTTTTCCTTCCTAACTTATGGGGAGCTGATGGTGTTTGGTTTGCAACACCTATGGCAGATGTTCTTTCTGTCTCTTGCACAATTTATCTTATATGGAGGGAAAGAAGGTTGCAAACTACCTTAATTACAGATAATTAAAAAAGACTAACTCTTCGTCAAAAAAGACTTAGTCTTTTGCATGTAAACATCAAGAGTTAAGAAAAAAAGACTTGATCTTTTTTTCTTAAAACCAAGTCTTTTTTGAGTTGATCTTTTTCCCTATTATTTTTGAGTTATTCTTCTCCGCCTCCCTTTCTTTCATCAAAATTTTCTAACTGTTGTTTTTGTATTTGTTTATTCTTATAGAATTTGCCAAACTTCCAAGTGATTGAGAAATTAAAGTTAGGTGGTGTTGCCCTATTCCATGATTTCAACAGCATATTGTCGTAGCGAGTTTCAGAACGGCTTCTGTGGTTCAAAGACCAATTGCAAGAAAGGTTAAGCGAAAGCTTGTCTTCAAAGAAACTTTTTCCCACGTTTGCACTCAACCATTGCCAACCGTTGGACTTGCTTATGGCGTCTATATTAGAAGAATGATAGAAATAAAAGGCAGACAAACGCCATTTTTTCGGAAGATTGACAAAAGTATTTACAGACATAAAGTAAGCCCAATTCTCTCTGTTGATTTCTTCTTTTGGCATAGAGGCTTCAACATGAGAATAATCAACTCCACCATTAGCACTTAGATACAGATCTTGAAAAATGTTTTTACTTAGACTTACATCTAATCTGACATTATCGGAGTGTCCTTGATTGATAGGATAACTTATTGTAGCTAAAGGAGAATGCGTGAAAGGATAGGAGTCATCCAAAGGAATAGTAAAATAATTTATTTCATTATTTGAGCGTGAATAGTCTATGGAAGTAAATAGTACGTATTTAAAAGAATGAGAAAGCGAAAAATGATGAGAACCCTCAGGTTTCAAAGCAGGATTACCCGTAGAATAAGAATAATCGCTACTACGAGAAACAAAAGGATTCAAACTCTCAGACCATGGCCTCCATATTCTATAAGAATAGTTGAAAGAAAGTTCGTTGTCTTCTTTGAATTTATAGGATATTCTTAGGTTAGGGAAGAAGTTGAAATAATTTTGTTTCAAAGTTGTGTCCATCATTTTCTGTTCTCCTTTTGTATTTGTCTGCTCCAATCTTATTCCAATGCGAAGAGAGAGTTTTCTGTCAAAGAATTTGTTTGTCAGACTTGCGTATAAGGAGTTTATATTCTCAAAATAATTGAACTCATTGCTCTCCATCGCATTGTTGATGTAAGTTCCAGAACTAAGAACCTTTGAGTCATAATCACGATTAGACGAAGAGAAGTTTGTTTTAAAACCTGCCTCAAAGCGCATCTGCTTGTTTATAGGTTTAAAGTAGTCTATTCTCCATGAAATGTTTTTAGTCTTGTTTTCATTTTCACGTTTATAGCCTTGCGAACGGTAGATTGAATCAAACACATTTTGAGTATTACCATATTTGTAGGTGTAATAATCCGTTTGATTCAAGGAATTGCTGACGGAGTTTCTCATAGAAAAGTCTAAGTCTGAAGAAATCTTGGAATCCAAACTATCTAATTTCTTAACGTAAGAAAGACCTAAACTTAACCAATCAGAATTGGATTTATTGCCACTAAGACTATTGTAAGCAGAGTCAGGTGTGTAGTAATTAGGATTGTGAGAGATAAGCATAGGATTATCATAAAAACTTTCAGGACTTTGTCTTATGCCATAGTTGGCAGAAAAACCGAGAGTGGAAGTGGAGTCTAAGGAATAAGAAGCAGAGAAGTTGAAACCATGACCAAATCTTTTGCTTTTCTTTTCCTCACTTATGTTACGAAAAAGCGTTGTATCGGTTCCAATCCACATATATCTTATGGAAGAGTCAGCCTTAGCTGGTTCTCCATTCCATTGTTCGTTGAAAGAATAGCCTCCAGAGATAATCCATTTATCATTGACAAAATTAAGTCTTGCAGATGGACGATAGCCATAATCGTATTCATCTTGCCTGTTTAGAGAAATACCGACAGAACCATTGATGCCGTAATGTTGATTCTTTTTTAGTTTTATGTTTATTATACCTGCTGTTCCATCTGCATCGTATTTGACACCGGGATTTTTAAGAATTTCATAACCGTCAATCATTTCAGGCGACATTGATTTAAGCATATCCTTGATTGCTTCCCATTCAAGTTTCATATCCCTGCCGTTATACTGAAAAGCTACACCACTTTTTCCGTTGAGTTTGATGTTTTCTTCGTTATCAATCATCACGCCTGGTACAAGCCGTAATAAATCAAAAGCATTGCTGACCATATTAGCCATGCCTTCATCAATATTCATAGTAAGTTTGTCATCATCTATTTCAATGCGTTTTCTTTGTGCGGTTACTACGACTTCATTTAAATCTCCCAAAAACTGTAGAAGGATAGTCCCCAAGTCAATATCTTTTCCTTTCTCAAAGGATTTGGCAGGTATCTCTTTTTTGTATTTTTCAAAACCTACATATTGAATTTCCAAAATCAGATCACGTTTTTTTATGTTTTTGAATATGAAACAACCGTTGGTATCTGATGCTACTCCTTTGTAAATACCCAAAGTATCAGTTTTGTATCTGAGTATGCAGTTAGCAAAGGCAAGTGCTTCGTTTCTTTCACTGTCAAAGACTTTTCCTTTTATGTCGCAGTGTTGTGCTGAAAGAGAGAAACACAGACAGAAAAGCGTTAGGATTAAACTGATTCTTTTCATGATTGAATAAGGTTTTGCATTTGAAAAAATGGCAGAAGTCTTGTAAAAGAGACTTCCGCCATAATTATAATTAAAAATATTATATTAACATTTTGTTATTCTTATATCAAGTTGCCTGTCTTCTATTACATCTATTTGTGTTGTAGGATTGTCTATAGAAGGTTTAAGAATAAGTTCTCTTGTAAGAGTTTCGTTGCAGATGTAGTCCTTGTATTGCTCGCAAGATGCTTTCAATAAATCTTCTTCCTGCAGTTCTACTATTATGTTATCAGTTACGTCGAAGTTGCTATCCTTTCTTATGTTTTGGATACGATTGACTAACTCTCTTGCAACAGCTTCTTTCTTTAAGTCTTCGGTGATAGTAACATCTAAAGCAACAGTAAGGTTTCCTTCGTTTGCAACTACCCATCCTTCTATATCCTTTGTGGTTATCTCCACATCAGTCAAAGCAAGCTCTATTTCTTTTCCCTCAATGTTAAGAGTGTATTTTCCTTCAATCTCTATTTTTGCTATATCGCTTTGAGCAAATTCAGAGATAGCCTTTGCAATACTCTTCATCATAGGTCCGTATTTTGGTCCTAAGACTTTGAAGTTAGCTTTGATGTTCTTTGAAAGAACATTGTTTTGAAGAGAAAGATATTTTATTTCCTTAACATTTACTTCGGAAAGGATAAGGTTTCTTACTTTTTCTATCTCACTTTGAGTCTTGTCATCGCAAGGAATCATGATAGAAGCCAAAGGCTGACGAACTTTCAGATTATGACGCTTACGCAAAGAAAGAACTAAAGAGCAAATCTTTTGAGCCATTTGCATTCTGCTTTCAAGAGCCTTGTCTATAAGATTTTCATCTGCTGTAGGAAAATCTGTAAGATGTACAGAAGAATGATTTTCTCTGTTTGTTACGCTATTAAGATTGATGAACATATTTTCAGAGAAGAACGGAGCAATAGGAGAGGATAGTTTAGCAATGACTTCTAAGCAACGGTAAAGAGTTTGATATGCAGAAATCTTATCTGAAGAATATTCACCTTTCCAAAATCTTCTTCTACACAGACGAACATACCAATTGCTTAAATATTCATCAACGAAACTACTAATAAGACGTGCAGCACGTGTAGGTTCATATTCGTTAAATGCTTTATCAACGTTTATTATCAAAGTATTCAATTCTGAAAGAATCCAGCGGTCTATCTCTGGTCTTTCTGCGATTGGAATATCTTTTTCTTTGTAGCAGAAACCATCAATGTTAGCATAAAGGGCAAAGAACGAATAAGTGTTGTAAAGAGTTCCGAAAAGTTTTCTGCGAACTTCGTCTATTCCGTCTGGATCAAATTTTAGATTATCCCAAGGTTGAGAATTAGAAATCATATACCAACGAGTAGCATCAGCACCATACTTATTCATCATCTCAAAAGGATCTACGGCGTTCCCCAAACGCTTAGACATTTTGTTACCGTTTTTATCTAAAACCAAACCATTGGAAACAACATTCTTGAAAGCTACGGAATCAAACACCATTGTTGCTATTGTATGCAGGGTAAAGAACCATCCTCTTGTTTGATCAACACCTTCTGCTATGAAATCAGCAGGGAAGAAGTGTTGTTTAAGTTCTTCTTCTGTGCAATCAAAAGGAAAATGGCGTTGAGCGTATGGCATTGCACCTGAATCAAACCAAACGTCTATAAGGTCTGTTTCTCTTTTCATTGGTTTTCCACTTTGAGAAACAAGAATGACACTATCTATATAAGGACGGTGCAAATCAAAATCGTCGTAGTTAGAAGAAGAGTATTTGTTTTCTGTCATAAAGCCTGCTTTAATACTCTTTTCTATTTCTTCACTTAGTTGCTTAACAGAAGAAATACATATCTCTTCTTTACCGTCTTCTGTTCTCCAGATAGGAAGAGGAGTTCCCCAATATCTTGAACGAGAAAGATTCCAATCAACAAGATTTTCTAACCAATTTCCAAAACGTCCCGTTCCTGTTGCCTGTGGCTTCCAGTTTATAGTTTTGTTCAGTTCTATTAGACGATCTTTTATGGCAGTAGTACGAATAAACCAAGAATCTAATGGATAATACAACACAGGTTTGTCTGTTCTCCAGCAATGAGGGTAGGAGTGAGTGTGTTTTTCTATTTTAAATGCTAAGCCTTGTTGTTTAAGCATTACACACAAATCAACATCCAAAGAAGTATCTTTATCTGTCAGGTTGCTATCGTAAGCGTTCTTTACAAAACGACCAGCATATTCTTTATAGAGTTCTTTATTGACATATTTGTTTACATAATCCTCGTCAAGTTCTTCAATTAAGAAAAACTTACCAGTTTTATCTACCATCGGCTGAGTTTTCTCGTTTTTGTCCAAAAGATGTAGTGGAGCAATGTTTGCAAGTTTAGCCACTCTTGCGTCATCAGCACCGAAGGTAGGAGCAATATGAACGATACCAGTACCGTCTTCTGTCGTTACATAATCACCACCAATAACTTTGAAAGCTTCTCCTTCGCTTTCCATTGGTTGAATCCAAGGCATAAGTTGCTCATATTCTATTCCGATGAGTTCTTTTCCTTTACATTCAGCCAAAACTTTAAAAGGTATTTCCTTATCTCCTTTGTTGTATTCAGAGAAATCCTTGTTTTCATTCTCTTTCTTGAAGTGTGAATAAAGAAGATTTTTAGCTAAAAAGACTGTTATTGGTTCAGAAGTGTAAGGATTGAAACTTTCAACAACAACATAATCTATATTAGGGCCTACTGCCAAAGCTGTATTGCTTGGAAGAGTCCAAGGAGTAGTTGTCCAAGCAAGAAAATATGCTTTAGTTATATCTTTAACGTATTGAGTAAGGATTGCATTCTTCTTACTTTGTTGCTCTTTTATTTTGAATTGTGCAACAACAGTAGTGTCTTTTACATCTCTGTAGCAACCTGGCATATTCAGTTCGTGAGAAGATAGACCTGTACCTGCTGCTGGAGAATAAGGTTGAATTGTATATCCTTTGTAAAGGAGACCTTTTTTGTATATCTCTCCAAGTAACCACCAAAGAGTTTCAATATATTCGTTAGTGAAAGTAATATAAGGGTCGTCCAAATCTACCCAATAGCCCATTTGTTCTGTAAGTTTATCCCAAAGGTCTTTGAATTGCAGAACGGTTTTTCTGCATTCTGCATTATATTCATCAACGGATATTTTCTTGCCTATATCTTCTTTAGTTATGCCAAGATTTTTTTCAACTCCAAGTTCAACAGGTAATCCATGAGTATCCCAACCTGCCTTACGAGAAACATAATATCCTTTCAAACTTTTATATCTGCAGAAGATGTCTTTTATGGTTCTTGCCATGACGTGATGTATTCCCGGTTTACCATTTGCAGATGGAGGTCCTTCAAAAAATATGTAAGGTTTGTTGCCTTCTCTTTCTTTAAGACTTTGGCGAAAAGTGTTTCCCTTTTGCCACTTTTCACGGATTTCTTTTTCTATATCCGTAAGATTAAGTTGTTTATACTCTCTATACTTCTGACTCATAGAATTGAAGTTTTTACTTTGTAAGTGTTAAAAAATAATTTGCAAAGTTACAAAAATATTGAAAAATAGCAAATTGTTTGAAATTTATGTTGAAAGAGCAAAGATGACAATCAATAAGACTAAGTCTTTTTTGGAGAATTTTAAATGTTTAGCAAAGAAAAGTTATTCTCTAAATTCAGTAACCAATGTTTTTTATTTAAACCTCCTGCATATCCTGTTAGTTTGCCATTTGTGCCAACTACACGATGACAAGGTATGATAATGGATATAGGATTTCTTCCCACAGCACCACCTACAGCTTGAGCCGAACGACAATTTAACTGTTTCGCAATAGTTCCGTAACTTACAACTTCTCCATAAGGTATAGAAAGAAGAACATTCCAAACACGACGTTGAAAACAAGAACCTCGCATATTTATTTTAGGACTAAAATTTGGTTGATTACCGCTAAAATAAACATCAAGCCAATTAAAGACAGTTTTAAATATGGGTAAATCGCTTTGCTGCTCGTTATTACTATCAAGCACGCTGGCATAGTGTTTTTGATTATCAAACCATAAACCCACAATTGAATCACTATTACTTGCTATAGTAATTTTCCCGATTGGAGAAGAGTAATAAGTAATGTAATCCATAATGCAACAATTTTATTAAATAACGATAAAATCATACATAATATTATTAAAAATCAAACCTCACAAGAAATGAATAATCTAAAAACGCCTGCAAAAAAAAACTTAATATTTAAAAAATTTCGTCAGTTAGTATTTTATTTTTAATTTTGCACCTTATTATTATAATAAGGAAGTCTAAAAATTAATCTTAAAAATAATTATAAAAACATGGCAAAAGAAAAGAAATTCTTAACCTGTGATGGAAATCAAGCTGCCGCTCATGTAGCGTATATGTTTAGTGAATGTGCTGCAATTTATCCTATCACACCTTCTTCTCCTATGGCTGAGTATGTTGATGAATGGTCAGCAAATGGAAGAAAAAACTTATTCAATGAAACAGTTAAATTGGTAGAAATGCAATCTGAAGCAGGTGCAGCAGGTGCTGTTCATGGTTCTTTGCAAGCAGGTGCTTTAACAAGTACTTTTACTGCTTCTCAAGGTTTGCTTTTGATGATACCAAATATGTATAAGATAGCGGGAGAAATGCTTCCTGGCGTTTTTCATGTTACTGCAAGAACGATAGCTTCTCATGCTTTAAGTATTTTTGGAGATCATAGTGATGTTTATGCTTGTCGTCAAACAGGTTTTGCTATGCTTTCTTCTGCAAGTGTTCAAGAAGCAATGGATTTAGCAGGTGTTGCTCACCTTGCAGCAATCAAGGGAAGAATACCTTTCCTACATTTCTTTGATGGATTCCGTACTTCTCACGAAATTCAGAAAATAGAAGCTCTTTCTAACGAAGATATGATGCCTTTAGTTGATTGGGATGCAATAAAAAGATACAAAGACAATGCTCTTAATCCTGAACATCCTGTAACAAGAGGAACAGCACAAAACCCTGATGTTTTCTTCCAAGCAAGAGAAGCAATCAATCCTTATTATGATGCAATACCAGATATAGTTAATTACTATATGCAAGAGGTTGGAAAGATAACAGGCAGAACACACAAACCTTTTGAATACTATGGAGCTTTAGATGCAGAAAATGTAATCATAGCTATGGGTTCTGTTTGTGATACTATTAAAGAAACAATAGATTACCTTGCAACAAAAGGTGAAAAATTAGGTCTTGTTACAGTTCATTTGTACCGTCCATTCTCAGCAAAATATTTCCTAAGTGTTCTTCCTAAGACAGCAAAGAGAATATGTGTTCTTGACCGTACAAAAGAATGTGGTGCAACAGGAGAACCATTATACTTAGATGTTACAGAAGTAGTAAAGAATCAAGGAACATGTGCTGAAAAACCATTGATAATAGGTGGTCGTTATGGACTTTCTTCAAAAGATACTACTCCAGCACAAATATTAGCAGTTTATGAAAATCTTAAGTCTGCAAATCCAAGAAACCAATTCACAGTAGGTATTGTTGATGATGTAACAAATCTTTCTCTTACAGTAGGTGAAGAAGTTTCAATGGCAGCAGCTGGAACATTTGAGGCTAAGTTCTATGGTTTAGGTGCTGATGGTACTGTTGGAGCAAATAAGAATTCAATCAAAATCATAGGTAACAACACAAATAAATATTGTCAAGCTTACTTCTCTTACGACAGTAAGAAGTCAGGAGGATTTACTTGTTCACATCTTAGATTTGGAGACAATGTTATCCGCTCACCTTATTTGGTAACTACTCCAGATTTCGTTGCTTGCCACGTATTCTCTTACTTACGTCAATATGAGGTATTAAAAGGAATAAAGAAAAACGGTACTTTCCTTTTGAACTCAATGTACAATGCAGAAGATACTGTTAAACATCTTCCTGTAAAGGTTAAGAAAATACTTGCAGCAAATGACATTAATTTCTATATCATCAACGCTACAAAGATAGCAGAAGAAATAGGTTTGGGTAATAGAACAAACACTATCCTACAAAGTGCTTTCTTCAAAATAGCAAACGTAATTCCTTACGAACTTGCAGTTGAAAAAATGAAAGAAGCTATCGTTAAATCATACGGCAAGAAAGGTGAAAACATAGTTAATATGAACTATGCTGCTGTTGATAGAGGCGGTGATGTAGTAAAGGTAGAAGTAAAGAAAGAATGGTTAAACGAAGATGAAAGCAAAGACGCAGTAGTTAATAATCATCCTGACTTTATAAAGAATGTTGTTGATGTTATCAATGCACAAGAGGGAGATTCTCTTCCTGTTTCTGCATTTGTTGGCAGAGAAGACGGAACTTTCCCTAATGGTACAGCACAATATGAAAAACGTGGTATAGCTTCTCACGTTCCAGAGTGGATACCTGCAAATTGTATTCAATGTAATCAATGTGCATTAGTTTGTCCTCACGCAGCTATCCGTCCATTCCTTATCAATGCAGACGAAGAAAAACAACTTCCTGCAGGAACAGATACTTTGAAAGCAAATGGAAAAGAATTTGAAGGATTACGTTTCCGTATGCAAGTTTCTCCTTTAGATTGTACAGGATGTGGAAACTGTGCTGATGTATGTCCTGCTAAGACAAAAGCATTAGAAATGAAACCTATGAAGGAAGATAATGCTGATAAAGAACGTTGGGATATAATGATAGAAAAAGTTTCTAACAAGTCTAATCTTACTGATATAACAAAGAATATAAAGAATTCTCAGTTTGCACAACCATTGTTTGAGTTCTCAGGAGCTTGTGCAGGTTGTGGTGAAACACCTTACGTTAAACTTATTTCTCAATTATTTGGACCAAGAATGATGGTTGCTAATGCAACAGGTTGTTCTTCTATTTATTCTGCTTCTTGTCCTTCTATGCCTTACACAACAGATGCTAACGGAAGAGGACCAGCATGGGCTAACTCTTTGTTTGAAGACTTTGCAGAGTTTGGTCTTGGTATGGCAACTGCTACTCGTAAGATGAGAGATAGAGTAGAAAGCCTAATGCGTAAAGGTTTAGAGTGTGATAAATGCTCTGCAGAAGAAAAGGCTTTATTCCAAAAATGGATAGACAATCGTGAAGATGCAAAAATAACAGAAGAAGTTTATGCAGAACTTGTTCCTATGTTAGAAAAATGCTCTTGCGAAACTTGCCAACGTTTATTTGAAAACCGTCAGTTCATCATCAAGAAATCTCAATGGATAATTGCTGGTGATGGTGCTGCTTACGATATTGGTTATGGTGGTTTAGACCATGTAATAGCAAGCGGTGAAAATGTAAACATACTTGTTGTTGATACAGAGGTTTATTCTAACACAGGTGGTCAAGCAAGTAAGGCTACTCCTGTCGGAGCAATAGCAAAATTTGCTGCATCTGGTAAGAGAGTTAAAAAGAAAGACCTTGGTATGATTGCAACTACTTACGGATATGTTTATGTTGCACAAGTATCAATAGGTGCTAACCCTGCACAATACATCAAAGCATTGCGTGAAGCAGAAGCATACGATGGTCCTTCTTTGATTATAGCTTACGCTCCTTGTATCAACCACGGTATTAAGGCAGGTATGGGTAAGACTCAAGCAGAACAGAAAAAGGCTGTTGAATGTGGTTATTGGCATCTATGGAGATATAATCCTTTACTTGCTAACGAAGGAAAGAATCCATTCACTCTTGACTCAGCAGAGCCAGATTGGAGTAAATTCCAAGCATTTATTGACGGCGAAGTAAGATATAACTCATTGAAGAAAGCCTTCCCAGAAGAAGCTGCAGAACTATTCAAAGCTTCACAAGAGAATGCTCTATGGCGTTACAATTCTTACAAACGTATGGCTTCAATGAATTGGGGAGAATAATCATTGTTGATTATAAATATCTCAATATTTTAACACAAGTCTGCTACTATAATCAAGTAGCAGACTTTTTTATTGCTGCAAATGTTTCCTAATAAAAATAAATTTTGTATATTTGCAAATAGAACTAAGATATTTACGAGATATGAGAAAAAGGATATTATTTTTTGCAATATTGATATTGTGTGGCTTTGTTGTTTGTGTGGCTCAACAGAGTTTGAATGTATTGTTTGTTGGAAATAGTTATACACAGGTTAATAATCTTCCACAGATGGTTAAAAATATAGCTTCTTCTATGGGAGATGAACTGAATTATCAAAGCAATACACCTGGTGGATGTACTTTCTATCAACACTGTTACAATAATTCTATGGCAATGATTTGCAATGGAGGTTGGGATATTGTAGTTTTGCAGGAACAAAGTCAATATCCGTCCTTTCCACAAGAACAGGTAGAAATGGAAGTATTTCCGTATGCACAAAGGCTTGTTGATTCTATCTATTCAAACAATCCTTGTTGTGAGCCTATGTTTTATATGACTTGGGGAAGAAAAAATGGGGATGCAGATAATGCAGTATATTTTCCTGTTCTCGGGACATACGAGGGAATGGACAGTATGTTGTGTGAAAGATATACCTATATGGCACAAGAATATGACGCTTCTCTTTGTCCCGTTGGACGTGTTTGGCGTTATCTTAGAGAAAACCACAGTGAAATAGAACTTTATCAATCAGACGAAAGCCATCCAAGTTTAGCCGGAACCTATGCTGCTGCCTGTGCTTTCTATGTTCTGTTCTTTCATCGTAATCCTGAGCTGATAACCTTTTCTTCTTCTTTGCCACAAGCAACAGCACAGACCATTCGTTCAGCAGTACGTAGTGTTGTTTTTGATAATCTGACACAGTGGCAACGTCCTAAGCCTCAAGCATCTTTTACTTTTGAAATGATAGACAACAATACAGTGAGTTTTTTCTCTACTTCTCAGAATGTAAGTAACTTGACATGGTATTTTGGAGAGGAGGCTACATCATATAATCAACCTGATGACAACGCAATAGAACATACCTATTCAGAAACAGGAACTTTTGTTGTGTCGCTTGTTGCAGAACGTCATTGTATGACAGATACCGCAAGGGCAGATATTACTATTGCAGATAATTCTTCAATAAATATAATAAACGATGAAAAAGAAGGGAGCATATCTTTTTATCCGAACCCAGCAAAAGATGTCCTAAATATAAATTGTCCTGAAAATGTAAAACTTACATCAGTTATTCTTTGTGATATGTATGGAAAAATTGTTGCTCAAAATTACTGTTTGTCAAACGACAATAAAACTATCAGTCTCAATTTGGACAATATTGCTTCTGGAAGTTACATACTGCAAATAAACACAGAGAAGGCTACATATACCTACAAAACAATGATCACTAAATAAAACCCGATGAATATTAAGTCTGGGATAAATTAGAATAAATTGTAGTTTTAGTAGAATAAGAATCATAAATTTTATGAAAAAAAAGGCGTTTTTGTAATTAGAAAACGCCTTTTCTATATTCAAAAACGCCCTTTTCTTAGTATGGAAACGCCTTTTTTTATACTTAAAAACGCCTTTTCTTTAATATTCAATAGTTTTCTTGTTCAAACCACGAGTTTGCTGTATCTGCAATTTTATCTACATCCTGCATAAGCATACATTTGAAATGTTTTTTAGGGCATTTTTTAAAGCCAAGTTTAGAACAAGGTCGGCATTTTAAATTCTCCACTTCACAAATCAAAGACTTGTCTTGCATATCCTTAGGCAAATAGGGATACATTCCAAAGTCTGGAACTGTATTACCCCAAACGCTGATGATATTCTTCTTCAAGGCTGATGCAATATGCATAGCACCGGTGTCAGGAGTTATTATTCCAAGTGAGTTTTTGATAAGGGCAGCCGTCTGATTAATAGAAAAAGAACCACATCCGTTGAAAACCCTGCTACCTATTGCATTTTCCACTCTGTTGGCTTTTGTCTTATCGTGCAAATCACCTATAAGTAGTATCTGTCCTTTTATTTTTTGGCATATACGAATAAGAAGTTCTGCAGGCATTTGTTTGGTTTCGTGCTTGCTTCCAACAGCCATGCAGATATATCCGTTTTGGAAAGCAATAGGGAGAGCATCATTTGGAATATAGTCTTCATCTATAAGAAAATAGTCCAATCCTTTTCCATCGTTTTCCACTTGCAGGCTTTCCACTGCCTCAAAATATCTATCCACTATATGAATATCTGGCATAAGGTTCTTCTTAAACTTGACAAGCAAGAATTTCTTGAAGTTAAGTTTGGAAAAACTTGCAAAAGGTTTCCTTAGGTTAAAGATAATTCTCCTGCTTCTAAGGTTCTTATGCAAATCCACAACAAAATCATAGTCTTCGCTTCTCAATTTCTTTATCAAAGAATGAAAACTTGAAGCCGTGCCATCTAAGGCATAGATTTTATTTATATAAGGATTGTTTTGGAGAATGGATACATTTTGTTGTTTGGTCAGATAATGAACCTCACAATTTTGGTATTTCTTTTTTATACATCTTACCACAGGAGTTGTAAGAACTATGTCCCCAATAGAAGAAAATCTTATAACAAGAATTTTCTTTATGGGTGTATCGTCGTCTGTTTTATCGGTAGTTTCTTCCATTTATTTCAAAAAATAATTTTTGCAAAGGTACATATATTTTTTCAATTAACACAAAATCATTTACAGAAAACTTTTCAAATGTTCCCACTTATTATGTTTTTTATCGCTTGTGAAGAAAGAAAATTTTTATATTTAGACTTAGTCAAAAAACATCAAGTTTTAAATTATAAACATCAAGTCTTTACACCCAAAAGAGTTGGTTTTAATTTTTTAAAACCAACTCTTTTTTCATCAAGTCTTTGAATAAAAAAAGGACGTATTTGTTACGTCCCTTGAAAAGTAGAATTATTCTATTGTTTTGATTATTAATTCTTATAAGCTATAGCTTCTATTTCAACCAAAACACCTTTAGGTAATTTTACAACTGCAAAGGCTGCACGTGCAGGAAGAGTCTCATTGAAGTATTTTGCATAGACTTCATTCATTGCAGCAAAGTCATCCATAGAGTTTAGCAAACAAGTAGTTTTGCAAACATCATTGAAAGTATAGCCAGCTTCTTTCAATATTGCTCCAACATTTTCCAAAGCTTGAGTTGTTTGAGCAGTGATACCTTCTGGAGTTTCTCCTGTTTGAGGATTTACAGGTATTTGACCTGAAATGAAAAGCATACCATTACCTGCTTGAATAGCTTGAGAATAAGGTCCTATTGCAGCAGGAGCGTTTTTTGTATTTATAACTTTATTCATTGTTCTAAGTTTTTTTATTTGTTGATTATTAATTTTTCTTTCGCAATCTTGTTGTCAGCTTTGATGATAACAGTATAAGTTCCGTTGTCTATGTTAGGTAAGGAGAATATTTTGTTGTTTAGATCTGTATTCTCTTCCATATAAACAACCTGACCAAGAATATTGGTTATTATCACTTGCTGAGCATTATTGATTTGAGAACTTATAGCAAATGTTCCGTTGGTTGCAGGGTTAGGCATTATTGCAAAGTGGAAGTTATTTTCAACACTGTTTATGCTTGCATCAGGGATAACTGTAATTCTCTTAACATTAGAATAAGCCTCAGGACAAGCATCTATTTGAACTTTTACTCTATAATCAAATGAACCCAAAGTGCTGAATGTTTCACTAAGTGTTGCAGCAGTATTGCCTAAAGAAGTATAAGTGATGCCGTCGTCTGAAGATTTTTCCCAATCAACAATAGTTCCTCTGTAAGAAGAAAGCTGAAGTGTTCCGTTAGTATTTTTTACTACAGTATCGTATGCAAATGTAAGGTTACCTCCACGTGATATTCTAACGTCAATAAGAACGCTGTTGGAAGTGTTAGAAACTATGCCGTCAGAATAAACAACACGTCTAAACTGAGTGCTATCTGTAAGTAAAGCAGGTTGATAATCTTTTTGATTGTTGCCTGTTGAGGTTGTAGCGTCAGCATCTTCCCAAGAGTTTCCATTCTTTACTTGCCATAGATAAGTAAAGTTGCCAAAACCACCTGTAGGTTCTCCACCCTCAATAAGTCCAGGTTGAATACCTTGACAAACTTGTGGAGTAGTAGCAGTAATGACGTTGTTGTTTATTGCAGGATAAAGAGTCGTGAAACTTATTCTTGAACTGTATGCAGTACCGTATCCGTTGGTTACGAATGCTCTGACATAATAAGTATGACCACTTTCCAATCCTGTAAGGTCGTAAGTATACATACCTGTAGAAGCGTTGTCAAAACTTATTACTGTTGAGTTTTCTAAATCAGGTGATATGTCAGCATCAGTTGTATATACAAATCCTTTTGCTACAAATGCTTCCAAACCTGTGGAGGTCATATTTGCTCTAAGTGTTGCAGAAGTAGTGTCAATGTTTGTAGCAGACTGAACAGCGACAGAACCAAGACCAGAAATAGTTGAAACATTTTTGATTGGTCCAAGATGTGTTCCTAATGAGTTTTTGATGAATGAACGGAAGTAGTATCTTACTCCTCTTTCTAAGTCTGAAATAGTAAGAGAGGTGATATTCACTGTGTCTGTAAGATTGTTATCATAGATAGCATTTGCTTCAACAAAAGGACAATCTTCCTCAGTAGAATAAACTATACCTTTGTGAGTGAAACTTTCTCTTCCTGGATAAAGTATTTTACCTGATGTGTTGAAAGAATACATAGTAACGCCAGAAGCATTACTTGTTTCAAGCATAGGTATGTCGGAGTTGAAATTAAATGTGTAAAGGGAGTCATTGATTTTGTTCATATCCGTAAAAGCAATGTTGGTCAGAACAGTACCTCCGACTGTAGATATTTGGTTGTTGGATGTATTGGTGAAGTAGTGTATGTTAGAAGAAGAAGCAAATGGAGCTTTATATGTATCTCCATCATTATAATTACCAGTAGAAGGTTCTATAAACCAACCTCTACTATTTGCATCTACATTTACAATATTAGCAGAGTTGTTTATCCAGGCATTGATTTTTGACATATTTCCGTGATGAACCAAAAGACCTGCTGCAGGAATATAAGCATCCCAACCTGTTTTTCTGCGGGCTTCTATTGTGAAAAATTCTTGAGTTCCTGCAATCTTTACTAAATAGGCAGTGTCGTTTGCTCCTTTTATTGTTGGAACAAGGATAGAATCTCTGGAAGTTGTAAGAGTGTCCATGCAACCCAACCAACCAGTGTAAAGTTTTTCAAAAGCAGACCAGTTGGCAGGAGTTCTTTGTTCGTTGTTGTAACATCCTTCGCACATCAAGTCATATTTTCCTGTTGAAACTACATTAGAAGAAGCTCCGTTGCCGTTGTTGTAAGTATCATAGTGGTCAGGTAAGCCTAAAGCGTGTCCAAATTCGTGACACATTGTACCAATAGAAGTCATAGCATTTGCACTTGCTTTTTCTGAACCACAAACATAGTGAGAAAATCTTACACCGTCTCTCATTAATGAAGTAGAAGGTTCTCCTTGATGAGGCCATACTTCATCCGCATTGCCAGTAGACGATTGAGGTGTGCCAGCATACATAATGAAAACACATCCAACCTTGTCTCCATTGGTAGTGTGTATGTTAGCAAAGTGAGAATAATCTACATCGTTATCGGCAGCAATAACGGCATCTCTTGCAAGATATTTACCACCACCATTACTTTGTGCATAGTAAGAACTTGGTTGAGAAAGAGTGTAAGGACCTACAACTCTAATCTTCATGTCATACAATCCGCCAGATTGAGAATAGTAATAATCTTTCAAACTTCCTGTTCCATTGTAGTTTGGCTGAGCAAACATGTTTTGGAAATCTTGTTGAGTATATTGATATGTTTTATCTGAGTAATTAACCAAAATAACCAAAAGACTATCAGAAGCAATAGTAGGAATGTCTGTACTTCCTATCATTGTAGAAGCGAAGGAAGATTTTCTTCTTATTTCTTTATTCCTCTCTATTTGGCTTTCGCTGAAAAACATATTTTTCTCTATACCACGTAGAAAAGCGATTTCATTTTCAGAACGTTCTTCTTCATTAGCAGCTAACACAGAAGATGGAACCATATTTCCTGTCTCATCTCTTGTAGCATAAACCCACTCTCCTGACTTGCTATGTAAGAGAGTATAACCATCAAGAGTATTAGCCCAATTCAAATGCTCATCTCCTGCAAGAACAAAGGTAAGAGTTTTTCCATTGGGTTGTTTAATAGTAACCGGTTTTTTGTTAGCCGGTACTGCCAAGGCTACAATGCTAAGACAAATTATTGCAACCAATATTAGCGTTTTTTTTCTTAAATTTATGAACATTGTTTTGAATTTTTATTGTTATTAATTATTATGCTTTTACAAAAAATATACCAAACCCCATAAACATTCTTGTTCTTTATAGTGGAAAGGTTGTAATTAGGTTGCAAAATTATAATTTTTTTGTTGCGTGTGCAAGATTTTAATAATAAAAAACACACACCGAAACTATGGTGTGTGTTTTTTTATTTATGATAATACTATCTTATTATCTGTTTATAACAAGTTTGTTAGTAGATTTAACACCATTTACTTCTATTGTGTAGAAATAAGTTCCGTTGTTCAAAGCACTAACATCAACATTTGATTTGTAAGCAACACCTGCATCTCTGTTACCTTCGTTTCTTGAGATAACAGTTCTTCCCATAAGGTCAGTAACAGTAAGAGTTACATTTCCTCTTTGGTTAAGGCTATAAGATAAAGTCATATTATCTGTTGCAGGGTTAGGATATGCATTCATATAAGAAGTAGCGTTTGTAGAAACTTCGTTTATGCTTGAGATTGGGTTAGGTATATCAGAAACAACCATACGAATCATAGGAACAGAACCTTGAGAGTATGCACTTGTGAACCATAAATAACCCCAGTCATATTGACTTTGAGAAGAAGCCATGTTAGCAGACCATACTAAGATAGACCAACCACTACCGTAACTGTAGCTTGTCCAACCATCATAGTCTTTTCCTAAGTAGAATTTTCCATTATTACCTACTTTAGTGTAGCATGCATAATATGTTGTATTATCTTCCATTGGGTTGTTAGTGTAGGTGAAAGGAAGGAAGATAGTGTTTAGGTTGCTTCCAGAGAAACGTTCTGTGCTATTGTTAGGATCTGAAGAATTGTTCAATTCAGAAGCAAGAACTGTATGTTCTAATGATTCAACAGGATTTTCTTCATTGTCTAAAACTTCTACAACAGCATCGCTATAAGCAGTTGCATCATTGTTGAATTTCCAAAGAGAACCTTTGATAACTGCACCTGCTTCACAAGAATCTACAGCAGGAACAACTTCTATACCTGCAAGGTAAGCATTAGTTCCATCATTTACTGTTCCTTGAGCTGTGAAAGCTGCACATACTCTATATCCGTCAGAAAGAGCTGTAGTACTGCTTGAATAAGTGTTATTTGGATTGTAGTGATAATCCCAAACACCACTTGCTCTTTCGTATAAGATACCAAGGTCTTTTTGCCAAGTGTAGCAATGAGATCTTGCTTCATCTTCTGGGTATACATAATAGTAGTTTGTGTCAAGATTCTTTGAATATTGTTCTCCATTTATTGAATAAATCAAATCAGCAGTGTAGGCATAAACACCAGCACCTTCATTTGATTGAGCAATGGCATAATCAGAAACTGACATATCTTTGTATCTAATATACTCAGGACGGGTTAAATCTGGATTGCCATCGGTGCCTGTGTAAGGATATACTGTGAATATTTCGTTTGCAAGATCTACTGTGTCAGAAGTTCCACGGTCAATGAAAGTGTATACATCTGGATCATTTTCTGTAGCACCAGCTGTTACAGAATAGAAAGAGTTAGCAAGCATAAGGTCTTCTGCAGTAGAAGAGCCAGTGTTAGATATTGTTGCAGTTGAACGGAATGGTTCAGGGATAAGTATTTCAGGGACTACTCTATAGCCATCATCTATGGAATAACTTAAAACGTCAATTCTGTTAGCAGGAGTAATTCCATAGGCAACGTCATCTAAGAACCAGTAATAACCAGCAATGTTATCGCCTAGAGCAGGAGCTGTTACTCTAAAACGAACATAAACATCTTGATCTGGAGTTGTAATATCACAAATGCTTGTACCGGCAGGAATATTTACGTATTTTCTACCTATAAGAGCGTCTGAACCCCAATAGTCTCCAGCGTAGCCGTCTATGTTTTTAAGATTGAATCTTACAGAATCATAAGTTCCAGCTGCAAAATTAGGATCAGTTGACCAATCAATGAAATAATTATCATTATTCCAAAGAGTCGGAACTAATTGAACAAAATGGATGTCTATTTGTTCGCCTGTTGTGTGAATAGGAGTATTGATCTTAACAAAAGCCTCAACTTGGTCAGTTCCTTCTACATCATAAAGATCGAAACCAGCAAAACCGTTAAGAACACTCATTGGTATATCACCTGTAGGTTCAAAACCATCAACCCAAGTTGCAAAAGCAGTTTCAGTAGTACCTGCATCGCTTCTCCAATAAACTAATGGCCACCAATCAGGATAAACAGTTATTGTTCCATCCAACAAAGTCCAAGTATTGATTGAAGAGTGGTTTTCTGTTACACCAAAAGTGTAAGCAGTTGGATCACTAAAATCACACAAAGAGAAAGTGTTTTCTGCGTATGATTTCTTAGGGATAGATGTCTTCACTTGAAGTCTGTCAAGAGAAACTTGCTTCTTTATCAAAGCATCTCTATCCATTTTCTTAGCATTCATATCTGCTTGAGCAAACAAAGTTACAGAAGCAAACATAACTGCCATTGCTAATACTAATTTTTTCATTGTTTTTTAATTTTTTTTGTTAGTTAATTTTCTAATTTATTCAGGTTGCAAATTTAGTGTTTTTTTTTATACCAACAACAAAAAAACAAAAAAAAGCAATCTTTTATTTTTGTTTTGCAAAAAATATACCATTTTTTATTAATTTTGCAAAAACAATAAATAAATCATAATGAAAGTACATTTTATTGCAATAGGCGGAAGTGCGATGCATAATCTGGCAATCGCTTTGAAACTAAAAGGATATGAAGTCAGCGGAAGTGATGATGAAATTTTTTCTCCTGCAAAAGAAAGATTGGAAAAGTATAATATTTTGCCAGATAATGTGGGTTGGGACGAAAAGAAGATAACCAAAGATTTGGATGCAATAATTCTTGGTATGCATGCCAAGGAAGATAATCCAGAGTTAATAAAAGCAAAACAACTCGGTTTAAAAATATACTCCTATCCTGAATTTCTTTATGAAATGTCAAAGGATAAAAAGCGTATTGTCATAGGAGGTTCTCACGGAAAGACAACCACAACGGCTATGATTCTACACGCTATGCAACACTGTGGAATAGAAACAGACTATATGGTGGGAGCATTGCTTGAAGGCTTTGAAGTTATGGTGAAAATGACAGAGGAAGCAGAGTATATGGTGTTAGAAGGAGACGAATATCTTACCTCAACCTTAGATAAGCGACCAAAATTCCATCTTTATAAGCCAGATATTGCAATAATTACGGGAATAGCATGGGATCATATAAATGTATTTCCTACTTTTGAAATCTACAAAGAGCAGTTTCAAATCTTTGCAGACAAGATAGAGAAAAATGGAACTTTGATTTATTGCAATGAGGATGAGAACGTAAGACGGATAGCCGAAAATAGTAGGGCGGATATTGAGAAACTGCCATACGTTGCTTTTGATTACAAAATAGAAAAAGGTAATACCTATATTATATATAAAGGTAAGGAATATCTAATTCAAGTTTTTGGAAAACACAATCTGATGAATATGTACGCTGCTATGCTTGCAACGGAAAAAGTTGGCATAAGCAATGAAGATTTCTTGGCGTCTATGCAATCATTCAAAGGAGCAAGCAAGAGATTGGAACTTGTGAAGAAAACCGATAGTGTAAGTGTATATAAAGATTTTGCTCACTCTCCTTCAAAGTTGAAAGCGACAATAGAAGCAGTCAAGGATTGGTTTCCAAACAGAAAAATTGTGGCTTGCATGGAACTTCACACCTTTTCATCCCTAACATCAGAGTTTCTTCAGCAATACAAGGGGACAATGGATAAAGCCGACGTTTCCATGGTTTATTACAATAAGCATGCAATAGAACTAAAACGTCTTCCAGATTTAAACAAGCAAGACGTTTATGAGGCTTTCAATAAGCAAGACCTTAAAGTTTATACAGATGTAAAAGATATGCTAACAGACTTGCATAAGATAGAAATGAAAGATGTTTGTATACTTATGATGTCTTCAGGTAATTTTGACGGAATAGACCTTAATAATATATTCTAAGCAAGAAATAGGGTTTAAGGTCTTTTTCCTATAATGACTTTTGTTGCACCAACGCCATATTTTTGCATAGAAGCAGGAAAGTAATGAACAAAAGAGTATTTGTTGAGTTCATCTTCAATACTTTTTTTCAGTGTTCCTTGTCCAACGCCGTGGATAAATACTATTTTGTCTAAGTTTCTTTTTATTGCTTCGTCAAGACATTTTCTGAAATGCTCCATTTGAATATTGAATTTCTCAAATGCTTGCATTTTGCTTTCGTCTTCTGTCAGTTCTTCTATGTGTAAATCAACTTCAGCTTCTCTCCGACTAACCATATATTTGTCAAAGAAAGATACCTCTTTATGTTCTATGGGTTTAATGTCATGTTTCTCTATTTTTATCTGCTCCAAAAGTTTCTTTTCCTGATCTTTCTCTACAAAGACGCTGTTGTCTTTCAAAGTACTTATAGGAATGACCATTGCCTTTTCGCCAACTAAATCATTATGTTCAAAACAGCCTTCTTTATAGAACTTTCCAGTACGGATTTTCAATTGATAGGAAACGGGATTGAAGATTTTGTCATCATTATCCTTATGAAACAGCAACTGAACAGTTCCATTTGCCCATTTTTCTGCTTGTGCTGGTTTGAGTTCTGCAAGATGTACTCTTTCCTTGCCTGACAATGAACCGAAATCTTCTCCTTTGAAAAATCCGTCTTCTTGTTTTAAGGCAATGGAATAGAGAACATAATAATCAGTATTGTTGATTAGATAGACATCAAAGCCCTGTGTAAGTATCCAAACTTGATCCTTTGGCACAAAAGCCAGATAAACACCTTTGTCCATTTGCTGTCCTTTGCGAGAAAGGAAGATTTTCTCCACATTATTGTCGTTTCCAACTATGAGTTCATTGCTTTGCTTGTCTTCTTTCTCAGAAAACTCTCCCTTGTATTCAGAAGTAAATATCTTACCAGCTTTATCATCAACGTGGTCTAAGATTATTTCTTTGGTAAGTGTAGGAACGTCAAATCCGTCTTCTTCTACATGGACAACCAAAGGTGATATTATTTTTGTGATTATTCCTCCTCCTGTGCGGTTAAGAAACTTTACTCTGTCTCCTATTTTGAATTCACTCATGAGTCTGTGCTTTTTTGTTTTTTTAATCAGATATAATAACTCAAAAAAAAGAAAATAATTGCATTCATCTGCGAGATTGCATCAAAGCCCCCAGTCTTTAAATCAAAAAATTATGGATTTTTCCTCTTTGTAAAGTATTGTTTTACAATGTTTTGTATTCCTTGAAAAAAGAGTTGGATTTGAGAAAAAAAGATCAAGTCTTTTGCATAAAAAGAGTAAGTCTTTTTTTCTCAAATCCAACTCTTTTTTTATCAACTCTTCTTTTTGTTTTTTACGATTGAAAACATGTGATTTTTACCCTAAGTTTTTGATAAGAAATTCCTGTCAGAAAATCTTGGATTTTAGCATCGGACAGGAATTGTCTATTAACTCAAATTTTCCCACTTGTTTTTCAGGAGAAAAAGACCTGAAAAAGAAAAACTAAAATTTTTATTGCAGTTAAAGAAATATATTGTAATTTTGTGGTATGAAAAGAATTGTACAATTATACCTGTTATTTGTGCTGTCTTCCATTGTCTCGGCACAGAATGTCTTCATAAGTGGCAATGGAAAGGATATTGCTGGAAAAAAGATAGATGTTTATTGTGTTGAAGATAGGCTTTCGGGTTATACGGATTTGAGAGCAACAACGACACTCGGAGAATATGATACAAATTTTTCTCTCTCTTTTTTGACTGATGGAACAAAGGAGATAATCGTTCAAGTGGATTTGATGAAATATTCCTTTGTCGCAAAACCAGGAGTAAAATATAATTTAAAGATTTCAGACTTTAGTTTTTCACAAGAAGATTCCAATGCTGCCTTTCTTTATGGTTTGCGTCTGCCTGCAAGATTAGAGATGGAAAGATATGATGGAATAAACACTCCAATCAATGATGTGGATAATCTATTAGGGGAATATGTCTATGAAAACAGACGTTTGCTTTTCTTAAAGGACTCTTTGACAAAAGTAGGTTTTATTAGTTTGAGGGATTCTTTGCTTTTGAAGTATAAAGGTAATGAATACGTGGAGAACTATATAAATTATGAGTTTGAAAGTGTGATGTACTCTTTTTATTTAAAGTCTCGTTTAGCCACAAAAGAAGAGATGTTTGCCTCTTCTCCTATTCTTTATGACAATATTGGCTATATGGATTGTTTTCAGACAATATTTGAAAGATATTTTTCTTTAGGCTACAAATATATATCTCGTAAAGATATTGAATCTTGGCTTTTGAGTGGCAATTATTCTGCTTTCAATGATGCATTAGGAAGAGATAAGGTGCTGGTTAATGAAGTTTTCAGGGAATTAGTTTTCTTGCAAGGAATGAAAGATGCTTATTTGGATGGTATATTTGACAAAAATCTTATAATAAGCATTTTGGAAAAGTTTAAAGTTACTACCAAGTTTGAAAAACATTCCATTATTGCTAATAATCTTGTAAAATATCTTTCTACAATCAACGCTGAGAACATAGGCGTGGGAGATTATAAGGTGAAAAACCTTGACCAGGAGGAAATAGAGTTGAAATCATTCTTCAACGGTAAGCCTATGCTTGTTGCATTCGTGCGTTTGGATGACGTAGCCTGTTTGAAGGAATTGGAAAGCATACATTTTTGTTACGACAGCATAAAGGACAATCTTAATGTTTTGACTATTTGTTTGGATAATAGCTTTGAAAAGATGTATAATTTTATCCGTAACAACAAAGTGGGTAACAAATACCGCTGGCCTTTCGTCTATTTCAACAATAACTACGATATGACTAAAGCATTTCACCTTAGAATGTTCCCAAGTTTTATATTGTTGAATGAAAAAGGAGAGATAAAAGAAAACCCTGTGGATTTTCCTTCTACAGGCGAACTGATGAAATATAGAAATACAGAGAAATAAAAAACCTATTTGCCTTATGACAGATTGTTTAGTAATTATACCAACATACAAGGAACAAGAGAATATAGAAAACATTATCCGTTATGTGTTCAACTTGGAAAAGGAGTTTGATATTCTGATTATTGATGATAATTCTCCCGATGATACAGCCAAAATCGTAAAAAGGCTAATAGAAGAGTTCCCAAATAGACTGTATTTGGAAGAAAGAAAAGGCAAACTTGGACTTGGTACGGCATATCTTCACGGTTTTAGATGGGCTTTGGAAAGAGATTATGAATATATATTTGAAATGGATGCGGACTTTTCTCATCCTCCAAAATCATTAATAGACTTGTATAACACATGTAAGCAAGGTGCAGACCTATCTATTGGTTCTCGTTATTTGGATGGTAAGATTTCAGTTGTCAATTGGCCGATAGGAAGGGTGATAATGTCGTATTATGCTTCTGTTTATGTAAGAAAGATGCTTGGAATGAAGGTCTGTGATGCAACAGCTGGCTTTGTTTGCTATACTCGCAAACTTTTGGAGAGAATAGACTTTGACAAGGTACAGTTTGTCGGCTATGCATTCCAAATAGAAATGAAATACACAGCGTGGAAACTTGGTTACAAGATAAAAGAAGTGCCTATCATTTTCACAGATAGAGTACTTGGACAAAGTAAAATGAGTATGAAGATATTTAAAGAAGCTTTCTTTGGTATTTTCTCTTTAAAATTCAGAAATTGGAAAAAATATTAATAGAAATGAATAAAAGATTTTTTGTATTAACATTGGTTTTGTCCGTTGTTTTGGGGCTTAATGCTCAAAATAAGATGGATATTGAACATTTAATGGACGGCACTTATAGAGTAAAAGCAACAAAGTATTCCTTTAAGTTTGAAAACAATGATGAATATTCCTACCGAGATAATCAATGGAAGAAGCATATCGTGAATAAAAAAGGCGAAGACAAGATAGTTGATGAGGATATTGAAGTAGAGAACAGAGACAGAGAGAATAAAGACTTCCTTGAAATAAATGAAAAATCAAAGAATGAAGCTTTTGTAAGAGATAATCAACTGTGGATAAAAAATACTGCAACTGGAGTAGAAAGAAATATAACCACAGATGGAGATTCGCTTAACATAATATATGGACAGAGTGTTCATAGAAATGAATTTGGAATAGAGAAAGGAACATTCTTTTCCAATGATGGCAAACATCTCGCCTTTTATCGTATGGATCAGAGCATGGTAGGAGACTATCCTTTGGTGAATACTCAGGAAAGAGAAGCAAAAGCTCAGATTATAAAGTATCCAATGGCAGGTATGAAGTCTCATGAGGTGCTTGTGTATGTGTATAACTTTGACACAGACAAAACAGTCATACTGAAAACAAGACAAAACAATACTTTGGAAGAAAGAGAGATGTATCTTACCAACATAGCTTTCTCTTTGGACGGCAATACCGTGTATATCCAAAAGCTTAACCGCTTACAAAATCATCTATGGTTGGAGGCTTACGATGCAAACACAGGCTTAAAGAAACGTACCTTGATAGAAGAGACGGCAAACAAATACGTGGAGCCAGAACATCCGATTGTATTTCTACCAAAAGACGCTTCAAAGTTTATATTCTTCTCAGAGAAAGACGGTTGGCAACATTTGTATCTTTATGACACACTCGGCAAAGAGATAAAACAACTGACTAAGGGGGAATGGATGGTTAATGAAATAGCAGGATTTAACGACAAAGGCAATGTCTTGTATTTCTATGCTACAAAAGACTCTCCTTTGGAAAGTAATTTTTATTCTCTTAACTTGAAGAATGGAAAGATTACACGTATTACTCGTGAGCACGGAACACATTATGTTTCCTATAATGAAAAAGGAACAATGTTTATAGATACTTATTCTTCTACTGATGAAGCATATAGAGTTGTGCTTAGAAATGAAAAAGGTGAGATAATAAGAGACCTTGAACGTTGCGAAAATCCAATGGAACAGTTGAGTAATAATCCTTCTATCATTATAGATACTCTTCATGCGGAAGACGGTACTGTTCTTTATACTCGTATGATAAGACCAAAGGATTTTAATCCTCATAAGAAATACCCCGTTATTGTTTATGTTTATAATGGTCCTCATGCACAACTTATAACAGATTCTTATACGGCAGGAGCAGGCTATTTTCTTCCTTTCCTTGCAACACAGGATTATATAGTATGGACTTTAGACGGTAGAGGTTCTGCTAATCGGGGTTATGAATTTGAAAGTGCTATATGGCATCAATGTGGTAAAGTGGAAATGAGAGACCAAATGAGAGGAATAGATTATTTAAAATCCTTACCTTTTATAGATAGTGAGAGAATAGGAATAGACGGCTGGTCTTATGGAGGTTTTATGACTCTTTCTTTGGCTTTGAATAATCCAGAAACGATAAAAGTTGCAACAGCAGGAGGTCCTGTTATAGATTGGAAGTGGTATGAGGTGATGTATGGAGAAAGATATATGGGAACTCCTCAAAATAATGAGAAAGGATATGAAGAAAGCAGTGTGCTTAACTTGATTGATAATATGAAAGACAGCCAGCATATACTTGTAATGCAGGGTTATTTGGATAATACCGTAGTTCCTCAGCACTCGTTGGAGTTTATCAGGCAATGCGTTGAGAAGAAAAAACCTGTGGATTACTTTATGTATACTTCTCACGAACATAATGTACGCGGAAAAGACAGAGTAGAACTCTATAAAAAGATTTTCCACTACTACGAAGACTATCTAAAATAGAAAGATGAAAATCATACTGTATATTGTAACGAACATGCTTTTTAGTATGTTCGTTTTTTTTTAAAGTGTGTTTATTTTTATTATTTTTCTCTTTATTATCGGCAGTTAAAAAAAAATTACTATCTTTGCAAGACGCAAAAAGAACATACATTATGATATTTTCAAAAGAAGATGTTGAGCAGATAAAAGCACAAGGCTTAACAATAAAAGAAGCAGAAGAACAAGTAGAAAATTTTGTCAATGGTTTTAAACCTATGCAGTTGAAAAAGGCTGCTACAATAGGAGATGGTATTAATTCTTTTTCTAAGCAAGAGATAAAATATTTTATTTCTCTTTACAGAAATGAAAGAGATAAAATAAAAGTGATGAAGTTTGTTCCTGCATCTGGTGCTGCAACGAGAATGATGAAAGACCTTTATTCTTTTGTTTCTGATTATAAAGATGAAAAAGCAACACCTTTTCATACTTTTCCTTTAGTGCAGAAACTTATAGAGAATATAAAAGATTTTGCTTTTTATCCTGCTCTTCAAGAAGCAATGGAGAAAGATAATCTTTCTGTTGAACAATGTTTGAAAACTAAGGATTATAAAGCAATAGTGGAATATATTTTATTGGAAAAAGGATTAAACTACGGGAAGTATCCAAAAGCATGGATTATATTCCACAAAAATAAAGACAATTCTGTAGTAACTCCTTTTGAAGAACATCTAATGGAAGCAGCGAAGTACTGTAATTCTAATGGTGAAGCAAAAATAGAATTCTCTATACTTAAAGAACATCTTGACGGATTTAAAAAGTTGAAGAAAGAACTTGTTCCTTTATATGAAAAACAATATAAAGTTAAATATGATATAAGTTTTTCTTTCCAACAACATTCAACTGACACTATTGCAGTTGATATGAGTAATCAGCCTTTTCATACTGCAGAAGGAAAACTTTTATTCCGTCCTGCAGGACACGGTGCTTTGATAGAAAACCTTAACAAATTGCACTCAGATATAATATTTATAAAGAATATAGATAATGTTTCTTCTAAATATAGAAAAGAAACTTACGAGTATAAGGAGTTTCTTGCAGGAGTTCTTTTGAAAGCAAAACAAAAGATTTACTCTCTGCAAAAGAAGCTTGAGAAGAAAGAATGCTCAAAGCAGGAACTTGTCTCTATATACAATATCATACGCAGACAAGCTTTTATCTCTGAGGTTAAAAACTATACTGAATTCAATACACTTTTGCAGTATAAACGATATCTTAAGAACTTTCTTGACCGTCCTTTGAGAGTTTGCGGTATGGTTAAGAACGAAGGAGAACCAGGAGGAGGACCTTTCTTTGTTGAAAAAGATGGAGAGGTTTCATTACAAATAGTAGAGAAAGCACAAGTTGATTTAAATTCTTTAGAGCAAAGCAAGATATTTATGCAAGCTACTCATTTCAACCCTGTTGATTTAGTTATATCTACAACAAAAGCAGATGGTAAGAAATATAGACTGCAAAATTTCGTTGATAAACAAGCAGGATTTATTTCAGAAAAAAGTTTTGCTGGTCAAACTATTAAAGCACAAGAAAGACCAGGACTTTGGAATGGAGCAATGAGTGATTGGCTGACAATATTTGTAGAAGTTCCTTTGTCTACTTTTAATCCTGTTAAAACAATAATTGATCTTTTGAAAGAATCTCATAGATAAAAATTTTAATATATAGATATTCAAGATGAAAATTTTATTATTAGGAAGTGGTGGAAGAGAATCTGCCTTAGCAAGAGTAATATCTTTAAGCAAAAAAACAGAAAAATTATACATATCTCCAGGAAATCCAGGTATGAATCTTTGGGGAGAAAACATAATTCTTAATGGTTTTGAAGAAATATCTCAATTCTGCAAAAAAGAACATATAGATATTCTTGTTGTAGGACCAGAACAGCCTTTAGTAGATGGTATTACAGACTATTTTGCTGACAATAACCCTCAAGTTATTGTTGTTGGTCCCGATAAACTTGCAGCACAGTTAGAGGGAAGTAAAGATTTCGCAAAGGATTTTATGCAAAAATACCAGATTCCTACAGCACGCTACAATACATTTTCTTCTCAGACAGTTACAGAAGGAAAAGAGTTTTTGAGAACATTAAAACCACCTTACGTTCTCAAAGCTGATGGCTTGGCTGCAGGAAAAGGTGTAGTAATTCTTCCTACTATTCAAGAAGCAGAAAGAGAATTGGAAGATATGCTTTTGAATTCTAAATTTGGAGCAGCATCAAGCAAGGTTGTTATTGAAGAGTTCCTAAGCGGAATAGAATGCAGTGTCTTTGTTCTTACGGATGGTAAGCATTATGTTCTTCTGCCTGAAGCCAAAGACTATAAAAAAGTAGGAGAAGGAGATAAAGGATTGAATACAGGAGGTATGGGTAGTGTTTCTCCTGTTCCTTTCTGTGACAAATCATTTATGGGTAAGGTAGAAGAAAGAATAATTAAGCCTACTATTGAAGGTTTGCAAAAAGAAGGAATGAAATACAAAGGCTTTATTTTCTTTGGCTTAATGAATGTTGATGGCAATCCTTTTGTAATAGAATACAATGTAAGAATGGGAGATCCTGAAAGTGAAAGTGTTTTTGCAAGATTTGATTCAGATATTGTTGAAGCCTTTGAACTTCTTGGTAAGGGAGAATTAGATAGATATGATATGAAAATAACTTCTCAAGTTGCAACAACAGTAATGCTTTGCTCAGGAGGTTATCCTGAAAGTTACGAGAAAGGAAAACTTATAAGTGGATTGGCTGATTGTAAGGACGCTATTCTTTATCATGCAGGAACAAAACAAGGAGAAGAAGGCAAAATCTTAACTTCAGGAGGTAGGGTTCTTGCTGTTACTTGTTTGGCAGATAGTATGCAAGAAGCATTAAACAAATGTTACAACGAGATAAGCAAGATACATTTTGACAAAATGTACTTCCGTAAAGATATTGGCAAAGATTTATAATTTTTTTTATGACAATAGAGCAGGCAATCAAAGAGAGGCATTCTGTACGTGCTTATTTGGATAGGGCAATAGAGGAAGAGAAACTTCAAATCCTTAGACAAGAGATTGAAAAATGCAATACTGAAGGAGGATTGCATTTTCAACTTGTGGAGAATGAGCCTTTGGCTTTTCAGTCTATAACAGCCCATTACGGAAAATTTAGAGGAGTAAGGAATTATGTAGCATGTGTTGGTAAGAAAGCAAAAGATTTGTCTGAAAGGGTAGGGTATTATGGAGAAAGACTTGTTCTTCTTATACAGACCTTAGGATTGAATAGTTGCTGGGTTGCCTTGACTTTTAAAAAAGTTCAGGATGCTTTCACCGTTGCAGAAGATGAGAAACTTGTTTGTGTTATTTGTTTTGGTTATGGTGTAACACAAGGCGTAGGACATAAGATAAAAGACTACAAAGATGTCTGCGATGTAAAAAATCCTCCTGATTGGTTTAAGAATGGAGTGGATGCAGCCTTGCTTGCTCCTACTGCTCTTAACCAACAAAAATTTAAAATCACCTTAAAAGGAGATAAAGCTCAAATCTCAAGACGTGGATTGGGAATATATACAAAAATAGACTTAGGAATAGTAAAATACCACTTTGAAGTAGGAAGTGGCAGAAGAATATAATACATATCATATATATGAAGCAATATTTGGATTTATTAGACACGGTTCTAAGGACAGGAACCGACAAAGGAGATAGGACAGGCACAGGAACAAGAAGTATTTTTGGTTATCAGATGAGGTTTAATCTGCAAGATGGTTTCCCTCTTTTGACAACAAAAAAACTACACACAAGAAGCATAATACATGAGTTACTTTGGTTCTTGAATGGGGATACAAATGTAAAATATCTTCACGATAACAAGGTAAGTATATGGGATGAATGGGCGAGAGAAGATGGAAGTCTTGGTCCTATATATGGTTATCAGTGGCGTCATTGGGACAAAAAGGATGGCGGATTTGTAGATCAGATATCAGATGTTGTAAATCAGATAAAACACAATCCAAATTCAAGACGTATGATTGTATCTGCGTGGAATGTAGCACAGATAGATGAAATGGCTCTTCCTCCTTGTCATTGTCTGTTTCAGTTCTATGTTGCAAATGGAAGACTTTCGCTTCAACTTTATCAAAGAAGTGCAGATATATTTCTTGGAGTTCCTTTTAATATTGCCTCATATAGTATTTTGCTTGTCATGATGGCACAAGTAACAGGATTGGAATGCGGAGATTTTGTGCATACTTTCGGCGATGCTCATCTTTATAACAATCATTTTGAACAGGCTAAGTTGCAACTTACAAGGGAACCTCTACCTTTGCCAACTTTGAAGCTTAATCCTGATGTAAAGGATATATTTTCTTTCAAATACGAAGACATAGTTATAGAAAACTATCAGTCTCATCCTCATATCAAGGCAGAAGTCAGCGTATAAGATACAGAATATAGACTTGCTTATAAAAAAAAGTAAGACTTTTTGAAAAAAGACTTGGTTTTAATTTTTTTAAACCAAGTCTTTTTTTACGAAAACCAACTCTTTTTACTATAAAGACTAAGTCTTTTTTTAGGGGTATTTTTAGTGTGTAAGAAGTTTTTTTGCTTTCGGGTTTTAAAAGAAAGACAGACAACAAAGAAAGCAGGGAAAGTGCTTTGTTTGCGCCCTCCCTGCTTTGTTTATTAATAACTTTGTCTTCTATTAGAAGAATAGTCTGAAACCAAATCTTAGACCTAAGTTGCCTAAGTTTTCACTCCAGCTACCACATTTGAAAGTAAGGTTGTTGTCTGTATCATCAACTTTATTCAAAGTAGTTTTTGTGTGAGTGTATCCAAATGTTGCAAGATCACAAGCTGCAGTAAGTGCGAAGTTCTTGCTAACGTTGAATTGGAAGTTCAAAGGTTCAATCATTAGACCCATTTCAGAAAGATCGTATTCATCTTTTGTACCACCAAATACCATAGGACTTTCGTCGTTTTCGCTACCAAATCCTATGTAAGCGTAAGCTCTTGGAGTCCAAGTGATGACTTTGTTTAATTTCATGAAGTAGTGTCCTTGTAGAGTTACAGTAAACATACTTGTTTTGTCTGTATAATCAGGACCAATATTTACATCACGAGAAGTAGATTCAAATCCTAATCCAAGACCTACTGACCAATTTTTGTCAAGCATGTAGTTTCCTGAAACGTTAATGCCGAAAGCACTGTTGCCAAGTTTGTCTACACCACCAGCTTCTCCGCTATAAGAGTTGAAGTGGATGTTACCGTCAAGCCAAATTTGACCTTTTGATTGTGCGAATACACTTGTTGAAGCCAATAACATAAGGCTTGCAAATAAAACTGTTAACTTTTTCATTGTTTTTTTTGTTTTTTAGTTTTAAGGTTTCTGTTTTTTTATGGTAAAACGTGGTAGAAACCTCATTTACCCTCGTTTTACACTCTATTTCTTGGCAAAAATAGAATATTTTTTTAAACTGTTTCCCTTTTTTCTCCAAAAAATGTACCAAAACTGTTTTTTTTAGTATCACAACAGTAAAAAAAAGTGTTTTTTAGGACTCTCTTTTATCACCGAAGACAAAAAAGTAGAAAAATGTATTTTTTTATTTGTTCAAAATTTAGATATAATCTGCTGAAAGTGTTTTTTGTGTTCAAAAAGGGAGTAGTTTTTTGACTAAAAAAGTACTGATATTGGAAAAAAAGATTAATTTTGCATTCTTAATTGTTTAAAACGTGGACTAAAATTTTTGGAAAATGTCAATAAACAGTAAAACACAAGACTTAAAAAAGAGGATGCAGGTTGCACTTCAGGGAGGTGGAGAAAAAGCCATTGAGAAGCAGAAGGCAACAGGTAAAATGACAGCAAGAGAAAGAATACTTTGGCTATTAGATGAAGGTTCTTTCCATGAATATGACCTCTTTGTTCAGCATTCAGGCAAAGATTTTGATATGGATAAGAAGATACTTCCAGGCGATGGCGTAGTTACAGGAACAGGAACCATTAGTGGCTATCCTGTATGTATCTATGCACAAGACTTTACCGTCGCTGGTGGATCTTTAGGTTATATGCATGCACAGAAAATCTGCAAGATAATGGATCATGCTATGAAGTTAAAAACACCAATCATAGGTATAAATGATTCAGGCGGTGCGAGAATACAGGAAGGTGTAAATGCTTTGGCCGGTTACGGTGATATATTCTATCGTAACACAATGGCCTCAGGTGTTATTCCGCAGATTTCCGTTATTCTTGGACCTTGTGCAGGCGGTGCAGTTTATTCTCCTGCTTTGACAGACTTTGTTTTTGTGGTAGATAAAATAAGTAATATGTTTATCACAGGACCTAATGTAATTAAAACAGTACTTGGAGAAGAAATATCAAAAGAAGACCTTGGAGGAGCAAGAGTTCATGCAGAGATTTCAGGTAATGCACATTTTTATGCAGAAAGTGAGCAAGAATGCTTTGAACAAATAAAATCATTATTTACTTATATTCCTTGGAATAATGGAAAGAAAGCAGAACCTTTTGCTACACGTAAGCCTGATACTAAGAACTATAAGATGACTTCAATCTTTCCTTCTGACCCTGCTCAACCATACGATGTAAGACATATAATTAAAGCAATGGCAGATGGCTCAGAATTCTTGGAAGTTCAGCAGTTGTTTGCTCCAAATATCGTTATAGGTTTTGCAAGAATGAATGGAGAGACTGTAGGTTTTGTTGCTAATCAACCAGGAGCAATGGCTGGAGTTTTAGATTGTAATGCTTCAGATAAGGCTGCAAGATTTATTCGTTTCTGTGATGCTTTCAATATTCCATTAGTAACATTAGAAGATTTACCTGGTTATCTTCCTGGAGTAGATCAAGAACATGCTGGTGTTATTCGTCATGGAGCAAAGGTTCTTTATGCTTATTCAGAAGCAACAGTTCCAAAGATTACTGTTATACTTAGAAAAGCATACGGAGGAGGATATATTGCTATGTGTTCTTCTCACCTTAAGGCAGATTTTGTTTTTGCTTGGCCAACAGCAGAAATAGCTGTTATGGGACCTGAAGGAGCAGCTAATATTGTTTTTGCTAAGGAAATAAAAGAATCAGAAAACCCTGCAAAGACTCGTAAAGAAAAGATAGATGAATATAGAAAGAAGTTCGCTAATCCATACGTTGCCGCTTCATACGGATATGTTGATGCAGTTATTCAACCAAATGAAACTCGTCAATATGTACTTCATGCTTTAGAAGTTTCAAGATATAAACAAGTAGAAAATCCTAAAAAGAAACATGGATTACCTCCATTCTAATGTTTAGGTATTCTAATCAAGTTATTAACGAAACAAAAATAAAGGAGAAAATATAATGGCTGAAAATCAAAGAAAACATTATAGACAATTATATATAGAAGTTGAACCAGGTGAAGTTTTTGCTTTCATACCAGGAACAATAGTAGATATTTTTGTCAAAGAAGGAGAAAAGGTAACAAAAGGACAACCTCTTTGCACTCTTCATGCAATGAAGATGGATAATAAAATATGTTCTAATATAGATGGTGTTGTTGAAAAAATCAACATAGAACCAAATCAAAACGTAACTAAGAATGATGTTTTGATTAATATTAGGAAAGAAGAAGAGGAATAATTATTCTTACTGATAAATTAAGTAGAGGTTTTGCTAAGTTTAAGGCATAACCTCTTTTTTGTTTACTATGTTTTCTTGTGTTTTTATGGACTCTTGATGTATTATATTGTAGATTTCTTCTATGAAGTCTTCATTAAGCCCTTGCTTTTTGCTTATTGAAATGATAGAGTCCATTACTTCCTGCCAACGATTAGGTTGAAAGACAGTCATATTCTTTGCTATCTTTATTTCTGCTATCTGTTTGCTAAGATTCATTCTTTCAGATAAAAGATTGCAGATATTCTTATCTATATCATTAATCTCTTGTCTGTATGCTTCAAGTTCGTTACTATTTACTTCTTTGTTGTTAGGGAAATTAATAGAACTCAGGAATTCTTTTAAATCTTTGCTGAATAGTTGCTGATTATTATCAGTCTTTGCTTGAAGAGGATTGTTATGTGTTTCTATCATTAAACCAGCGAAACCTATGCTTGCAGCAGAAAGAGCAATCTCTTTTACATATTCTCTTTTACCTGCAATATGGCTTGGATCACAAATTATTTTTATATCTCTTCTTAATCGTTGTAGTTCTATAGGAATTCTCCATAGAGGAGTTTGTCTATATGAAGAATTATTTTCTAAAGCAAAACCTCTATGAACAGCAACAATATCTTTTATACCTGCTTTTTCTATTCTTTCAATGGCTCCAAGCCAAAGATGAATATCTGGAGTTGTTGGATTTTTTATTAATACAGAAAGATTATCAACACCTTTTAAACTTTCAGCTATTTCTTGAACAGAAAAAGGATTAGAACATGTTCTTGCACCAATCCATACTGCATTAATACCTGCTTTTAAGCATTCTTCAACATGAAAAGGTTTTGCAACTTCTGTGCATACCTTTAAAGAAAGTGTTTGTTGGACTTCTTTTAACCATTGTAAACCAACTTCACCAATACCTTCAAAACTATTGGGACGAGTTCTTGGTTTCCAAATTCCTGCTCTAAACCATGTTACTCCAGCCTCTTTAACGTCTTTTGCAGTTTGTAAAACTTGTTGATGGCTTTCTGCACTGCAAGGACCACAAATTAATATAGGCTTAGTTGAGGCAGATAGATATTCTTTCATTTAATGTTTTACTAAAGAAATCTACAATCATGGAATAGTCAATAATTGCATCCAAAACATCCTTACTTGGAGTTTCAATTCCCAAAGAAGCAACTTCTAAATCTTTTTCCCATTCATTAAAAAAATTGTAGTTCTGTTCCATATTATTGTTATTTTCCCTTAAATATTTCCTATAAAACGCAAGTAAGTTATTTTTATTATACAAAAGAATAAAAAAAACTGCCCGAAGTCTTCGAGCAGTCTCTTTTTTGTTTTATTAAAAGTATTTATTTCTTAACTCATAGATAAAGACATTGACTTTTCTTCAGCCATACGTCTAATGTTTATCAGAGCATATCGCATTCTTCCTAAAGCAGTGTTAATGCTGACACCTGTTCTTTCTGCGATTTCTTTAAAAGACATATTCGCATAATGCCGCATAATAAGTACTCTGCGTTGTTCTTTAGGTAATTGTTTTACAAGATAACGAATGTCTTTGTATATTTGAGCTTTAATCATTTTATCTTGCATATTGAATTCAGAAGTGTTTAGAGTGTCAAAAACACTATATTCATTGGAATCATAAACCATTCTAAATTTTTGTCCCTTACGAGCATAATCAATAACAAGATTATGAGCTATACGCATAACCCATTGAATAAATTTACCCTCATCATGATATGAGCCAGAACGTAGAGTATTGACAACTTTAACAAAAGTATCCTGAAAAATATCATCTGCAACAGTAGTATCTTTTACCATTGACAGAATGTAATTAAAAACTTTTTGTTGGTGTCTTTCCAATAATACTTGGAAAACTTTTTGCTCTCCACCTTGATATGCTAATACTAACTCTTGGTCAGTCCTATTATCTTTATATTGCATCATAAGAATATATTTCTATATACGTAATTCAAAAATCTTAAAAAAAGATAATATTCTTATGTCATTTATTCTTTCTTTAGTTAAACATCTATTTCAGTGGCAAAAATACAATTTTTTTTACAATAAACAACAAATTTTGTTTAAAAAATGTATTTTTTTTCTTATTGTGCAACAAAAATTGTGCCGTAATGAGCAAAATTTTGGCATTTTAATGTAATAAATACAACATCTTTTGCGTTATCTACGCAATAAAAAAATAGAAAGGTAAAACAAGATGAAAAAGATTAGTCTTTTATTATTAGGTATTTGTTTTGCAGTGGGAGTTTATGCTCAAGATTTTACCACTGCAGCAAAAAAAAGCCTTCATTCTGTTGTTTATATTCAGTGTTTGGCTCATCAACAATCTTCTTATTATGACGATTTTTTTGATAATGACTTTTTTAACAACTTCTTTGGTTACAATCCTTTTCAACCAAGACAACGAACTTATAGAACTTCTGGTTCTGGAGTTATAATATCTACAGATGGTTACATAGTAACAAATAATCACGTTGTTGCAGATGCTGATAGTATTACTATAACACTTAACGACAAAAGAGAATTTGTTGCAAAAGTAATTGGAACAGATCCATCTACAGATTTAGCGGTGGTGAAAATAGAAACAAATGACCTTACTCCTTTAGAATATGGTAATAGTGATAATGTAGAAGTGGGTCAATGGGTTTTAGCTGTTGGTAATCCTTTTAATCTTACAAGTACGGTAACTGCAGGTATTGTTTCAGCAAAAGCAAGAAATCTTAATATCCTTAGTGATAGAAATAACAGAAATACTCTTACATCTTTTATTCAAACAGATGCCGCTATGAATCCTGGAAATTCTGGTGGAGCTTTAGTAAATACGGAGGGAGAACTAATAGGAATAAATGCCGCTATAGCTTCCTCAACAGGTTCATATACAGGATATTCTTTTGCTATTCCAGTCAATATTGCAAAGAAAGTAATAAAAGACCTTATTCAATATGGAACAACGCAAAGGGCTTCAGCAGGTATAGTCGTGCAAGAAGTAGATTCAAGACTTATGCTTGAAAAGAATCTTAAAGATATGCGAGGTGTTTATGTAACACAAGTAATTAAAAACTCATCAGCAGACAAAGCAGGTGTAAAAGAAGGAGATGTTATCTATAAAATCAATAGTAAGGAGGTAAATACTAACGCAGAAGTAAATGAAGTTATGTTGCAGATGTCTCCTGGCGATGTTGCACATTATGAAATCCTAAGAAAGAATGAGATTTTGCGAAAAGACCTAACTCTTTTGAATGAAAGTAATACAATGGAAATAGTTAAGGACAACGCAGAAACAGTAGAAGCAATAGGATGTACTTTCAGAGAAATAAATAATGATGAAAAGGCTTCTTATTCCATTGCCAAAGGTTTGGTGATTACAAAAATATCTAAAGGTAGATTGGCTTCTGTTGGTATAAGAGCAGGATTTATTATCACAGCAATTGATGGTAAGGTTAATCTTTCTTTAAATGATGCTAAAAATCTTGCAAATAAGAAAGGTCAAACTCAAATAGAAGGTTTCTATCCTAATGACAATAGAACATATTCTTTCATATTAGTTTTATAATTTGCTATGCTTTGGCATAGACTAAAAAAAGCGGGAATATTCATATAGAATATTCCCGCTTTTTTTTTATTTGGATGTATTTTCTTAGTTGTTTAATATATGTTGTCTATAGTATTCTTTATCATAAGAAACTATTACAATTTGTTCATTGTTCAGCAACGCAACCACAACTCTTTCTCTTTTCAGTTGATGCATTTGTCTATAGGTTGCAGCATTTAAGTCTGTTTTTTCAAAAGTCATAATATTCAAATCGCTGCTTTCATTCTGATAATTAGAAATATCTTGTATAATGCCTTGACCTATGTTGGAACTCTTTTTGATAGTGGAAGTGAAATAACTGTTATAGTCTTCTGCTCTGTTGATGTAACATGAGATGACCATATTTTGAGAGTTATTTATTGCAGAGGAATAAATATTCTCATAGTTTTCTATGCTTACTTTATTAGGACTAACTCCTAAAACTTCGTTTGCTTCTTGTGCAGAAACGTTAAACAGCATAACTAATGAAAAAGCAAATAATGCTATCTGATCTAAAGCCTTCATAATTTTAATTTGTTTTATTTAAAGAAAATTTATTATAATAACGCAATAAGTTTAATTTTATTGTAAGACTATATGTTAATCAAATTATAATCCATAAAAAGAGTTGAAGAAAAAAGACTTGATTTTAGCGAAAAAAGACTTGATCTTTTTTTCTTAACTCTTGATGTTTATACCCCAAAGACTTGATCTTTTTTTGCAAACATCAAATCATAAAATGGAGTATCTTTATCTTACTGAATAAGAGTCTTTTTTACAAAATCCCAAAGGACGATACCACAAGTAACAGCGACATTAAAAGAATGTTTTGTTCCGAACTGAGGTATTTCTATTGTTTCGTCTGAAATATTAACGATGTTCTGTTCTACACCTTCCACTTCATTGCCTAAAATTATGGCAAATGGAGAATTCTCTTTTGGAGAATTTTGTAGCATAGTGCTATTTTGTGCTTGTTCTATGGAGAATATTTTATATCCTTTTCCTTTTAACTCTTCTACACATTCAAGAGTCGTTTTGTAATATTGCCAATCTACGCTTTCTGTTGCTCCTAAGGCTGTTTTGTTTATTTCTCTATTGGGAGGAGTAGCAGTTATTCCGCACAGACAAAGTTTTTCTACACGAAAAGCATCGCAGGTTCTGAATATACTTCCTATGTTACTCATGCTTCTGACGTTGTCCAAGACCACGACTATAGGAGTTTTCTTGGAATTTTTAAACTCTTCTACACTTATTCTGTGTAGTTCATCCATTGATAGTTTTGTTTTGTTCATCTTAGGATTTGGATTTGTTGATAATTCTTACTCCAAGTTGCATAAAAATATCTTCATCGTATGGATATAAAGGAAGAAAATACTGTACTCTTTTGATTATTTCCAACGTATTAGGGTTGATACTCCAAGTCTCTGCTATTCGTATTGCTTCAATATCTTCAGGTACTATATCAGTATAAACTGTTTTCAAAACATCTTGACCTGTTTCTTCATCATAAATGCTTACATTCTTTTTCAATACAAATAAATCTTCTACCTCTTTTACTGTTTTAAATTCTTCTCCATTTGAGCGATAAACATCTATTTTTTTGTTTTGTATATTATCAAATAGAGAAAAAGTAAAAGGCATTTTGACAGGATACTTTAAAGGCAAGAGGCTAAGAACGGTATCCGGTATATCAAAAATAGGCTTTAAGTTGTTTGTTTCTTTTTTGTTGTTGTCCAAAACTTCATTCTTGTTAAGGAAAATCCAAAATAAAGGCATTTGAACACTGTCGTTCTTTTCTCCATTGAAGTTTTTGTATCTTACAACATAAGGACAATAGGCAAGAACTTTCTTCTCAATGGATAGCGTCTTATAATCATATCTTACACCTTCTTCAAAGTCGTATGCAGAAACATAAGGAACGATAAAATCCCAAACATCTTCTTTTTTTAAGATATTGTTGAAGTTCTTTTTTTCAAAGGCTATGATTCTATTAGCGACAGAGTCTATATTCAACTCTCTCTTTCTTTCATCATATATTTTTATCTGATTTGTCTTTACTGCATTGAGGATAGTTTTAGCCAACTCTTCTCTGAAATAGCCCGTGATGTGTTCAAACTTCTTTGGGTTTAGACTGTGATTGATTTCTTTTTCAGGATTGAATACACCCACTTTGTGCTTTTCGTATTCAATGCTGTATGTCTCGTTCTGTGATTTCAATCCAAAACTGCATAAAACCAATAATAAATATATAATCTTTTTCATAAGGTTTATTTTTTTCTAATATAATAAATAGGATAGTAATAAAGGAAGTTCTCGTTTTTGTCTTTTATGGCTATAATTGGAGCGATGTAGTTCGTGTTCTTGATGAATGAAAGGGTATTTTTGTTAAAGTAAATCTCTTCTCCAAAACGGATGTATTCAAAGTCTTCGGATTGGTATTGCATATTCAGGATTGTGTCGGTTTCTTTAATGTTGTTGTCCCCTAAATCTTCAACCATACTCTCGGTCTTAGAGAATTTTCTTCGTTTAAGAATGTTTGATTTCTGTAGAGCTTCAGTCATGTCAGGGTTCTCAAAGACAGGTATCTCCATATTCTCCGCTTTTTGTATGAATCTGTCGAAATAAGGAATGGAATATTCTTCTTCCAAATTATTCTCCCACCAACGATAAGGAGTATAATTATAAATAGGTATGGTGTAATGGATATTTCTTGTGATTAATAGGTCATCGTTGCTACTTGTTTGATTTGTTTGCTCTATCCAACCAAGAGGGAAACAAAAGCCTTCTTTGGCTTCAAAGCCTTCTTCGGTTAAATGCAAAGAATCAATGCTGATGATAGGGCAGAAAGCTAAAACTTTTTTGTTGATTAGCATTGTTTCGGTGTTATATGTCCATTCTTCTTTGAAACTTAGCTTGGTGATATAGTTCTCTAAGATATTTTGAATCTCTTTTTTATCTATCTTTTTATTGTAGTACTTTGAAAGTTTGAGATTAAGTTTAACTAACATAGTATCCCAAACAATATTCTTTCCATTTTCGTCTAATACGTTGATTTTTTTGTTTTTCCAGTTGTCCATAAATATGTCCATCGCCTCCCAAAAGAATCTTTGATTGACTTTGTAGTTGTAGATAATGGAGTCTTTGTGCTTGTCAGATTTAACTGTATTCTCAGTTAAATTGATTGTATAAACTATCTTCTTTGTTAATAATTTCTCTTGTGAAAAGCCGATAAAGGCAGAGAAAGCAAAGACTATAAACAATATTTTCTTCATAAATATTAAAATTTATTTTCATGGCAAAAGTAGTATATTATTTTCATTTAATTGACGATTTATTATTTCTAATTTCTTATTTTTAATTTTTTTGTTACTTTTGCAACCTTAAAAATTCAATCTAATTCAAATAGATTGGAAGAAAAATAGCGAAGTAACAAACTTAGATTATAAATTTTTAGACAATGAAAAACAAATACATTGATTTAATTGAACAGACTTTTGAGTTTCCACAAGATGAATTTTCTGTTGAAGATGAAGAATTGAATTTTCATGATGTGCCACTAATGGATATTATTAAGCAATATGGTACTCCACTTAGAATTACTTATTTGCCAAAGATATCTTCTCAAATTCAGAAAGGAAAGCGTTTATTCAATGTAGCACGAGCTAAGGTTGATTATAAAGGTACTTATAATTATTGTTATTGTACTAAATCCTCACACTTTGCTTTTGTTTTAGAAGAGGTGTTAAAGAATGAAGTGAATATTGAGACTTCTTCTGCTTTTGACATAAATATAATAGAGGAGTTGTATAATCAAGGCAGGATAACTAAAGAACAATTTATAATCTGTAATGGCTTTAAAAGACCACAATACATTGAAAACATAGCTGCTCTGATTGATAACGGATTTTGTAATATTATACCTATAATAGATAATATTGAGGAGTTAGATGGTATGAATGATTATGTAAATAGTAAATGTAATGTTGGAATACGAATAGCTACAGAAGAAGCTCCTCAATTTGACTTCTATACTTCTAGACTTGGTATTCGCTATAATGAAATCATAAGTTTTTATAAAAGTAAGATACAAAAAAATCCTAAGTTTAAACTAAAAATGCTCCATTTCTTTATCAATACAGGAATAAAAGACACTGCGTATTATTGGAGTGAGTTAGGAAAATGTGTTAATGTGTATTGTGAATTAAAGAAGATAGCACCTGAATTGGACAGTTTGAACATTGGAGGTGGCTTTCCTATTAAGAATTCCTTAGGCTTTGAGTATGATTATGAGTATATGACTGAAGAAATACTTGCTCAAATAAAAGAAAACTGCAACAAGAATGGAGTAGAGGAACCTAATATTTTTACAGAATTTGGTTCTTTTACTGTAGGTGAAGCAGGATGTATTCTTTATTCTATTATTGATCAAAAAAGACAAAATGATAGAGAATTGTGGTATATGATAGACTCTTCTTTTATAACTACTTTGCCTGATACATGGGGAATAGGACAGAGATTTATTCTTCTTCCTATCAATAAATGGAATAATGAATATGGAAGAGTTTTTCTTGGAGGATTGACATGTGATTCTCAAGACTATTATTCAGCAGAAACACACTCAAATGCTATATTTCTTCCTAAGTTTCAAAATAATGATGGAGAGCCTCTTTATATAGGTTTCTTCCATACAGGAGCTTATCAGGAAAGTTTAGCAGGCTACGGGGGTATTCAGCATTGTCTTATACCGCAACCAAAGCATGTTATCTTAGATAAAGATGAAAACGGAGAATGGACAACCAAATTATTTACAAAAGAACAAAGTCATAAATCAATGCTAAAGATTCTCGGCTACTAAGATAAGAAACATTAATTATTCATCAAACTGAATATTTGTTTTACTTGGGCCACAGTTTTGATGTCTTTGATTATAAGAGTCAAACTCTCATTATCTTCTTTCAAAAGACAACGGTTAGCAAACTGATTGGCGAATAGCAATATGCGTTGAAACTTTTCAGAAGAGTAGAACTGACTTTCTTTGTTACGAACAAAAGTTAGTTGTGCTTTTTCTCTTTTTACTACAAGTTTTTCCACAGCCATATCTTTAGCCATCTTTCTTATTCTTACAATATCAAATAGGTCTAAGGTTTGTTGAGGTATCTTCCCAAACCTGTCTCTAAGTTCTTTTTGTAAAGAGATTAATTCTTCTTCGTTAGATATAGAGTCTAATTCTTTATAAATCTTAAAGCGTTCTGTAATATTAGATATGTACTTGTCTGGAATCAATACTTCTAAGTCTGTTTCAATAATACATTCTTTTACATAGTCTTTCTGTTGTTGAGGATATAAAGACGAGAACTCATTCTCTTTTAATTCTTCCATAGCCTCAAACAATATCTTATTGTAAGTATCATATCCTATATCACTAATAAAACCACTCTGTTCAGCACCAAGAATATTGCCAGCACCTCTTATATCTAAATCCCGCATACTAAGAGCAAAGCCACTGCCTATTGAAGAAAACTCACATATAGCTTGCAGACGTTTATAGGCTTGGTCAGTAAGTATCTCCTCACTTGGAATTAACAGATAGCAATAAGCTTTCTTGTTGCTTCTGCCAACTCTTCCTCTTAATTGATGAAGGTCTGACAGTCCATAATTTTGAGCATCGTTTATAATAATTGTATTGACGTTAGGAATATCCAAACCGTTTTCAACAATAGTCGTGGAAAGTAAGATGTCATACTCCTCATTAATGAAATCCATCATAACCTTTTCCAATTCTTTTCCCTCCATTTGTCCATGTCCTATAGCTATACGTGCTTGAGGAACGAGACGTTTTATCATGGAATATATATTCTCTAAATTCTGTACTCTGTTATGAACAAAAAATACTTGACCTCCACGATTCAACTCATTGACTATGGCTCTTTTTATCTGTGTTTGAGAATTAGAAAGTTCTTCTTCTTTCTTAGGTGAAAAAGATTTCTTGTCATCAAAGCCCACAGATATAATTTCAGTAGTTATTGGTTGGCGATTGGCAGGAGGGGTATTGATAACAGAAAGGTCTCTTGCTCCCATAAGAGAGAATTGCAGAGTACGAGGAATAGGAGTTGCGGTTAAAGTAAGAGTATCTACATTGACCTTCATTTGTTTTAATTTCTCTTTGACAGATACTCCAAACTTCTGTTCTTCATCTATTATTAAAAGTCCCAAATCTTTAAACTCTATATTTTTGGAAACAATAGCATGAGTGCCGATAAGTATATCTATTTTTCCACTTTTTAGGTTTTGAAGTATTTCTTTTTTCTCTTTAGATGAACGGAACCTATTTAGATAATCCACTCTGCAAGGCATACCTTTAAGTCTTTCAGAAAAAGTCTTATAATGTTGGAAGGCAAGTATTGTTGTTGGAACTAATACGGCAACCTGTTTAGAATCATTTACCGCCTTAAAGGCAGCACGGATGGCTACTTCTGTTTTTCCAAAGCCAACATCGCCACATACTAACCTATCCATAGGATATTGTTGTTCCATATCTCTTTTCACAGCCTTGGTTGCCTTATATTGATCAGGCGTATCTTCATACATAAACGAAGCTTCCAAGGTGTTTTGAAGAAAAGAATCTGCAGAGAATGCAAAACCTTTGCTGGCTTTTCTTTGAGCATAAAGTCTGATAAGGTCTTTGGCTATGTCTTTAACTTTCTTCTTAGTCCTTTCTTTCAAGGTTTGCCAAGTTGTAGAGCCTAATCGGTTAAGTTTAGGCTCAGTGCCTTCGTTAGAAGTGTAGCGAGAAATTTTGTGTAGAGAATGAATGGAAACATAAAGAATATCATTGTTTTTATAGATAAGACGAATAGCTTCCTGTTCTCTTCCATTGTTGTTGAGTTTCTCTAAACCTGAGAATCTGCCAATGCCATAATCTATGTGTGTAACATAATCTCCGGGCTTTAAAGCCAGCAGTTCATCAATAGTTATACTCTCTTTCTTGTCTGCATTGTCTTGGATATGATAACGGTTGTAGCGATTGAACAACTGATGATCTGTAAATAGAGTCTGTTTTAAATCATTATCAATGAAACTTGATGATATACTATAATCCAAAAACCTGACTTTTATAATCTTACCTTCGTTTTCATATTCCTTTATTATGTTTTCTATCCTAAGTTTTTGTTTTTCATCTCTTACAAAAAACATATTGTCGTAGCCTTGCAAGGAAAAGTCTTGTAAGTTCTCGGCAAAAAGTGAAAAATCTTGGTTAAACGATGGCTGTACTACGGTTGAGAAATTTATATTGAAGCTTTGTGATTTAGAAAGTTTTAAACCAGATTCTATGAGTGTATATCGGGCTATTGCATCCACGATTTCGCCTCTATTTAGATAGGTTTTCTGCATATCTTCTGCCTCATAGGAATGAGAAGTCTTCTCTAATGACACACTTAGGTTTCTTGCCCATATCACAGACTCAGAATCAAAGTAAGAAAACAAAGAGACTTTTTCTTTATTTTGTGGTTTGGAATAGGAAGTATCGTTATTGTTTGTACTCTCTCTTTCTAAATCAGGTATGATGATAAAAGACTGTTTTTCTTCAATAGACAACTGTGTCGCAATGTCAAAAGTTCTGATACTCTCTACTCTGTCGCCATTCATTTCTATTCTATATGGCAGTTGTTGTGCAAAAGAAAAGACATCAAGAATTCCTCCTCTTATAGCATATTGTCCAGCTTGAACAACAAAATCAACACATTCAAAACCATAAGCGTCTAATTCGGAAAGTTTTTCGTCAATAGACAAATCTTGTCCTTGCTTTATTATTATCTTTCTTTCGTCTAAGGATTTAGAGGTTACAACTTTTTCTTCTACTGCTTCGGGATAAGAGACAATAATCAGTTTTTCACCTTTGTTTAAACGGTTAAGTATCTGTAGCCTTAGAACAGCATTATCGTTATTGATAGAAATATTTTCTCTTTTTTTGTTTGTCAGAGCAGGATAGAAAACAACGTGCTTGGTTTCATAGTCACTGTTTTCATCTTCCAAAAGCGTTTCCAAATCATTGCAAAGATATGCAGCCTCTTCTTTGCTTTCCATTATGATGAGATGGTTTGTGTGTTTTAGCATATTGTCTATGCCTGCAATAACAAAGGCAAAAGCACTACCCACGCAAGAATTTAAAAATATGTTTGCGTTTTTGTTTTTTATTTCCTTGGCAAGTGTTTGTAAAGTCTTATGTTTTATATAAGTTTCAACAACTTTTTTCATACTGCAAAATTACAAAAAAATATTCAATATTAGCATTGCAAAAATCAAGTCTTGATTTGCTCAAAAAAAGATCAAGACTTTTTTTCTTAAAACCAACTCTTTTGGGGTAAAAGATCAACTCTTTTTACCCTAAAGATCAACTCTTTTTTTGCAAGCTTGAAAATTTTTGAAAATCTGACTGTTATGTATTACAATAAATTTTGTTTTTTTGCGTTATGTTCTCAAAACAGAAAATAGATGATAATAGATAATAAATGCGAATGTTTTGCTTGTAATATTCCTTCCTTGGATACCATAAAGATAAAGAAACATAATGGAAAATTTGTTCAGGAGGATAGTGTAGTATTCAATTGTTTGAGTGCTAATATCAAGGTGGAAAATCTTCAAAATAATCACTCTGTGATAGCGATCAAGGACAATGCTATAATCGAAAGACCTATACAGATAATAAACCTGTTAGATAAAGAGAATCACGCAGACGAGGAAGAAAGAATAGACATAATAGTAGGAGAAAATTCCAAGCTTACAATTCTTTATTGTGATGACACGCTTCCAAAGACAACTTCCAATACCTTGCATAATATAAATGTAGAACTGAAGCCTTGTTCTCAGATGGCGTTTTATAAGATGGAAAACGTAAATAATCAAACAAGCATAGCTTCCAATATAGTTTTCAATCTTACTAACGATGTTCATCTTCAGACATTCTTCATTACTCTCAATGGCGGCAAACTTACCAATAACATAAGGGTGAATTTCAATTCAAAACATTCCTTCGCAGACCTTAATGGTTTGTATCTTATGGATAGAGAACAAAGCGTGGAAAACATAGTAAAGGTTTTTCATTATAAGGACGATTGTAAAAGTACTCAACTCTTTAAAGGTATATTGGATGATGAGGCAAGAGCAAATTTTGTAGGACATGTGTTGGTTGATTACTATGCAAAGAATAATGAAGCACGACAGACTAACAACAATATCCTGCTTACCGATAAAGCAAAGGTAAATACCCGTCCTGTTTTGGAAATATATAACGATGATGTTCAGTGTTCCCATGGGGCAACAACAGGACAGTTAGACGAAAATGCTCTGTATTATTTAAAGACACGTGGCATATCTGATAAGCAAGCCAAGATGCTTTTGATGAACGCTTTTTGTCAGAGTGTGCTGTTGAAGAGTGAAATAAAAGAACTGCAAGAAGGTCTGACTTCTCTTATACAAAAACGTCTGGAAGGCGAACTTTCCATGGAGAATCCTTTTAAAATACAACTATAGTATGACAATATCCATCTTTGGGAAAGTCCCTGAAAAACACAAAGACAGAGAATTAATAGGTATTTTGTTTGAGAATCTGCTGTTAATCTATGATAGGATTTTAGTATGGCAACCTTTGTTTGAAGCCATCAAAGACTTAATATCTGATAATTCTAAGATAACTCTGTTTTCTCAAAAAAATGACTTGAAAAACTATGATGGCATACTTCTTTCCTTGGGAGGAGATGGAACTATGTTGGATACTGTGGATTTTGTTATAGGAAATAAGGCTGCGGTTTTAGGAGTAAATCTTGGACATCTTGGTTTTTTAACTTCTGCAGGTAGAGAGGATATTCAAAACTTATGCAATGAGTTGCAAAAGAATAACTTTACGATAGAAAAACGTCTCATTTTGGAAACAGACTTTTCGTGTTTTGATAGAGAAAAGCACTTTGCAGTTAATGAAGCTTGCTTTCTTTCTACCAACAGGGGAAGTATTATAGATTTAGAAGTATTTATTAATGGTAAATACTTGACAACCTATTCAGGAGATGGAATTATTGTGGCAACACCAACAGGATCTACGGCTTACTCTATGTCTGCTGGAGGACCGATAATAAGTCCCGAAAGCCAATGTCTTTGTCTTACTCCCATAGCTCCTCATAACCTTACATTCAGACCTATAATCATTTCAGATAATGATGAAATAAGAGTGCATATTCCACAAAATGACAATGCTTGTAAAGTGCTTATAGACGGATATAGTATATTGGAAGCAAATCAAGGAGATATACGAATAAATAAATCTACTTATGATTGGAATCTTGTTCGTTTGGAGAATCAGGATTTTTTTCAGGCTATCAGAGATAAACTAATGTGGGGAACAACTCCAAAATACTTATCAGAAAATATATAGTTATGACGGAAGAGAGAGACAGATGTGTATTGGTAGGTGTTCAAACTCCATACGTGAGTGATGAAAATCTGAAAGAATATTTTGATGAGTTAGCTTTTTTGGTTGAGACTTTGGATGCAATAGCTGTGAAGACTTTCTCCCAGCGTTTGCAGATGATAGACAGTAGAACATACGTTGGGACAGGAAAACTTGAAGAAATAAGAGAATATATCAAAGAAAAAGAAATAGAATGGGTCGTTTTTGATGATGAACTTTCACCTTCTCAATTGAGAAACATAGAAAGAGTGCTTGCTTGTAATGTTTTAGATAGAACACAAGTAATACTTAATATCTTTGCAAAAAGAGCCAGAACTTCACATGCAAAAACTCAAGTAGCATTGGCTGAATATAAATATATGCTTCCAAGACTTACGCGTATGTGGACTCACCTTGATAGACAAAAAGGAGGATTGAATATGCGTGGTCCTGGAGAAACTCAGATAGAGACAGACCGGCGAATATTACTTTCTAAAATATCTTTACTAAAAGAAAAACTTGTCAAGTTAGATAAGCAGAAAACACTCCAAAGAAAGAACAGAGAAAGTCTTGTTCGTGTGGCTTTGGTTGGCTATACTAATGTTGGTAAATCCACAATGATGAATATGCTTTCAAAAAGTGAAGTGTTCGCCGAAAATAAACTCTTTGCAACGTTGGATACTACAATACGCAAAGTTGTAATAGAGAATCTGCCATTCCTATTGACCGATACGGTTGGTTTTATTAGAAAACTGCCGGAAACATTGATGGAAAGTTTTAAAAGCACTTTGGATGAGGTAAAGGAAAGCGACCTTTTGATACATGTTGTAGATATTTCTCATCCAGATTTTGAAAATCAAATAAGTGTAGTCAATAATACTCTAAGAGAGATAGGAGCAATAGACAAACCTATAATAATAGTTTTTAACAAAATAGACAACTATACTTACATCAAAAAGGATGAAGATGACCTTACACCTAAGGAAAAGATAAACTTTTCTCTTGCAGAATTAAAACAAACTTGGATGGCAAAGAATGATTATCCAACAGTTTTTATATCAGCAGCAAACAAGGAGAATATAGAAGAGTTGAAAACATTGATGTATAATACTATTAGGTCTATTCATATAAAGATTTATCCATACAATAATTTCTTGTATGAAACATATTGTGAAGAAAATGTGTAAAAACAAAAATATTAGTTATTAATTAAAAAAGAAGGAGAAATGAATATGTTATTTTTAGACGCAGCACCGAAAGCAGAAACCGCACCTTTTGATATAATAAATAGTGTTATTCAGTGGTGTACTCAAAATGGATTAAGTGCAATACAGAAAGTTATTATTGCAGTTGTAGTATTGTGGGTTGGTTTTAAACTAATCAAATTTTTGAAAAAGAGAGTTAGGAAAATATTTGACAAGAACAATCTTGACCCAACGCTTCGTCCCGTTATACTTTCTATAATAAGCGTTGGACTGAAAGTGCTTTTGATTATATCCATTATAGGTTATCTTGGAATTCCTATGACTTCGTTTATAGCTTTATTGGGAGCAGCTGGCTTGGCTGTAGGTATGGCTCTTAGTGGGACTATCCAAAATTTTGCTGGTGGTATTCTTATTCTGGTTTTCCGTCCTTTCAAATTGGAAGACTATATTTCAACACAAGGGTTTGAGGGAACTGTTAAAAGCATTAAGATTTTTTCCACTGTGATAAATACTGTAGATAATAAGGTTGTAACCCTTCCTAATGGTACCTTATCTGCAGGAAATATAATAAACTATTCTGCAATGGGACAAAGACGTATAACTGTTTCACCAGTTATGGCTTTGGGAACTGATGTAGAAAAGGTAAAAGAAGGAATAAGAAGCATAGTAGAGGCAAACGAAAAGATACTTAAAGAACCTGCATACGATTTAGTAACAATAATTAACAATGGTTCTGTTAGTTTGGATGTAAGAGTTTGGTGTGCTACTTCAGACTATTGGCCTGTAAATGACTATTTGCACAAAGAAGTATATAACTATTTAAGAGAAAATAACATTTCTGCACCTTATACTAAGGTGGATATAATGAAATAAAACATAGTCTTCAGGTTAGATGAGTACATGTTCAATGCTACTGTTTAGCTTGGAGACTTTTTCTTTTTTTGATATTTCTCACAAAAAATTGTAAGACAAAAATAAAATATATATCTTTGCACACAAAATTTAATATAATGAAGAGATTAATCTTAATATTGTCTGCCGTCATTTTGTTCTCTTGTTGTACAAAAACTTTGTATGATTATAAAGACTATGATGATGCGGTGTATAGTTTTATTACCACAGAAGAAAAAGCGGATATAAAGAATATTTCCAAAAGCTATCAAACTATTGTCGGGGAAAAGGAGTTAAAGAGAAAGAAAGGAACGGTTGAACAACAGCGAATTCCTCCTGGAGCTTGTGCAGATTATGCCTATATTCTTTATCAGCAGAAAGATACAGCAGGAGCAATCTTTTGGTTTCAACGAGAAATGGAACTGTATCCAGAAAGTCATACCTATATTGTTAAACTAAAACAAGAATTAGGGCTATGAAAAAAATAATAATTCTATTGACTGTAGTGATATTTTTGTCCTCTTGTAGTCTATTTAAAAAGACTGCTAAGGATAACGAAGCTAAAGAAGTCTCTTCAACTAAAACGGAGAAAGTGCTTTCAGAGAAGGATAAACAAAGACAGAGAACTAAGGACTTGGAGAAAAAACGCAAGGAACAAATAAAGGAACAAAAACGAGCGAATAAGGAATACGAGAAAAAGAAAAAGGCGGAAGAAAAGGAAAAGAAGAAAAAAGAGAAAGAACAAGATAAGTTGATAAAAAACTCTGCCAAGTCAGAACGTCAAAGAATTAAGGAAGAAAGAAGAAAAGAGAAAGAGACCTTGCTTTCTGCCCAAAAACTACAAGAGCAGGAGAAAAAGGAGCAGGAAAGAATACAGAAAGAACTTGACTCTCAATTGGAGAAACAACTTAGAGAGGAAGAAAAACAACAAGAACTTTTAGAAAAACAACAGAAAGAACTTGAGGCAAATGCAGAGAATGAAGAGGAGAGAAAGAAAGAAGAACTTGTGAAGAAGTTAGAGAAAATAGAGGCAGAGAAAAAACAGAAAGAAGAGCAGGAGAAAAAAGAATTTGAGGCTTTAAGTACGATGGATCAGATTGTTTATCGCATGAAACATCCAAAGGAAGATACAGATGACAATCAAAAGCAGGAAAATACAACGAAAAAGGAATTTGATATAAACAATTATACAGAGGAAGACTTGGTAACCCTTACAGATGAGGAGAAAAAGAAAATACTGTCTTCAAAGGATGAAAAGAAAGAAGGGAATATTTTTAAGCGGACGTATAAGAAACTATTTCCTAAAAAGGTGCCAAGAAGTACTGCATATAACAAACTTTACAACGAGCATCCCAAAACTGTAGTTGTTCTTTATCCATGGAATCGTTCAGACTATAGTTCTGCGAGTGAAATGGCATATACATCTTGTGTAAGGGAACTTTCTTCAAAAGGCTATTATCTTCCTTCAGCCCTTGCTTTTATGGATGAGATAAGAAAGGATAGCCTTTTGACAACTAAGAATATTAATCTTGACAGAATAAAAGAATGTAAGGCGAAATATGGTGCAGATATGGTTTTGTTATTGACTATCTATAGAGTAGAGAAACCTTGGTGGAGTACTAATATCAATGTTGTGGCTCATTATGACTTTATTTCAACCGCTACGGGAGATACTTTATTTTCTCGTCATGCCGACTTTAACTATGACACTCCTATGCCTACCAAGACAAAGAAAAATGATAAACTTATAAAAGATGCAGAAACATCGCTTTACTTAGGTCTGTTTGAGCAGATGCAGAGATATGTTCTTTTGGATATGCCTGTAGGACCTTATCATGAAAAATATGGTCAGGACGGCAACAAACGTTCTCAGCCACAAGAAAAGAAATATAAGGTGAATATAAAACCAAGCTAAATGGCAAAAGAGAAGAAAGTATATATATGTAATAATTGCGGCTATCAGTCATCATCTTATTTAGGGAAATGTCCTGAATGCAGTTCTTGGGGAAGTTTTGAAGAAGTTGTTCAGACTTCTTTACCCTCCAAGTCTTCTTCAAAAACTTCTGCATTAAAAACATCTCCTATACCTATTAATAAAGTAGAATACAGAGAAACACTACGAATAGATACATTTGATAATGAATTTAATAGAGTATTAGGAGGAGGATTGGTTGAAGGAAGTGTAGTTCTTTTAGGAGGAGAACCTGGTATAGGGAAAAGTACTCTTTTGTTGCAAACAGCATTAGGATTAAGAGATTCTCTTGTTTTGTATGTTTCAGGTGAAGAATCGCCAGAGCAAATAAAGTTAAGACAGATAAGGATGAACAAAAGTTCAGAAAAATGTCTTCTTTTAAGCGAAACCAAGGTGGAAAATATTATAGAGACAGCTCAAAATATTCGTCCTTCACTACTTATTATCGATTCAATACAAACACTTACAAGTTTAGAAGTAGAGAGTTTTGCAGGGTCAATAACACAGATACGTGCTTGTGCCGACAAACTTATCAGTTATGCTAAGACAAATCATGTTCCTATAATACTTGTTGGACACATAACCAAGGAAGGTTCTCTTGCAGGTCCAAAAATTCTGGAACACATGGTGGATACAGTTCTGCAGTTTGAGGGAGATAAGAATTATGGTTACAGAATAGTACGTTCCATAAAAAATCGTTTTGGTTCAACAGACGAAATTGGTATATATGAAATGACATCTTTTGGTTTGTTGCCAATAGAAAATCCATCTAAAGTACTTCTAACACAAAGAGAAGAAAATCTCAGTGGAATATCTATAAGTGCTACTACAGAGGGAAGAAGAACCTTGTTAATAGAGACGCAGGCTTTAGTTTCTCCTTCTTATTATTCATCACCGCAGAGGGTTTCTAATGGTTTTGATATACGCAGATTGAATATGTTGTTAGCAGTTTTGGAGAAGAAAGCTGGGGTAAAGGTAAGTAACAAAGATGTTTTTCTTAATATAGCAGGGGGCTTGAAAGTTAATGATCCAGCGATTGATATATCTGTTGTAGCTTCTATAATTTCGTCCCATCAGGATACATATATAGACAAAAAATCCTGTTTTGCTGCAGAAATAGGGCTGTCTGGGGAAGTAAGACCTGTACCTTATATAGACAGACGTATAAAAGAAGCTGAAAATTTAGGCTTTAATAAAATATATATAAGCAAATATAATAAAGATATAGTCTCCTCTACGAAGATTAAGCCTATATATTTAGCCAATATTTCAGATTTGATAGAGCATATACTCAATTAATATTTGAAAGTAAGAGAGCTTTCAAGACAAACTATAGTATTACTATGTTTTGTAATATATCTTGGTTGAGATTGCGGTTTATTTTGTTTTTCACGGCATCTTTAACCATTAATAGTTCAGATTTAGCAACAGGAGAAGAAAGTTTTACATATAGCACACCTTTGTTTAAATACAAATCTTCGGTATAGTGTTTAACAAGCTTACCTGTTATCTTTTCCCATTGAAGTTTTATATCTTGTTCATAGGGATTGTAGTCTATATGGCAGCGTTTGAAGAAAACTTCTAAGAAGTCTTTTATGGGCATTTCGTTAGCTTCCGGTTTGCCTCTTCTTACTCCTTCTAAATAATAGTAACGATTAAATCCAGCCATCTTCTTTTAGATATTAATAATTATTGTTTTTTCTTTATGAGATTGAGGGATAATATTGCGAACTCTGTCTATATGAGTATCGGTTATAAAGATTTGTCCAAAGTTGTCTTCGGATACAAGTCTCAGAATCTTCTCAACTCTTGAGAAGTCAAACTTATCGAATATATCATCCAAGAGTAATAGTGGTGTTGTGTGCTTTTTATCTTTAAGATAGGAGTATTGAGCGAGTTTCATTGCAAGTGTAAAAGTTTTTTGCTGCCCCTGTGAACCTATTTCTTGAACATTATAGTTGTTAAGTTTAAATATCATATCATCTCTATGTATTCCTGCAAGAGTGTAGCCAATTATTTTTTCTTTCTCATAGTTTTCGTGCATTTTTTTCAACAAAGAGCCTGAATATGTCCTGTATTCTACGCTTGGACTTTCTTTCTTCTCGGAAACAAAGTCATAGAAGAAGTTGAAATAGGAACTAAAGTTATCAAAAAACTCTTGTCTTTTGTTTTGGATAATAAGAGCATATTTGTCTAATCTTTCATTCCATATATCTAATTGAATTGTGTCAAAGTTTTGGGTTTCTTGCATGAACTTCAAAAGCTTGTTTTTCTGTTCTAAGCTTCTATTGTAGTTTAATAGAGCATCCATATAGACAACATCAGTTTGACTAAGGACTATATCCATAAACTTCCTTCTCTGTTCGCCTGAGCCCGTAATGTACAGACTGTCGTAAGGAGAGAGTATAACACAAGGTAGTTTGCCTATATGTTCAGAAAGTTTTTTGTAAGGGTTCTTGTCGTGGAAGAATCTTTTCTTTTCTCCTTTCTTTTGCGAGCATGAATACTTTTCTTTCTCAGAGTTTTCAAAAGAATAAGAGCCAAACAAAGCAAAGAAGTCCGCTCCGTGTCTTATGGTGTTGAGATCGTTGGAAGCATGAAAACTTTTGCAGAATGAGAGATAATAGATCGCATCAAGGATATTAGTCTTACCAACACCGTTGTTGCCTACTATGCAGTTGATTTGAGAGAAATCGTGTTCAAAGTCTTCAAAGTTTTTGAAGTTACTTATCTTTAAATTGTCTATAAACATAATCTTCAACTTTTTTCATTAACCACATAGGAGTAGAGGTTGCTCCGCTGATACCAATATGGTCAAAATGTTTTATTTTATCTAAGTCTATGTCTTTTGTATCTGAGATAAAGAAAGTGTTTTTATTTTCTTTTATACATAGATTAAAAAGGTAGTTGCCATTGGAGGAGTCTTTGCCAGATACAAACAAAACACATCCGACACTTTTTGCGAAGTCTCCTATGTTTTTTGCTCTTAAGGACACTTTTTTGCAAATACTATCTGTTACAAATACTTCTTTTGTTAAGTGTTTCTGTCTTATTAGAGAGATAATCTTTTGATAGTCTTCTCTGTTTTTAGTTGTTTGGGAAAAGATATGTAGAGGACGAGAGAAGTCTATTTGCTCTAAGTCTGCTTCGTTTGATACTACAATTGCATTATTTTCTGTTTGTCCTACTAAGCCTACTACTTCAGCGTGTCCTTTTTTTCCAAAGATAATTATCTGTCCATTTATTTTCTTCATTTGTTCATATCCTCTGCGAACATCTTTCTGAAGTTTTAGAACCATTGGACACGTGGCGTCAATAATCTCAATATTATTCTTTTTAGCTTTAATGTATGTTTGAGGAGGCTCTCCGTGAGCTCTAATCATTACACGTGAGTCTTTTAAATCCTCAAATTCTGCTTTGTTTATTGTCTTTAAGCCAAGTTTTTCCAAGCGTTCTACCTCTTTGTTGTTGTGTACTATATCACCTAAGCAATAAAGAGTCTCATTCTTCTTTAACTCTTTTTCCAATGTGTCAATGGCACTGACGACACCAAAACAAAATCCAGCTTGTTTGTCAATAGTTATCTGCATGATAGTTGATTTATAATAAGTATCAGAATCCTGTCCATGTTTGTCTCCAAAATGTACGAGTAAGTTCGTCCCATTTTATTATAGTTGCACCAAAGAAGTCTGCAACATATCCATTTAGCATATCTTTTGCTTTATTTGTATCTTCTTGCTTTAGTAGTTTATAAGTATTTTCTACGTAAGATAGTTCTCTTTGCCCTTTTGTTGTGAAATAGTCTCTTGCAGGTTCTAATAACTTTCTGTAATTTCCCCATCTGACGGTTGCTAAGCGATTAGCTTTTCTGTAATGCCAAAGAGCAGCATCGTCTCTTTCGCTATGTTGTCCGCATATCTTTAACATCTGAGGTAGTTCTGTTACTCCACAAAAAACAGGAAAACGTGGAGATTCTCCAGGATTATCTAAGCAAATCCAAGCAACTCCTCCAATATCATCATCTAACCAATTCCTTAATTGAATAACGGTGCTATAGGCACACCAAGATACGCTGACAGTACGAATATTCTTCATCGCAGAATCTCCTTTGGCGTAATACATATTGATTTCGTCAGGTCTCATCCAAGGATTTGAAAATGGAGAGACAATGCTGTCGGGTTCATTTTCTACTATGTTTCCGTCTTTATCCTTGTGTCTAGGATTAGGAATAAGATTTCTTCCGCTAAGGTTTAAATTAGTTCCTTCGTAATAAGAACCTAAAAGTTTAATGACTTCCTCTACACTTACTTTTTTATCAGGTTTTACACTTAAAGGCAATTCTTCTACGGTATCACTTAGGTTTAAAGAAGGTGCTAAGTACGACATTATATAATGTTCTCTAACACTGTAATTCTTCTTTTCTCCAAAATAGTTGCCACCACTAAATACTTTCCAAAAGCAAAACTCTTCCTTACCATCCCAAAGACCTAATCGTTTTGCAACATCGAAGATATTATCTGAAAACATAAAGTTCTTTTTATCTTTCTTATCTATCTTTGATATACGAGAAATATTAGCAGAAACAGCAATTTCATCATCTGGTATCCTTTGAGCAGCCCAAACTCCTCCAATTCTATCTTTACCTTCACCAAAAACCTCAAAAATCCATACTTCTTCTTTGTCAGCAACGGTTAAACATTCACCAGCATCGCCATAGCCATATTGTTTTACCAAGTCTCCCATAATCTTTATGGCTTCTCTTGCGGAGCTTGCTCTTTGCAAAGCTATTCTTTGTAATTCTTCTATTTTAAACATGCCATTAGGATTTTGAAGTGTATCTCTTCCTGAAATAGTTGTTTCACCCATTGCAACTTGTTTTTCATTCAAGCAAGGATAAGCTGAGTCTAAAAAACGGAATGTGTGTTTTACTTGTGGTATCTTTCCCTTTAAATACATCTTTGTGCTGTCCGAAGGACTTTGTGTATGCATTCTGCCGTCAAAGATAGAAACACTGTCTCCTTCTTTCCAATCTTTTGAAGGAACCATATTCATCCATGTTCTATACCAAGAATCACAAGTATGAGAAGTTATGACAGAACCATCAGCAGAGGCATTTTTGCCAACCATAATACTTGTACAAGAAATAGGATTAGAAGATCCTTTAATATATTCTTCGTTTTGTGCATTTACAACAATAGAACATAATATCGTTGTTACAATTAACAGTACTTTTATTCCTTTCATTTTATAAGTTGTTTTTATTGTTTTTATTTATAATTCTTTTGTTTATTCTGTTTTTTTTAAATACCAGCGTTTATCTTCCTTGATTACTCCCCAGCGTTGCAGACACTTGGACGGGTTTTCGCTTTGCCAAGGTTCGTAAGCAGGTTCCCAAGATATGATATTTGAAGACCAATCATTGTTTTCCAAGGGGACGATAAGATCTTCGCTTTTCTGAATTTGTTTTATATGTCTTACTTCGGGCGAATGTAGTTTCAATGTGTTAATGTCTAAGATAAAGAAATAACAAATGGAAATAAAAGTATAGATTATGAAAGCTATTCTTGTCGCTTTTGATGTTGAGATACTCTTTAATAAGAAGCAAGAAGAGAAACCCCAATAGAAAATAAACAGGAATGTTATTGCCAGGACGGAATCATATCTTATAATGTATGGTCTATATGGGCGATAACCTCCAAATGGAAGTAAAACAATATATATAATGGTAAAAAGTATTATATAAAAGAATAGCGGAAGGACTTTTTTGCTTTCTTTTTTTGAAAATATTTTTATTAGAACACTATTAACAATACAAATTGCTGTTAGTATAGACATGCTTTTATTGAATATGAAATAATCCCCTAAGCCTTTAAGTAAAAGACTGTATCTTTCAGACAAAGAAGGTGGTGTGTCGTAAGCAGAGTTGTAGGTTCCGAGATACAATGAATATATTGCCATAGTGCAAAGAGGAAGAAGGTAAACATAATAACTTTTTGGTATGTTTTTAAAGAACGACTTTACGCTTAAATGATTTGCATTGTTCCTATGATAAGTAAGGGTGTATCTGATTAGAATGACAATTATAAAAACCACTGCAATTCCCGGATTTGTGGGACCAGATAATTGACTAAGTAAAAGAAATACAATGCACCACAGAACTATAATCCATTGTTTTTTTATCAAGTTTTTGTTGTAAAATTCTTTGAATATAAAAGGAAGTAAATATAATAGCAGAAACAAAAAAGGAAGGGCATAGAAAAAAGTATAAGTTATTGCAGGGTCGATTATTCCCATTTCTCTCACCCTGCTCACCGTTTGAAAGCAGGAAGAAAACAGCAGTATTATAAAAAGATGCTCTATTTTTTTGAAAGGAAAGAAGTCATTAAACGTAAATACGGTTAAGAGGTAAATAAGTAGTATTTGTATTATGATTTTCAAGAAAGCACAGGATAAATACACACTGTGCAAAGGGTCAGATATGGTTTGAAACACTTTAGGGCAAATGTTCATATAACGGTTTTCAAGGTAGTGTGAAAAAAAACGGTTAGGCCCTAAGTGTTTTTCTTGATTTAGTATAGTTTTTACACCTAATGGGTCTTGTAATGTTGGTTTTACTGTTTCATAAGGAAGAGTACTTTCAGGTATATCACCATCAAGGTCATAGTAATAGTGCTGTCTAAAACTATGATACAAGTCAATAACAATAATTATTAAGATTAAATAATAAATATATTTCTTATACCTATTAGCCATTCTTTTGATTATGGTTTCTGACTTGCAAAAGTATGAATTTTTATTCTACACCCAAAATAAAAACAAAACATTTCTTCTAAAAGAGCGTAATTATTTTTGTAGAATATTCAGTTTTAAAAAAAAGATGTAACTTTGCAAAAATTTTAAAAACGTTTATCAAACACAACACATAATGAAAAAAATATTAGTATTGGGTTCAGGCGGACAAATAGGTTCTGAACTTACAGTGAGATTAAGAGAAGTTTATGGCGGAGCTAATGTTGTCGCCACAGATTTAAATCCTGAAAGATTAACAAAACAAATTCAAGAAACAGGACCTATTGGTAAGATAGATGCTTGTGATGCTAAGCAAATAGCAGAAATAGTTGATAAATATGATATTGATGCTATTTATAATTTAGTTGCTATTCTTAGTGCAACAGCAGAAAAGAATCCAATGCTTGGCTGGAATGTGGGAATGGGAGCATTAATCAATTGCTTAGAAATAGCAAGAGAGAAGAAATGTGCCTTATTTACTCCATCATCAATAGGAGCTTTTGGACCAAGTACTCCTTTGGATGGAACACCTCAAGATACTATTCAAAGACCTCAAACTATTTACGGAGTAACAAAAGTAACCGGTGAATTATTAGGAGATTATTATTACAAACGTTTTGGAGTTGATGCAAGAAGTGTAAGATTTCCTGGTTTGATTTCATACGTTACTCCTCCAGGAGGTGGAACTACTGACTATGCTGTTAATATCTATTACGCAGCAGTAAAAGGTGAAGATTTTGTTTGTCCATTAAAGAAAGGAACTCTTTTGGATATGATGTATATGCCTGATGCATTAAATGCAGCAATCAATATTATGGAAGCAGACCCTTCAAAACTTATCCATAGAAACTCATTCAATGTTACAGCAATGCACTTTGACCCAGAAGAAATCTACAATGAGGTGAAGAAACACTTCCCTTCTTTCAAGATGACTTACGAAGTTGATGATGTGATGCAGTCTATTGCTGATTCTTGGCCAAATTGGATGGATGATTCTTGTGCAAGACAAGAATGGGGTTTTAAACCTGAATATGATTTGCCAAAGATGACAGAAGATATGATTGCAAAACTTAAAGTTAAGTTTGGAAAATAAATCCAAAAAGTTTCTTAAACGATAAACCATACGAGATATGATACAAAGAATTCAAACCTTATGGCTTTTCTTGGCAGCACTTTTGGCTGTTTTGGCTTTCTTTTTCCCATTAGCAAATTTTTCTTTGCAGGACCAAGACATAATCTATAATCTTGTTGCTAAGACTCCAGATATTAATTCTCCAAGTTATTATCAACAATCTTCTGCAATAGTTTTGATAATACTAAACTGTGTTTTCATCGCTTTGACTCTTGTTACTATATTTTTATATAAAAACAGAGTTTTGCAGATGAAAGTTTTGGCATTCGCCTTTTTGGTAGCCGTAGCCTACACCTTTGTATTGTTCTTGTATCAGACTGATGCTGGATTAAAGGAAATCTTGCAATATTTTATGCAGGGCAAAGAAGATATGATAGACTCTGTAATGAAATCAGCCAAGACTATTTACGGAGTAGGTTCTTATTTCTGCGTAGCTCAAATACTATGTCTTATTTTTGCCCGTAACGGAATAAGAAAAGATGAAAAACTTGTCCGTTCAAGCGATAGGTTAAGATAGAAACTTCAAAATTTGATTATATTACAAGGGATGAATCTTTGGTTTGTCCCTTATTTTATTGTTTTTTGTTATTTTTTATACGCGAAAACTCTATTTTAGAACTAATCCGTAAAAATCTGCTTAAAAAAGACTTGATTTTAGCAAAAAAAGACTTGATCTTTTTTTCTAAACTCTTAGTCTTTTGCATCAAAAGAGTTGATCTTTTTTCAAAAAGACTTGATGTTTTTTTGCTACAGTGAGAATATGACCTTATTTTATATACAAAAGAGTATAAAAACGGTGTTTTTTGATGACAAATAAACGATATTAATTGCCGTATGTCAATAATATTTCTAAAAGTTTTTGTATTTTTGCAAAAATTTTTACATAAATGGAATATCATTTTAACTCAATAGAAAAAAAATGGCAGAAGTTTTGGAAAGAAAACAAAACTTATAAGACAGAAATAGACAACAACAAGCAGAAATACTACGTTTTAGATATGTTTCCCTACCCAAGTGGTGCAGGTTTGCACGTTGGGCATCCTTTAGGCTATATTGCTTCTGATATTTTTGCAAGATATAAACGTTTAAAGGGCTTTAATGTCTTGCATCCTATGGGTTTTGACTCATACGGTTTGCCTGCTGAACAATATGCTATCCAAACAGGACAACACCCTGCTATTACTACTGAGAAAAATATAGAAAGATACAAGCAACAATTGGATTTAATAGGTCTTTCTTACGATTGGGACCGCGAAGTCAGAACTTGTGATCCTAAGTACTATAAATGGACACAATGGACTTTTATTCAATTGTTTAACTCTTACTTTTGCAATGAAACACAAAAGGCTCAACCGATAACAAATCTTATAGAAAAATTTGAGAAAGAGGGTTCTGAGAACTTAAATGTTGCACAGACGAAAAAACTTTCATTTTCTGCTGAAGAATGGAATGCTTACACAGAAAAAGAAAAAAGTGATGTTTTGATGAATTATCGTTTGGCTTATCTGTCTGTTTCAATGGTTAATTGGTGCGAAAAACTTGGAACAGTGTTGGCAAATGATGAGGTGGTTAATGGTGTTAGTGTTAGAGGAGGTTATCCTGTTGAGAGAAAACCAATGCAACAATGGTCTTTAAGGATAACAGCATACGCAGAAAGACTTCTTGGTGGTTTGGAAACTTTGGATTGGACAGACAGTATAAAAGAAGTTCAGCGAAATTGGATAGGGAAGAGTAGAGGTTGTGCTGTATATTTCAAGATAAAAGGATTTGACGATGTTTTGGAAGTTTTTACCACAAGAGCAGATACAATTTTTGGAGTAAGTTTTATGGTTCTTTCTCCTGAACATCCTCTTGTTAGTAAGATAGCAACTCAGAACTATAAAATAGAAGTAAAACATTACATTGAGCAGACAAAATCCCGTTCCGAAAGAGAAAGGGAAGCAGATGTAAGACAAGTTAGCGGAATGTTTACAGGGGCATACGCTATAAACCCAATAAATAATAAGCAAATACCTATTTATATCTCTGATTATGTTCTTATGGGTTATGGAACAGGAGCAATCATGGCTGTTCCCGCTCATGATAGCAGAGACTTCGCATTTGCAAAGAAATTTATGCTTCCTATTCTTGAGGTTGTGTTGCCTGAAGGAGAGCAAGAAAGCAATACATACGCTTGGAAGGAAAGTCGTGATGCAAAAGAAGGAAAAATGATTCATTCAGGATTCCTTAATGGTTCGGATGTAAAAGAAGCTATCAATAAAGCAATAGACTATATAGAAGAACATAAACTTGGCTATGCAACAACCAATTACCGTTTGAGAGATGCAATATTTTCTCGTCAGAGATATTGGGGAGAACCTTTCCCTGTATATTATAAAGATGGTATCCCACATACTCTAAGCGAAGAACAACTACCATTGCTTTTGCCAGAAGTTTCCTCTTATCTTCCAACAGAAAATGGAGAGCCTCCTTTGGCACGAGCAGAGAATTGGCATACTCAAGATGGTTATCCATACGAGAAAAATACAATGCCGGGCTTTGCAGGTTCTAATGCTTATTCTCTTAGATATATGGACCCAAATAATGAAAATGAGTTCTTTTCTAAAGAAGCTAATGAATATTGGCAAAATGTTGATTTATACGTAGGAGGTTCTGAACATGCAACAGGACACTTGCTTTATTCAAGGTTTATATCCAAGTTCTTATTTGATATAGGTGTTGCTTGTAAGGATGAACCTTATCAACGCTTAGTTAATCAGGGTATGATACAAGGAAAGAGTTGTTTTGTGTATAGAGTAAAGCAAGACAAAGCCAATGAGAATACAGAAGCGACTTCAACTGTTGATACATACGTTTCTTATAATCTAAGAAAGGATTATGATACTGACCCAATACACATTGACATATCTCTTGTAGATGCAAATAATGTAGTTGATATAGAGGCTTTAAGAAAGTGGAGAGCAGAGTTTGAAAACGCAGAATTTGTTTTGGAAGAAGGGAAATATGTTTGTGGCACTGAGGTGGAAAAAATGTCTAAGAGTCTTTACAATGTTATTAATCCGGATTCTCTTGTTGAAAGATATGGAGCAGATACTTTGCGATTGTATGAAATGTTTCTTGGTCCGGTTGAACAATCTAAGCCTTGGGATGTTCAAGGTATAGAAGGAGTAAGTCGTTTCCTTAAAAAGTTCTGGCGTCTGTATGTTAATGAAGATGGTCTTTGCTTGACGGATGAAGAGCCTACAAAACAAGAACTTCAACTTCTGCATAGAACAATAAAGAAAATTGAAGATGATATTGAGCGTTTTTCTTTGAACACTTGTGTTAGTACTTTTATGATTATGTGTAATGAGCTTACAGATAAGAAATGTCATAAAAAAGCTATACTAAAACCGATGTGTATCTTGATTTCTTCATTTGCTCCTCATATTGCTGAAGAATTATGGTCATTAATGGGAGAAGAATCAACGATTACCTACGCAGAATTCCCTCAATACAAGGAAGAATACCTTAATGACACAGACTATCGTTATCCTATTTCTGTAAATGGAAAAACTAAGACATTTATAGAATTTCCTTTGGATAAAGACGCTGAAGAAATCAAACAAGAAGTTGTAAAAGACCCTCAACTACAAAAGCATTTGGAAGGTAAGGAGGTTGTAAAAGTTATATTTGTCCCTGGAAAGATTGTAAATATTGTTGTAAAATAATAGGAAATAAATGATTGACGTTTGGAAGGAAAGAATTCTTATTAGGATTCTCTCCTTCTTTTTCACTTATAAATAATTGTTGATAAGTTATCTATTCTAAATATTTCTGAAGCTACTTCCAATATATCTTCTGCAGATATGGAATCTATATCAGAGAAAGTTTCTTCTAAGCTTTGTACATGATTATAATTAAGAAGAGATTTTCCAATAGCAAGCATTTCTTCTCTGTTGTAATCATTTTGAATGGAGAGCTGTCCTTTCAATTGTTCTTTTGCCTTGTGTATTTGTGATTGTGTTAAGCGTTTATCAACGAATCTTTGTAGTCCTTTTTTGATTAATGATAGTGTTTTGTCAATATATTGTTCGTCAGTTCCTGCGTATATCTGAAAGATACCATTATCACTATAGGCATTATAAGAAGATTCAATCAAATAAGTAAATCCGTATTTTTCCCTAACGTTCATATTCAAGTAGGAATTCATCGCAGAAGACCCAAGAACATTATTTAGTAACGAAAATGCAACTTTTTTTTCTGAAGTATAGTCATAGCATGGACATCCAATCATAATATGAGCCTGATATGTATCTCTATTAAGTTCCTTGTGTTGTGGAATGTAATTGTAATTCTCTTTTCGTTGCCTATTAATAGGCTTAGGGGGGATGTATCCAAAGAACTTCTCTATTAGACGTACCCATTTTTCAAACTTAATATCTCCAACAGTGGAAATGACAATCAAGTTTGTAGCCCAATTTTTTTTGATGAAATCCATAACTTGTGAGGAAGAAAAAGACTTAACCTTCTTTTCTGTCCCTAAAATCATTCTTCCTAAGCCAGTATCTCCAAAGACTAAACTTTCAAACTCATCATATATAAGTTCCATTGGAGAATCTTCGTATGAGTTGATTTCTTCTATTATTACAGATTTTTCTTTATCTAATTCTTTGTCAGGAAAGACGGAATTAAAAATAATATCAGACAATAATTCTGTGGCTCTTTCGTAGTGCTTACTTAGAAAAGTGCAGAAAACAGCAGTCTCTTCTTTAGTAGTATAAGCGTTTAATTCACCACCAACTCCGTCTATACGCGAAAGAATGCGAGAAGAAGAACGCTTTTTAGTTCCTTTGAAGATGCAATGCTCAATAAAATGAGCCATACCATTCTCTTGTCTTTCTTCATCTCGGCTGCCAACATCAATAGTAATACCAAGATGAGCTACTTGAGAATCTGTATGTTTGTGAATTAAGCGTATTCCGTTGTATAAAGTATGTACTCTATATGGATAATCCATTGCTAAGAAAAAAATAAAGAGTTGTAGTTCTATTTTTTTACTACAACCCTTTAAGACTAAATATTATCTTGACATCACGTAATAAGAACCACCCATTTTATTAACCATTCCTTGCATTAAGTCAGTTGCTTCTTTGAAAGTCCTTCTTGAACCGTAGCTAACGTAATAGATAGGACTTCCATTCTTTATCTTGGAGATTACATATCCATCATAACCCAAAGAACGTGCTTTTCTTGCTCCGGCTTCTGCTTTTTGTTTGCTGTCAAATGTTCCTCCTACTACATCAAAACCTAATTTTGAGTGTCCTTGAACTAAAACAGGAGAATTATCAACAACAGGGGCTTCTGGTTCTTTTACTTTTGGTTCTTGAGCTTTAGGCTTTGGAGTAGGTTTTGTTGTTTTTACAGCTTGATTTCTATTAGTTGGAGCAGCATTTAAACCTTCGTGGTTAAGAACTTCTTCTTTTAAAACTTCTGTAGGAGAAACTTCTATTGGTTCATTTTCCTCTTGTGTTGGAGTTGCAACAGGTTGAGCAGCAGGTTGAGCTTTTGTTACTTCTCTAATAGGAATATAATATGAAAGTTTATCAGTTACAGGTTTTAAGAAACCAACATTCTTTAGCCAACCCATATAATGAGCTCCTACAAAGCCAGCACATAGCAATAATAATGCTAAAACAATCCAGAAGATTATAAACCATATTTTTCTTTTCTTCTTTCCGTCTTTGTGTTTTTTACTCTTTTTATTTCCTTTTTCAGAAGAATGATCATATTTATTAAGAATTGCCATAGCCTCTTTTTGTAAATCATCAATAGATTCTTCTTTTATATCCTTTACATTATCAGGTTGTTGAGGCTCTTCTTTTTCTTCTATTTTGTTCTCTTTTTCTGCAGAAACAGGTTCTTTTTCTTCATCATTTAACGCAATATCCATGGATAATGGTTCTACTTTTTCACCAGCATTTACAAGAGTTGGAGAATCAACTTCTATCTCTTCGTGTTGAGATATTCTGTCTTGAGTCTCTTGTTGAGTTTCTTGTATTCTGTTTTCCTCACTTATTGCTTCTGATTCCACTATTGTTTGTGCAATATCCTCCTGTTGAGTTTGCTCTATCTTTTCAATAGTTTCAGTAGTTGGAACTGTTTTAGTGTGGATTAAATCTATTTTTTCGTTTTCAGTCTTGTATGTTTTTACGTTTTTAAGTTCTCCAAGCGCAAAGACATCGTCCATAAGATTTAGATTGTCTTCAGGACTGAAGGTATATTCTCCGACATAACCTTGCTTTAATGTTCCGAGTTTGTCTAATTTTACAGTCTCGCCTTTGTTTAGTTTGTTTGTTAGAGAGTCTGAATATTGCTTTATCCATGTTTCGGAAGTCTCCAAAGAAATAAACTCTCTCTTAGCCATAAAAGAGATGAATTCCTTATTACCTTCCAGTCGTTTCTCAAAAATAACTTTACGAGAAGGGGGAATGATTGTTCCTGCTGACTCATTGATTTGAGCAGATGATGTCTTAACACTAAAAGTTCCCAATCCTGGGATTTCAGCATTGGTATAGTGTTTCAAGTATTCGTATAAATTTTCTACAACGTTCATATTATATTGTTCTTATTGATTATTCTTATTACGTTTTCTAAATCTTGAGGCGTATCAACCCCAATGGTATCTATATTTGTTTTGTTTGCTATTATATTGTACCCATTTTCTAACCAACGCAACTGTTCAAGTTTCTCAATCCTTTCTAATAAACTTTCAGGTAGGGAGCATATTTCTTTTAAGACATCAGTTTTATATCCATATATTCCTATATGCTTAAAGTATATTCCTTTATTAATATTGTTTTCTTTTTTGTTTTCTCTGTCAAAAGGAATAGGAGAACGAGAAAAGTATAAGGCTTTGTTGTTCTTACCGCAAACAACCTTGACAACATTGCTATCTTCTACATCTTTATAATCCTCAATCTCCTTGCAAAGAGTTACTATATCAACCCTTTTATCAGAAAAACCATCTAAGACTTTTTGAATCTGTTCTTTTTTAATTAGGGGTTCATCACCTTGAATATTTACAGCAATATCAAAGTATTCACCTTGTTGTTCCAATATATCTATAACGGCTTTACACCTTTCAGTTCCGCATGATAAAGAAGAAGATGTCATTATTGCTTTGCCATCATGTTTTTTCACTTCTTTAAGTATTCGGTCATCATCGGTTGCCACCAAGACCTCATTGAAAAGGTTAGAGTTTTTTACGCTATTATAAACCCACATAATCATCGGCTTGTTGTTTATTAAAGCCAATGGTTTTCCTTCGAAACGTGAAGATTGATAGCGTGCTGGTATGATAGCAATTGTTTTCATTTTGTAAAGTTAAAACAAACCGTTAATTTCTGCATTAATTTTTTCTATTACTACACCTAAGTCTTTTGGATTATCTATTATATTTAGTGTATCTACATCTATTACAAGTTTCTTTCCTTCGTATGATTCAATCCATTCTTCATACCTTTTATTCAAAGAAGTAATATAATCCAAACGAATAGAAGATTCATAAGCTCTGCCACGTTTTGTTATAAGATTAATAAGTGTAGGAACAGAGGCTTTAAGATATATAAGAAGGTCAGGTTTTGGTGTGAGTGAAATCATTAGATTGAAAAGAGAGAGATAAGTGCCATAGTCTTTATCAGAAAGAAGTCCCATGCTGTAAAGATTAGGAGCAAAAATATATGCATCTTCGTAAAGTGTGCGGTCTTGAATTATATTTTTATTATTCTTGTAGCAATTGATTACATTTGCAAAACGTTTATGAAGAAAATATATCTGTAAGTTGAAAGCCCATCTTCGCATATCTGCATAGAAATCCGAGATATAAGGATTATCATCCAATTCTTCGTATAATGGTGTCCAAGCAAAGTGTTTCGCTAACATGGTGGTTAGTGTTGTTTTTCCGCTTCCAATATTTCCTGCTATAGCAACGTACATTCTTTATATAAATTATCTCTTATTTGAACGGCAAAGTTACAAAAATATTTAAAAATTGAAAAGAAATATAGATGTTTTAAACTTAATTACTTTTTTTTTCTTACTTTTGCTGTCAAAATAAAAGTAAGAAAAATGAAAATAATACTGATTATAGCTTTGATACTTATTATCGTTTCCATTGTGCAACGAATAAGAATCAAAAGAAAAATAAAGAATGGAGAATTAGAAATAATTGAAGTGAGAAAACTACAGAAGCAGAAAATCTTGTGGACTTGGTTGCTTATCTTGGGATTATTTCCTTTCGTAGTAGTTGCAATTGTTATGATAGCTCTTGCCTATGCTTTTTCTCGCAACAACGAAAAGCCAGCAGACGATATTGCTGGAATGGATTATAGTTTGGTGTTTTCTAATAACGATTCAATTAATGTTTCTGTGGAAATAAATGATGAGCAGAAGGAAGAAGGATTAGTTTGCTTTTATATAACTGATAATGAAGAAACGAGTGAAGAATTTGTCATACATTCTCTTAGAACTTGTTATCTCGTAAAGGGTGATACCTTGCGTTTGTACTATGATGATACTGCTGCAGATGTTCTTCCTAATAAAATAGGAAATATTTTCATAGATGCAAACAAACTTAGTATGACCCAGTTTGATAGTGTGCGTAATGTTGATACGAACCTAAGAATAATTACGAAAATACCAAAATGATGAAGAAGTTTCTTGCCATATTCACATTGGTTTTGTGTTTTAGTCAGTCCTTTGCTCAAGATTCTATAAAAAAAGATAATCTTTCTTTTGGATTTGATGTACAAGGCTTATTTAACAATCATGAGTTTAAACGACATATTGCGTATGGCTACACTCTTGGAGGAATACGAATTTTGCCTTCTCTTTCTTATAAGGTAAATGATGATATAAAGTTCTCTTTAGGTGTAAATGCTTTGCGTTATTGGGGAGCAAATGAATATCCTCTATATAACTATGTTTCAGTACCGGAATATGATGAAAAAAATCAACAAAAACTTATACATATTTTGCCTTTTCTTCGCTTTACTTGGCAGATAAACGAAAAAACTTCTTTGCTTATAGGAAATTTAGATAATCAGGGAGGTCATGGGTTAGATATCGCTCTTTGGAATCCTGAATTAGACTTTTCTATGGATAATGAAGAGGGCTTACAACTTAGATACTTTTCTAAATATTGGCAGAATGAAGTTTGGGTTAATTGGCAGAACTTTAATTTTATTAATGATGTGGATAGGGAAAGTTTTCTTTTGGGATTGAGCGGAACCGTTAATACGGATTATACAATGAAACATTCTTTGTTCTTTGATTATTCATTTATGTGGCAACATCATGGAGGAGAGTTGGACACACTTGCGAATTTAGACTTAGACCATTGGATTAATGGCAATCTGGGATTAAATTATATGATACTTCTTCCTTATTCTAAACTCTATGGCTTAATATTCTCGGTTGATTGGCTTTATTGCAAGGCTTTGAAGAACGATACTTGGTTTTTTAAAGCAGGGAATGGTGTTTTTACGAAACTTACGGCTTTCGGGAAAAACTATACGGCAAGATTAGGCTTTTATTACTCTAAGGATATGATAAGTTTCTATGGATCACCATTCTTTTCTAATATAGCACAAAGAACCCCTGGAGAATACTATCCAGAAAACAAAATGCTCTATGCACGATTTGACTATTCTTTATACAAGAAACAGAATTCAACTATAGTATTCTTTACAGAACTATATCATAAGTTAGATACAAAAACAAATCTTGTAGCAGAAGACCAACAACTCAGTTTCTCTTTAGGTCTTAAAGCAGAATTAAAGATTAATAAATAAAAAATTTAGTTGCTAAATACTGATAGTATTATTTTTTGTATTAATTTTGCAACGAAATTATGTGGATAGATTTGGATTGATTGCAACCACAATAAAAGAATGCTAAAACAACATAACTTTTATTCGTTATTCAATTCTTTTATGTTTCCACGTTTTTAATAATTAATTAATTAACAACATTTTAAAAACTTTTTAGGAAATGTCAAGATTTATAACTTCAGAATCAGTATCAGAGGGACACCCTGATAAGATTGCGGATCAAATTTCAGATGCTTTATTAGATGAGTTTCTAAGGCGAGATAGTAATTCCAAAGTTGCTTGTGAAACACTTGTAACAACAGGTTTGGTTTTTCTTGCAGGTGAAGTGAAGAGCCACGCTTATGTTGATGTTCAACAGGTGGCAAGAGATGTAATAAGAGATATTGGCTATACAAAGGAAGAATATCAATTTGCAAGTAATTCTTGTGGAGTTATCTCTACCATTCACGAACAAAGCCCAGATATTAACCAAGGAGTAGAAAGAAAAGACCCTCTTATGCAAGGAGCAGGAGATCAAGGAATGATGTTTGGTTATGCTTGTAAGGATACAGAAGATTATATGCCTTTACCTGTGGTTTTAGCACATCAGTTTGTTCATGAGTTAGCTCAGATTAGAAAGACAACAAATCTGATGTCTTATCTTCGTCCTGATTCCAAATCACAGGTAACGATAGAATACGATGACAACAACAATCCAAAGAGGATAGATACGATTGTCCTTTCTACTCAACATGATGAAGATGTTTCTATAGATAAGATAAAAGAAGATATACAAAATATTCTTATACCTCGTATTATAGAAAAACAAAAATATCAAACCACTAAAGATTTGTTTAAGGGAGATTATAAACTTTATGTTAATCCAACAGGGAAGTTTGTTATAGGAGGTCCTCATGGAGATACAGGACTAACAGGTAGAAAGATTATTGTGGATACATACGGTGGAAGAGGTTCTCATGGTGGTGGTGCTTTTTCAGGTAAAGATTCAAGTAAAGTAGATAGAAGTGCAGCATACGCAATGCGGCATGTGGCGAAGAATATGGTTGCAGCAGGATTATGTGATGAAGTATTAGTGCAGGTGGCATACGCTATAGGAGTTGCAGAACCTGTAGGATTGTTTGTAGATACTTTTAATACAAAGAAAGTAAATCTTACAGATGGAGAGATAGCAGAAAAGATACTTCAAATTTTTGACCTTAGACCATACTCAATAATAAAGCGATTCGGTCTTAAGAACCCTATTTTTCTCCCAACCGCTTCATACGGTCATTTCGGAAGAACGCCATATGAAAAAGAAGTTGTGGTTTATGACAAGGATGGCAACGAAGAGAAGAAGACAGTTTGTTTCTATCCATGGGAACGTTTGGATTATACAGAAAAAATAAAGCAGGTCTTTGGGTTGTAGAAAAGTTCCTGTTGGGAAAATTTTAGGAGTATGTAAAAACGATGATAACATATGCGGATAATGTTGTCATCGTTTTTAGTAAAGCAAATATCTAATCTTGCGTTAAAACATTCTTAAAGCATCATTAAGTGATGTTTTTTTATCTGTACTCTCTTTTCTCTGACCGATTATTAAGGCGCAATTGACATTGTAATCTCCAGCTGGGAAATGTTTAGTGATGCTACCTGGTACAACGACAGAGTTCTTTGGGACATAGCCTTTGTATTCTTTTCTTTCTTCAGTGCATACATCTATTATCTTTGTTGAAGCCGTGATTACTGTATTAGCACCTAAAACCGCTCCTTCACATATTCTTGCTCCTTCTACAATTATACATCTTGAACCAATGAAGCAATTGTCTTCTACTATTACAGGTTTTGCGCCTATTGGTTCTAAAACTCCTCCTATTCCAACACCTCCTGCAAGATGTACATTCTTTCCTATTTGAGCGCAAGAACCTACAGTAGCCCAAGTATCTACCATTGTTCCACTGTCAATATATGCACCAATATTAACGTAAGAAGGCATTAATATACTGCCAGGTGCAACGTATGAACCAAATCTTGCAACAGCCATAGGAACAGCTCTTACTCCCCATTCTAAATAGTCTTTTTTTGTTTGAATTTTGTCTGCAAATTCAAAATCTCCAGCAACCATTTTTCTTGTAGGATTTATAGGAAAATAAAGAATGATGGCTTTTTTCACCCATTCGTTGATAATCCATTCATCGTCGTGTTTTTCTGCTACCCTTATCTCTCCTCTGTTCAATAATGCCATAGTGTCGTTTATAGCATTTATAGTTTGTCTTTCCTTTAATAGTTCCCGGTTTTCCCAAGCCGATAAAATTATTTCCTTATCCATCATATTGCAATGTTTTTTTGATTCAATATAAGGTAATAACGACTAAATAAGAATAATTATTGTGTTATAAATGTTTTGAGAGAGGGAATACTAAAACTAAAAAAGTTAAGAACCTTAAATAACTTTGCTAACTTTTCTTATTTAGAATTATTTTTGTATATTTGCAAATTAATTTACACTAATTTGTATATATGACAAAAGATAGAAAATCGGCAGAAAATTTAGCAAATATTGCAATAGATGCAATACAAGAAAAGATTGGTAAAGATGTTGTATTGATAGATTTTGATGGAGTAAAAGGTTCTCTTTTTGATTATTATGTTATCTGTACGGCCAACTCACCTTCTCATGCAGATGCCTTAGCAGAAAAAATAGAAGAAGATATATTTAAAAAACTTCACATTCATCCATATAAAAGAGAAGGCTTGCAAAATTGTCAATGGATTCTTTTAGATTATTTTGATGTGATAATCCATATATTCCTACAAGAAACAAGAGAGTTTTACAATATAGAGAGTATGTGGAATGATGTTAAGCAAATTCATTTTGAGGATAAGGAGTAGTAGAAATTATGGCAGAACAAAAGCAAACAAATAAAGCAAAGCAAACAAATAAAGGTAAACAAAATCCTAATAGCAAAAAGAAATTCAGTATCTATTGGATTTATGTTGTTTTGTTTGCTGCTATTGTTTTTCTTTGGACTTCAGGTACTAAAGACGGGAAGAGTAATGTTAGTCGTGAAGTTAATTGGGAAAAACTGCAAAAGGTTATCAATAATAAGGATTTCTCCCAGATAAAAGTTATCAATAAAGAATACGCTGAAATATTCATAAAGCAGGAAGCAATTAGCAGAGGGGATACCATGTATAACGACATCTTTAAAAACGATGGCGGAATATTCTCTTCTGATAAACTTTCTTTAGACAAGTTGAATGCAAGTTATGTTTATAAGTTTGTGGATTATCAGGACTTTAGAGAACAGCTTCAGACAATAGAAAATCAATGGAATGTTCAAGATACGTTAGGAAAAGACTTGACTGAATTGCAGAAACAGCAGATTATTGCACAAAATCGTATCAATCCAACAATGGAAAAACGTGGTGGTTTTTGGTCAGAAAACAGTGGATTTCTTATCTCTACCTTATTTTTGATTGTTATGTGGATCGTTATCTTTAGAATGATGAACAGAGGTTCTGCAATGGGTGGAGGTATAGGTGGTATCTTTTCTGTTGGTAAGAGTAAGGCAAAGCTTTATGATAAGGACAAGAATACAAACGTTACCTTTGCAGATGTAGCAGGTTTGGAAGAAGCGAAAGTAGAGGTGATGGAAATAGTTGATTTCCTTAAAAATCCAGACAGATATACAAAACTTGGAGGTAAGATACCTAAAGGAGCTTTATTAGTTGGCCCTCCAGGAACAGGAAAGACTCTTCTTGCTAAAGCAGTAGCAGGAGAAGCAAAGGTTCCTTTCTTTTCTTTAAGTGGTAGCGATTTTACAGAAATGTTTGTTGGAGTAGGAGCTTCAAGAGTCAGGGATTTATTTAATAATGCAAAAGCTAAAGCACCTTGTATTATCTTTATAGATGAGATAGATGCTATAGGAAGAGCAAGAGGAAAGAATATTGTTGGAGGAGCAAACGATGAAAGAGAAAATACTTTGAATCAGTTACTGACAGAAATGGATGGTTTTGGTAGTAATGCTGGCGTTATTATGCTTGCAGCAACTAACAGAGCTGATATATTAGACAAAGCACTTCTTAGAGCTGGAAGATTTGACAGACAAATATATGTTGAACTTCCAGAGTTAAAGGAACGAGAAGCGATATTCAAAGTACATATGAAAAACCTTAAGTTTGATGAAAGCGAAGTTAATACAGCATTCCTTGCAAAACAAACTCCTGGATTTTCTGGTGCTGATATAGCTAATATTTGTAATGAATCAGCTCTTATTGCAGCAAGAAGAGGAAAACAAGTAATAGGAAAGCAAGATTTTCTTGATGCAGTTGATAGAATAGTGGGAGGTTTAGAAAAGAAGAGTAAAATAATATCTCCAAAAGAAAAAGAGCGAATAGCTTATCACGAGGCAGGACATGCTTCAGTAAGTTGGCTTTTAGAATATGCTAATCCATTATTAAAGGTTACTATTGTTCCAAGAGGTATGGCATTAGGTGCTGCTTGGTATATACCAGAAGAAAGACAGATAACAACCAAACAACAAATGCTTGATCAAATAATATCCTTGCTTGGAGGTAGAGCTTCGGAGTATATAACTTTCGGTGATGTTTCCACAGGAGCGTTGAACGATTTGGAAAGAGCAACACAAATGGCAACTGCTATGGTGAAGTACTACGGTTTAGATGATAAGATAGGTAATCGTAGTTATTATGACTCTACAGGTCAAAGCGAATATTCCTTCCAACGTCCTTTCTCTGAAAAAACTGCAGAGATAATAGATGAAAGAGTACATGAACTATTGGAAGATGCATACAAGAAAGCTTGTGAGATACTGACAGAAAATAAAGATAAATTAAAGCTTTTGGCAGAATTGCTTAGAGATAAAGAGGTTATATTTAGAGAAGATGTAGAGAATATCTTTGGACCAAGGCAGTGGGAAGATAATATAGAAGGTATAAAACCAAAAGAAGAAAACAATAATAATGAGACTTCAAACGCTGAAGTAAAAGAAAATAAATAAAGCGAAAAGAATAGTTGTTTTATGAAAAACTCTTCGGATAAGGAAAAAATATTGAAGTTGTTGCGTTCTTCCATTTTGGATGTTGATCAACAGATATCACTTGCTGAATATAGGGATGAAGATATATATGTTGGCAATGATGACCCTGTGATGTTTTTTGCAGAAAAAGTTTCTGAAGAGGGCGGTAAGTTTGTTTATTGCCAGAGTGAAGAGGAATTATCTTTGAAATTAAAGTCCTTAATATCTTATAGAAAATGGAGCAATATACACTCATTTTCAAAAAACTTATGGGCATATTTAGACGGTAAAGGAATCAAGACTTCAATGAACGAAGAAGAGGTAGAAGTAGGTGTTTCTCTTTGTCAGGGAATTGTCTCCAAAACAGGCAGTATCATTATTACTTCAACACAAGGTATAGGCACGAATATGACTCATTTTCCTCCAATACTTGTTATTATTGCAACTACTTCACAGATTTATCCTTCTTATAGACAAGTTTTAAGTCATTTGCCAGAAACTCCACCAAAGTGGGTCATAAGCATACGCTCAGGAAAACTTATATCAGAAGAGATAAAAGAATTGTATTTATTTGTAACAGAAATGTAAAATAAAAAGAGAAAAATATGAAAAAGTTATTTTTTGCCATAATGATGTTGTGTTCTGCTTTAGCGATAGGACAAAATACAGAATATTTAGATGATGCAAAGATGACCAAATTTGCAAAAGATTTAAGCAATCTTCCTTTTTCAGAAAGAGATGTGATTCATAAGGCTGTAAATCTTTTCAAAGCGGAGTTTAAGAACGATAAAGAGTGTGCTGATTGGGCTTACCAATTGTTGTATTTTTATCATGAGTTGAGTTGCGAAGATAAAACAAAAACTCTTCATAAGACTTGGTCAGATGAACAAATCAGAGCTTTAAAAATACATGACATAGAAGTTATTAGTGGTATTCGTTCAGGTATGAAAAAGTTTGAAAGTGAATATTCTAAGTATGGTTATAGAATAATGTCATACGAAGACACCTCTTATGCAATGGAGGTTGTTCCTTCTTATTTGTTTTCTCAACTAAAAGGATACCTTACTAATGATTATGCTTATTATCGTTCAGGTTGGATAAATGAACATGATGTTCCAACCTATTGGCATGCTAAGTTAGCAATAAAACTCGGTGATGTTTTTAAGCGTATTCAATGGAGAGATGAACTATTAGACAAACATCCAGATTTTATCAGAAATGATTTAGTTACAAGAGAGATAGAAAAACTTTCTTTTGTAGTTACCAAAGGATTGGAATTTACTCCTATATATGACGAAAAAGGATTTATAAAGAAAGAGTACAAGGCAGCTTTGCAACAATATTACAGAGCTCACGAAAAAACAACATGGGGATTGTATTATACAGAGTTTGTTCATCGTTTAGCTTTAAATAAGTACAGAAACTCAGATGCAATAGATCGTTGGGTTTTGAAAACTCTTTTCCCAGAGGATAGAAAAAATGTAGATCCTTTGATGAAGTACAAGGATATTCTTATAGACAACTTAATGGAATAATATTTTAATGTAGAAAAAGAAATGAAGAAGGTATTTTTGTCAATTGTGTTATTCTTTTTGGGCGTTTCACTTTATGCTCAAAAGGAGAGTATTACAGTAGAAGATATTTGGGGATATTATACTTTTCGTCCAAAGTCAATAAGTGAGATACGTTCTCTTTCAGATGGAGAGCATTATTGTATTCTTACTCGTTTAGGAATAGAAGAGTATGAATATTCTACTGGAAAGAAGTTGGGATATTATATTGATTTTTCTACACTTGGTTTGAGTAAAGGAACATATATTGCAGACTATTCTATAAGTAACGATAACGAAAAGGTTATTCTTGTGGCAAATCCAGAGTATATCTATAGACATTCTTTTGTTGCGGATTATTATTTATATAACATTAAGGACAAGACAATCAAAAAACTTTCAGATAATAAAATACGTCTTGCAACCATTTCTCCAACAAATGATAAGGTCGCATACGTTTATGATAATAATCTTTATGTTTTGGATATAAATGCAATGCAAACAACTCAAGTAACCTTTGATGGTGAGTACAATCACATAATCAACGGAACAACTGATTGGGTTTATGAAGAGGAGTTTGCAATTACTCAAGGATTTTTCTGGAATAATGCTGGAAATAAGATAGCATATTATCGTTTTGATGAAAGTGAGGTAAAGGAATATGATATGACTATGTTCCCACAGGATTCTCTTTATCCAATGCATTACAAATATAAATATCCCAAGGCGGGAGAAGACAACTCAAAAGTAGATGTTTTTGTTTATGACTTAAAGACTAATAAAAGCACAAAACTGAATATAAGTGAAAATGATTACCAAGATACTTACTATCCTCGTATGCAGTGGTCAGCCAATGATGAGCTTTGTGTTACTTTTCTAAATAGACATCAGAATGATTACAAACTTTATCTTATAGATGTTAATACCTTTGATAAAAAGGTAATATTTGAGGATAAAGATGAATGCTATATAGAACAGCCAGACTTTGTTACTTTCTTAAAAGATAAGAAGAATGTTATTGTCCGCAGTGAAAGAAACGGATATATGAATCTTTATATGGTCGAGATAAAGAGTGGTAAGGTAACACCTATCACAAAAGGCAACTATGATGTAGATCAAATCTGCTATATTGATGAACAGAATAAACAAATCTATTTTACTGCTGCAAAGACCAAGCCATATAATAGAGAACTGTTAAGGGTTAGTTTCAACGGCAAAAAACTTGAACAACTATCAGATAAAACAAAAGAGGGAACTTACACAGCAGAGTTCTCAAAGAATGGAAAATATTATATTTCTTCATTCTCTAATGTTACAATACCAACAATTTATACCATAAACAATAACAATGGTAAAACACTTGTAACTTTGGAAGATAATGAAGAACTTGACAAAACTTTGGGAGAATATGAGATAGAAGACAAGGAGTTCTCTTCTTTTGTAAATGAGAGTGGTGATACTCTTTATTATTGGATTATCAAACCTACAAATATGCAGCAAGGGAAGAAATATCCTGTTCTTTTTTATGTCTATGGTGGTCCAGGTTCTCAAGAAGTGCTTAACTCTCAATCTCGTTTCTTTGATTATATGTGGTTCCGTATGCTTAGTGAAAAGGGATATGTTGTCGCTTGTGTAGATGGAAGAGGTACAGGTTTTAGAGGAGCGAAGTTTAAGAAATGTACTTATCTTAACCTTGGCAAGATAGAGGTGGAAGACCAGATATCTGCTGCAAAATATTTTGGTAGCTTAGATTTCGTGGATAAAGATAGAATAGGAATATTTGGCTGGTCATACGGAGGTTACATGTCTTCTCTTTGTATTACCAAAGGTCATGAATACTTTAAGACAGCCATAGCAGTCGCTCCGGTAACAAATTGGAGAAGTTATGATAATGTATATACCGAACGTTTTATGCGTACTCCTCAGGAAAATGCAGAAGGATATGATAACAATTGTCCTATACATTATGCTAATCTTTTAGAAGGAAACTATCTTCTTATTCATGGAACAGCAGATGATAATGTACATTACCAGAACACTATGAATTGGACAGCGGAATTGATAAAGAACAACAAACAATTCCTACAGTTCTCTTATCCTGACAAGAACCATAGTATCTATGGTGGCAATACTCGTTATCATCTTTACACTATGATGACCAACTTTTTGTTAAAGAACCTATAAGATAACTACGAAAGAAAAACTCTCAAAGGCTTTTACAAACTGAATAAACCAAGAGGTAAATTTATTTATGCTACAGGATTTTCAACACTATATAAAAGATAAGCAACTTTTTAATCCCAAGGCGGATAAGATTCTTCTTGCCGTAAGTGGAGGAGTTGATTCTATGGTTATGCTGGATTTGTTCATGCGAAGCAACTACAATTTTGCCATAGCTCACTGCAATTTCCATTTAAGAGGAGAAGAAAGCATTAGGGATGAGTACTTTGTACGCAAATTTGCACAAGACAATAATATAGAGATATATGTTCAAGAGTTTGATACCTATTCTTATATGGAAAAGGAGAAGAAAAGTCTTGAAATGTCTGCAAGAGATTTGCGTTATGATTGGTTTAACAAGATAATATCAGAGAATAATTTCTCGTATCTTGCTACAGCTCACCATTCAGATGATTCTGCGGAAACATTTATCATCAATCTGCTTAGAGGTACAGGTATTGCTGGTTTGCATGGTATTCTTCCAAAAAGCGGAAACATAATCCGTCCCCTGCTTTTTGCTTCCCGAAGGAATATAAAGGACTATGCAACCAAGCATGATATTGCTTTTGTTGAAGACTCCACCAATAAGGACAATAAGTTTACACGTAACAAGATACGTAACGAACTCGTTCCTATTTTTAGGGAGATTTCTCCCAACTTTGACACCATAATAAAGAAAAATATAGAGCGTCTTAGAGAAACAGAACTTGTCTTCAGGCAGGTTGTTGATGAGGTTAAGCAAAGAATACTGAAAAGAGAAAAAGAATATATAAAGATAGGTATAGCAGATGCTTTAACCTTGGAACCCTTACATATTTTTATGTATGAGATTCTTTCAGAGTTCGGCTTCAACGATGCTAATATCAATGCTATTTGCGAGGCTTTGAATGATAAAACTTCTTCCGGCAAAGTGTTCTTCTCAGAACAATACCGTTTATTGAGGGATAGAAAGTATCTTTTCATAACTAAGCGGGATTTTGAAGAGAACTCACACAACTACTTCATAGAGAACTATCAAACAAACATAGAACGACCGTTGAAACTTCAGATAGAAACTCTTAGAGACCTTAACTTTGTCCGCATACCTAAAGAGAAAAATGTTGCGATGTTTGATTTTGATTTGCTGAAATTCCCTTTGCAACTTAGACATTGGACAAAGGGAGACACATTCTTCCCATTTGGCTTACATGGCAAACAGAAACTGTCTGATTTCTTTACTAATCAAAAATATTCTTTGTTAGATAAAGAAAAACAATGGTTGCTTTGTTCTGGAGAAGATATTATTTGGGTAGTAGGGGAGAGAATTGACGATAGATTTAAGATAACCGATAAAACCAAAACAATATATAGGATAGAAATAGATTGACTTTAGCGTAAATGAAAAGATTTCTTGTTATCATCTTATTATCTTTTGTCAGTGTTTTGTCTTCCACAGCACAGAACACCTCTATTCAGCAGATGATAGAGAGCATAAGTGCAGATTCACTTCAAAAGAATGTACAAGAGTTAGAGAGTTATCCTTCCCGTTTTTTGTTTTCTGATTATGGAAGAGACGTTGCTTTTTATCTGAAAGAAAGAATGCAAGGTTATGGTTTTGAGATTGTTATTGATTCTTTTTACTTGGAAGATTTTTATTATCTTCGTTCTGTGCCTATGAATAGTGGTTGGCTATATAATGTCCTTTGTCTAAAACGAGGAACAACTGCTGTGGATACAAGTCTTTTCTTTGGGGCTCATTATGATTGTATTTCAACAAATGAAGAAGGCTTTACGGATTTTGAACACTATGCTCCGGGGGCTGATGACAATGCTTCAGGAGTTGCAACGCTTTTGGAACTTGCAAGGGTTTGGAATGAATATGATATAAGTTCAAGATACAATCTGAGGATAGAGTTTTATGCAGGTGAGGAATTAGGATTGCTTGGCAGTAACGACAGGATGCATAAACTTGCTTCTCCTTGGACTATGGAGGTTCTTGGAATGATAAACTTAGATATGGTTGGTTATAACGAGACAGATACTATTTCTATAAACTATTATGAAAATTCAGACGAATATACAAATAAAGCCATAGAGAATACGAGACTATATACCGACTTAACTCCTAAACTGACTGATGAATACATAAATGCTTCAGACTCTTGGAATTTTTATATCTGGGGATTGAAGACGGTGTTTCTTACTGAGAATGATTTCTCTCCATATTATCACACTTTGCAGGATAGCAGCAAGTACTTGGACTTTGACTATATGAAAAAAATCTGTGCTGTTGCCTTTTCCTTGGCTTGCGATTTCGCTAAGGCAGAAGGAAACTCAGTGGCACTTGCAGAAATAGAAAGAAATGAAAGTGATATTATAGATTTCTGCCAGACAGATAGGTATTTACGTTTCCAAACATTTGAAAATTCTGATAAATCACAACTAATTATTGTAGATAATATGGGACGACTCAGAATAAATACTCCTTTAAGTACCTTTGTTGTTGGAGAAAATGCTTATCAAGTAGATATCTCTCATTTAGGAGATGGTTTTTATAACCTACTAATCACTTCTTCCCAAAAGAGAATAAACAAAAAGTTTATACTTGTTAGATAAACAGAAAAAAGGTAGTACTAATATAAACTAATTAAAAATAAAATCTATATAATTTTCAGGTGTAATGATGTTAAACTCCTTAACACTGTAAGTGTCTTTGAAACTTTTAGGAATAGAAGTTCTTATTCTTTTAGGATTCCATTTCATTTCAAATAGAGCAAATTGTCCATCGGCTTCTTCAACAAAATCTATTTCTTGTTGTCCAGTCGTTCTCCAAAAATAATAGTTAGCATAATGATTATGGTAGTGGTTGTACTTTATTCGTTCTGTGATAAAGAAATTTTCCCATAAAGCACCTACATCATTTCTTAGTTCTATTGGAGCAAAATTTCTAAGTATTGCATTTCTTATACCATTGTCATAGAAATAAATTTTCTTGCTCTTTTTTAATTCATTGCGAAGATTTCTACTAAAAGCATTTAAACGAAAAACTACATAACATTTTTCTAATAAGTCGATATATTTTTCTACTGTTTTTGTATCTGAACCAACAATTTGAGCAAGTTCGTTATAAGAAACTTCGCTACCTAACTGTAATGCTAATGCTGTTAGTAATTTATTTATAAGCATGGGCTTTCTTAGATTTTCTATAGCAAGGACGTCTTTATATAAATAACTTTCTGTTATATTTAACAGTAACTCTTTTGGATCATTTTTATTTGTTATAATGTCAGGATAAGAGCCAAAAATAAGCCTTTGTTCTAAACTCTGTTTAACAGATAGAATACCATTATTATTTATAAGTTCCTCTGTTGATATAGGATAAAGATGATATTCGAATTTTCTTCCGGTTAAAGGTTCATTAAGACTATTGTGTAGTTCAAATGCAGAAGAACCAGAAACAAGTATTTGAATATCTGGATTGTTGTCGATCATAAGTTTTAGTGAGCGACCAATGCCCGGAATTAATTGAGCCTCGTCTATTACTATAATCTTGTTATTTGCCACTAAGGTTTTTATTTCGGCAAGATTAATATCTGTTAATGTTTGACGTATTACAGGATCATCGCATTCTAAAAGGAGAATGTTTTTGTCTTGTTTTTCCATAAGTTGTTTCAATAATGTACTTTTGCCAACTTGTCTTGCTCCAGTAATAAGAATAGCTTTGCCTTTAAACATTTTAGCTTCAATAGACGCTTGTATTGTTCTCTCTATTTTCATAATAAGTAAGAATTAGAACTGCAAAATTAGTAAATTTTGGAATATAATCCAAAAATTAATATAAAATTTTGGAATATAATCCAAAAATTACTATAAAATTTTGGGATTAGTAGTTATGGGTAGAAAAATAGATACAGAAGAATTATACTATTTAGACATTTTTTTAATAATACTTTTCAACAATATAAAGGACTTATATTTAAAATCATAATGCAAGAAAAAAGTCTTCGTTTTAGCAGAAAAAAGATCAACTCTTTAGGGTATAAACATCAAGTCTTTATGGTGTAAAAACGAAGATTTAAAAATTTAAAACGAAGACTTTTTTCACAAAAACGAAGAGTTTAAAAACCTATATATATTTTTGCTTCTATAGATGATAGTATTTCCTTTATTGTAGAGGGATTTGTTAATTACAAAATAAAAAAAAGATGTTATTCTTTTTTTATTAGAATAACATCTTTTATATATGAGATTTAATTTCTCGGTTTATTCGTTTTCTTTCTTTGTCATTTCTTCTTTCAAAGAAGCAAGAACATCTAAATCACCAAGAGTTGTTTTCTCTAAGTTTTGGTTTATCTTCTTTGCAGGAGATTCTTTCTTGCTTGCTTTTTCTTCTTCTTGTTTCCAAGTGCGAGCGTGAGAAAGAACAACACGTTTAGCCTCTTTTGAGAATTCTATAACTTTGAAAGGAAGTTTTTCATCAACTTTGGCAGTTGTTTTGTCTTCTTTTTGTAATTGACCTTTTGGACAGAATCCGTCAATTCCGTAAGGAAGATTTACAACAGCACCGCTCTTTTCGTTGATTGAAGTGATTGTTCCTTCATGAACGGAACCTAAAGTGAAGATTGTTTCGAAAACATCCCAAGGATTTTCTTCCAATTGTTTGTGTCCCAAAGAAAGTCTTCTGTTTTCAGCATCTACTTCCAAAACAACAACCTCCATTTTTTCTCCTATCTTAGTGAATTCAGCAGGATGTTTGATTTTCTTTGACCAAGAAAGGTCAGAAATGTGGATAAGTCCATCAACACCTTCTTCTAATTCAACAAAGATACCAAAGTTAGTGAAGTTTCTAACAGTTGCAGTGTGTTTGCTTCCTACAGGATATCTCTCAGCAATATTTACCCATGGATCTGGCATAAGTTGTTTGATACCCAAAGACATCTTTCTTTCTTCTCTGTCAAGAGTAAGGATAACAGCTTCTACTTCTTGTCCTACTTCAAGGAATTCGTGAGCTGTTCTTAGATGTTGGCTCCAAGACATTTCTGTAACGTGGATTAAACCTTCTACGCCAGGAATGATTTCAACGAAAGCACCGTAATCAGCAATAACAACAACTTTACCTTTAACTTTATCACCAACCTTTAGGTTAGGATCTAATTGATCCCAAGGGTGAGGTGTAAGTTGTTTCAAGCCTAATGCAATACGTTTCTTTTCTTGGTCAAACTCAAGAATAACAACTTTGATTTTTTCATCAAGTTTAACGATTTCTTCAGGGTGGTTGATTCTACCCCAAGAAAGGTCTGTGATGTGGATAAGTCCATCAACACCACCAAGGTCAATGAATACACCGTAAGAAGTGATGTTCTTAACAGTTCCTTCCAATACCTGACCTTTTTCTAAGTGAGACATAATTTCAGCCTTTTGAGCTTCTATTTCGTCTTCTATTAAAGCTTTGTGAGAAACTACAACGTTCTTGAAGTCGTTGTTAATCTTAACGATCTTGAACTCCATAGTCTTATCAACAAATACATCATAATCTCTAATAGGTTTAACGTCTATTTGACTACCTGGTAGGAATGCTTCAATACCAAATACATCAACAATCAAGCCACCTTTTGTTCTTGATTTAACGTAACCTTTGATGATTTCTCCGCTATTGTATGCTTCATTAACTCTATCCCAAGATTTAAGGATACGAGCTTTTTTGTGAGAAAGTATTAATTGTCCGTTTGAGTCTTCTTGGTTTTCAATAAATACTTCAACTTCATCACCTATTTTCAATTCTGGGTTGTAACGGAATTCAGTAGAAGGTATAATACCATCTGATTTGAAACCTATATTTACAACTACTTCTCTGTCGCTAATAGAAACTACTTTTCCCATAGCAACTTGTTGGTCGCCAATTTGATTGAATGATTTGTCATAAATGGCTTCCAATCTTTCTTGTTCTTCTTGTTTGTAAACTTCACCTCTGGTATTGTCTATTTCATCCCAATTGAAGTCTTCTAAAGGTCTAATGTCTTTTGTTTCTCTCATAGAAACTTTTTTGTTTGTTTTGTATCAGTATCTTATCCTACTGAGATTGTTAAAAATTACTTTTAAACTAAAGAGACGAGTGATAAGCCTTGTCCCTTATTTTTTTTGAGTTTGCAAAATTATAAACAAATTTGTAAATGAGCAAATTATCAAGTATTTTTTTGCTATTTTCTTTTTCCTCGCAAACATTTTGTGTTTGTGGAATAGAGTTTTGTTGTGATAGAAAGGGTTAAAAAGTTATACCAATCTTTTGTTGTTCTATTGCCACGCATCTCTCCTGCTTTATGATATTTGCCTTCATATCCATCTAATTCATTGGTTCTGTCGGCAGCACTGACAGATTGTTCTCCTGCATAGTAAAGCAATTCATTTCTATCTACGTATGTTGTGCTGATGTCGTCAATATAGTCAGTAAAGGTTTTTCTAAAACCCCATTCCAAACCAATGCAAGTGTGAGAAGAAAGAGAAAACTTTAGTCCAAGTCCAAAAGGTATGGCTAATGCAACAAGATTATAGTTGTCTCTACCTTGAACAAGTCCTTGTCCTTCTGTGTTTAGATCGTGTAAAGAAACTGTTACACTTTCTTGTTCAAAAGGATCTATTATATCTGCTTTTGGATTGAAATGAAAAAGAGCCAATCCTCCGAATATGTAAGGAGTAAATCTGTGCTGTCTTGTTCCTGTACGATAATCCAGAAAATTAAATTCGGCACTTACGGCCAATTCTTGTATAGCGGTATGAAAGTTTAGATTTCTTGTGTTCTTGAAGTGTTTGTCATCCCCTGAAAGTTTAGAAAAAAGTAACGATGTTTTCAATGCCCAGCGAGGATTGAAGTTGTATCTTGCAACCAAACCGCCTACTATATGTGCATTATACATATTGAAACTGCTCTCAAACTGATTCCATTCCTTTGAATCGTCTTTTCCGTTTTTAAACATATTGTTAATATCACCTACATAATTGGAAAGTCCTCCCATTAATCCTATTTCCCAATAAGAAGATTGAGAATATAGGCAGTGAATACTTATTACACACGCTATAGTTATGGCAAATATTTTTTTCATTTTTCAAAGTTATATCATTAGTTTAAAATTACTCTATTACCTTTTGGATATTTTACCGTGTAGGTAAATGTTATCTTCTTTTCCTCCTTTGGTGCAAGGAGAACATTCCAACGAACAACTCCTGTGTTTGCATTAAGTTCTCCGCCAGCCAAATCAACATCACTTATCTTTATCTCACTATTAGCAGAAATAGGTATTTGGTCTTTTATGCTTATTTCCACTTCTTCGTTCTTAGTGTTCTTTATAGTGAGAGTAATGTTTGCAGTCTCCACAATATCTTTTGACAAAAAGCCTTTTTCGGTAGGAGAAGTCTTCCTTAATTTTCTTGTAACTTTAATGTTTTTATCATCACCTACAGCAAAACGCATAGTGTCTCCCGTTACAGATGTATTGATAAAAGATTTTGATATAAATTTGTTGTTCAAATAAACATCACATGCAGTTTCCAATAGTCCTAAATCTTCCCAATCAGGTAGAAGAGCAGTATAGAATACTTTTTCTTCATTCTTTGGAGTAGCAAAGCGAGAAAAATAAGCTTTAGTTTGCAGATTGTAAAGAGGAATAGTCAAAGCTTGCTCATTAGTTGCAATGCATAGTGGGGTGGAAAGAGTGTATTCTTTACTTAGAGTCAGATTTTGTTGTTCTGATGGAGAGAAAAAGCCATCTGTTACAGCGAATGCGGTTTCTTCCTCTTCTACATATCCTTTTGCAACAACATTATTACGCATAGCTTTTACTTCTTTAAGAGTTCTTGTGTAATTCTGCTGGTAGTCCAAATAGTATGTTGGTAGTTCTGCATCATAGCCTGCATATTCTCCATTTGAGGTAGAAAACACAATTTCGCAGTCTTTCCAATTCTCTCCTGTAGATTGGCTGACTGTATTTTTAAGGCTGAATATTGCTTTGTTTAGATTTTCATCTAACATTACATCGTATGAATAGCCACTATGAACTCCATATACAATATAAGAATACTTTAATACTTCGTTTTGCTTTGAAAGGTTGGAATAAATACTTATCATAATGGAGTTGTCTGTTGTTAAAAGGTTTTTGCTTCCAATATGTTTCTTGACAAGGCTTTCTATCTCTTTGCTTATCTTATTTTTTTGATAAGATAACTCTTTTTGTTTCTCATTTGCTTCTGAAAGAAGTTTGTTTATGTTTTTCATTTCATCTCTCTGAAAGTTAAACTGAGTTTTTATTATAGCGACAGTATCTATTTCAGATGTGTTTTTTGTTGCTTTCATATTTCCAAGAGCAGTTCTTTGAGCAGAAAGTGTTTTTATCAGAGCATCATTATCCATTATCTGATCATTGATGTTGTCAAGTTTTGCCTTTAAGGTCAGGTATTGCTGATAAGCATTCTGAGAAAGAAGTCTTTTTGCTACTTCTTTTTCAGGAATAGTTTGTATTTCATTATTTATAGATGTGATAAACCACTCTTCGGATGAGGAAAAATGGATATTTTGTGCAGTAACAGTCTTGGCATTGTCTGTAATTACAAATTTGTTCTCTCCTTTTTGAAGATTAACCTTGATACTTTTTTCTACTAAAGCTCTGTCTGGATAAACGGTTACTTTATCTAACTTACTCTTTATTTCTGTTTGTCCCATCAAACTGACGAAACCAAGCATTAAAATGCTTAATAAAACTATTTTTTTCATATCTTAAATGATTTTTTGATAGTTTATAAACGATAAAATCCTGCAATAATTACTTTAATTTCCTATTTTTTTTGTTGAAGAGAGAATAAAGTTTTACGCAATTTTTAGTCTGTTTAACATCATGAACTCTCAATATATCTGCACCTCTTTCTAAGGCTAAGGCATGAATGAAAGCTGTTTCTGTAACAATGTCTTGAGGCGTTGAATTCAAATATTTATATATCATACTCTTTCTTGACACACCAGTAAGGATAGGTAAATTGAAGATTGTTTTAAATTCCTTTTGTCTTTGTAATAGTTCATAGTTTTGCTCTATTGTCTTGCCAAAACCAAAGCCTAAATCTAAGATAATATCTTTTATTCCCAATTCATAGAGCAGATTTAGTTTTTCTGAAAAGTATTTGCAAATATCCATAAATACATCGTTGTAGCAGATTTTCTTTTGCATTCTGTCTGGTTTAGCATTTGTGTGCATAAGTACGTAAGGAATTTGTAACTTTCTAAAGCTTGCAAACAAATCTTTATCCCATTCTCCTCCGGAAACATCGTTTAATATGTTAGCACCAACATCATAACATCTCTCAATAACTTCTCCCCACACAGTGTCAATAGATATTATGATATTAGGGTAACGTTTTCTTACTTCTTTAACAACAGGTACAAGCCTTTCAATTTCTTGTTTTTTATCTACAAGCATTGCACCAGGGCGAGTGGAACATGCACCAATGTCTAATATGTCTGCACCATCATTTATAATCTCTTCTGCTCTTTTTATTGCGGAATCATAATCATTATACTTACCTCCATCAAAAAACGAGTCTTTTGTAATATTAAGGATTCCCATCACCAAAGGTTGTTCAAAAGAAACTAACCTTCCGTTGATGTTTATGCTATGTTGTTTGAGTATATTATCCATTATTTTCTATTTTTTGTGGTGCAAAATTAGTGAATTTAGTTTGATAGTTGTTATTGTATTACAAAAAATAATAAGTAGTGATATTGTTTTTCGGCATAATAATATAAAAATTCAAGTTTAATTATCGTTAATTGAAAAATAATATGTAAATTTGCAGTGTTAGTTTATTTAAATAAAACAAAATATAAACCATGAATAAACCATATAAAGTTGTTTCGGCACAAGAAGCCGTTCAAGTTATCAAGTCAGGAGATCATGTGCATATTGGTTGTGTTGCTGCCGCACCTCAAACTGTTATAAATGCAATGTGTGATAGAGGACGAAATAGAGAATTCGAAGATGTATATATTCACCATCTTCACACAGAAGGACCAGCACCATATGCTGACCCTGAATTTGAAGGAATATTTAGACACGATGCGATGTTTGTAGGTAAAAATGTAAGAAAGGCAGTGCAAGAGGGTAGAGCAGACTATATTCCTGTTTTTCTTGGAGAGATACCAAACTTATATAGAAAAAGATATGTGCCGTGTGATGTTGTCTTAATCATGGTTTCAGAGCCAGATGAAGATGGTAACGTATCATTAGGAACTTCTGTTGCTGCTATATTAGGAGCAATGGACGTAGCAAGATGCGTTATTGCAGAGATAAATCCTCAAATGCCACGCTGTTTTGGCGATGCTATCGTTCCAATGGAAAGGATAGATATGTTTGTTGAAGCAGATTATCCTTTATTACCTGCTCATATGGCTCCGTTGGATGATGTTTCAATGAAAATAGGAAAGAATTGTGCAGAGTTGATTGAAGATGGTGCTTGTTTGCAAATGGGTATAGGCACAATTCCAAATGCTATACTTGCTCAGCTTGGTAATCATAAGAACTTGGGAGTTCATACAGAAATGTTTTCAGATGGCGTATTGCCATTGGTTGAAAAAGGAGTTATCAATGGAAGTAATAAGGCATTGGATAAAGGAAAAATGGTTTCTACTTTCCTTATGGGAAGCAATAAACTTTACGACTTCGTAAATAATAATAAAGATGTTGCAATGATGGAATGTTCTTATACTAATGATCCGTTCGTTGTTGCACGCCAACCAAAGATGACTGCTATTAATTCTTGTATAGAAATAGATATAACAGGACAAGTTTGTGCTTCAAGTATAGGGAGTAAAATGTTTTCAGGTGTTGGAGGTCAGATAGACTTTATGTATGGAGCATCACGAGCAGAAGATGGTAAGGCAATAATGGCAATGCCTTCAGTAACAAATAAGCATACTTCAAAAATTGTTCCTTATCTTCAACAAGGGGCAGGTGTTGAGACAACTCGTTATCATATACATCATTTTGCAACAGAGTATGGCGTAGTTGATTTATATGGAAAGAGCCTTCAGCAAAGAGCTAAACTACTTATATCTGTTGCACACCCAGACTTTAGAGAAGACTTGGAAAAAGCAGCAGTTGAACGTTGGGGAACACCATTCTTACATGTTAAAGTGTAATAATTTTAAATAAATAGGATAGGTAAAAGGGCGTTATTCTAAAATAACGTCTTTTTTACGTCAATTGAGATTAATTAAAACTTAAATTATAAGTTACAATAAAATAGGAATACTTGCGTTATTTACTTTATTAAATTGAAGACTTATGAAATCTTGGTTAAAATATATTATTGTTATTTGCATTGTTGTTGTATTTTGTGCTTGTTCTGGCAAGGATGGTTTTGTAAATACAGAGCTTGGTTTTTCTTTTAAGCACTGCACAAACAATAATACTTCTCCAAAAGCCAAAGCAGGAGATGTTATTTTTGGACAAATGAAGATAATGCTTAACAATAAAAAACTAATATCATCTAATTATGGTAACCCAGATAGACTATTTGTTATAAGTAAAAACCCTAAAGTCGGCTCTATAGATGAATTTCTTATGAATCTACATATAGGAGATTCTGCTCTTATGATTTGTCCTGCTGATAGTGTGAGTAGGTTTTTAAAAGGTGTAGAATTTAAACCTACTGACAAGATTTGGATATATCTTAGTGTAAGCCAGATAATTTCTCAATCTGATATGTCAGAATACGAGCAAGAAAAGCTTATCAGAGATGAAAAAGAAGACGAACTGCTTACAAACTATGTCCTTGCTAAATATGACAAAGCAGAAAAGAAACAAACGGGTTTGTTCTACATTAATTTAAATGAAGGTACGGGAAGAAAAGCTGAATATGGTAAGGTTGTATCTGTCAGATATACTGTTTGCGATACAACTGGTAAAATGATAGATTCAAACATAGAACAAGATGCTAAAAAGGGAGGCATACATAGAGAAAATATACGATATGCGCCTTTTGAATTTCTATTGGGTGATGATGCTTTAATATCAGGTTTTGTTCAAGGCATTGCACTTATGAGAGAAGGAGGACACGCCAAACTTGTTATTCCTTCAAAACTTGCCTATGGTGATGTAGCCTATGGAAATATTGAACCAAATACCCCTCTGATTTTTGATGTCTATTTAATCCAAGTAAAAGAACAATGAAATAAAAATTAGAAATTAATACGATGAAAAAAACATTATTATTGTGTGCCTTATCTTTTGTTTGTTTATCAACAATGGCACAAAACATTCCTCAAGGATTTACAAAAAGTTCTTCCAATGTTATCTACAAGGTAGAAAAGTCTAATCCTATGGGACAGCAGGTGAAAGAAAACTACTTAGTATTCGGTGCTTTCTCTATTGCTTTCAATGATAGTATAGTTATGAATACTCTTAATAGAAAACCATCTAAAGAACCTGTATTTTTGGTTTCCAAACAAAATAATATGTTTAAAGGGGATTTGATGGATGGTTTGTTGTTTATGCGTAGTGGAGAAGAATATACGTTTGCTTTTCCAAAGGATTCAATGGCAAAGATACAGCGTTTTCCTGAAGGTTTTGAAGGATGGATTTATTATAGAATAAGAGTAGATTCTGTTTGTTCATACGATGATTTTATAAAAGAAAAACAAAAGCAGGCAGATTCTCTTAAAAAGATAGAACAAGAAAAAATAGCAACCTATCTAAAAGAGAACCATTGGGAAAATAACAATATAGAAGGTATATACTATAAGGAATTAGTAAAGGGTGAAGGTGAAAAAGCAAAGAATGGAGACAAGGTAAAAGTTAATTACACAGGACAATTATTAGACGGAAAAGTTTTTGATTCCTCATTAGAAGATGTCGCAAAAGAAAATGGGCTGTATAACTCTGCAAGAAAGTATGAACCTATAGAATTTCAATTGGGCGCTGGTCAAATGATAAGAGGTTTTGAAATTGCAGCACATCAGATGAGTAAAGGTTCAAAGGCAATGGTTATTATTCCTTCTTCTTTGGCTTACGGCGATAGAGATATGGGAATAATATCTCCTTATTCTCCTTTAATATTCACAATGGAGGTAGTAGATATACAAGGACAATCCACAAAAGAGGCTAAATCTACAAACAAGAAAGCCGACAGATAAAAACCAATAAAAAGAAAAAAATAAAAGATAAAATCATGGAACTGAACTTAACAAAGCCTATAGTTTTTTTTGATTTAGAGACAACAGGTGTAAATGTTGGGAAAGATAAGATAATAGAAATATGTATGATAAAGGTTATGCCTGATGGTTCTGAAGAGGAAAAAACCATGAGAATAAATCCAGGCATTGCTTTACCAAAATACATTACTGAACTGACGGGAATAACAGATGCAGATCTTGCTGACAAACCTCAGTTTTTCCAAGTCGCAAACGAAATAAAAGATTTTATTGGCGATGCCGACCTTGCAGGATATAACTCCAACAAGTTTGATGTTCCCCTATTAGTAGAAGAATTTCTTAGAGCAGGTGTTGAATTCTCTCTATTAGGAAGGAACTTGGTAGATGTTCAAAACATATTCCACAAAATGGAGTCTCGTACTCTTGTTGCTGCATACAAGTTCTATTGTCATAAGAATTTGGAAGATGCACATTCTGCTTTGGGCGATACTCGTGCTACATTGGAAGTAATGAAAGCACAGTTAGATATGTATAAAGATACAGAATATACAGAGAAAGGAGGAAAAACAACAAAGCCTGTAGTAAATGATATGCGTCAACTTGCTCTTTTCTCAAAAACTAACAATTGGGTAGATTTGGTTGGTCATATTTATTTAAATGATGCTTGTGTTGAATGTTTCAATTTTGGAAAATATAAAGACAAACCCGTTGCAGAAGTGTTTATGAAAGAGCCATCTTACTACGATTGGATGATGAAAGCTGATTTTCCTTTGACTACCAAGGAGGTTATAACAAGAATATACCAAATGTCAAGAAGAACAATCTAAACTTTTATTCTATGAAAATAATTTGTGTTGGCAGAAACTACGTTGAGCATATAAAGGAGTTAGGAAACGAAACCCCTGATTCAATAGTTTTCTTTCTAAAACCAGATACTGCTATTTTGAAAGATAACGAGGATTTTTATTTGCCTGATTTTTCCAACAACGTTTCTTACGAATGTGAGTTGGTTGTAAAGATAAACAAAGTTGGAAAATGTATTCCTGAGAGATATGCCAAGGACTACTATGACGAAATAGCTTTGGGTTTGGATATTACCTTGAGAGATGTTCAACAAAAAGCCAAGGAAAAGGGTTTGCCATGGACTCTTGCCAAAGGTTTTGACTATTCTGCTCCTATAAGCACTTTCTTTTCTCTGAAGGAATTTGGAAAAGATATACAAGACATCAACTTTACTTTGCAAAAGAACGGTAATGTTGTGCAAGAGGCCAACACATCCTTAATGATAAATTCCGTAGATAGAATAATATCTTATATTTCGCAGTTTATCACCTTGAAGACCGGAGACTATATCTTTACCGGCACTCCAAAAGGCGTAGGACAAATGCAGATTGGTGATGTTTTCAAAGCCTATTTGGAGGGAAAACAAGTGTTGAAAGTTGAAGTGAAATAAAGACAAGATTACTCTACTATGTTACTTTCTTTAAAAATAGAGAACTATGCTTTAATAAAAGAATGTGATATTTCTTTTTCCTCAGGTTTTTCTTCCATAACAGGAGAGACAGGAGCGGGAAAAAGCATTCTTCTTGGTGCTTTATCATTGGTTCTTGGTCAAAGAGCAGATACTAATGTTTTAATGGACAAAGAAAGAAAATGTATTGTAGAAGCATTATTTGAAACAAAGCAAGAGTTAAAACCTGTTTTTGAAGAAAACGATATAGATTTTGACACTCAGTCATACTTTCGCAGAGAAATACTTCCGTCTGGCAAATCGCGTGCTTTCATTAATGATACTCCTGTTCAATTGTCAGTCCTCAAGGAGTTTGCAGATAAACTGATTGACATCCATTCCCAATCTTCTACAACAAAACTAAAAGAAAAGAGTTTTCAACTCTCTCTCTTGGATTCTATGATAGAGGATAAGCAACTGCTTACTACTTATAGAAGAACATTTTCTGACTATAGGCACTTACTTGAAGAGATAGAGGACTTGAAACACAAACAAAGTGAGAGTTTAAAAGAACAGGCCTACAATGAGTTTTTGTTTAATGAGTTAGAACAAGCTCATCTGCAAGAGAATGAACAAGAAGAATTGGAAGAAGAACTGTCTTTGCTCTCTAATGCTGAGCAGATAAAAGAAAATCTGTTCAACGTTATTTCTTTGTTTGAGAATGAGGGAGAGAGCAACATTATCTCTAATCTGAGTAATGTAAAGTCTTTGCTTTCAAAAATTTCTTCTCACTCCAAAGTTTTAGAAGACTTGTATCAAAGAGTAGATTCTTCATTGATAGAGGTAAAAGATATTTTTTCCGAACTTGACTCCTATAACGAGAACCTAAACTTTGATAACGAGAGATTAGACTATTGCAATGAAAGGCTTGATTTGATTTATTCTTTGGAGCGAAAGCATAATGTTACAACGGTAAAAGAATTGTCGGCTATCAAAGACTCTCTGTCGGAAAACTTAGTCTTCATTGATAATATTTCAAGTCTTTTAACCAACAAGAACGAAGAACGAAAGAAGTATATCAAGACCTTGCAGCAACTCTCCACACAACTCTCAGCGATGAGGAAGATTTCAGCACAAAAGTTGGAACAAAACATAAAGCCTTTGCTTAATTCTATGGCTATGCAAGATGCTGTCTTGAAGATAGAGTTAAACTCTTTAGATGATTTTGCTTCCAATGGTAAAGACAGCGTAAGTTTTCTTTTCTCTGCCAACAAGACTAAAGATAATGTTCTTTCGGAAATAGGCAAGGTTATCTCAGGAGGTGAGTTGTCAAGGCTTATGCTTGCGATAAAAGCTGTAGTTGCAGAGTGTTTTGATTTGCCTACTATGATTTTTGATGAGATAGACACAGGTATAAGTGGGGATATTGCAGCCAAGGCAGGCGAGATAATGCAACGAATCGGAGATAATCATCAGGTAATCACAATAACACATCTTGTTCAAGTAGCAGTAAAGGCATCCAATCAGTTTAAGGTCTATAAACTTTCCGATAAGGAGCAGACAGTTTCCAACATCATTCTTCTGAATCCTAAGGAGCGATTGAACGAGATAGCCTTAATGCTTTCTGATGGAGAAATAACGCAAGAATCTCTCAGCTTGGCAAAGAAATTGTTAGGTTATTGAAAAAAAGATTTGTTTTTTTGTAACAAAAATCTTGAAAAGTGAGTATAACGGAATGGAGTTTTGTTTTTTACGCAAAATAGTTTAAAAGTATTGTTATCTACAAAAATAAATAACGGCTATGAATTACATATTGTTTGATGATGCAACAAGAGAGGCCTTGAAACCATTGACATACACACGTCCTGTTTGTGAGGTAAGGCTTGGAATAACAACAATAAGAGAAAAATGGGAGAGAGCATTAAATGTTAAGACTTCTACATTAACAGATGACTACCTTTCAGAAAAGTATCCTATGATGATGTCAGAGGCTATGCTATTGATTAACTCTTCTGTCTGTCCTCGCAAGGATATGACAGAAATGATTATGAATATGAAGCCAGGACAAACTTTGATTAGTGGAGAGGTTGTTGTCGCTATGTATAAGACAAAGGAGGGTTTTCTTTCTGACGAAGAGGAGAACAGTGAAAAGATAGAATATAAAGGCGAGTTAATTAAGGTTAATAATCTTGCAGATATATTCCTTTTGAATGATAAAGAGTTGAGACACGACTTTGATGAATTGACTAAGGAAAGAAAATCTCAAAAACTTAGCGATACCAACAGAGTGATAGGCGATAATATCTTTGTGGAAGAGGGTGCAAAGGTAGAATGTGCAACCATCAACGCAGCCGAAGGACCTGTATATATTGGAAAAGATTGTGAGATTATGGAGAACTCTGTTATCAGAGGACCATTTGCAATGTGTGAACATTCGAAACTAAAACTTTCTGCCAAGATTTACGGGGCAACAACCATAGGACCTTATTGCAAAGTTGGAGGAGAGTTGGAAAATGTCGTTATGTTTGGTTATTCAAATAAAGCTCATGACGGTTTCTTTGGAAATAGTGTTATCGGCGAATGGTGTAACATTGGAGCAGATTCCAATGCTTCTAACCTTAAGAACACTTACGAAGAGGTCCGTCTTTGGTCTATAGATAAGAATACTTTTACCCCAACAGGAACTATTTTCTGTGGTACTATCATGGCTGATTATTCTAAATGCGGAATCAATACAATGTTTAATACCGGAACAGTTGTAGGTGTTAATTGCAATACTTTTGGCTCAGGTTATCAAAGAAATTATATCAATTCTTTCTCTTGGGGAGGAAACACAGGCGTTAAGGTATATGATATAGAGAAAGCTATTGAAGTTGCTGAAATAGTTCAAAAGAGAAGAGGAATAGATATGTCAGATGTTGATAAAAATATTCTAAGACATATCTATAAACTTTCTACAAAAGGTAAAAGAATAAGATAAAACTACTCTTTTAACAAAAGGGGCGTTAAAGTTATTTGTCATTGACTTTAATGCCCTTGTTATGATAATAAACTATGTTAGAATTAAATCAGAAATTAGACAATCTGCTTAAGGAAATGTGTGCAGATGATGTAGTAGATATAGTCCCAATCATTACAGAAAATAAATTAGAAGATGATGGCAAAGAAATCATAATTCCAGAAGAGGTGCCAATTCTTCCGCTTAGGGGTAATGTGTTCTTTCCAAGCGTTCTTATTCCCATAGCTGCAGGAAGACCAAAGAGTATTCAACTTATCAAACAGGCATATAAGACCAAAGAAATCATAGCTGTTATTTCCCAAAAAGACGACAGTGAAGAACCCCAGCAGGAGAATATGTTCTCTGTCGGAACTTTTGCCCGTGTGGTTGAAATGTTTACTATGCCTGACGATAGTATTATGGTTGTCTTGCAAGGTTTAGAAAGACTGCTTTTCAAAGGCTACACACAGACTGAACCATATTGGAAAGGAAAATGCGAAGCCTACAAAGACAACTGCAGAAACGTTTCTTCTGATGCAGAAATAATGTCTGCCACTTTAAAAGATATGTATCTCAATCTTTTGAAACTTACTCCTAATCTTCCTCCTAATGCTCTTATGGGTCCAAAGAACATCAAAGACCCTTACTATCTTTTGAATTTTGTCGCATCTCAGCTGAACATTGCAGTGAAAGACAAGCAAGATTTGTTGGAGATAGACAACTATGGTCTGAGAATGGAGAAGACTATGGCTTATCTTGGCAAGGAGATAAAGGAGGGCGAGCTAAAGCTTCAGATACAGAAGAAAGCCTCATCTGAAATGGATAAGCAACAACGTGAATACTATCTTAACCAACAACTCAAGACCATTCAGGAAGAACTTGGAGGTAGCCCTGCTGAACAGACTATCAACGAACTCAAAGAGAAAGCCAAAGCAAAGGTCTGGTCAAAAGATGTTCAAGAGATTTTTGACAAAGAGATAAAAAAACTCTCCAATATTCATCCTTCTTCTCCGGACTATTCTACAGAGTTAAACTACCTTACTTTTATGTTGGACTTGCCTTGGAACGATATAGGAGAAGACAACTACGACATAGAAGGAGCAAGGAAAGCCTTAGATGAAGACCATTACGGATTGGAGAAAGTAAAGGAAAGAATAATAGAATACCTTTCAGTTCTTAAACTTAATAAAGAAATATCTTCTCCTATACTTTGTCTTGTAGGTCCTCCGGGAGTAGGTAAGACCTCACTTGGACGAAGCATAGCACGAGCAATGAACAGAGAATATATAAGAATTGCTCTTGGTGGTGTCAATGATGAAAGTGAAATACGAGGACATAGAAGAACCTATATTGGAGCTATGCCAGGAAGAATACTCAAATCTCTTTCTAAGGTAAAGCATTCCAATCCTGTCTTTGTGCTTGATGAGATAGACAAAATAATGGGAATGTCTGTCAATGGAGATCCTGCAGCGGCTATGTTGGAAGTCTTAGACCCAGAGCAGAATACAGCCTTTCACGACAATTATCTTGATGTAGATTATGACCTTTCCAAGATTATGTTTGTGGCAACGGCTAATTCATTGGCTAATGTTCATCCTGCTCTTGTGGATAGAATGGAGATAATAGACATTTCTGGCTATATAGAAGAAGAGAAGATAGAGATAGCAAAGCGTCATCTTATTCCTAACAACCTAAAAGCAAACGGCATATCAACAAAACAGATATCTATCCCCGATAAGTTGGTGTCATACCTTATCAACAACTATACAAGGGAGTCAGGCGTAAGACGTTTAGACAAAGTTATTGCCAAAATAGCAAGGCATAGAGTTGTAGAGATAGCCGAACAGAAAGACTACAAGAAAACTATTGTTCAGAAAGACCTGCAAAAAATTCTTGGGCTTCCTACTGCTTATCATGAACTGAGAATGGAGCAAGACCATGTAGGCGTTGTTACAGGTTTGGCTTGGACAGAAGTAGGTGGAGAGATACTTTTTGTTGAGGCTTCCACATCAAGAGGAAAAGGAAACATCAATCTTACAGGTAATCTTGGCAATGTAATGAAAGAGAGTGCAACCTTAGCTTTTGAATACTTGAAAAGCAATGCTAAGTTGTGGGGTATTGATGAGATAATCTTTGATGACAAGGATTTGAATGTCCATTGTCCTGAGGGTGCTACACCAAAAGATGGTCCTTCAGCAGGAGTTACAATGTTTACTGCTATGCTTTCAGCTTTCACCTCAAAGAAAGTAAGACACAACTTTGCTATGACAGGCGAGATAACCCTAAGAGGTCAGGTTCTGCCTGTAGGAGGAATAAAAGAAAAAATACTTGCAGCCAAACGAGCCAAGATAACAGACATTATTCTTTCGGAAAAAAACCGCAGGGATGTGGAAGATATAAACACAGTCTATCTTACAGGATTGCAGTTTCATTATGTAAAATATGTTTCTGAGATTCCTGACATAGTATTGGTATAGTAAAGAAAGCAAAGTATTAAACTTACTTAAAAAAAACAAGCAGACGATGTTCGATATTCAGACAATAGCAATAAGTATTCTTTTGGTGGCGTTGATAGTCTTCATAGTCTTCTATCTTTCCAAGGGGATAAAGAAGAAAACCAAGAAAGACAAAGACTATATCTACCTTTCCAAGAAGGGAAGCATTGTTTTTTATGTCTTCTTGCTACTATTGTTAGTCTTTTTTGTTGTTATGTATATTAAATGGAGGATATATTTAAATGTTTGATGTAGATGATATTCGTAAGGATTTCCCTTTATTAGATGAGAAAGTAAGAGGCAAACAAAACCTTATCTATTTTGACAATGCCGCTTCCACTCAAAAACCCCGATGTGTTATTGATGCACTTAGCAACTATTATACTCATCTTAATGCCAATGTTCATAGAGGTGTGCATTGGTTAAGTGGGAAAGCGACAGACGAATTTGAACTTGCACGGCAAAGAGTTCAGCAATTTATCAACGCTCCACATTCAGAGGACATTATCTTTACTCGTGGTACAACAGAAAGTATTAACCTGCTTGCCGAAAGTCTTTCAAAATCTTTCCTTAGTGAAGATGATGAGGTCATTATTACTGAAATGGAACATCATTCCAATATTGTTCCTTGGCATATTGCAAGAGATAAATATCATTTTACACTTAAATATATACCTATTACTGATAAGGGAGAACTAAACCTTGATGTGTTCCGTCAGATTTTAAGTCCAAAAACCAAACTTGTTTCCTTGGCTCATATATCTAATACCTTAGGAACCGTCAATCCAATAAAGGAAATCATAAGTCTTTGCCATAAGAACAAAACAATGGTGATTGTTGATGGGGCTCAAAGTATAGCACACTTGGATATTGATGTTCAGGATATGGATTGTGATTTCTATTGTTTTTCAGGTCATAAAGTGTATGCCCCAATGGGTATTGGTGTCTTGTATGGCAAGAAAGAACACCTTGAAAAGATGTATCCTTATCAGGGAGGAGGAGAGATGATAAAGGAAGTGTCAATGGAACAAACGGTTTTCAATGACGTGCCTTTCCGTTTTGAAGCCGGCACCCCTTCGGTTGCAGATACTATCGGCTTAGGTGTGGCTTTGGAATATATCAAGCAAATAGGAATGAAAGGTATTATTGAATACGAAGACAGACTTATGGACTATGCGACCGAAAGATTACAGGCAATAGAGGGTGTCCGTATCTTTGGCAACTCAGAAAACAAGTCTTCATGTATTTCTTTTCTTGTAGAGGGTATTCATCATTTGGATTTAGGAACCATGCTTGATATGCAAGGCGTCGCTATCCGTACGGGACATCATTGTGCTGAACCTGTTATGAGACGTTATGGTATTGAGGGAACAGATAGAATATCTTTTGCGATGTACAACACCATAGAGGAGATAGACAGTTTCATTATCTGCCTTAAAAAAGCAATTTCAATGCTGAAGTAAAAGGCTTTGACAACTATCAGATTGATAGTGTTTTAAAAAGAGTTGATTTTCGTAAAAAAAGACTTGATGTTTGCATGCAAAAGAGTTGATGTTTATATGCAAAAGACTTAGTCTTTTTTTCTTAACTCTTGATGTTTTTTTACGCTATCTTATATTAGATTTTTGTAAGGCAATAATAAGCAGAAAATCACTATCTTAACAGTAAAAACTCTCCGCTTAACTCTTTCACTGTGTTTTTGTCGTACTTAGGACTGTAAAGGAACTTATACGCAAAGGTACTCATATCACAAGGTTTGCCCTTATATGTTCCATCCCAATACTCTCCTATTTTTTCGGAATAAAAAACCTTTGTTCCCCATCTATCAAATATTTCAAAACGAAGAAAATAAATCTCATTTTCATCAACATAGTATCTGAAAACATTGTTGGTGGATAAAGAAGGAGTAAAAGCGTTTGGAAAATAAACTTCTATTTCAGGTCTCTCTATTACATGTAGGATAAGGTTTATTGTTGTAGGACAGAAATCCTCAGCACTTAATCTGTATTTAACAGTATATTCTCCGCTGTCGCTAAGAATAAGTCCATATCTGTTAAAGACTTCTCCTTTATAGATTGTGTCTTCAATATTTAAGACATATATATCATGCACGTTAAGGTTAAGAACAATAATGGAATCACAGTTGTTTATGCTTGTAAAGTTCTTTGTGTATGTTCCCGTTGTGCTTTCGTTGAAATTATCGTCAAGATATATCTCTCCAAAACAAATATCCGCATTGATAGTATCGGAATATATTTGATTAACACTCAGTTGCAATACAAAAGTAGTATCACCCTCTTCTATAGAATAATCTCCCGCAGAAGTGTATTCTGTATTTCTAAAAAGAAAAGGTAGTTCGTTTTCACAGATACTCACTTTTATAGTATCATTCTCTGCAATAGGATATTGTATTCTGATATTTACAGTATCATCGGCAACACATAGTTTCTTTAAAGAAATATTATCCAACCCAAAATCATTACCTCCTGCAGTTATATTTGTATCTATTAATCTTATCCTGCAAGAAGTAGTATCATCACTATGCCATATATAGTTGATTGTTTGCCAAGTACAATTATTATCTTCCACTACAATCGTTCCAAAAGAAGAGTCATTGATAAATGTCTCAATAACAGGTTTTTCATGTTCTATTTGGGGAGAGTTTAACGCCCTTATTTGATAAGTTAATAAGTAATATGTATTTGGTTCTAAGTTTTCTATTGTTGTTTTATAGACATCTCTATTAGGAATCGTATCTGCGTCAAATATAGCATAATGATTTGAAGATGGGCAAGACATAAAGTAATGATTAATGTAATTAATATTGTTTGTGATGCAATAATTCCCATAATTAAAACCATTAGTCTGACCAAAAGGCCTTGTGTTGTAAGTGTAATCGGTTTGAAAGCCGGTATTTCCACTTTCAAAATCTCCATTAATAACAAGGTTTGGTTCTAAGATGTTGTAAGTATTAAGAATAATACTATATGTACTATCTGCAACAAGATGAAATGCCACACATTTTGTAGTGTCCCCATTTGACCAAGAGTATAAGTCAGCATTATTTTCTGCACAAAGGTTTATGATTGTATCTGTTCTAACCTTTATAAGCGTGTCATTTATGTTTATTTTATTAGGACAATTCTCAGTTGTTTGAGAATATGCACTATATTCCAAGACAAATAGAAGAAATGATATGAATATGAGCTTCTTATTATTGATTATGGTATCAATTAGCAACATTTTATTAAATTATTGTAGTAATTATCCACGCTGTATTTGGAATAAAACTCTTGTTGGCAGTTTTCTCTCATGGAAGAGTATAAAACCTTGTTATTAAATATCTTTATTATGTTTTCTTTTATCGTTTCGTAATTCTTTTGTTTTAAAACAAACCCTGTCTTATTATCTTCTACGACTTCAGCCATTACTGATAGATTATTGACTACAAGAGGTGTTTTATAATAAAGGCTTTCTGCTAAAACCATTGGAAATCCTTCATACCAAGTACTTAAAAACATTATCACACGACACTTATTATAAAAACGCTCCATTCCTTTTTTATCTAAGAATCCTTCAAATGCCAAATTATTTGGAATAGTCAGCCTCTTAACTTCTTGAGTTACTTCTCCTGCTACAACAAATTTGTAATCAGGTAAAAGTTTTGCTAATTCAACAAAATCATAAAAGCCTTTTTCTTTTGTGAGTCTTCCTACAAAGCCAATGTATTGTTTTTTACTATCTTCTGTTTCTATTATAGAATCTTGTGGAACGAAAGTATTTGGCAAATAATAAATCTTTTCTTCCTTAAAACCGTTCTCTATGAACTTGTTCTTTTGGAAGTAAGACAGAGTATAGAATCTATCAACTCCTTTATAATAGTTAAGTTTTCTTACTATAAAGAATTTAAAGGCAAAAGCCCAACTTTGAACTATATTATTTGTACAGTTGTTTTTTGCACAATGAAACTCTCTTCCTGCTTTTAGACACTGCTCACAAATCTTTCCATTATGAAAAAATATACCTATAGGGCAGAACATCCTGTAATTATGAACAATCTGCCAAACCTTGACATTCATTTTCTTCAATGCAGGTATAATAGCAGGAGAGATAATGGAGAAAACATTGTGTATTATTGCAACATTCGGCTTTTCTTGTCTGACAATGCGTTTTATATCTTTTATACTCTTAGAATTATAGATAGAAGTGAAAATACTCTTTATTCTACCCCAAGAACTGTCTCCTAATTCGTGATAGTTGCGAGTGTAGAGTATAACCTTATGTCCATGTTGTTCAAGCAAGTTTTTTTGAAAATCAACAACGGACTCTTCACCTCCTCTATGTTGGTACTCATTATGTATTATAAGAAAAACCATAACAGCGATTTATATTTGCAAAGATAGAAAAATATTTTGTTCTAAAACAAAAAACGACAAAAAGTTTGATTTTTTAATCAACTTTGTTAATAATTAGAAAACAGATAGAAGTTCTTCTTCCATTATTTTTACATCTATCTGAGGAGTGCCTACAGCTTTAAGTAGAACAAAGTTCATTTGAGAGTTCAAGGTCTTTTTGTCATTGTAAAGATAGGGTATAAGGTTTTCAAAAAGTTCTTTGTTAAGTTCAGGAATAGGAAAATGATTGTTTAAAAACTGATATATTGGTAAAAAAGCTTCGTGAGTGATGTTGTATTTCTTTTCACTTAGGAGCAAAGCACAGAACATGCCAATTGCGACAGCCTTTCCATGGGATATAGTCTTGCCTTGTGAAAGATATAAGCTTTCTAATGCGTGTCCAATAGTGTGTCCGAAGTTGAGAATCTTTCGTTCTTTTCTGTCATATAAGTCTTTTGCGACCACGTTTTCTTTCAGTTCTATGCAGCGAAGAATGAATTCGTCTTCTATGGTTTGAAAATCTTGTTTGGAGATAAACTCTCTTAGAAAATCCTCGTCCATAACAAGAAAGGTTTTCAGCATTTCCGCCGCTCCGTTCAGCATTTCTTCTTCGGGAAGTGTCTGCAAAAAATCCGTATCCAAGAAACTAAGCGTATTTGTATTGAATGTGCCTACAGCGTTTTTGACATCGTGGAGATTGACGCCCGTTTTGAATCCAATGGAGGCGTCTATCATAGCAAGCAACGAAGTTGGAACGTTGATATTTTGGATTCCACGTTTATAAATGGAACTTACGAATGCTCCCATATCGGTTACCACACCACCACCTAAGGAAATGATAACAGAATTTCTGTCAGCCTTGCTATCCAACAAAGAACTGCATAGATTTATTGCCGTTTCCATCGTCTTAGTCTCCTCTGATGAAGGTATTTCTAAGAGTGTGGCTTGCCTATCCGATATTTCATCAACTTTTTCTAATAATATCGGAAGACAATCTTTGCCTGTATTCTCATCAGTCAGAACAAATATCTGTGAAAAGCTGTTATTGACAAGATAATTCTGTAATTCTGTTATAGGTATCATATCTTTTTTTTGCAAAAATATTACTTTTTAGTGAGAAATCAGCCTTTATAAATTTAAAATTCTTCGTTCTCCTTTCTCATTTCTAATTATTTTTATAACTTTGCAAGTTAAATTAGAAGCAAATATTGTAATTAAAATTTGAGATACAATGCAAACCATACTTATTTTAGATCACGGTAGTCAATATACTCAGCTGATTGCCCGCAAAGTTAGAGAGGCAAACGTTTATTGTGAAATACATCCTTATAATAAAATACCTGAAATAACCGATGAGGTAAAAGGAGTCATTCTTTCAGGCAGTCCGTATTCAGTTACAGACAAAGACGCTCCAAAGACAGACTTATCTCTTTTCAAGGGCAAGTTGCCTGTGTTGGGAATATGCTACGGTGCTCAGTATATGGTACATTGTGCTGAGGGAAAGGTGGAAAAGAGCAAGATAAGAGAGTATGGCAGAGCGAACTTGAAGAGTGTGGATAATTCATGCGTGCTTATGCAAGGCGTAAGAATGAATTCTCAGGTGTGGATGTCGCATGGTGATACTATATTGGAACTTCCTGAAGGTTTTAAGGTTATATGTTCAACAGAGAATGTTGATAATGCAGGCTATAGAATAGAAGGTGAAGACACATACGCAATACAGTTTCACCCAGAAGTCTATCACTCAGAAGACGGACTTACTCTGTTGAGAAACTTTGTTGAGAAGATATGTAAGTGCGATTGCTCTTGGACACCTAAGAACTTTGTGGAAAGCACTGTAAAGGAACTTAAAGAAAAGCTTGGCGAAGATAAGGTCGTATTAGGTTTAAGTGGTGGAGTGGATTCTTCTGTTGCTGCTATGCTGTTGAACAAAGCAATAGGAAAGAACTTGCACTGTATTTTTGTGAATAACGGCTTGTTGAGAAAGAATGAGTTTGATTCTGTGCTTGAATCCTATAAAGATATGGGCTTAAACGTGAAAGGTGTTGATGCAAGTCAGGAGTTTTATGCAGTTTTGAAAGATGTTACCGAGCCAGAGAAAAAACGTAAGGCAATAGGAGCTAAGTTTATAGACGTATTTGATGCTCAAGCCAACGCCATAACTGACGTTAAATGGTTAGCACAAGGAACTATCTACCCTGATGTTATTGAAAGTAGCAGCGTAAAAGGACCTTCACAAACAATAAAGTCTCACCATAATGTAGGAGGTTTGCCTGATTATATGAAATTGAAGATAGTTGAGCCTTTGCGTTCATTGTTTAAGGATGAAGTACGAAGAGTCGGCAAAGAACTTGGACTAAAACAAGAACTATTGGGAAGACATCCTTTCCCTGGACCAGGTTTGGCTATAAGAATACTTGGCGATGTTACAGAAGAAAAAGTTAGAATATTGCAGAAAGTTGATAATATTTTTATAGAAGGACTAAAAAACGCCGGTCTTTATGATAAGGTTTGGCAGGCAGGAGCAATACTTCTTCCTATTCAAAGTGTGGGAGTTATGGGAGACGAAAGAACATATGAAAGAGTTGTCGCCCTTAGAGCTGTAGAGAGTGTGGATGGAATGACAGCTGATTGGTCTCACCTACCATACGATTTCCTTGCTAAGATTTCTAATGAAATAATCAATAGGGTAAAAGGTGTGAATAGAGTTTGCTATGACATCAGCAGCAAACCGCCTGCAACAATAGAATGGGAATAATCTCTAATCAGCAGTTCAGTGCTTAAAAAAAAGTAGCCTAAGCGAATGAAAAGAAAGTTGAAGATATTGTTATTGGTTTTGATATGCTTGGCTGTGGGTAATGTGTATTCTCAAAGCAGACAAGAGATAAAGGTTGCTATGTTGTTGCCTTTGTATTATGATAACATAGACGAGCTGTCTTTCAATCAATATAATATAGCTGAAAAGAGAAACGCCAACTACAGATGTTTCTCCTATATATCTTTCTACGAAGGAGCAAGGATTGCTTTGGATAAATTGGAAAGACAAGGCTATAAGATAACTTTTTTTGTCTTTGATGTAGGAGAAAATGACATTAAAAAGACCTCTGAAGTCTTGGAACAAGAGGAAATGAAGGAAATGGACTTGATTGTACCCTTAGTGTTTAAGAATTCTTTTGACTTGATATCAAAGTTTTCTCAAGAACATCAGATACCTCTTGTTAATCCTATGAGTCCAAATAATGATATTCTGCTTAATGAATATGTTTTCAAGATTCAGCCTGACGATATTTCCATCGCTCAGACTACGATGAAATATATACAAGAGAAACATAGTAACGCTAATGTGATAATACTCTACGAGGACAGCAAGAACGACAACTCTTTAATCAATTGGTACAAAAGCAACATCAACTCCTATACTTCTTCATGGACAATAATCAACTACAAAAAGAACGCAGCCAAGTTGAAGAACTACTTTAAGCCAAATGTAAAAAACATTGTCATCAACCTTATCACAAAGATAGACCCAAATGAAAATAAAGTGTTTGCCAATACTTTGACAAAGAAACTCTTTGGCTTCAACAACTATGACATAACTCTTTTTGCTCCTTTTGAATGGTTGGATTTTAGCAACATTGACTACTCTATGCTTGAGAGATTGGACTATCATTTTACTCTGACCTATTTGAATGACTACACCAATCCTAACTTTGTTGATTTTGTTAAGGAGTATCGTAAGCATTTTAGGACAGAACCGGACAAAATATATGCTGCTTTGGGATATGATATAATGATGTATTTTATCAAGGCTTTGAAGGAAAAGAAACAGAGTCTGACTTCGGAACCTAACATAAAGGATATGCAGGAAATGATCAACCATTATCATTTTAGACATCTGCCAAATTATCCTGGATGGCAAAACGAAACGACTACTATTTACAATATAAAGAACTATAAAATAAAATCAGAATGGAGCTACTAAGAAAAATATCTTTAATATTAGTTTTTGTTTTTTTGAGTATTACAAGTGTGTTTTCTCAAAGAGTTATTCACGACTTAAAGAATAACCCTTTGGATATAAAAAACTTTGACCAAAGAAACTATTCTTCTAATAAAAACGCTATATATTTTGAAGCAGACAAAGATTCTCCCAATACAGGAAGACTGATTGTTAATATTTCTACTAAAGAACAAGATGATATTAGACTATCTTGGCAAAACACTACAGCCAATAAAGTAAAAACACAATGGACTTCACGGTTGCAATACAGATTGTCTCTAAATGATGAATGGAAGGATGTAGCAGATGAAAAGGGAAGAAGTATTGTTTTTTATTCTCAATATAAGAGATATAAACAAAACTTTTCTAACATAAAACTTCCTGAAGAATGCGAAAATAAAGACTTTGTACAAATATCTTGGCTTGTTTCCACTAACGGCAATAAAAACAACTCTCCTCAAATATTGTTTAGAAATATACTCATTCAATCTAATTATGACAAATATTTTGGAGTTGAGGCAGAAGTTAATGCCTTTGTTAATGAAATGGGAGAAGATAAAAAGGTGGAAAAGATTGTTTTTGACAATATAGCTATTCCATTTATCTATCCAGAAGTTCAGAGAATAAAGATTGAAAGTAAAAATATTAGAGATGGAATAAATTTTGAGATAAGTGGAACAGATAAAAATCAGTTTTCTGTTTCCAAGTCTTCTTTGAAAGATAAACAGGAGGGAAAATATATCTTTGTTAATTACTCTCCTAATGCAGAAGGGAAACATAAAGCTTTTTTGGATATTTCCACTGCAAAGCTAAAACAAGGAACAATACATATTCCTTTGGAAGGTTCTTGTTCAAAACATAAAGATTACAACAAGAATTTCATTCCTTCGTATGACAAGCCAAGCAAAGAGTTCTCTTATCATATTCCTGTATTTTCAAACACCGATTATCAATATAGTTTCTCTACAAAAAAACGTTCTAATGTCTATGTGTTATATAAATGGTATCGCAATGATAAAGAACTGTTCTCGATGAATGATACTTTGAGGTCTGACTCTTATTGTGTTCCATTGAAAAGTCCAAAGGGAGCAGACGAAATAGAAATAAAGGTCTATTCTAATGAAGACTTTGTGTTAGAAAACTCCTATTTCGGATTGCCAAAGGTAAAGACAATGATTAGTTCTGGTCTTTGGTCAGATGATAATAATTGGAAAGATGGCAATGCTCCAACTATGGAAGATTTTGTTGTTATAGCCAAGAACGTACAGGCAGAAGTAGATGAAGATGTTTCTTGTACTATGCTTATTTTAGAAGATAGTGCTAATGTAGTAATAAATAATAATAAGATTTTTTATGTTGCTTCTGACATTTTCTATACTCAAAAATCTTTCTTTACAGTTTATCAATATCTGTTGCCAGAACGTTGGAACTATATCTCTTCTCCTGTCAATCAAGCACGAGCAGCTATGTTCTCTATGAAAAATGATAACAACGATTCGTGGTTTATGCAGTACAATACAGGAATAAAGAGTAAATTAGATGACTATTGGAGTGATTATATAACAGACCCTAAATTTACGTTAGTTCCAGGTAAAGGCTATGCTGTTTATACTCATGCTCCTTTAAATGTAAAGTACGAAGGTTTATTATGTGCAAGTAGTGTAGCTGTTAGTCTGAAATCCACACCAGATGACAGATGGAACATGATAGGCAATCCTTATACAGCTCCTTTAAGCAGTAAGAAACTTTTTGATGAGTTGGAAGGTAAAATTCAAGGCAATGCTATAATGTTATTTGATAGGGAAAACAGAGTATATAATCCGTTGATAGTTGATCCAAAAGAGGAGATAACCATACCATCTTTGGAGTCTTTCTTCGTGGAAGCCTTATCCAATCCGTCAAATATTCTGTTCAAGCGTTCTCAACAATATATACCATTAACAGGAGAACAAGCACAATCTAATCATAACTACTTAAATCTTTCTGTTTCCAAGAACAAGACTTATCAGTATGCTCTTTTGGGAATGGATAGTAATGCAAGTTATGGTTTTGATAATTATGATTGTCATAAACTGTTTGGTAACAATGAAAATATGCCAGAGATATATCTTAAAGATGAAGATGATGAATATTCCGTGAATGTATTTCCAGACTATCCTGTTTCTATAGATGTTGGTCTTTATATAGGAAATCCTTCTGATGTGGAGATAAATATAAATAACTTGTCTGTATTACCAGAAGATGTTGTTGTTATCATGGAAGATAAAGAGAGAGGAGAGTTTTATGACTTTTGTGATAATGCTTCCCTTAAAACATTTATAGGCAGTGGTACAACGGATAGATATAGAATACATATCATTAAAGCATTATCTAATAAGAAATGCAAAAATGTTTATGTTTGGACTGATAATGGACGTTGTTTAGTTTATTCTAAAGATGTAAATCTAAAGAAAGTCAGACTAAAATCAGATAGAAATACAAATATAAATGAAAGAGATTATACTGCTGACAAAGTATTGCAAATGACATTGAAAGCAGGAAAATATATTGACTTAAACATTAATGACAATTGGATTAATATAGATATAAAATGAAAAGAATAGTTTTTTACATACTATATATAACATTACTCGGAACTATTAGTGCTTATTCTCAAGATTCTGATGTAGAGAAATTGTTAAGCAAAGGAGATTATTCTTCAGCTTTGTCTTATATAAAGAATGCTTATCATAATGACACAGCCAACAAAGACCGTTATTATGATTTGTACCTTTATTATAAAGAAATACATAATCCTAACAATGATTATGTTTCTGCTTTATTCTACGCACAACTATATAAAGAACAGAACGAAAAGGATAAGACAATAAATCTTAATAGTTTGGCAGAAGAAACTCTTGGTGTTATCTATCAAAAACAAGATATTGATGCTTTAAACCGTTATATAACCATAACTGATAATTATCCTCAACTGCAACAAGAAGCGACACGAATCAGAGATAGACTTGCTTTTGAAAAGACAGAGAAGAGTGAAAGTGTTGAAGAATATGAACAGTTTATAAAAAACTATCCGAATGCTATTCAAGTTGATCAGGCTCGTTCTTGGTTAAATGAACATCTTATGAAAGATATATTGAAAAGCAACGATGCTGAAAAACTTAGAGAGTTCATTAAATCCACCAACAACGAAACTTACCGCAAACAAGCCTTAGAGCAGTTAGACAAAATAACTTTTAAACAAGTCTTGCAGGAAAACACCGTTGAAGCCTACGATAGATATATAAAAGAATTCCCTAATGGAGAATATATAGTAATGGCAAGAAACAAAAGAGAGTCTGCACAATATGATAAATATGTTAATGAAGGAACTATCAGCGATATGATATTCTTCCTTAGAAACAATTCAAAGAATGATAAAAACTATCAACTTGTGTTTGATAAATTGAAACTATATTCTTCTATCCACTATTCTATCCCTGCTATATTGGTATTGGATAGCATAGAACATAATGATGGAGATTTGAAGACTTTTGCTAAACGTTATGTTTCCGACCTTTCTTTGTCTTCTATTCAAAGAATAACGGATGCTTTCCCTAATTTGAAAACGGCAGACTATATTGTTGAAGCAGAACAAAAAGCTAAAGCGATTCAAACTCTTATAAGCAAGCCTAAACTTACAGCGGAAGACTATAGGAAAAATAAGAGTCTTTTGACAAACCTGAATGCAAGACAAAGTACATTCTTGTTCAAAAGGTTTTATGAACTTAATGAGACTCTTCCTAAAAACAAGGCAATTAGTTTTAATCTTGGTTGGGATTCTCATTTTCTTGCATTCCGTCAAGCAAAAAAGATGGAACTGGATTTAGTACTTACTGAAGGTTCTGGAGGTGTTAATGAGCAAGCTATTGATGTAAAATCTTTTGGATTGGATATTGAGGCTAAAGATATTTTTGTATCAGATGATAAAAAGATAATTCTTTTCTCAAAAGCCGATTATGATGGTTACGATTCTTATCCTGATTCAGAAAATAAAGACATATACTATTCTATTTTTAAAGAAGGTAAATGGCAAAAACCTCTTCCTGTTGTATCACCTGTTAATTCTCGTTTCAACGAAACTCATCCAGTGCTTTCTGCGGATAAAAAAACTCTTTGGTTCTCTTCTGATAGAGATCTGAATTTTGGAGCCTTAGATATATATGTTTCTCATAGGGAAGATACAAAAGATTGGAATTCTTGGTCAGAGCCTATTCTTTTAGGAGAAGATATAAACACTTCTGATGATGATTTTGTACTTAAAGTAGAAGACAATATGCTTGTTCTTACTCAAGATGAAAATACCACAGAAGAAAATTACATTTACTTAGAAGGCAATACTCAACTGAACTTTGTTTCTGGTAAAGTGAAATCAGCACACAATGATTTTAGTAATTCTAAGCTATATATATATAATAATAAAGACTTTTCTTTGATAAATATTGTTACTCCAAATGACAAAGGTTATTTTGCTTTTATACGTCCTTCTGTAAGCTATGCTCTTTATCTACAAAAGAGTAATTACTACTCTCCTATAACAGATTCAACAGACATTACACTATACTCTATAGAAGATCTTGCAGCGAATAGTGATATAATAACCGTCAATTCATTTTTCAATCCTAAGAATCCTTTGGAACTAAGCAAACGAGGAGAAATGGAACTTCTTTTGTTAGCTAATGTTTTTAAATCTAAACCATATATTTTGAATTTGGAAGTTCATGCCAACAAAGGTTTCAAAAAAGACTCCGAGGAAGAACTTAGCGTAAAGCAGGCAGATGTTATCAGAAACTTTCTTATAAAAAAAGGAGGAGTAAATGAAGCAAGACTTATTACAAATGGTTTAGGAACAAACAAAGTTGTTCAGGGTTGGGAAGGTATGGATTGTATAGACATAAGTATTTTAGATAAATAATAAATAATAAATAACAGTAAATAATGATAAGTTGGTTTAAAGATATATTTCTCACTCAAAGCATTGCACAAAGCATTATTCTTATTGCTTTAACTATTGCAATAGGTTTATATCTCGGAAAATTTAAGATAAAGGGTATTTCTTTAGGAATAACATGGATACTCTTTGTTGGTATAATTCTTTCCCATTTTGGCTTAATTGGGGATGCAAAACTGATGAGTTTTATCAAAGACTTTGGACTTATATTATTTGTATATGCCATAGGCTTACAAGTAGGTCCAAGTTTCTTTTCCTCTCTTAGGAAAGGAGGATTAAAGCTTAATATGTTAGCTGTGCTAATTGTGGTATTAGGTTGTTTGGTTACTCTTGTTATAGGATATGCTACTAATACTGATTTAGCGACAATGACAGGCATAATGACAGGTGCCGTAACCAATACTCCTGCTCTTGGTGCTGCACAACAAACATTAGAGGATGCCGGACAGAACGGAAGTTTTCTTTCTTCAGCATACGCTGTCGCTTATCCATTGGCTGTGATAGGTATTATTTTCGTGCCTATGCTGGTAAAACTTATTTTCCGTATAGATACAAAAAAAGAAGAACAACAGTCTATTCAAAACAATACGACTGACAATCCTTCTTCTATGTCTATAAAGGTTACAAACAAGGGGGTTGAAGGAAAAACGCTGCAAACTCTTCATACCATATATAAAACTCCTTTTGTAGTTTCCCGTATAAAAAGAGCAGATGGAACATTGGAAAGAGCAAATAAGGATTCCGTTCTTTATATAAATGACATTGTTCGTATGGTTACCCTAAAAGAACATGAGGAGGAAGTAACATTACTATTAGGTGAAAGACTAAAAACAGAAGAAATCTCTTGGGATGTTGATCATGGAAGATTGGAATCAAAAAGAATAGTAGTAACAAAAAAGGAGATTCAAGGCAAGACTCTTGGAGAATTACATCTTGGAACTCTTTACAATGTAACTCTTGTAAGGGTAAAGCGTGGAGGGACTGAACTTGTTGCGAGTGCCAATCTTCAACTACAACTTGGCGACCGAGTTGTTGTCGTTGGAAGTGAAAATAATATTCAAAGAGTTGCTAACGTTTTAGGAAATTCTCTTAAACGTTTGGAAGTTCCTAATCTTATCCCTATTTTTATGGGAATATTCTTAGGTATTATTGTTGGACTTATTCCTATTAAGTTTCCAGGCATACCTCAGCCAATTAAATTAGGTTTGGCTGGAGGCTCTCTTATTGTTGCAATACTTATTTCTCGCTTTGGTCCTTTATACAAGGTTGTTACTTACACAACTACAAGTGCAAATATGATGATAAGAGATATAGGTATTTCGCTTTTCCTTGCCGCAGTAGGATTGACAGCAGGGGAAAACTTTGTGGAAGTTATTCTTTCTGGTGGTTATTGGTGGGTAGTATATGGTTTATTGATTACAGTTATACCTATATTTATAGTTGCTTGCATTGCAAGAGGAGTTTTCAAACTACCTTATTATACAATAGTAGGAATGATAGCAGGTTCTCATACTGATCCTCCTGCCTTAGCCTTCGCAAACGAAAGCACTGAAACAGACATGCCTGCTGTAAGTTATGCAACAGTCTATCCTTTGACGATGTTTCTAAGAATCTTCTCTGCACAAATACTTATCTTAATATCTTTATAAATCTTTTCTAAATGACGAATAGGGAAAAGTATATACTATTAGAAAAACAAAAAGGCTTGCCAATATTTATGCAATCTTGGTGGTTGGATATGGTGTGCAAGAACTCTTGGGATGTTTTTCTTGTAGAAGAAGATGATAACATTCTTGCTGCTTTTCCATATTATATTCATAAGAACAAATTCTTTACTTCCATAATACCACCTGAACTTACTCCCGTTTGCGGATGTTATGTTGATTATTCTTTCTGTAATCGTATCTCAGAAAGATATTCTTTGGAGAACAGAATTACAGAAGAGTTTGCTCTGTTTATAGACTCCTTAAAACCATCTTTTTTCTCTTATACTCTAAGACCCGAAGATTTTTTCTGTATGGGCTTTCATTGGCACGAGTTTTCCAACACTGTACGTTATACCTATCGTGTAGATGTTAGTGATATTGATAACTGCTTTGAAAGTTTTGTTCCAGTAATGAGAAAAAACATACGAAGAGCCGAAAGACTGTTGCATACAGAATACGACAACTTTAACCTGACTCAAATATACAGCCTGCTAAAACAGACTTACAGCAAACAAAATATAGAAATACCGTATTCTTTTCTAACATTCAAGGATATTGTAAATAAGTCCATACAACAAAATCAAGGGAAACTACTGATAGCAAAAGATGAAAAGGATAATATCAATGGAGTTCTGTTTATTGTATGGGATAATAACATTTGCTATAATCTTATTTCTGGTATTGACTTTAGGTTTGAAAAGAATAAAGTTATGGCTTATCTTACGTGGAAAGCAATGCAATATGCTCATTCTTTAAATCTAAAGACTTTTGATATGGAAGGTTCTATGCTAAAGAATATTGAACATTATTTCCGTTTCTTTTCTGGGACAAGAACCCCATACTTAGTCATAACAAAAGAGTATTCTAAGTTATACAGTTTGCTAAGAAAAATTAAAAACTCATTCTGATGAATATAAAACTATTAGTTGTAGGGAAAACTGTCAAAGGATTTGTGTCGGAAGCAACAGAAGAATATACCAAGAGGTTAAAACATTACATCAATTTCAAGATAGAAGTTATACAAGATGTAAAGAATGCATCCTCTCTGTCTTCCTCTCAACTAAAAGAAAAAGAAAGCGAACTTATCCTAAAACATATCTCAGAAGAGGATTACATAATACTATTAGACGAAAAAGGGAAAGAGTTTTCAAGCAAAGAGTTTGCTTCTTTCATTCAACAAAAAATGAACCAATCCATTAAATCTTTGGTCTTTATTGTTGGTGGAGCTTTCGGTTTTGATGAGAAGATAAAACAAAAATACACTAACAAGATTTCTATATCTCGTATGACTTTTTCACATCAGATGATTAGAGTTCTTTTTATAGAACAACTCTATCGTGCTTTTACTATTTTAAAGAATGAACCTTATCACAACGAATAAAAATAAAAACATTATATATGAAACATTTGGAAGAATTTACTGTAGAAAACAATATATCTCTAAATAGAGATTGTTTTTTACTTGCCTTAAAAAGTCCTATAAGTCTGCAAGAAATAAAACCAGGACAGTTTGTTAATGTTGAGGTTAAAGATGTTGCTGACCGTATTCTTAGACGCCCTATAAGCATACACGATGTGGATCTTGAGAAAAACATTCTTTATATTGTGGTTCAGAAGGTAGGAAAGGCAACTAAAAAACTTTCATCTGTCAATAAAGGAGAGCAACTTTCAATCATCTTTCCATTAGGTAACGGATTTAGCACTGAAGGAAAAAATCCTCTTTTAATAGGTGGAGGTGTAGGAACTGCTCCATTGTTGCTTTTAGCAAAAGAGTTTAGAAGAAAAGAGATTACTCCTACAATCCTTATAGGAGCAAGAACAAATGAACAACTTTTTTTAACTAACAGATACAATGCTGTTGGTAATTTGAGTATTTCAACTGAAGATGGAAGTGTGGGAGAAAAAGGCTTAGTAACAGCAAATTCTATATTGAATAATAATTTTGATGTCGTTTATTGCTGTGGTCCTACTCCTATGATGAAAGCTGTAAGCGAGTGGGCGAAAGAAAGAAACATCAAATGCTATGTTTCATTAGAAAACAGAATGGCTTGCGGAATAGGAGCCTGTCTGTGTTGCGTAAATGAAACCAAAGATGGTCATAATGTTTGTGTTTGCACAGAAGGACCTGTTTTCAATAGTATGGATATAAAACTTTAAAACAAGATTATGGAAGATAAAAGATTAAATATACAGATTGGTAATCTTAAGTTGAAGAACCCTGTAATGACGGCTTCTGGAACTTTTGGCTACGGAACAGAATACGAAGATTTCATTGATATATCTAAACTTGGCGGTATTGTTGTAAAAGGAACAACAGGAGAAAGAAGAGAAGGCAATGCTTATCCTCGTTTGGCAGAGACTCCTTATGGAATGATAAATGCAGTAGGCTTGCAGAACAAGGGAGTAGAATACTTCTGTAAAGAGATATATCCTAACATCAAAGGCAGAAACGAGAATACTATAGTAAATGTCTCTGGTTCAAGTATAGAAGAATATTGTAAGGTTGCAGGAATGATCAACGATTTGGATGAAATACCAGCCATAGAACTAAACATATCTTGTCCTAATGTAAAAAAAGGAGGAATGGGTTTTGGTGTAGATAAGGATATGGCAAGAGAAGTTGTTCAAGAGGTTAGAAAAGTCTATAAAAAGCACCTTATTGTTAAACTTACTCCAAATGTTACCAACATAAAAGAGATAGCACAAGCGATAGAAAAAGCAGGTGCAGATTCTCTTTCTTTAATAAATACAGTCTTAGCCATGGCTGTGGATAGCGAAAAAAGAAAACCTATTGTCTCAACAATAACAGGAGGATTGTCGGGTCCAGCTATAAAACCCATAGCCTTGAGATGTGTTTGGCAAGTTGCACATAGCGTTGATATACCCGTTATAGGTATGGGAGGAATACAAAATGCAGCAGATGCAATTGAGTTCTTGCTTGTCGGAGCAAGTGCTATTGAAGTAGGAACAGCCAACTTTCTCAATCCAAGAGTTACTATTGAAATCATAGAAGGAATGTCCGACTACCTAAACCGCCACAAAATAGAAAACATCAAAGACATCATTGGTCTAATATAAAAAATTTATAACCACAAAAAAAGACAGGTATTTAAGTATATATCAAAATACCTGTCCCTTTAACTTCTTTGTTTTGAGATAATCTATTACTTTTTATGTTGCCAGCAATAGATACTGTTGTTGTCAGTGTTTCGTAAGCATCGCGTACCGTCTTCTGTTTTTGCTATACATCTTGTATTTGAATTCTGTGCAGATGTAGACTGTTTCTCAGTAGCAGAAGTGAGGGTATCTTCTGCATATGGATTTTCTTCAAATTGTTCTTTGCCAGTAGGCCAATGTATATAACGTGCTACAAGATTTGGTTTCCATATCTCATTTATTGCAGCATCTACATTCTTCGCAAGTGTAATGGCATCACTATTCAATCCATCTGTATTTCTGAAGTAACACACCATCGTTGTCCCATGAGATGACCACTGTTGTTTCTTTGCGTGCTTTTCCATATCTTTGGATGATGCATCGGTGATATATACGAATATGCGATAGTTAAAATCGCCCTTCTTATCACGCTTATAGTAAGCGAATCGTTCAAACTTTGGGTTCGTCTCGTTAGCATTCTGTTCTGTTTTATCCTTATCTGATGATGAATCTGCGCAAGTTTCAACTCCAACAATCATAATTATTGAGATTAGCAAAATAAGCGATGCTATTAAGCATCCCTTTTTCTTTTTTGAACTTTGAAATGATTTCGTTTGTTCTTGTAATGTATCCATATTTCCCCTTTTTATTATTTTGCAAAGGTACAACTTTTCTTATAAAATACAAATTTTAATGTATTAAAAATTACGATATGAGTATCTAACGTTTTTTCTGAGATTCAGATAAGGAGAGAGGTAGTTCTAACACTCGCTAATGCATCTGTAAAACGAATATGGATATTTGATGTTACCAAATATTCAAAATACTAATCTTTACCATGTGATATGTTTCTTCTATAAAAAAAGTTTTAATTGATAATTAAAGCTTTTGAATGATTCAATTTTGTATATTTATAGTTGAAAACAAAAAAGCTATCAAAAAAGTCTTTTCTCCTTTTTATAGTGTTTTACATTTTCTTATAGCGAGTTAGTATTAGGGTAAATTTATCTTAATATTACATTTGTTGTCTAAATTATATAATTTTTTACTAATTTATTTGCTAATTTAGATAATTTGCCTAATTTTGCATGTTAGATAATATGTTATTCTTATGATTATATTTTTCAAGGATATTGACTTAGAAGAGCTTATTAAAACGGGTAAAAGCAGAAAGTATAAAGATATATCTAAAGATAAAAATCTTGTAAGAAAATTAGTTAAGGTATATGAAATTATGAGAGTTGCCACCAATATAAAAGATATTTCAGTGCATAGTTATTTGCATTATGAAAAATTACGACATGAGTTGTCAGGCATTTCTTCTGTCCGCCCTTTTGGAAATCAAAGAATAGAGAGATTACTTTTTGTTGAAAACGAAGATACCATAACAATAGAAATATTAGAATTAGACAATACACATTATGGGAACAAGAAATAACAATGGTTTTATACCATGTATCGCTGTTCATCCTGGCGAGATATTGATTGATGAATTGGAAGCAAGAGGCATAACGCAAAAGGACTTTGCAAAACAAATTGGAATGTATCCTGCAAATCTTAACAAGATTATAAAAGGCAAATCCAAAATAACAATAGATATTGCAGATAAGTTAGAAAAAGTTCTAGGAATTAGAAAAGAATTGTGGTTAGCATATCAAAAAGACTATGAGATAAATAGTCTGCTCATAGCACAAGGTAATCATGCCGAACCGAAAGGAGAAAAAGATGAGCAGTCTATGTCAGTTATAGGTCTGCTGCAGTCTATTAATGAACGGTTAGGAATACTTATCTCTATGCAAAATGGCTCTAATGTTCCCATAACACGATAATTGCTTTTCTTTCTAAGTTTATTAAAAGGATAAAAAACACTCTTCTTTTAAAGAGAAGAGTGTTTTTTTTATTCGGTGTATATTTCAGGGTGTTTTTGTTTGTCTTTCTTGATTAAAATACCATTTACAATGACGATTATTAAAATAAGAATAAACGCAAATAGTATTGTCAATATTAGAGAAACATGTTTTTGAGGTTCTATCCAAAGTTCTTTGACAATACCTCTGCGAATAAAGACTTCAACACTTGTCCAAAAGACTATAACTGTTGCTATAGCCATTCTTATGTTTGCTCCCCATTGTTTAAGTCTTAGTTGTTTTCTAAAGATAAAGAAACTTCCGACTAAACAGGCAATGGCTACAAATATTATTATAGGATTTCTGTCTCCTACAAACTCGGGATCATACAGAAACATCAGCAGTAGATAACAAGACCACATCATAAGGTTTAGTTCCATGCAGGTAACAATAGAAGTATGTCTTGTTATTGGGTTTGTTACTATTGTTTTTCTTTTTCCACGGAAGAGAACTCTTTGACACCAAATCAAGAAATCACATCCACTTCTTATAGAAAAGATATAGATAAGCATAAATAGAATCCAGAAGCCAAAAGTTGCTGGCATGATAACATACTCTGGTTTAGAAAAGACCATTGTTTCTCCTAATGTCTTTGCATTTTCTGCTACCTGCAAGGGAACAAGTTCGCCGTTAGAGTACATAGCCATAGTCTGAAAACGTCTTGCGAAGTAGTGTAATCCAAATTCTATCCAGCCTGTCCAAATAAACAAACCACCAAACAAGCCCATAAGTGTTTGTTTGTTATCTGTCTTGACAAACACTCCCCATATTGTCAGTAAAAGACCAACCAATCCCATTAGAAAAGCGGCATTGTAGAGATTGCCCATTAGAAGTTTTTCCATCAGAATCATAAGGGCGTGTCCCAAGGGCATAGTGCAGAGTATTAAAAAGAAGCTAAGTATTGACTTTACCCAATATTTTTTATCTTTTTGCATAATTCGTCATTTATTAAACAAAGCAAAAAAGTGAATAAGGCGTCTGTTATTAACCATTTCTTCTTCTTTTGCCTTATTCACTTTATCTATAAAATCTTTTACTTTCTACTTCCAGAGAAAGACATAGTCATTGTACCGTGATTAGATTCCACTTCCATTGATATTGTCATACTTTCTGCATTGTAAATACATTCTACATTGTTGAATGTATAAGAATCGTATGCTTGACCTCCAACTGTAGGATGCAAGGCTGAACCTGTGGCAATAGTATCACCATTTGAAACTACGTATGACAGACCTTCTATTCCCATATCCATAGTCATAGGCATATTAGGAGAGAATTTAACTCCATACATCATAACATCGCAAGTCTCTTTTTTTGTTTTACTTGTCAAAGTTACATCTATATTAGATGCAACAAGGTTCTCACCTACATAAACATCTCCTGCGAAAGTAGATACAGCAGTTTTGTTAGTAACTTTGTTGTCATCGTCGTCATCATCGCAGGCTACAAATGTAAATGAGCAGATAGCCAATGCAACCAAAAGAACTTTTTTTAAGTTTTTCATCTGTTTTTTGTTTTTTTATGTGTTAATTAATAATGTTAATTGTATTAAAATAGTATTATTTTAATTTTCCTTTATAATTTACTTTCTTATCTCCCATAAAAGTAGAAAAAACTAAACCCTCTTTGGTAACAGTTCCTGAGAAATCAGTTACCTTATATTTGTCATATCCTTTCCCTTTCACAGTAGGAGTAATATTGTTTCCACTTATAGTTGTTTTATTGTTTTGCTTAATGAGTTTCAAGTTGGCAATGCTTACATCTACCTTTACAGGCATAAACCTTGAGAACTTAACATCATAAAGAAACAAGGTGGCAGTATTGTTTTTTGCCGTAAGTCTTGCCTCTACCTTTTCTCTCTTATAAGTTCCTACCGTCATTGATCCTATAAAGGTCTGTGCTTGAGCTAAGCAAAAGACGGATAAAACAAATAGTATGCTAAATATCTTTTTCATTTCTATTCTATTCTCTTTGCTCTATAATCTATCTTGAAGCCTGAGCTGTCTGTGTAGAATATCATGGAATCTTTATTTACCTTGCAGTTGAAGTTGTAGAAAGTATAGTGTCCCATATAACCATTCATAGCGCATGGAACAAGAGTATCCATGTGAATCAGAGTATCTTTTCCTTCTATTGTAGCAGGCAGATCCTTTAAATCAACATTTACATACACAGGCATATTTTCCGAAAACCTTACTTTAAGTATCGAAATATCATACCTGTTGTTTCCTAATGACTTAAATACGCTTACAACTTCATCCTGTTCATAACCATTATCCACATTCACCTTTCCGATGTATTCTGGATAGGTTGCACCTGTTATGGTATCTTGTTTGTCATCATCATCGTCATCATCGCAGGCTACAAAGGCTAATCCTAACGACATCAAACAAATCATCATCAATAATAAATTTCTTTTCTTTTTCATCTTCTTAATATTTTTTACATACTATATCTTAATGTTATTCCTAATCTAAGAGGTTTTCCACGTTGGACAAAATTATGTCCTGTGGAAAGAAAATAAAATGTATTGTATTTTGTATTCAGCAAGTTTCTTGCCCAAAATGAAACTGAATACCTGTTTCTTTTCAAGGTGAGGTCTAAGGAAAGAAGATTATAATACTTTTGGTAAAGCGTGTTCTGTTGATTAAAGTATATCTTTCCCAAACCCTGATAAGTCAGGCACAGTTCTATCATATCAAGGTACTTAGAATCCATAAGCCAATAGTAGTCTGCACAGAAGGAAACAGTGTTCAATGGGTAGTAAGGCAGGTATTTGCCTGAGTAGTCATCCTTATTGTCGTTGTATTCATTGAAAGTAGCCTTGGAATACCCATAACCCAACACCAAAGTCAGCCTTTTTATCTTAGCAGTGAGCGAAACTTCGGCTCCAAGGCTTGATGACGAAGAAGCATTATCCATCATTCTGCCATTAGTGTAAGGAGTCAGAAAGATAGTAAGCTGTTGGTTGCTTATATCCATATAGTATAGAGAAATATCTGCTGAAAGTTTTTTATCAAAAAAGCTTAGATGTGTTCCAACTTCATAATTCCACATATACTCAGGCTGATAGTTTATGATGTTATTTCTATTATAGTTAGCATAAATATCTGCCATTGCTGTACCAGGAACTGCTGTTAGACCCATATCTTTTAGCATATTCTGCTTCATTTGATTTTGGATAAGGTCAGCAAACATCTGAGTATTATATCCTCCTGTCATATATCCGCGGGAAACAGATATAAAAACATTACCTCCTTCTATCTTATATAGCATAGAAAGTTTAGGCAAAAAAGCATAGTTGTATTTATGATTCTTTCCAGAAAGAGTCGTACGAAGAAAAGAATAATCAGCCATTGTTCCTGTAAATCTGTAAAAAACGTCTGTAGAGCAATCATAATCCAAAGCCACTCTCTCCAAATCGTATCTTAATCCCCCTATAAGTTGTAATCTGTTGGAAATATTGTATGAAAGTTGAGAATATAGAGCCATTCCCATTCTTGGATACTTGAAATCATCTCTGACAAGCATAGTGTCATCTCTGAATAACATCTCATCTGTCAGAGGAAACACAGAATGCATTCCGTTATTTATGTTGTCAAGTATCAACCTTTGTATGCCGTCTTTTTTAAATAGAACAGGAGCATTCATATCAAGGTATTTATAGAAGAAAAAGGCTCCTACCGTCCAATCAAAGTCGGATTTTTTATTATCATTTTTAAAAACAAACTCCTGAGAGAATGCATAGTCTTTTTCTTTTTGTTGTAGAGTGAAGTAACTGTCCTTTGTGAAATCATTATCCAATGTCATCTTGTCAAAGTTCAGCTGAACAGAGGTCAAGGACTGAAAACTAAATACGTTCTTTTTTCTTTTCAATATGGAGGTATTGTTGATGATATTTACTCTGTCGTAACCGGACTTGTCGTTGTAATTAACTTCATCCACCTCAAAGGTGTTGGTGTCCATCTGTCTGTAAGCATAACCGCCTTGATGGATTAGTGAGACGTATGTGGAGTTTTTTATGGATAGGTTGTTCTTTCCTCTGTATTCATAAATCATTCTCGCATTCAGACTCTTGGACCAATCTACGTTCTCTTTGTTATACCTGTTTTCAAAGAAGCCGTCAGTCTTTTGAGCGTCAATGCCGAACATAAAAGCCTTGTTTTCCGAAAGTAAAGTGTAATAAGATAACTTCAAATCGAGAGTATTCGCAGAAGCATAACCAATGCTTGCCTTCAAACCTTGATAATCAAAAGGTGAAAGAGTTGTTATGTTTATCAAACCTGCCATAGTATTCATACCAAAAAGAAGACTTGAAGACCCTTTAAGAATATCCACCTTTGAAAAGTCAAAATACTTGAAATCAAAACAGTTCTTATTCAATAGCATAACTCCGTCCAAGCATATACCAACTGAGGAATTATCTATCCTTGAGCCTATTCCTCTTATGTAAATAGAGGAAGTTATATTGGAACCATAGTCGGGAATATACAGGGTGGGGGCTATGGAAGAAAAGTCTTTGAAATCTGTAACATTATGATTGTTAAGATACTGTTGGTTGAAAGAATTGCTTAGAGAAGGCAAGCTGTCGCCGATTGTTGATGACTTTATATTGCCTGAGACTACAACTTCATCAATGGTAACGGTCTTCACAGTATCCTGAGCCAAAGAAGCAATAGCATAAAGACAAGTCATCAAGACAATAATATTTCTTACCAATACATTCACAGTATCTCTTTATTTTTGAGATTGCAAAAGTAACATAATTTTCCTTACCCTCGAAGGCCGAAAATGAAAATACTCAATAATTAGTATTGGTGTGGAATTATGTACTTCCCAAAGAGAAACAGAATTTTTTTGCCATCGTTTGATGAAAACAACCTTTTGATATTTAGAGGTGAAAACTCTTTTTTTAGAACTTTGTTTTCAAAGAGAAAAGACGCAACTCCATTTGCAGACAGACAAGTATCTAAGTACAAAATCATCGCTTTTGAGTACAGAGAAAAGATGCTTTTTTATCAACACTTTGTTTTGTTCAAAAAAGAGTTGATGTTTAGGGTCAAAAGAGTTGATGTTTATACTAAAAAGAGTTGGTTTTAATTTTTTAAAACCAACTCTTTTTTCATAGCTTGTAATAGATTGTTTATCAAATCATTCTATATCTATCTATTTTATAAGAAAAAGAAACGGATTATTGCAGAAATTCTACAATAACCCGCTTGTTTGAGACTCAGTCTGTTTGACTATTATTTATTTACTTGGAATTTTGTTACTCCATTAACAATAAAATCAACTATTTGTCTTGCTGCTGCAAGTCCAGCATTGATATTTGCTTCTTTTGTTTGAGCACCCATTTTCTTAGGTGTTGAGAAATAACGAGGAGCAAATGCTTTAAGTTCTTCGTCATTTGTTGCTGCTATGTCAGTAACATATTTAAAGTCTTCTCTTTCAGCCAAAAGTTTAGCCATATCAGCTTCGTTGATAACTTCTTTTCTTGCTGTATTTACCAAACAAGCACCCTTTGGCATCTTGCTTAATAATTCGTAATTAATAGAGTTCTTTGTCTGGTCATTTGCTGGAATGTGCAAAGAAACATAATCACAAGAAGAGTAAAGTTCATTAACATCCTTAGCAACTTTTACTCCGTCTGCTTCTATTTTTTCTGCTGGGATGAATGGGTCAAGAGCCATTATCTCCATACCCATTGCTTTAGCTTTCATAGCAACAAGTCTTCCAACATTACCGTAAGCGTGGATACCCAAACGTTTTCCCTTTAACTCTGTTCCTGCAACAGGAGTGAAGTTTGTTCTTGCCATGTAAATCATAAGACCTAATGCAAGCTCAGCAACTGCATTTGAGTTTTGTCCTGGAGTGTTCATTGCAACAATACCTCTGTTTGTGCAAGCCTCAAGGTCAAGGTTGTCAAAACCAGCACCTGCTCTAACCACAATCTTAAGATTTTTTGCGTGGTCAATAACTTCTTTTGTTACTTTGTCAGAACGTACTATAAGAGCATCAACATCTTCTACAGCCTTATAGAAATCTGCTACGTCTGTGTATTTTTCTAATAAAGCAAGTTCAAATCCTGCTTTTTCAACTATTTCTCTAATGCCATCAACAGCAGCCTTTGCAAAAGGTTTCTCTGTTGCTACCAATACTTTTGTCATCTTTTTATTGTGTTTTTGTTTGTTTATTAATATTAATATAGTTGGATAACGTTCTATTAATTTTTTTATTGTAAATTTGCACATAAATATTTCTAAAAAAGAAAATAAAAATAAAGGAAAGGATTGGATACTTTTTTTACCATAAAACAAACCAGCAAAGGCGAATACAAAGAAAACAAAAGCACTTTTCTTGCTTTTGCTTATCCTATTGAGAATGCCGAACAAGTAAAGCAATTTGTCGATAACTTGAAGAAAGAATACTACGATGCTCGTCATCATTGCTTTGCTTATAAGATAGGTATTGGAAAAGAAGTTCAAAGTCGTGCTTTTGATGACAGAGAACCTTCACACACGGCAGGCGAAAAGATACTTGGAGCAATAGAGTCAAAGAATTTAACCAATGTTCTTATAGTTGTAGTCCGTTATTTTGGAGGAATAAAACTTGGAGCCTCCAACTTAGCTAAAGCATATAAACAAGCAAGTATGGAAGCCTTAGGTAATGCTGAAATAATAGAGAGAACTATTACTGAAGATATTCTCTTTTCGTTTGATTTTTCAATTATGGCTAATGTGAATAAATTCTTAAAAGACAATCGCTTTGATAAAACATCTTATACTTATGTTTCTGCAAACGAGATTCTTCTAAAAGTAAATAAGGATAATAAAGAAAATATCATCAACCAACTGTCTTCTGTCTTTGGGATAAAGATTTTATAGTTAGTCTTCTTTTTCGCTAAGCAGTAGCCATTGCATTTCTTTTTCTTCTATCGATGATATTATTTCTTCTATTCGTTTTGATGTTTTTTGAAGTTCTTCTGCAGACAAGAAGCCTTGACTAAGTTTTTCCGTAAGGAAAGCTTTTTCTTGTTCCAAGGAAGGTATTTCTTTTTCCAATTCTTCTTTCTGGCGTTTTTCCTTAAAAGATAGTTTGTTTTGATTTTTTGATTGTTGTTTTTGTTCTTTATAAGCTACGGCACCTTCGCTATTGTTTTGAGTTTTTAGAGATTTTTCTTGCTTTTTCTTTTGCTGAAGATATTCACTGTAAGGGATGTAGCAGTCTTTTATCTGTCCATCTTTTTCGAAGATAAAATAATGCTCAACGATGTTTTCTACAAACCGTTTGTCATGAGATACAAGTAGAAGACAACCTTTATAACTCTTTAAGAAGTTTTCTAATGTCAGCAAAGAATAAATATCCAAATCATTAGTAGGTTCATCAAGTATAAGGAAGTTAGGATTTTGTATTAGAGTTTTCAACAGATAGAGCCTGCGTTTTTCTCCACCAGACAAAAGAGAGTAGGGTGCAAACTGCATTTGTTTTGGAAAACCAAACTTTACAAGAAATTCAGAGGCACTTATGCTTCCAGTCTTGCCGTTATCGTCTATGAGAATATTCTCTGCAACATCTTTGATAACGTCTATAACTTTTTTGTCTTCGCTTTCCAATAGACCTTGTTGCATATAGTAAGCGAAGTCTATGCTTTGTCCTACGATAATATTACCTGAATCTTGCTTTTCTTTGCCCATAATGATATTGAGCAAAGTTGTTTTTCCGCAACCATTGCTTCCCATTATGGCTATCTTATCGCCACGTTTGAAATTATAAGAAAAGTCTTTGATAAGTTGCTTGTCTCCAAAAGTCTTTGATATGCTATTTATCTCAAGTATCTTTTTGCCTATACGCTTTTCAATAACAGAAAACTCCTCTTGCTCTTTCTCTGTTTTCTGAAAGGCCTGTTCTTTTATTGTCTCAAAATTCTCTATACGTTTTTTGCTTTTCGTCCCTCTGGCTTGAGGCATTCGGTTTATCCAATCTAATTCTTTGTAGTATAGATTGCGAGCTTTTTCTATAGAAGTTTGCTGTTGTTGAACTTTCTCTGCTTTTTTGGTTAAGAAGTACTCAAAATTGCCATGATATTTTTCTATTGTTGTCTTTGATAGTTCATATATATCAGTGCAGACCTTATCAATAAAATCTCTGTCGTGAGTTACTACAAGAAGTGTGGTGTTTTTAGCTTTTAAAAAGTTTTCCAACCACTCTATCATTTGCATATCCAAGTGGTTTGTCGGCTCGTCAAGTACATAGAAGTTGCTATGTTTGAGCAGAACTTTGGCTAAGGCTACCTTTTTCTGCTCTCCACCAGAAAGGATATTCAAAGGACGTAGAATATCCTCAACCTTGAAGATAGACATTATCTCTTTTACTCTTGCAAGAAAGGTTTCTTCACTCTCTTGTTTGTCATAGCTAAGCATAAGTTCTTCTTGTATGCTGTGCTTTTCTTCTTTCCATGTCTTTTGTGGAAGATAAGACGCAAAGGCATTAGAGTTGAAAGTTATAAGACCATTATCCCTTTCTTTCTCATCAAAAAGCATATTCAACAGAGTACTCTTTCCTTCTCCATTTCTGCCGATAAGAGCAACTTTTTGGCCGACATTGATTCCAAAAGAAAGGTCTTCAAAAACAACCTTAGTGCCAAAACTTTTATAAAGATGTTCTACCGTTAGAATACTTTCAGCCATTAATGTCTAACTTTGTAGCCTTTTGGTTGAGAAAAAGGATAAGAATTTTCTGGATTTACTTTATGGTTCTTAACCTTTAGTTTGATGCTTTGTTTTTGCTGATTGAATATAGCATTGACATCTATTACCGAAGGAAAGTAAAACTTATCAACCTTTGTTATTTCTTTCTTTACTGTCCCGGAAAAGTTAGGCGAGTTAAATGTAGCATTTCTTACTGTGTCAAAGAACAAAGACTGCACAAAATTATAACTTAAAGGCATACCAACAAACTTAGTTATCCTGTCATAGTTGCAAGCGATGTATTCTTTTTCCAATTTGTTGATAACAAAAACAGAGTCTGTTAAACACAATGCTCTTACTCCTTCTATACCAAGAGAAGAAGCAGACACCCAAACGATACTATCGTACGCTATTCTTACTGTTGCACTAATGGGAATTCCTTTATACGAACCACTAACCTTACAAGAGAAAGTATTGAAAGGCTTTACTTTCTTTATGGATTCAGTACTTGGTTTTTTGGTCTCTGTTGTTTCGTTATTGGTTGTTGCTGAGAGTTCTTTTTTTTCTGTCTTTTTGAACAGAGAACAAGAAGAAACAAGTGCAATTATCAATATTATATATATCAGTCTTTTCATTATTAATTACTATATTAATATGAACGTTTGTTGTTTCCTTCGTACCAGTTAATGAATGCAGTATTTACAACTTTATTTCCTCCATGCGTAGGATAGTTGCCAGAAAAATACCAGTCGCCTGTATGATTTGGACAAGCCGCATGCAAGTTTTCTAAAGTATTATATACTACAACTATTTCTGCATTACATTTTTTAGGAGTTATAAGTTGGGCTATTTTGTCGGAAATTTCTTGAGCAGAGAATGGTTCATAGATTGCCTTAACATGATTTACTACCATTTCTATTGGAAGTGTTTCTTGTTTTTTGCAAAGCTGATAAGTCTCATCTATAATGTTCTGCATTCCTCTCTCTTTCAATAAAGCAATGGCTGCATTGAAAGCAACCATATATCCTAATCTTGACATATCAATACCGTAACAGTCAGGATAACGTATCTGAGGAGCAGAAGAAGCAACGACTATTTTTTTCGGACCTAACTTGTCAAGAATAGAGAGAATGCTTTGTCTTAGTGTTGTACCTCTTACTATACTATCATCAATAACAACAAGATTATCTACACCTTCTTTTATTTGTCCGTATGTAACGTCATAAACATGAGCAACCATATCATCTCTTTCATTATCCTGAGTGATAAATGTTCTCATCTTTACGTCTTTTACTACAATATATTCTCTTCTTACTGTTGTAGCAAATATTTCTTCTATCTTTTTTTTAGTAATATTGCCGTTTAAGGCAAGAATCTGTTGTTTCCTCTGTTCATCTAAATAGTCGTTAAATGCTTTTGCCAAACCTTGAAAAGCAACAGAAGCGGTATTAGGAATATATGATATTACAGTATTCTTTATATCTTTGTCTATAGCTTCAAGTATTTGAGGAAAGATTTTTTCTCCTAAAGCCTTACGTTCTGTGTATATGTCTTTGTCTGTTCCTCTTGAAAAATATATTCTTTCAAAAGAACATTCTTTAGGATTAGGAGGACTTTGTTTTATTCTTTCTTCAGTAACAGTTCCGTCTCTCTTTATTATTAATGCACAACCTGGAGTGAGTTCTTTTACTTCTTCTACGTAAGCGTCAAAAGTGGTCATGATAGCAGGACGTTCTGAAGCTACGACAACTACTTCATCGTTTTTATACCAAAAACAAGGACGTATTCCATTCTCATCTCTTGCAGCAAAAGCATAGCCATTACCTGTCAAGCCACACATAACATAACCACCATCAAAATGTTTTACAGAAGAAGCCAAAACTTTCTGCAAATCCATTTCATTAGATATATTCTCTGTTATCTGTATGTTAGACTCCTGATTGAGTTTATGCTTTTTAAACAATTCTTCTACTTCTCTATCTAAGAACTTGCCTATCTTTTCCAAAACAATACCTGTATCGGTTACATCTACCGGATGTTGTCCCAGGGAGATAAGTTTATTAAGCATATCGTCTATGTTGGTAAGATTAAAGTTGCCGGCAACAAGTAAATCTCTTGTCTTCCAATTGTTTTTTCTATGGAAAGGATGTAGATTTGCGAGATCGTTACCTCCGAAAGTACCATAGCGAAGATGTCCCATAAATACCTCGCCGAAGAATCTGGCATTTTCTTTCAGGTATTTAATGTCATGAACTTTCTCTGGATTCTCCTTCTCTATGTTTTTGTAATCTACAAAGACGTTTTTGAATATATCAGCTATGGCTTGTCTGTCATTAGACTTTTGAATATCAACATACTGTTTGCCCGGTTGAGTATCAAACTTAACTGAAGCAAAGCCAGCTCCGTCTTGTCCTCTGTTATGTTGTTTTTCCATCAACAGATACATACGGTTCAAAGCCCAAGTATTGCCGTATTTTTCCTGATAATACTCCAATGGTTTTAACAATCGTAGCATTGCTATGCCACACTCGTGTTTTATGCTATCACTCATTTTGTTTATGATATAGGTTGTTTATAATCTGTGGTAAAACAAGTCTTACTATAGCGTAAGGCTGGTGCTTCTTGATGTCTTTTCCATTCATTTATTTTAAACAGATGCAGTACTCTATTCACAAGGCTTTCTTCATAGCCTCTGTTTATCAATTCTGAACGTGAAAGACCTTTGTCTATATAATCCACAAGAACTTTATCTAATTCATCATATTCAGGTAAAGTGTCAGAATCTTTTTGGTTGAAGCGAAGTTCTGCAGAAGGTGCTTTATTGATAGAGTTCCATGGAATTAGTTCTTTATCTTTGTTTATCCAGCGAGCAATTCTATAGACATCTGTTTTATATAAATCTCCCAATACACTTATAGCTCCAGAATTATCTCCATATAGCGTTCCATAACCTACAGCACTCTCACTCTTGTTTGATGTGTTAAGCATAGCAGCACCTATTTTATTACCTATAGCCATAACTATCATACATCTTGCTCGTGCTTGTAGATTTTCTTCTGCCGTGTTTGGCTCAGTACCTTCAAAGATAGGCTGCATAGTTTTTAGGCTTGCTTCAAATATATCTTGTATAGGGATAGTATGATGTTTTATCTGAAGATTTTCAGCAGATAACAAAGCATCATTTACACTGTGGTCTGAAGAATATTTACTTGGCATTAACACTCCAATAACATTATCCTTACCTAAAGCTTCCACTCCAAACACTACAGCAACAGCAGAGTCAATTCCTCCACTTAATCCTATAACTGCTTTCTTTATATTGTTCTTAGCAAAATAGTCTCTCAAACCTAATACTCCTGCTTTAAAGATTTTTTCTTCATAGCAAAGAGGTTGAAAAGTTTTAGCTTTTATATTATCTAACTCAACAAAGATATTTCCTTTTTCAAACATAGGTAGTCTTTCGCAAACTTCCCCTCTTTCATTCATAACAAAACTACTGCCAGAAAAAACATAACAACCTTCACCTCCAACTCTATTGACGTAGATTATTTTGATGTTCATTTGTCTTGCATAGAAAGAAAGGGTGCTTATTACCTCATCTTTGTCGTCTTTGTCAAAAAGTTCATTGGAACATAAAACAATTAAATCTGTTTTTAGTTTTCTTTTGACAAAGTTTTCCAAATCTGAAAGGAAACCGAAGGCAAGAGTTTTTCCCTCATATTTAACAACCTCTAAACCATTGCCAATAGTAAAGTGAGTATCAAAACGACCAAGATTTCTTTTGGTTGCAAGCCCTATAACCTCTCCTTTATCTACAAAAACCATGGCATTGTATCTGCAATCTTCTTCTCCTTTTGCTACACAACCAACAATGAAACTTTTTTTCTCTTTAAGTAGTTCTTCTCCACATAGTGAAGATTCTTTGTAAAGATCTTTATTAAGTGCAGAATCAAATAGAGGAGAACCACAAATAGACAACTCTCCGAAAATATTTAGCACATCATCATTGCTCTTTGCCAGCACTTCTCTAATCATTGCTGTATTTGTCTGGCAATTGAGAGTTTTATAATTAAACTGAGAGATATTTACCTTCATTCTATCAAGTTTTTTCCACTTGCAAAAATAGAAATATTTTCTCTAATAGAAATATAATTAGGCTAAAAACTATAAAAAATCTGTTTTGAACACTAAGTCTCTTGAAGTTTTTATGCGAATGATAAACAAAAAAAGATGAATAAGCCTTTGGATAAAAATATCTCTGACTTATTCATCTTAAAAATCGAAATATGATTAGATTATTTTACAATGCTTTTGCAAATTCTTCTCCATATTGTCTGCATTCTTCCAAAACGGCATTATCAGGAACCCATAGTTTTCTTATTCCATCATTAACTATTTCCAAACCTGACTTTTGTAGATGTTCTGTTATTTGTTTTACAGCATCACCACTCCAGCCGTATGAACCAAAGGCTGCAGCTTTCTTTTTCTTAAACTTTAATCCTTTAATCATTTCTAATATTCCTGCAATGGCGTATGAAAAGCCATTGTTGATAGTAGGAGAACCAACAAGAAAAGCTTTAGAAGAGAATAACTCTGTAAGAATATCGTTCTTATCTTCTTTTCCAGCGTTGCAAAGTTTTACTGTTGTATCTGGAGAAACATTTTTTATTCCTTCAGCAATAGCTTGAGCCATTAAACGAGTACTTTGCCACATAGTATCATAAACAAGTGTTACTTGATTTTCTTGATAAGCGTCAGCCCATTGAAGATACTTTTCAACTATCTGAGCAGGATTTTCTCTCCATATAATTCCATGAGAAGGACATATCATATCCAAAGGAAGATTCATGGCAAGTATTTCCTTTATCTTTTTTAAAGCCATAGGAGAGAAAGGATTCAAGATGTTGCAATAATATTTCTTTGCCTCATAATAAACCTCATCCATATTCACCTCATCATTGAAAAGAGACTCACTTGCGAAGTGTTGTCCAAACCCGTCGTTGGAGAATAGGATGTTTTCTCCTGACATATAGGTAAACATAGTATCTGGCCAGTGTAACATTGTTGCCTCAACGAATGTAAGTGTAGATTCGCCTAAGCAAAGGGTATCTCCTGTTTTTACATTGACAAAATTCCAATCTTTATGATAATGACCTCTGATTATAGCCTCACCTTTTGCAGTACAATAAATAGGAGTGTTAGGTATTTCTCTCAACAACTCTTCTAATGCACCACTATGGTCAATCTCATTGTGGTTCATTATGATGTAGTCTATTTTGTTTAAGTCTATCTCTTGTTTAAGATTGTTTACAAATTCTTTGTCGTATGGTAGCCAAGCTGTATCTATCAAGGCTGTTTTTTCGTCTCTTATAAGATAAGAGTTGTATGAAGATCCTCTATGTGTGGATAATTCTTCACCGTGAAAGGTTGTCAGTTCCCAATCTACCTTTCCTACCCAAGTAACTTTATTTGTTATCTTTTTACCCATAGTGTTTGTGTATTTTTACTTATTACTTATTACTGTACTTAATGCTTGCAAAGGTATAAAAAATCTTTTAACTAAGAAATATTTCTTTTTTTTATTTTAAATTTCATTGTTTCAAGACTAAGGAGGTCTATCATAAATAAGGTGTCTTTCATTACCTCGCCTAAGCCTGTAATTATTTTTACTACCTCATTAACTTGTAAGGATGCTATCAAAGAAGGCAAAACGCCCATCACACCTTTGTTTATATTACCTTGTTTTTCCAATTTTTCTTGTTCAGGATACAAGTCTCTGTACGAACTTGCATTGGCTTTATAGTTAAACACCGCCATCTGCCCCTTAGTGTCTCCTATTGTACCATAAACAAAAGGCTTGTCTAATTCTACACAGGTGTCGTTAATAAGATAACGCGTAGCATAGTTGTCAGTGCAATCTAAGACTATATCGTAGTTCTGTATCACATCTCTTGCATTCTCTTGAGTGAGAAAACAGTTATAAGCAACGATATTTACGTTAGAATTCAGACGTTTTAGACTTTTTTCTGCTAAAAGAACCTTGCTCATATCCACTTCATCTTCTCTGTAAAGTATCTGACGTTGCAGATTGTGAATACTTACAGTGTCTTTATCCATTATTCCAACAGTGCCTACTCCTGCTGCAACTAAATACAAACTTGCAACACTTCCTAATCCACCTAAGCCGATTACTAACACTTTAGCCTCTTTTAATTTTGCTTGTCCTACCTCCCCAAAGGATGGGATAAGTATTTGGCGATTATATCTTTCTATTTCTTTTTCTGATAGCATATTCTATATATTCTTTACAAGACTTTGCAAAAATAATCCATATTTATCAACTGAGCAAAATGAATTTTATATTTTCGTTTTTAGTGTAGAAAACTTTAGTGTAAGAGTGCGTGAAAAAAGAGTTGGTTTTAATTTTTTAAAACCAACTCTTTACACCCTAAACATCAAGATTTAAATTTTTAAAACCAACTCTTTTTTCATCAAAAGAAAAAGGTGTATATTTTAGTAGTTTTCTTTAACTAGTTTATAATAAAATATTGTGCAAAAATTTAATATTTGCTGTGAAAGAAAATTTGTTGTACTTTTGCAGTTTAAAAGTTTTATAATTTGTAGCAACATTTTAAATCTTAGAGAGTATGCCTTTCAATGCTATTATGAGCAAGATAATGCTAATGCGTTTGCCTCAGATAGAGAACTTTATGAAAAATCCTATTGAAGTTCAACATAAAGTCTTTCTGAATCTTATAGACTCTGCAAAAGATACTGTTTGGGGTAAATATTATGACTATAAATCAATTAAAAATGAATACTCTTTTGCACAACAAGTGCCGTTGAATGACTATAACTCTCTGCTTCCATTCTTTTCCCGTATAATAAGGGGAGAACAAAATGTACTTTGGCCTTCTGAAATCAAGTGGTTCTCTAAATCAAGCGGGACAACATCAAGTAAAAGCAAACTTATACCTGTTAGTAAGGAGTCTTTAGAGGACTGTCATTATAAAGGAGGAAAAGATATGCTTTCGCTTTATTGCAATAATCATCCTGAAAGCAATATATTTTCTGGATCTTCTTTGGCTCTCGGAGGTTCAAAACAGGATAATGTTTATAATAACGATATTTTTTGCGGTGATGTTTCAGCAATTATTATAGATAATCTTCCTTTTTGGGCAGAATGGTTCAGAGTTCCAAAGAAAGATATTGCTCTTATGCCAGAATGGGAAGAGAAACTACAACGAATGATAGAGAGTGTTGGAAAAGAAAACGTAGTTTCTCTATCTGGAGTGCCTTCATGGATGTTGGTTTTGTTGAAAGGTGTAATGGAGCATACAGGAAAGAGAATAGAAGATGTGTGGCCTAATCTGGAGGTTTATTTTCATGGTGGTGTTAGTTTCCGTCCTTATGTTGAGCAATTTGCGGCTATTCTTCCAAAGACGATAAACTATATGGAAACGTATAACGCTTCTGAAGGTTTCTTCGGTTTGCAGGATAGAAAAGATTTGGACACAATGTTGTTGCTGTTAGACTATGGAATATATTACGAATTTATTCCTTTTGAGGACTTGGAAAAAGAAAATAAACGTGTCCTTCCGCTTGCAGATGTAGAACTTGGTAAAAACTATGCCATGGTTATAAGTACAAATGGCGGATTGTGGAGGTATCTTATAGGAGATACTGTTTGTTTTACAGAAAAGTGTCCTTATAGATTCAAGATAACAGGCAGGACAAAGAATTATATAAATCTTTGTGGAGAAGAAATAATTGTAGATAATGCCGACAAAGCTCTTGGTATTGCATGTAAAGCAACAGATGCCGAAATAAAAGATTATACAGGAGCACCTTTACAAGATAAGGAACAAGGAATAAACAGGCACGAGTGGATAATAGAATTTAATACAGCACCTAATGATATAGAAAAATTTATAGATATTTTTGATAAAGCATTACAAGATGTTAATTCTGACTATGAAGCAAAAAGGTATAAAGATTTTGTTCTGAAACGACCTATAGTTCATATAGCTAAAGAAGGATTATTCTATTCTTGGTTGAAAAGCAAGAACAAACTTGGAGGACAGCACAAAATACCTCGTTTGAGCAATGAAAGAAACTTTGTTGAAGAACTTTTAAAAATGTAATAGTTTATGACAATACAAGAAATAGAACAAGAGATAATAGAAGAGTTCTCTGTTTTTGAAGATTGGATGGATAAATATAATTATCTTATAGAGTTGGGAAGAGAATGCCCGATAATAGAAGAAAAAGACAAAAACGACAATAATCTAATTAAAGGTTGTCAGTCTAAAGTGTGGGTGTCAGCAAAAATGGATGGAGATGTAATGGATATAAAGGCCGATAGTGATGCGGTGATAACAAAAGGAATTATAACATTATTGCTTCGTGTTTTTAATCGTCAAAAACCTAAGGATGTAGAAAATGCTGATATAAGTTTTATAGATACTATAGGCTTAACATCTCATCTTTCTCCGACACGTTCAAATGGATTGAATGCAATGTTGAAGCAGATAAAACTTTATGCAATGGCTTTTTCTATTCAAGAAAACAGTAAATAACCTTATATATTATGGATGAAAAAGAGATACTAAAAGATAGGATAATACAAACTATAAAAACAATATATGACCCAGAAATTCCGGTAAATATATGGGATATGGGATTAATCTATAATATAGACATAGATGATGACTATTTTGTTCTGATAGAAATGACTCTTACTGCTCCTAATTGTCCTGAAGCTGAAAGTCTGCCACGAGAAGTAGAAGAAAAAGTAAAGCAAGTAGATGGAGTTCAAAACCTACAAGTGAAGTTGGTTTTTGAACCAGAATGGGATATAAGAAAACTTAGCGATGAAGCGAAATTGGAACTCGGTCTTCTATAATCTTAGAAATAAGAAATATAATAAAGAGGCAACCTCTGTTAATCCGGATAAAGTTGTTTGGCAAAGGCTAAGAAAAAATCCGTTAGCTATTGTTGCCATGTGTATTATTGGTTTGTTTGTTGCTATTGCTATATTTGGCTATTGGATAACACCAGATAAGACTCCTTTTGCTAATGAACAACACTTAGAAATAGCAGTGGAAAAGCCTGGATTCAAGGTGCAATTCCTTCATATTTATGATAAGAAACCTGTAAAGCAGAACATATTTAAGACGATGCTGTTTGGTAAGCCTTCTTCTACAACTGATATACCTATTTATTCTTATGAAAAAACAGAAAAAGGTCTGCGGTATGAAATATTTACAGGAGATAATCCTAACGAAGGAGAAGTTAAAACATTAGATAATAATACACGCTATGAGATTTCAACAAGAACATTTCCTCTTGGAACAGATAGATATGGACGTTGTTTGCTTTCTCAACTAATGATAGGAACAAGAGTGTCTCTTTCTGTAGGTTTTATTGCTATTATTATAGCTGTGCTTATAGGTATTGCTTTAGGTTCTTTAGCAGGATATTATGGTGGAAAGATAGATGCAATAATAATGTGGATAATTAATGTTGTATGGTCTATTCCTACTATTCTTCTTGTTATTGCTATTACATTTGCTTTAGGTAAAGGCTTTTGGCAGATATTTGTTGCAGTAGGATTAACAATGTGGGTAGATATTGCTCGTATGGTGAGAGGTCAGGTGATGTCTTTGAAGGAAAAAGAGTTTGTTATGGCTGGTAAAGTTTTAGGATTTTCAGATGCAAGGATTATAATAAAGCATATACTTCCTAATGTTGTTGGAGCTTTAACCGTTATTATTACATCTAATTTCGCTACTGCAATACTACAAGAAGCAGGATTAAGTTTTCTCGGTCTTGGAGTACAACCTCCGATGCCTTCTTGGGGGAGTATGATAAAAGAAAATTATGGATATATTATACTTGACGCTGCTTATATGGCAATTATTCCAGGTATAGCGATTATGCTTTTAGTTCTTTCTTTCTTTATGCTTGGTAATGCATTAAGACAAGCTATGAATGTAAAACAATAATCTTTTTGTTCTATAGTTAAAATATATCTTGTTTTTTTTCGTTAGATAGATAAAAGTTTGTATTTTTGCAATTCCTTATATTAGAATAATAAAAGATGAATTTACTTGGTAATATAAAGCATAATATCTTAACAAAACTAACCTTAATTGTTGTCTTGTTTGTTTTGTTGTCTTCTTGCGCATCAAAACATAAAAAGCTTTTGCAAAGCAATGATAATGAAGCGAAGTATGAAGCTGCAGTAAAAGCATACGAATTGGGAGATTATTATCACGCAGACCAGTTATTTGAAAACCTTTTATTCTATTTCCGTGGTAAAGATAAGGCTGAAGATGTGAATATGTATTATGGTAAGAGCCTTATGGGAAATAAAGATTATTATTCTGCAGGTTATCAGTTTGAGAACTTTGTCCGTTGGTTTCCTTATTCTCCTAAAGCAGAAGAAGCATTATTTCTTTCTGCATATTGTAAGTATATGGAATCACCAGATTTTTATTTGGATCAGACCATAACAAAAGAGTCTATGAAGGCTTTTCAAGACTATGTAGATAAATATCCAGAATCTCCACGAGTTAATGAAGCTAATAAATATTTAGATGAACTTCGGCTAAAACTTATTAAGAAAGATTACACAACAGCATATAACTATTATAAAGTAGAACAATATCAAGCAGCACATGTTGCTCTTTCTAATTTCATAGCAAAATATTCTGACCAAACACAGTATCGTCAAGATGCAATGTATTACATTGTTCTTGCAGACTATTACTATGCAAAGGAAAGTATTGAAGAAAAACAAAGAGAAAGATGGAATACTATGATTTTGGACTATGAAAGATATGCTGCATTGTTTGAAAACTTTACCGATAAGAAGAAGGTGGAGGATTTAAAAGAGAAATATGAATTTGCAAAAAAACAAGTAGAAAATTAAAATATTTTAATAGTAATGGATTACAAAAAAACAACTGCTGATACAAGCATTAAGACAAGAGATATTAATAATTTTGATGAACTTACAACCAATGTTTATGAGACAGTAGCGATGCTTTCTAAACGTTCAGACCAAATAGCAAGTGAGTTAAAGCAAGAACTATATAAGAAAATAGAAGACTTTGCCATAAAAGACAACTCATTGGAAGATACTTTTGAGAATAAAGAACAGATAGAGGTGTCTCGTTTCTATGAACGTTTGCCCAAACCTTATCTTATTGCTATAAGAGAGTATTTGGATAAAGAATTAGTATACAGAAACGATACTCTACAGCATGGCAATATGGAAAAGCCAGAAAAAGAAATTGTAACTGAATAATTTAAAACTATTATTATGATTGGCAAGAGAATATTGGTAGGTGTTAGTGGAGGCATTGCTGCTTATAAGATACCTATGCTTGTTCGCTTGCTTACCAAAGAAAGAAACGAAGTAAAAGTTGTAGCAACAGACAATGCATTAAACTTCGTTTCAGAACTAACTTTACAAACACTTTCAAAACATAAAGTATATACAGATATGTTCCTGCCATACGAAGAAAGCACAACGGAACATATTTCATTATCTGAGTGGGCTGATGTTTTTGTTGTAGCACCAGCTACTGCTAATATTATAGGAAAGTATGCTAATGGTGTTGCTAATGATGCTCTTTCTACAGTGTTGTTAGCTTTTGAAAAGAAAGTTTTTTTTGCTCCTGCTATGAATACTGCTATGTATAATAACCAAGCAGTACAAAATAATCTTAAAACCTTACAGAGCAGAGGTGTTGAATTAATAGAGGGAGAAGAAGGAGAACTCGCTTGTGGTAGTGTCGGCAAGGGAAGGATGGCAGAAGTAGAACAGATATTTGAATCTATAGACAAATATTTTTCGCAAGCAGAAGACCTGAGAGGAAAAACATTTCTTGTTACAGCAGGTCCAACAGTAGAGCAAATAGATAGTGTTAGATATATTTCAAATAACTCTTCTGGTAAAATGGGATATGCTCTTGCTCGAGAAATATTGCAAAGGGGAGGAAAAGTTAGTTTGATTAGTGGCCCTGTTAGTGAGACAATAGAAGATAATAGTAATTTAAATCTTGTAAAAGTTAAGTCAGCTGAACAGATGTACGAAGCAAGTATGCGAGAATTTGCAAAAAGTGATGCTGCTATATGTTCTGCTGCTGTTGCGGATTATACTCCAAAGCAAGTATTCTCTGGCAAAATGAAGAAGAAAGATCAATCTCTTACCATAGAACTTGAACCAACAAAGGATATACTTAAAACTCTTGGACAAAATAAAGGAGAGAAGATAGTTGTGGGCTTTGCTCTTGAAAGTAATGATGAGGTAGCAAACGCAAAAAAGAAACTATCTTCAAAGAATTTGGATTTTATTGTTTTGAATTCTTTAAATGATAAAGGTGCAGGTTTTGAATATACTACTAACAAAGTAACACTTATAGATAAAGACAGTTGTGTTGCTTTACCGCTTAAAACAAAACAAGAAGTAGCTAAAGATATTATCAACAAAATAGTAGCATTGCTTTAAACTATGAAAAAGAAATTAAACATATTATTATTTGTTTTCTTTTCTGTTGTGGCTTTTGCCCAAGAGTTTAAAGTTAGTGTATCTGTTTCTGCAACTCAAATACAGGGAACAGATAAAGAAATATTTGTTACTATACAAAATATTCTTAATGATTTTGTTAATCAGAAGCAATGGTCAAACTTTCACTATGAAGACGTTGAAAAGATAGAAGGAAGTATAACCATAAACATTAAATCACGTCCCACACAGGAAGACTTTCAAGGAGATTTGTACGTTCAGCTTAGACGTCCTGTCTATGGTTCTGCTTATACTACAACGATGTTAAACACTCAAGAGAAAGATTTTGCTTTTAAATTCATAGAGGGGCAGAACTTTGAGTTTGATGAGAATAATTATACCAACAATCTTATTTCTACTATTGCTTTTTATTTGAATTATTTCTTGGCATTAGATGGAGATAGTTTCGCTATGAATGGAGGAGAAAGATATTTTCAAACTTGCCAAAACATTGTTTCTGCAGCTCAGCGTAGTGCAAACAAAGGATGGAAAAGAGCAGAAACAGGAAATAGCAATAAGTACTGGATTGTAGAGAATTTTACCAACTCTGCTTACAGTAAGATACATTCTGTTTGGTATAAATATCATCGTTTGGGTTTGGATATGCTTAGTGGTGATGACCAAATAACAGCAAGAAACAATATCCTGCAAGCGATAAAAGATTTGCGTTCAGTAAATATGGAACGTAGCGGGCTTATATGTGTCAGACAGTTTATTGAAGCCAAGTCAGATGAAATTGTTAATATCTATAAATCTGCTCCCGCTAACGAACAGACAGAAATTATCAATCTTATGAAGGAGATTAATCCTACACAGACAGCGAAATATGAACAAATCAACCAAAATACAAATAATAACTCTAATTCTTTTAACAACAATAATGATGTTAATAGTATGAGAGTAAGGTAATTTGGTTACAAAATATATAAAGACATGACAGCAGTACCATTAAACAGAGAAAAAGTAAATAAACTTATAGCCGATAACAAGATAAAAAGTGTCGGAAAAGCATCAATAAGAGAAGTAAAAAAGATTATTGATGACATAGAAAAAACTATGGACATTCGTTTCGTAAGAATGGAAATGGGTGTTCCAGGTCTTCCTACAGTAAAACAAGGAGTAGATGCTCAGATAAAAGCATTACAGGATGGCGTTTCTGCTATTTATCCAGATATATATGGAACAGCAGAATTGAAGTACGAAACTACTCGTTTTGTAAAAAACTTTCTTAATGTAGATGTTCCAGAAGATTCTTGTATCCCAGTAACTGGTTCTATGCAGGGAACATTTGCAGCATTTATGACTGTTGCAAGAATGGATGAAAAGAAAAATAAACTTTTGTTTATTGATCCTGGTTTCCCGGTACAAAAACAGCAATGTAAGATATTAGGTATAGACTATGAAACTTTTGATGTTTATAACTTTAGAGGAAAAAAACTAAGAGAAAAGCTTGAATCCTATCTTTCTAAGGGAGATATAGCAGCTATGGTTTATTCTTCTCCAAACAATCCGGCTTGGTTCTGCTTTAACGAAGAAGAACTTCAAATTATAGGAGAGGTTGCAAACAAATATGATGTTATTGTATTGGAAGACTTAGCATACTTTGGTATGGACTTTAGAAAAGATTATGCTAAGCCAGGTGTTGCACCTTATCAACCAACAGCATCACATTGGGCTAAGAAGTATATTCTTATGATTTCTGGTTCAAAAGCATTTTCATACGCAGGTGAGCGTATAGGCGTTATTGTTGTTTCTCCTGATTTATATAATTGGCATACTGACTACATGAAGAAATACTTTACACAAGATACTTTTGGAAGAGCTATTGTTTTTGGTTCTATCTACGCCTTGTCTTCAGGTACTTCTCATTCTGTTCAATATGGTTTGGCTGCAGTTATGAAAGCCTGCAACGATGGAGAGTATGACTTTGTGGAAGGTTTGAAAGACTATCAAAGAAAAGCTGCCTTTATGAAACAAGCATTGGTTGATAATGGTTTTGAAATAGTTTATGACAAAGACCTTGACCAAGAGATTGCGGATGGCTTCTACTTTACTTTCAACTATCCAGGCATGACGGGAGAAGAGACCCTTAACGAATTAGTATATTATGGTATCAGCGCTATTTCTTTGGATATTACAGGTTCTGACCAACAAGGACTAAGAGCATGTGTTTCTTTAGTGCCTCATGATTTACTGCCTGTTTTTGCAGAGAGAGTAAAACAATTTAATATTGACCATAAGAAATAAAAGGAACGAATTATAATAACAATAAAAATAACAATTATGGCTAAAAAATGGATTTGTACCGTATGCGGTTACGTACATGAAGGAGATAATCCTCCTGCACAATGTCCTCAGTGCAAACAACCAGCAGAGAAGTTTAAGGAATTGGTTGAAAGTGATGATAAATTAACTTTTGAAACAGAACATGTTGTTGGTGTTGCTAAAGGGACTTCAGAAGAAATGATAAAGGACCTTAACGCTCATTTCAATGGCGAGTGTTCAGAAGTAGGTATGTATCTTGCAATGTCTCGTCAGGCTGACAGAGAAGGCTATCCTGAAATAGCAGAAGCTTTCAAACGTTATGCATGGGAAGAAGCAGAACACGCAGCTAAATTTGCTGAATTATTAGGAGATATAGTTTGGGATACTAAGACTAACCTTGAAAAACGTATGGCTGCTGAGTCTGGCGCTTGTGCAGATAAATTCCGTATAGCAAAGAATGCTAAGGCAGCTAATCTTGATGCTATTCATGATACTGTTCATGAGATGGCTAAAGATGAAGCGCGCCACGGACAAGGTTTTGAAGGTTTATATAATAGATATTTTAAAAAATAAACCCTTATAAAGTCTTGAAACATAACATTTTAAAATAAGTCAAAAAAGACTTGATGTTTATACTCAAAAGACTTGGTTTTCACGCGTGAAAACCAAGTCTTTTTTTTCTAAAACGAAGAGTTTTTTTGCGAATATCAAGAGAGTTTATTTAAGCACTTAAAAAAACTCAAAAAATCTTGAATACTATTGTTTTTACTGCAATTTTTCGCTTAGGGAATCAAAGGCTATTGTTTCCTGTTCTCCTGTTAGCATATTTTTTAGAACACATGCGGAATTTTTTATTTCTTCTTCTCCAACAAGAATGCAGTAAGGGAAATGTCTGTCATTAGCATATTTCATCTGTTTTTTTAGTTTTGCACTCTCGGGATAGATTTCGCATGATATACCTTTTTTTCTGAGAGTAGTTGCGAGATGAAGACAGAAATCGCTTTCTTTTTCGCCAAAGTTTATAAATAAAACCTTGGTTGCAACCTCAATATCTTTAGGGAATAAGCCTTTTTCTTCCAAACAATCATATATTCTGTCTGCTCCAAAGCTTATGCCTACGCCAGAAACATCAGGCATTCCAAATATTCCTGTAAGGTTGTCGTATCTGCCTCCTCCTGTTATGCTTCCCATCTGCATATCTAATGCTTTAACTTCAACAATAGCACCGGTGTAGTAGTTCAATCCACGGGCAAGGGTTATATCTAATTCAATATTGTTTATGTCTGCATTATTGGATTTCGTAAGAACATATTTTATCTCTTCTAATCCCTGTCTGCCTATTTCTATATTACCTATGATGTTTTCAAGTAGAAGAAGTTTCTCTTCATTAGAACCTTTCACATTAAGAAGAGGAGATATTTTTTCACAATCTTCTTTACAAAATCCTTTTTCTTGCAGTTCATTTATTACGTTGTCTAAACCTATCTTATCAAGTTTATCAATAGCAACGGTAAGGTCTGTTATTTTGTCGGCTTTTCCCAATAATTCAGCAAAGGCAGAAAGAATCTTCCTATTGTTAAGTTTTATTACTATAGGCAATCCAAATGCAGAAAAGACCTCGTTGATTATCTGCAACAACTCTACCTCATTCATCAAAGAGTTTGAACCAATTATGTCTGCATCGCATTGATAGAACTCGCGGTATCTGCCTTTTTGTGGTCTGTCTGCACGCCACACTGGTTGAATTTGGAAACGTTTGAAAGGAAAGACGATGTCGTTTCTGTGATTTACTACAAAGCGGGCAAAAGGTACGGTCAAGTCATATCGCAATCCCTTTTCGCTAATCATCTTTGTAGCTTTGTTTATTGATATTGTCTGGTTGTTATCGTTAATATCTGAGAATAGAGAAGAAAATTCTTGCATCTCTTCAGGCTTTAGGAACATGCCAGAATCTAATATTTTGAACAAAAGTTTATCACCTTCTTCTCCATATTTGCCCATTAGAGTATTGAGAGACTCCATTGCAGGTGTCTCTATTTGAAGAAAACCATGAGAACGATAGACCTTTGTTATAGTATCGAAGATATAGTTTCTTTTCTGCATTTGTAAAGGAGAAAAATCCCTTGTACCTTTTATTGCTTTATACTCCATAGTTTTATTTAGTCTTTTTTAAGTTAGCCAAAGAAAGAATAACGCCAAGAGCTACACCTAACAACGCAGCACAAAGAACTCTATATTCTCCAGGAAGCATAAAGGTAAGCGTATGTGCAGGATACCAAAAGAAAGGAATAGTTTTCATAAATACAAAACTCCATTGTCTTTGCCAATCCATTTCACTGATTATTTGTTTTGCGGGAATAGGAGTGAAGAATCCTTTAAGAGTTCCTCCTGTATGTGTGATATGAGTATCTGTTATCTTATGAATAGTCATAAACACAGGAGCAAAAAAAGTATTCATCAAAACAGAAACAGAAAAAGCATATAAAAGCCTTGTGCCAAAGCCTTCATAAGCAAGAGTAACGGGATCTATATGCAATCCACATTGATTAAGAAAACCAAAAGTTCCACTTGCAAATATTCCCATTGCAATACTGATACAAACACCTAAAACACCCCATACAAAAGCACGAGGAAGAACACCGAATCCTTTTTTATTATACACTCCTTGAGTTATTCTTAGTCCTATACATTCTCCTATAGTCGCAAGTATGCCAAATTTAAGGAAAGCCAAAACAAAAGCTCTCCAATCTTTAGCAGCAGACCAAGACAAAAACCATTCTTTGATAGGTTCTACGAATACGAATACACTGACAAACAGTATTACACAAATAATAAATACAAAATCTTGTTTTTTCATAACATTAAAATATTTTGTGCAAAAGTACAAAAAATCTAACTACTCTTTACAATTTTAGCAAACTAATTTGGAATAGCATATTCATAATAGCTAAAAAAGTATTAATTTTGCGGAGGTTTAGATAAGCAGATATGGAAAATAATATTCTTCAAAAAGATATAATGTATCTTAAAGGTGTTGGTGAAAAAAAAGCCCTTGTTCTAAAAAAAGAACTTAATGTTTTCACCCTTGGTGATATGTTGTATCATTTTCCATACAAATACATTGATAAAAGCAATTATTTTACTATTAATCAAATAGCAAGTGAAGATGTCTATATTCAAATCAAAGGCTATTTGGTTAGCAAAGAATATAAAAAAACGGGCAAGACTCAAAGGCTTGTATATACTTTAGAAGACAAAACAGGCAGGGTTGAGATAGTGTTTTTTAAAGGATTAAGTTGGATAGATAAAAAACTTCAACCAAAAAGAGAATATACTGTCTTTGGTAAGCCAACACGTTTTCAAAATACTTATTCTTTTATTCATCCAGATATAGAAGAATCTGTTGTTTATGCTAATCAGACAATAGAAGAAAAGTTTTCTCCTCTTTATAACACAACAGAAAAGATGAAACATTCTTTTTTGAATTCTAAGGCTCTAAGTAAAATAATAAAAGAAATACTTATTGAAACAGAATATAGAATACCAGAAACTTTACCTCAATATGTTTTAGAATTAAATCGTTTAATGCCTTTAAGCAAAGCATTGAGAGAAATTCATTTTCCAACTTCCAATGACAATTTAGCAAAAGCTCGTTATCGTTTAAAATTTGAGGAATTGCTGATATTACAACTTGGACATCTTTTTGAAAAGGGAAGAAGAATACAAAAGAGTAAAGGTTTTGTCTTCTCTAAGGTAGGAGATAAGTTTAATAGTTTTTATGAGAATAATCTTCCATTTACTCTAACCAATGCACAAAAGAGAGTAATCAAAGAGATACGCAATGATATGCGTTCTTCTCATCAAATGAATAGATTACTTCAAGGCGATGTTGGTTCAGGAAAAACGCTCGTTGCTTTAATGTGTATGCTGATAGCTATAGATAATGGTTTCCAGGCAGCACTTTTGGCTCCGACAGAAATACTTTCTTTGCAACATTACAATAGTATAACAAAACTTCTGAAAGGATTAAATGTTAATGTAGCTCTCTTGCAAGGAAGTATAAAAGGTAAAGCCAGAAAAAATGTTTTATCTAATCTACAAGAAGGTGCAATTGATATTATTGTTGGTACTCATGCAATATTAGAGGATACTGTTGTTTTTAATAATCTTGGTCTTGCTATAATAGATGAACAACATCGTTTTGGTGTAAGGCAGAGAAGTAAGATGTGGGAAAAAAATAAAGAATGTCCTCCTCATATTCTTGTTATGACAGCAACTCCTATTCCACGTACTCTTGCAATGACAGCGTATGGAGATTTGGATTATTCAATAATAGATGAACTTCCACCAGGAAGAAAACCAATACAAACAATACATCTTTTTGATAGAGATATATTGAAGATGTTCTCCTTTATGCATAAACAGATAGCAGCAGGAAGACAGATATATATTGTTTATCCTCTTATTAATGAAAGTGAAAAGATGGAAGACGTAAAAGATCTTATGGATGGATATGAAAGCATAGTAAGAGAGTTTCCTTTACCACAATATAATATAAGTATAGTTCATGGACAGATGGATGAGCAAGCAAAAGATTATGAGATGCAACGGTTTGTCAAAGGACAGACACAAATAATGGTAGCAACAACGGTTATAGAAGTAGGAGTAGATGTTAGCAATGCAACTGTTATGATAATAGAAAACAGTGAGCGATTTGGACTTAGCCAACTTCATCAATTAAGGGGAAGAGTAGGACGAGGAGAATCTCAAAGTTATTGCATATTGAGGACAAAAGATAATATTAGTAAAGACGCAAGAAGAAAAATAGAAGTAATGTGTGAAACTAATGATGGTTTTGTTCTTGCAGAAGAAGACCTTAAAATGAGAGGTCCGGGAAATATTTCAGGAACAGAGCAAAGCGGAGTATTAGATTTAAGAATAGCAGATATAATAAAAGATGAACCAATAGTAAGACGAGCAAGAGATTTTGCAGAGTTAATATTTGATAAAGACCCGAGTATAACTCATCCAGATAATGCTTTACTACGTTATCAAATAACAAAGCAAAGACCAATAACAGATTTTTCAAAAATTTCATAATAAATAATAAAACCCAATGAAAAACTACTTATTTTTAGTTATAGCAGTATTGTTCGCTATATCTTCTTATTCTCAGGAAGGAAAGAAGGTAATGAAAGTAAAAGATATGTTAAAAGATATTGATGTTTTTTACGAAAACCTTATGGATATACACCCTTATCCATTTGTTATTCTATCGCAAGAAGAATGGAAACAAAAGGTTGATAGTCTTAAAAATACTATTACTGAACCTATGACAAAACAAGAGTTCTTTTTCAAAATGACTACCTTTAATACTTATTTAGACTTGCATTCTGGGCTACATGCTTCCAAGAAAACAATGAAAAAGATGAGAAAGGCTATGCTATTTCCGAAGTTTGAAGAACAAGACAACAAGATACTATTTACAAAGGACGATGAAAAATGCACTCTATTGTCTGTAGGAGGAAGTGATGTTGAGCAGATAAGAAATATTTTCTTTGAAAGAAGCAGTAGAGTAGAACCTATGTATATGCCAACGTTTTTGAATATGCTCCGAAACTTTTGTTCCTACAAAATGGTTGAAGACAGTATAGAATACAAGTATCAAAATTCTAAGGGAGAAATATTAACTGCTTATTTTAAACGTAACACTCAAAAACAGAAAACAAAAAACAATACGGGAACATCTTTAGAGATAGATACAGTAAAGTCTGTTGCTGTAATGAGAGTTAATACTTTTATGCCTTCAAGTAGATTGGATTTTCAGGATAGTATCTATACATATTTTAAACGATTAAAAGAAAAAGAAATAACACGTCTATATATAGATATAACTCAAAATAGTGGTGGCTTAGTTGCTTTGACGGGTTTCTTAGCAGGGTTCTTTATTGATAGTAAAGAAGAGATTTATGCAGGAACTTGGACATCTAAAGCAAGTGATGAAAGGGATATGCAGAGGTTTGATTTTCTTTTGAGAAAAGGAGATAAAGGCGACTATACTCAAAGAAAATATACATTCAATCCATCTATAAGTACTCCAAAGTTTAAAGGAGATGTATATATTGTTCAGTCACGTAACTCTTATTCTGCAGCAGCAATCTTTGCATCTTTAATTCAACACTATTACAACAAATGCAAGGTGATAGGAGAAGAAGGAGAAATAAAGGCATTCTACGCAGACCCTTTACAAGTCGTTCTTCCTAAATCAAAGTTTGTTGTTACCTATTCTTCTATGTTTGGCAGGTTTGTTGGGAAAGAAAAAAACAGAGGTGTTGTGCCAGATATACCTTATAATATATATGATCCAAATACTCCTTTGTCAATGAAAGAATTAGAAGAGCTTACCAACAACAATTAGAAAAGAAGATTTATTATTTTTTCTTCTCTTTTTATGACTTGATTATGCAAAAAAAATATTAAATTTGCAAAGTTTAAATACATATAAATAAAATTAATAATTAAAAAAACGAAAGAATATGAAAAATTTATTAAAACAATTTATTGCAATAGCCCTTGTTACAATAATAAGTGTAAGCGCTTTTGCATACGATTTTGAAGTAGATGGCATATATTACATAGTAAATGGAGAAGGAACTGTTGCTGTAACTTATAATAATAGAGCCCATGACTATACAGGAAATATTGTTATTCCAGCTGAGGTAACGTATGAAGGAATAACATATACTGTTACCGCAATTGGAACAAGTGCTTTTGAAAATAGTTATTCGTCATTATCTTCTGTTACTATGCCTAACACCATAACTACTATTGGAAATAGTGCATTTGCAGGTTGTATAGGTATTTGGCAAATAGATATACCTGCTTCTGTTACTCGTATTGAAGATAATGCTTTTTATGGCTGTACAGGAATACAATCTATAGAAATTCCTCATGGTGTTACAGAAATAGGAGGTTATACTTTCTATAATTGTGTAAATCTTAGAAATATAACTCTTTATAATGGAATTACTTCTATCGGTGAGTGCGCATTTAGTTATTGCACAATGGAACAAATAGCAATACCAAGCACCGTTACTCATATTTCTTCTTGGGCTTTTAGTCATTGCTATTTGTTGAGTACTGTTATTTGTAAAGGAGAAACTCCTGCATCATTAGGAAATTATGTTTTTATAAACACTCACATTGATACAGCAACATTAATCGTTCCATGCAATGCAGCAGCAAATTATCAAAATGCAACAGAGTGGAATAGTTTTGGTGAAATAGAAGAAGATTGTGAAGGAATTTATGTTGGAATAGAAGGGGTGAAGGTAGAAAATGATAATTCTATTTTTGTTTATCCAAATCCAGCAAAAGAAAATATAACCCTTGAAGTTCAAGACGATATATTTATATACAATGACAAAGGTCAAGAAGTTTTGTATGTAAATTCTCCAAATAGAAAAACAACAATAAATGTTGCCAATCTACCTAAAGGAATATATTTTATAAAAGCAGGAGAAAGAAGACAAAAGTTTATAAAAGAATAGTGTTTAATAGTCTTTGAATAATAATTAAACGCTTAGCAGTTGCGAGAAGAAAGACTGTTAAGCGTTTTGTTTTTATACAAACATTTGCCTATTTCAAGACTTTGAACTATCTTTGCAAGCGAAAACAATACAAAAAGAAAGACAATAAATGAGTACAAAAATAAATAAATGTGTTATTATCGGTTCTGGTCCTTCAGGATATACTGCTGCTATATATGCTTCAAGAGCAGGACTTGAGCCAATAGTTTTTGAAGGTAATGCTCCTGGTGGTCAGATAACAATGACAGAACAGATAGATAACTTTCCTGGTTATCCTGAAGGAATATCAGGTTTTGGTCTTATGGAAGATATAAAAAAACAGGCTTTACGCTTTGGTGCAGAAGTAAGAAACAAGGTTATAAAGAAAGTAGATTTCTCTAAGCGGCCATTTGTTTTGGAAACAGAGGATGGAAATGAGGTTATTGCCAAGAGTGTTATCATTTCTACAGGTGCTTCTGCTCGTTGGTTGGGTTTGGAAAGTGAGAGAAAGTTCAGAGGTATGGGAGTTAGTACTTGCGCAACTTGTGATGGTTTCTTCTATAGAAAGAAAGATGTTGCAGTTATTGGAGGTGGAGATACAGCATGCAGTGAAGCGTTGTATTTATCGGGTCTTTGCAATAAAGTTTATTTGATAGTCAGAAGAGATGTTTTGAGAGCAACAAAGGCGGTGCAAGAACAAATCTTTAGCAGAGAAAATATTGAGATAGTTTGGAAACATAAACCTTTGGAAATATTAGGAGATGACAGTGGAGTAACAGGAATAAGAGTTATCTCTTCTGAAGGTGAAGCCACAAAAGATATTGATGTTATGGGTGTTTTTGTGGCTATAGGCAATATTCCAAATACAGATGTATTCAAAGGACAATTGGAGTTGAATGAAAATGGATATATAGTAACCAAAGGGCATTCTTCTTATACGAGTGTTGATGGTGTTTTTGCAGCAGGTGATGTTCAAGATCCAACATATAAACAAGCTATTGTAGCAGCAGGAAGTGGAGCTAAAGCTGCAATAGATTGCGAGCGTTGGCTTATGGAAAATCCTCTGTAATTTATTAAAGTTGGTATATTTTGTTGGTGTTATGCTTTATAGAAGAGTAGTATTTGTTTTATTTTGCTTTTCCTTTGTTTTAATGCAAGGACAAAATGCTTCCAATACTAAAATAAAACAGGATAATGATACAGTATTGCAAAAAGTGTTTTATTTCCACGCATCTAAAACAGACTATGCTTTGGATACTCTCTATCGTTTAAGCAATAATGCAATAGATATACATTACTATGACCCAATGCTTAATCCCAAGAACTCTTATTATCAGTATCTTTCTTTGATGGGAACACCTGCATTGGATTTAATTTATAACTCAGACGACTTGCTGAATTATCAAAGACAGCCAAATAATTATCAACCCTACGTTTTTACAAAAGATAATGTAAAATATTTTCAAAACAAAAAGGCTTATTCTGCTTTTACTTATGATGCAGGGACAGATGCACAGCAATATTTTGATGTAATATTTGCAAGAAATCTCTACAAAGGTTTAAATTTACAGACAGAGTACAGCGTTAATTATGCAGACGGCAACCTTAACAACTCGCAAGTGATGAATCAGTTCTTCAATATAGGAGTAAATTACATTTCAGATAAAGGACGTTATAGAAGTAATGCAGCATTTATTCATTCACGTGCTTATATTTTGGAAAACGGAGGAATACTAAATGACACAATGTTTGTTAATTCGGAGTATTCTTCTATGCAAACTTATCCTACTTATCTTAATTCTGGTTGGTCAAAGTGGAAAACTAACGAATTTTATTTTAATCAGTCAGTAAGAATTGCAAAAGATTCAACACTTAATCTTGGTGCTTTTGTTCATTCTGTTAGTTATGAGAAATATGCTCGGCTTTATACAGATGAAAATAAAACTTCTTTGGATAGTCTTGCTACTACTCTGCAAAGAAATTCTCTTTATTGGACAAATGTTACAAAACCATTAACTTTATTTCCTATTCGTTTAGGACTGAATTATGATGTAATAACATATAGAGATTCATTGGAGAAAAAGCATTTTAATGTTCTTTCACCAGAAGCACGTGTTGGTTTTAAGGATTTTGTGGAACTGAGATTTATTCAGTCTTTTTCCGATAATTTATACGATGAGGACAAACAGTTTGATGTTGTTTTTAGTCATTTGTTTGCTTTGCGTAGTAAAAAAGACTCTTCTCTTATTCTTAACACATATTTGAAAGCACAAGTTCAAAACAAACAAGCAGACTATATTTATTCTCATTACTTAACAGATTCGCTTGCTTGGGACTATAATAACACAGGCAAAACAAAGACTAAGTCAATTAGTTTTGGAATTGAATTCAGAAAGAATATAACTTTAGAACTATCGTATTTTGATATAAAAGACAGATATTATTTTGATGAAAATCTTGTACTAAACAAAGGAAATGCAAAACTGTATCAAGTAAATCTGAAGAATGATTTTAATATTCACAGGTTTTCTTTTAGAGGTTTATTGAGTTTTCAAAAAGTTAGCGATGAAGATGTTGTACGCTTACCTTTACTTTCTTTAAAACAATCTGTTTTTTATAATTTTGCATTGATGAAAGGTAAGTTACCTATGCAAGTAGGATTGGATATTAACTACAATACTTCCTATTATGCAGATAAGTATAATACTTCTACGGGAATGTTTGTTAGACAGAACTCAATGAAAATAGGTAATCATGTCTATGCTGATGTATTTGTTACGATGAGAGTGCAGAGATTTACTATGTTTGCTTCGTTTTTACATGTTAGTTCTTTCTTGCAAAACCACGATTATTTCAATTCTCCTTTGTATCCTCATAATGGATTCGCATTTCGTTACGGTATAAGTTGGAAGTTTTTAGATTAAAAACTGTTTATAGACTGTTTTTGTGTTTGAATCTATATCCTAAACCAAATTCTAAATAATCTGCTTTTCGGAAATCGTATGCTCTTATTCCCAATTGAGCAAAAATACCATAATTAAATTGATACCTTATGTTAATTCTTTCAAATACCTGAGGAAGATATGAGTCTTTGTATCTATAGATATATATTCCGGGTTCAAGCATAAAAGAAAGGCGATGAATATTATATTCATAAGAAAGAAAAGTGGAGAAAGTAAGATGTTGTGATTTAGAAATGTTATCTTTATAATTGTTAGGATAATAATACGTCTCTTCGTTCTTTCCTATACTTTCGTTGTATGTTAAGTCAAAACCTAAGCCAAGAGCGTGATTAATAGCGAACTTTCTCAAACAGCGTGCTTGCAAACCAACGATAGGATAAACTCCTCTTGCAGTATCTTCTTGCATTGCTCCGCTATTGTCTGGTTTTTCATAGAAAACATACATACCTTTTTGAGCAAAGTATATATTGTATTGACTTTGCCAATGAGGTTTAAACATTTCTTTAGTATCTCGTGGATTATTTTCTAATAGTTTTCTATTTATATGAACTATTTGTTGAGGTATGTAAGTAACACCCAAAGCAGGAGTAAGAATATTAATACCTTTGTTTGGTTGTCTTAGATTTCCATTAGAGAAATGAATAAAACTTGCTCCAAGATTAACTTGCCAATGTTGATTAATAGAAAAGTAACCTTCCAAATCAGCATGAATGTACGTTTCAACAGGAGAAGAGACTGCAACATTATATCTATAGTTATCACTATATGTTTGCCAAATACCAGAAACACCAAGTGCAAGTTCAGATTTAAGAGAGAATACTTTTGTATTAAAAAAATTGAATCCTATTAATCCATAAACAGCAAAAGGATTGCCAAGATGTTTTGAATAATTAAACTGTCCATGGAATAACCCTGCACCATAATAAAACCCATTATAAAGATAGTGCCAATACTCTGAACCATCTACCTGTTTGGTTAAGCGTAAGGAAAAATTAGTCATGGATTTTATTTTTTCATTATCCGGATTAATTCCTCTGACAAAATCATTTATAGGAGCAACCCAACCATATCCGCCTGTAAGACTTATTCCTATGTTATTAAGATTTTGTCCTCGTAAAGAAAAAACAAAAATAAATACTATTATGCCTAATATGAATACTTTTTTTATCATTTGTCGTTGTTTAAAATCTATATCCTAATCCCCATTCTATGTAGTCTGCAACATGAAAGCTATAAGCTCTCAAAGCTACTTGGGCAAATAAACCTTTATAAGCATAGTATCTTAAACCTAAACGTTGATAAAACTTAGAAGCATAGCCATGTTTTTGTCTAATAGCATATCCTGGTTCAACTAAAACAGAAAAGTCATTTACATTATAATGAAAACTAAGCATTAGACCTAAACTTACTTTATCCATTGAGGATAGTTTTTTATAGGCTTGTTGTTTATAATGAGTTGTGTCTGCTTTCCAAGTAGCATCACTATAAACCCATTCTCCTCCTAATCCTATTCCATATTTATTATTTAGTTCGTATGTTAGTTTATATTGCCCACCAAAAACAAGATATGATTTTTGTATAGTGTCTCTTGTGTTGTCTTCATTTGTGTAGTCTAAATGAACAGCATGTACTCCTGCCCAGTTGTTTATTTCAAAATGAAAGTCTTGCTTTTCTTCTTGTTCAAAAACAAGGTTTTCTTTTACAATAGGCTTAGGAATATATGCAAGACTCAAAATAGGAGAGAGCGTGTTTATTCCTTTGTTTGGCTTAACCAAAGCACCATTTGAAAAATGAGTAAAAGAAATGCCTGTCCCCAATTGCCAATTATCTTTTATCAACCAATATCCTTCTAAATTCCAATGAGCATATACTTCTATAGGAAGAGATACTGCTATGTTCTCTCTATTTGTTTTAGAATAATAGTCCCAAATTCCAGAAAGACCAAGAGCAAGTTCATTCTTTAAAGTAAAAGATTTGTACTTCCAAGGAGAAAAACCTGCAAAAACATAAACAGCAAAAGGATTTCCAAGATTTTTAGAATAGTTGAAAACTCCTAAGTAAGCACCTATGCCATATCTAAAGTCATTGTAAAGAGTATGCCATGCCAAAGAATTATCAACTTCTTTACTCATGCGAAGAGATATGTTAGTTATGTTTGTTATCTTTTTATTGTCTTTATTTATTCCTTTTAAAAAGTCATTTGTTGGTAAAACATATCCTTCTCCAAGGGAAAGAGTATAAAAAGTATTCTTTGTTATTTGACCTTTAACAAAAACAAAAGAGAACAAGAATAGTATTATAACGATTTTTTTCTTCACAAATATTAGCCTCTCTTAATTAAACCTTGCATAATTTGGATAGCATTTGTTGCAGCACCTTTTCTAAGATTGTCTGCTACGACCCAAAGATTTAAACCATTATCCAAAGTAAAATCTCTTCTTATTCTACCAACAAAGACATCATCTTGTCCTTCTGAAATGATAGGCATAGGATAGATATGTTTAGAAACATCATCCAATACTTTGACTCCTTCTGTTTTTTCTAATATTTCAAAGACTTGTTGCAGTTTAAATTCTTTTTTGAATTGCAGATTAATGCTTTCGCTATGTCCTCCCAAAACAGGGACGCGTGCAACCATAGCAGACACCTTTATCTCAGGTTTAGAAAGTATCTTGCGAGTTTCATTTACAAGTTTCTCTTCTTCTGTATTATATCCGTTTTCAAGAAAATCTCCACCAAAAGGAAGTACATTCCTGAATATCCTATGAGGATAAGCCATAGGACCTTCAACGCCTTTTTCTTCATTCTCTAATTGTTGAACAGCCTTAACTCCTGTTCCTGTTACACTTTGATAAGTTGAAACAACGATTCTTTCTATATCAAAAGCCTTATCCAGAGGAGCAATAGCCACAAGCATTTGAATAGTAGAGCAATTAGGATTTGCTATTATCCTATCTTCTTTTTTTATTGCATCAAAATTGATTTCAGGAACAACTAATGGAACATTTTCATCCATTCTCCAGCATGAAGAGTTATCAATCACGATTGTGCCTTTGTTAGCGAACAAAGGAGCATATTGTTTTGAGACTTTGCTGCCGGCAGAAAAGATTGCGTAATCACAATTCTTCTCTATTGCCTCTTCAACAGAAACAACTTTAAGTTTTCTTTTACCAAACAGGATCTCCTTGCCAACACTTTTTGCAGATGCTGCAGGTATTATTTCTTCTTTTTCAAAGCCTCTTTCTCTAAGGACTTTCAACATTACACTGCCTACTAATCCTGTTGCTCCAACTACTGCTATTTTCATTTTATTTGTTTTTTATTTCTTTGTAAAAATTATTCGTCTGATGAGTCGTGTATAAATTGTTGATAGGCTTGGAAGACATTTGCTCTTGACATACAGCCTGCAAACTTTCCTTTATCTAAAACAATTATAGTATATCTATCTACGCCTTTAAACTTCTTCACTATCTTTTCCATACTGTCGTTAATATCCACGATAAAATAATCTGAATAACGCATAAAGTTTTTTACTTCTATCTTATCGTAGTATTCAGGGTGGAAGAGTATTCCTCTGACATCGTCCAAGACCAATACACCTTTAAAATAATCGTCTTTATCTACCACCGGGAAGAAGTTTCTGTTGGATTTCTCCACTGCACGGACAACATCCCTGAGTTTAGCGTCAATATTCAGTTTGTAGAAGTTTGTCTCTAACAGTCTCATCTTGTCCATAAAGTGTATTGCTGTCTTATCTTTGTTGTGTGTCATCAAATCGCCTTTCTTAGCCAAAGGACGTGCATAAATAGAATACTTATTCACACTTCTTACAACAAGATAGCTTATAGTTGTACTAATCATCAAAGGTACAAGCAAGTCATATCCTCCTGTTATATCGGCAATAAGGAATATTGAGGTCAAAGGAGCATACATTATTCCAGCCATAACAGAAGACATACCCACAAGAACAAAACTACTTGCCTCAACTTGTGGAAAAATATTCATGGTATTCAAAAGAGTGGCCACAAAGAAGCCACAAAAACCACCAATAAACAAACTTGGAGCAAATACACCGCCAACTCCGCCTGAAGCACAAGTTACATTTGTTGCTATTGCTTTGATGATAATGATAGCCAAAGTGATAAAAATAAGCAAATAGATGTTGTCTTTCAAACTATAGAACAAACTATTGTGGAGCAAAGATGAAGTGTCGTTGTTTAAAAGATGAGTCAATGCTTGATAACCTTCACCAAATAAAGGTGGAAAAACATAAACCATAACACCTAAGAGCAAGCCACCTATTACTATCTTCCAAACAGTATTAAGTTTTGCAAAGAGTTTGCTAATCCAAGTGCTGATGTTGAAGTAATATAAAGATACAACGGCTGAAAAAACTCCTAACAAAATGTATGCAGGTATGCTATTTAGTGTGAAAAATGTAGTTACTTTATAGGAAAACTGTGCATCTGAACCAAGAAAGAAGAAAGAAATCATCGCAGAAGTTATGGCTGAAATCAACATCGGCAATACACTTACCATGCTTAAGTCCAACATCAATACCTCAAACGCAAAAAGTATTCCTGCAATTGGGGCTTTGAAGGCTCCTGCTATAGCTCCTGCTGCACCACATCCGACAAGTATTGTTGTCAGGTGCTTATCCAAACGAAAAAATCTGGATATGTTGGAAGCAATGGCAGATCCTGTATATACAATCGGGGCTTCCAATCCTACGGAGCCTCCGAATGCGACCGTTATAGAAGATGTTAGCATAGAAGACCAAGTGTTATGAGGTTTTATTCTTCCCCCCTTGCGTGAAATGGCATACATTACCTTGCTGACTCCGTGAGAAAGGTCGTCTTTTATCAAGAATTTTACTAACAAAACGGTGATAGTAATACCAACCATCGGGTACATTAGAAACAGCCAATTTGTTCCTACGGCACTAATCCAAGAGAAAGAAGTTATAAGATTGTAAGTGTAGGAAACAAGGTTCTTTAAAAGCACAGCAGCTAAGCCACATCCTATTCCGGTAAGAAAGGCAACGATACCCAATATTTGACTATTCTTCAAATGCCTTACTCTCCATAGGAGCATTCCTTTGTAATATTTCCTAATATTTATAATCTCCAAACCCATATCAAAATTAGGGTGCAAAATTACAAAAATTATTTTATGAAGTCGGACAATTTTTTTACTTTATATTCAAGTATTTATTTTAAGTCTTAGTCTCTCTAAAAAAAGAGTAAGTCTTTATACTAAAAAGACTAAGTCTTTACACCAAAAAGAGTTGATCTTTTTTTCTTAAAACCAACTCTTTTTTCATGACTTCTAAGATATTGAAAACCAATACTATTTATTCAACAGATAAAACCTTCTATGATAAAGAAAACCTGCAAGTGCAAGAGCAATGAGAAATGAAGAAAAAATGCTCCAAGCAGGAAAGCAGAACACGAATCCAAACAAGTAAGCGATTGGAACAGCGATGAAGAAATAGACAACTATTGCATAAATCATAGGTTTTGCAACATCGTTCATTCCCCTTAGCCCTGCAAGTCCTGAGACCTGTGTTCCGTCAAAGAGTTGGAAGAATCCTGCTACGACAAACAAACTTGTTGCAACAGAAATGACCTGAACATCATCGGAGAATAGGCTTGCGATATATCTTCCCAAGAAAATATATATCAAAGCAACCGCCCCCATGATGACAATAACCATATTCCAGCCTGAATAGAAATGTTTTTTTATTTCTTTTTTGTTTTTCACGCCAAAAGCATGAGAAACCAACACAGTTGTTGCCGAGCAGATTCCAGAAGCAGCGAGAAACGTTGTGCTAATCATAGTATTTACTATTTGGAAAGCAGCAAGATGAGTGCTGGAAATCCATCCCATCATAATAGTAACAGCAAGTAAGGCAAACATCTCTACAAACATCTGCACAGCAATAGGAAGTCCTGTTGAGAGAAGAATTCTGTTTATATGAGCAGAAAAACCTCGCACAGAGAAAAGCTTTAAGTATTGGGAATAAGAACGATGCTCTTTTATATAGACAAATATGGCAATCGGCATAAGAAAACGGGAGATAAAGGTTGCAACACCTGCCCCTGTCAGACCAAGATGTGGAAATCCAAACTTGCCATAAATCAAAACATAGTTAAGAATTATGTTCAGTATGTTTGAAGCTATGGTTATAGCCATTGCAGCCTTTGTGTTGTCTATTCCTTCCAAGAATTGTTTAAAGGCAAGGAATATCATCATAGGAACAAAAGACAACGTAACTACAAAATAATAAGGCTTACAAACAGAAATGACCTCTTCATCTTGTCCAAAATATTGAAGAAAAGGCATTAAGGCGAGCAAAACACCGACCAAAGCTATCGCGATAAGGGTGTTTAATAATAATGAATTTTGGACGAGTGTCGCTATTCTTTTAGTGTCTTTTCGTGAATAGGATTGTCCGACCAATGGAGTCAAAGCCATTGCGAAACCAAATCCAATAACCAAAGCATTTATAACAAGACTGCCTGCAAAAGATATACCTGCCAAAGAGGTTGTTCCTAATCTTCCGACCATTAGAGTATCAACCATTTGAACCAATGACTGACCTAAGGAAGAAAGCATTATAGGAATTGCTAATTTAAGATTTTGTTTATAGTAACCTGCTTGTGTCATATTATTTTGCTTATCAAAATCAAAGCCTGTGATTTGCTTTTTTTCAATATTGTTTTATTAATTTTTGAGTGAGAGCAGGCTTCACAAATTTTTTGCAAAGGTAGTGCTTTTTATCTATATTCTAAAAAAAAAGCCTAACTTTGCAAAAAAAATAATAGGAGTAAAAACAAATGAAAAAGAGTATCTTATTGCTAACGGTTTTAAGTTTTATAGTCTTGCTGTTTTCTTGTACAAATAAAACGGAGAGTGATTTGCAGAAGGCAGAATTGAAAGGGAAGATAAAAGCGATAAGAGAGATAAGTTACGAAGCCTTTGGCACAGCAGATACTTTGGTTAAAGGAAATATAATAGACAATCAGGGAGCAGAAAACTCCTATACCTTATATAATAAGCAAGGTAATATAGTTTCCCTTATTAAATATGATAAAGACAATGCTGTGAAATACAAATGGCGTTTTCATTATGATAAAAAAGGGAAGAGACAAATATCTGCTAAACGCTACGAAGCACAAGACTTTGAAGAAGATTCAACTTCCTATGTCTATGATAAAAAAGGAAATCCAATAGAATATATTCACTATAGTTCAGACGGAAAGATAAAAACCCGAAGTGTTTCCAAGTTTAACAAGAAGGGAAATATGATAGAAGAGAAAGTTTTTGATGAAAAAAATCTTCTAAAAAAATCCTCTAAGTTTAGATACAAGAAAACTAAACTTGTAGAAGGTAAGAGTTTTGATAGTGAAGGCAAACTTCTTATTCGTTCTATTTATTCTTATGATAAAAAAGGAAATATGCTTTCAATGACTATGGTAGATGGAGAAAACAATCCGATAAGCAAAGGAACATATACATATAATAAAGACGGCTTTGTTCAAACGGAGTTATTGAAAAGACCAGGATATACAGACTTGCTTTTAGAGTATATTTATGTTGTAGATGTACATGGTAATTGGACTCAAAGAATAATGCTGTCAGAAAATGAAGCTTTCCAAATAACAAGACGACAAATAGAATATTATGAATAATACTATGGAAGAACAAATAATACAAAACCAAGTGAAGACAAAGAAGAATAAAATAACCTTTAAAAAAGTCTTAAAGGTTGTTGGCTTGACTATACTTATTTATATATTGTTTTCTATCTTGCTTACTTTTGTTTATCGTTGGGTTAATCCACCTGTAACTATCCTTATGTTGCAACGCTGTGTTGAACAAACATTTTCAAAAGACAGAGAAGTAAGGCTGCAAAAAGATTGGGTTGATTTAGAAGACATTTCTCCATATATGGTAACAGCAGTCGTTGCGGCAGAAGATGGTAATTTTAGACATCATAGAGGTTTTGATTTTCAAGCAATAGAAAATGCTAAGAAAGTAAATGAAAGAGTAGGGAAGAAAGTTCTTGGAGGAAGTACTATAACTCAACAGACAGCTAAAAATACTTTCCTTTGGTTACACAAAAGTTATTTTCGTAAAGGTTTAGAAGCTTGGGAAACCTTGCTTATGGAAACATTTTGGAGTAAGAAAAGAATTATGGAAGTGTATCTTAATGTTATAGAATTTGGCGATGGAATATATGGAGTAGAAGCAGCAAGTCAATATTATTTTCACAAGAGTGCCAAACGTTTGACTAAAAGAGAGGCGGCTTTGCTTACTGCTGTTTTGCCGCAACCTTTGAAACGCAATCCTGCAAAACCTAATTACAGAACTCAACGCCGTGCCAATATGGTAATGAGAAGGATGAATATAATAGGAAGAGTGCGATTGTGAGTAAAGGGTTAGAAAAATATTTAGATTCCTTTAGGTATTATCTTAGTATAGAACGTTCGTTTTCTGTTAATACTGTTGAGAGTTATATCTACGATTGCGAACGTCTAATAAGTTTTATTAATGATAAATATCCTGATATTGCTATAAAAGATATAAAAACTTCTATCTTAGAGGAGTTTATTATGTCTTTGGAAAAGAGAAAGAGTAAGAATGAAGAAGATTTTTTACTCTCAGCAACCACACAGATAAGGATAATACAAGGTATCAGGGCTTTGTTTAAGTTCTTGTTGATTTCAGATTTGATAGAGAAAAATCCTGCAGAACACATCACTACGCCTTATCTTGAAAAAAAGTTGCCAGATATTCTGGATAGAGAGGAAATAAAGCAGATGATGAGAGTCGTAGATGTTTCTACGAAGCACGGCTTTAGAAACAGATTAATCATAGCCATGCTTTATGCTACAGGAATGCGAGTAAGTGAGTTGGTTAATCTTAAATTGTCTGATATTAATTATAAAGAAGAGTACTTAGATATAATAGGCAAAGGCAACAAAGAACGTTTTATTCCTATAGACAAAAGCGTCCTAAACGATTTGAAAGTATATATAAACAAATATCGTGTCTTGCAAAAGGTCAAACAGGAGGATAAAAACTATGTCTTTCTTTCCGAAAAAAGAGGAGAAAGACTTACTCGTCAATTTATTTTTAAAATGCTTAGAGAGGTAGCCTCGCAAGCAGGAATAAAAAAAACTGTTCATCCACATATTTTTCGTCATAGTTTCGCTACAGAAATGATAAGAGCTGGAGCTAATCTTGTTGCAGTAAAAGAAATATTAGGGCATACTTCAATTGCTTCAACCGAAATATATATTAATCTTAAAACCTCTGACCTTAGAAAAACTCTGCAAGAATACCACCCATTTTTTCAAAAATAAAAACAGCCTCACGCTTCATATTTTTTTTATATGTTCATTTTCTTTAAAAGAAAACAAAAAAACAGCCTTACGCTTCACAGCAGCGTCAAACGTCCTGAATGGACGTTTCGCACCAAAGTCGGCG
>OMWJ01000021.1 GCA_900314725.1 uncultured Bacteroidales bacterium
ATAATCAACATAGGAGTTATAGGTTTTGGTGGAGTCTTTTGTGTTTTCTTTTAGATAATCTCTAACCATATTATTAACCCAATCGGTTTTGATTGCATCGGGTTTTACACCTTTTTCATCTGCATAGCGTTGAAAATCCTGCATAAGATTTAATTCATCCCACGCTTTATTGAAATCTTCGTATGTAGGATATTTCTTCAACAACTCTTCTCTGTTGGCTTCTGCATAGTTGATAGAATATTCGTTGAAAAGGTTCTTGCTTCTAAGATTGATGTAGTAGTCTGAAGCTCTCGTGGTGTCCATAGGTACAAAAATATCTGGCATTATTCCACCTCCGCCATAGACGATTCTGTTGTTGTTTGTATGGTATTTCAATGAGTCAGGGAAAGAGATAGAGTCTGCATATATCATTTCACCATGTGAGTAGCGTTTCTGATAATCTTGTCTGTAATCATCAACTCCATTGTCGTAAGGTTTTTGAATACATCTGCCGCTTGGAATATAATATCTTGCAATGGTTAGTCTTACTTGAGAACCGTCATCAAGGTTGAAAGGTCTTTGTACTAATCCTTTGCCGAATGTTCTTCTTCCTACTATCACTCCTCTGTCCCAATCCTGAACAGCTCCAGAAGTAATCTCAGAGGCTGAGGCTGTGTATTCGTCTGTAAGTATTACGAGGTTACCTTTTTCAAACTCTCCTTTGCGGGAAGTGGTCTTCCATTCTTGTCTTGGTTGTTTTTCTCCCTCAGTATAGACAACCATTTTTTCTTCTGAAAGAAACTCTTCGCAAATCTTGAAGGCTGTCTCCAAATATCCTCCTCCATTACTCCTAAGGTCAAAGATAAGTTTCTTCATTCCTTGAGATTTCAAGTCTTTTATTGCGTTTTGAAGTTCCTCATCAGATTTCTGAGCAAAACGTCTAAGAGCAATATAGCCCACCTCTTTATCAATCATAAACCAAGTGTCAATGCTGTTCAAAGGGATATTGTCTCGTTTGATGTCAAATACTATATTGTCTTTTCCAATTCTTGCAACCTCTACTTTTACCATAGAACCTTTTTTACCTCTTAAGCGAGACATAACCCATTCATTGTCTATAGAGTCTCCTGTTGCAGCAGAGTCATTAACCTTTACTATCTTATCACCCGGGAACATACCGACTTTTTCTGCAGGACCGTCTGCCACAACATCCATAACATGAATTGTGTCATTAAGCAATTGGAAGGTAACACCGATACCGATGATATTACCCTGTAAAGGTTCGTTCATCTTTTGAACTTCTTTCTTTGGAATATAAGTAGAGTGGGGGTCAAGTTCTTTAAGCATACCTTCTATTGCAGACTCTGTGAGTTTAGGCATATTGGTTGTATCTACATAATAGTTGTTTATCATGTACATAAGCCGCAACATCTTTTTAGTATCTCTATCTATGTTTTTGTTTTGGGCAAATAGAGATATTCCAAATAAAACAAAGAATGTGAATATCAAAGTTTTTTTCATAGTACTAAAATATTATAACAAAATTAACGTTACTTATAACGCAGACAAAGTCTGTTTTATTATTGGATAACAGGATAAAAAAAACAACACTATGGATATTTATTTGTTAATATTTGCTATTGAAACTGTTTTGGTTTTCTTTGGTTTGTGGGGTATATATAAGAAAGCAGGATATAAGGGTTATATCTGTTTGATACCTTTTTATAATATATGGGTTGCAACAAAGATAATAGACAAGAAGTTCTGGTGGTTTGTATATTGTATGGTTCCATTTTTGAATATCTTTGCAATCATACTTATCTTTGTGGAGTTTGCTAAATGCTACAAGAAAAACTCTCTGTGGTATCAGATACTTGTGGCTTTGTTTCCTTTTGTTATGCTTCCTATATTAGGTTGGGCAAAAAAAGAGCAATACACAAATCCTAAGGACTTGCCAGCCTTTAAAGTGGGATTTGTAAGAGATTGGGCAGACGCAATTATCTTTGCTGTCATTGCTGCAACTATAATAAGAACCTTTTTCTTTGAGGCTTACAAGATACCGTCTTCTTCAATGGAGAAGAGTCTCTTGGTTGGAGATTTCCTATTCGTGAGCAAGATGAGTTACGGTGCAAGAATACCAAACACTCCTTTGAGTTTTCCTTTGGTTCATAATACTTTGCCTCTATCTACCGCAAAGAGTTATCTTGAGTTTCTACATTTGGATTATCATCGTTTGCCGGGCTTTGGTCATGTTAAAAGAGGCGATGCTGTTGTTTTCAATTTTCCAGATGGAGACACCTTAAGCACACGTTTTCAAAGTAATGAAAGTTATTATGCTTTGGTTAGAGATTATGGAAGAGAGAAGGTATGGTCAGACAAACAAAACTTTGGAGATATAATTTCACGTCCTGTAGATAAAAGGGAAAACTTTATAAAACGTTGTATAGGTTTGCCGGGAGAAGTCTTGGAAGTAAGAAATACTCAAGTGTATATCAACGGCAAACGGATAGAAAGTCCAAAAGACTATCAGATAACATACGCAATAAAGATTAAGGACGGATATTACATAGACGAAAAAGAACTTCTGAACATCGGAGTGAGCAAAGAAGATATGCAGATGATGAATCTTTATGCTTACATTCCATTGACAAAAAAGCAGATAGAACTACTTAAAGAAAACAGTTATGTGATTTCAGTCAAACCATTGGATGATAGACAAAGCGACTATGCTCTTATAAGCGATGAAAACAAAACCATAACCTGTCAATTGCTGTTACATCCTGACTTAAGCAATGCCAAAGATTTCTTGATGAATATAGGAGTTGGTCAAGAGGTGTTTAATAATATAAAACCATACGTTACACTGCCTTTGAGTTCCGAGATAAAGGCTAAAATCAAGCAGATGTCTTACATTGAAGATATATTCCCTGTTATTACAATGAAAGGATTCAGAAACAATGATCTCTTCCCTTACTCAGATAAGTATAATTGGAATGTAGATTATTATGGCAAAGTTGTTATTCCTAAGAAAGGGATGAAGATAGTCTTGAACGATGACAATGTTGCTTTTTACAGACGTGCTATTGTGAATTTTGAAGGTAACAAACTTGTAAAACAAGGCAACGTATGGTTGCTTAACGGCAAGCCTGCAAAGGACTACACCTTTAAAATGGATTACTATTGGATGATGGGAGACAACAGACATAATAGTGCCGACTCTCGTTTTTGGGGTTATGTGCCAGAAGACCATATTGTAGGTAAGGCTTCTTTTGTATGGCTGTCATGGAACAAAGACCAAAGCAGTTTTCTAAAGAAGATACGTTGGAATAAGTTGTTTAGAAAAGTAAAGTGAAAGATGTATGAACAAGCTATTTAAGAGAAATATATGCATAGTAGAAGGTAATGCTTTAGAGGGTAAGAAACTTGCAAGAGGTTTTGCCAAATACAATACGCATGTAATATTGAAGTCAGATATTCTTGAGGTATTGAAGATGTCAAAATCTATGCGATTTGATGCGTTGATAATAGGAAGAGTAGAGAACCGTTTGGTTATCTCCCAACAGATAATGGATATAGATGTAACCATACCTATTGTGTTTATTTGTAAGGATGAGGCACAAAAGCAAGAGGCAGAACAATATGACTATAGATTCAATGCTATCTTAGAACCTTTTACATCTACTCGTCTGAATGAGTTTGTCAATGATATAAAAAGAAGCGACCTTCCTAATGTTACCTACAACATAGGCAGATACACGTTTGATTATAACACACGCTCTCTTATATATTTGTCAGAAAATGGTCAGATTCTTCAGCAAATTCTTACTAAAAAAGAAGCAGGTCTTCTTCTTATGCTTGCTTCCAATAAAGACAAGGTGGTGTTAAGAAATAAGATTCTGAATAATTTCTGGTATTGTGAGAGTTATAATTGTTCTCGTTCTATGGATGTGTATATAACTCGTCTAAGAGGATACTTGTCCATGGATAAAAGCGTTAAGATAGAAAATAATCACTCTGTAGGATACAAACTTACTTATTAGGAAAAAACTTGATGTTTGGGTGCAAAAGAGTTGATGTTTAAGGATAAAAGACTTGGTTTTAATAAAAAAAGATTAAGATTTTTTTTAAGTAAATGGGAAGAATACTTGCAATAGATTACGGAGAAAAAAGAGTTGGTTTGGCTGTAACGGATTATATGCAGGTTATTGCAACAAAACTTACGACAGTTCCGTCTTTGGATATCTTTGGATTTTTGAAGGACTACTTTACAAGGGAAGAGGTTGATATGATTGTGGTTGGTAATCCTAAGCAGTTGGACAACACTCCTTCTCAATCTGCCAAGGCTGTTATGACCTTTGTGGATAATCTTGCTAAGACTTTTCCTGAAATGGACATCTATATGATAGACGAGAGATATACCAGCAAGATAGCCTCACAGACAATAGCAAAATCCGGTTTGAAAAAGAAGAAAAGACAGGAGAAAGGTTTGATAGATGAGGTTAGTGCAGTGTTGATTTTGCAGGACTTTATGCAGATGTATCAAGGGAGGGGAAGAGACAATATTTCCGTTGTATCACATCAACAAAACGGCGAAACAAAATAGAAACAAAAAATAAAAACAAAAAAGATAATATGATACTACCCATAGTTGGTTACGGACACTCTGTTTTGAGAGTAAAGACAAAAGATATAGATGAGACATATCCAAATCTTAAACAGCTTATAGAGGATATGTTTGAAACGATGTACAAGGCTAACGGCATAGGTTTGGCTGCTCCACAGATAAATCTTCCTATCTCGGTTTTGGTTATTGACGCAGATCCTTTGAAAGAGAACTATCCTGAGGGAGAAGGTTTTAAGAAGGCTATGATTAATCCTGAAATTCTTGAACTTTATGGAGAAGATGAGAGCTTTGAAGAAGGATGTCTGTCTTTACCAGGAATAAATGAGAACGTTGTCAGAAAAAATAAAGTCAGAGTAAGGTATTTTGATGAGGATTTTAATGAATATGAACAAGAACTCTTTGGCATTCAGGCAAGAATCTTTCAGCATGAGTTTGACCATTTGAATGGCAAGGTTTTCACTGACAGACTTTCTAACATAAAACGTGCTTTTTTAAAGAAAAAACTGAATGATATAGCAAACAATAAGGTTCGTCCTGCATATAAAATGGTTAAGTAAATAGTATGAAAAAGAATAGATGTGTAAATATATTGATTGTGTTGTGCAGTCTGATTGTTTTTGTTGCCTGTTCAAAAGATAGTAAATCGATTTCCCAACAAGAAAGCCGTCAAAAAGAAATATCAGATTATTCCAATAGTCTTTCTGATGGCAGTTTTGTTTTAGATAAACAAAAGGCAGATACTCTTATAAAGATGTATGCAGATTATGTTAAAGACTATCCAAAAGACACTATCAGTGAGTTCTATCTTTTTCAGATGGCAAGTGTTTATGCTAATGTAGGAAACTGCAAAAAAGCCATAGAATGTCTGAACCGTATGATACAAGACTATCCTAATGGAACCAAGATAGGTGCTGCTTATTTCTTTAAAGGGGTTTATTATAAAGAACTATGCGGGAATGTGGAAAAAAGTCGTGAGGCTTTTCAAGAATATATAGAAAGGTATCCTAATAATTCTCATGTAGCGGATGCTAAACGTATGATGCAAATGGATACAATGCAGAATCCTGTGGATATAGTTAAATAAAGTTAATCAAATCTTTTTATTTTTAGAAGCAGATGGCAAACAGACGTTTGTTTTATGGATATGTAGCCACAGTGATTTCTACTGTGCTATGGGGTGCAAGTTTTGTTTGGACTACGGACTTGTTGAATGTATGTAACTTTCCTGTGATAACTATAGTTACTCTTAGACTTTTGGTCGCATCTGTTTTGATGTTCATTGTGTTTAAGGTGGAAAAGATAAGAAAAGGAGACCTTAGGTATTTTCTTCTCTTGTCTATGTTTCAGCCTTTTTTGTACTTTATTGGAGAAACCTACGGAATAAAATATGTTGGTGAGGCAAGTTTTGCTGCGGTTATGATTTCTCTTATTCCTGTTGTAGCTCCTTTTGCTCTTAGCCTTGTGTATAAAAGCAAACTAAAAGGAGAATTGGTCATAGGTGCTATTGTATCTGTGTTGGGTGTTGTTTTGATGTCTTTGAATATTACAGGTGGAGGAAGTATCTCATTAAAGGGAATACTTTTTCTTTGTGAGGCTATCATTACTGCTGTTTGCTACAATGTGGTGCTGCAGAAACTTATCACCAAGAACTATCGTCCGACAAGCATAACAGCATATCAAAACGCTATCGCTTTAGTATTTTATCTTCCTCTTTGTATTGGTTTTGAAGGAAAGGAATTTCTGCAAATAGATTGGACTTTCAGGGCTGTGTTTGACATCTTTTCTTTGGCAGTATTGTGTTCTTCTTTGGCTTATATCTGCTATTCATACGGAGCAAAGATTATTTCCATAAGCAAGGAAGCAGTCTTCAATAATGGTATTCCTGTTGTAACAATAATTATCTCAGTAATAATCGGTCAAGAAGTTTTAGACCTGAGAAAAATCCTTGGTATTGCAACAGTAATCCTTGGTCTTACTCTTTCACAGTCCAACATCTTTAAAAGAAAGAGATGATTAGAGTGCTACAAAATAAAAGCGGCTTAAATCACGATTTAAGCCGCTTAATTAATTATCTTCCTTATTGTTGTCCCATCAAGATTCGAACTTGAGTTAAGAGAGCCAGAATCTCTCGTGTTGCCACTACACTATGGGACAATTCTTAATATCTTTTAAGAAATTTCGGTTTGCAAAAATATAACAATTTTTAATCCTAACAAAATTTATCTTAACTTTATTTTAAAGTCTTGATTTTAATTTCGCATTCAGGGAATAGAGTTATGTTTGCTTTGTTTTGATTATCAATTTGTTTAAGAAGTTCTTTGTTAGATGAACCTCTTGTGGTAATACTTGTCTCTGGTATTCCTTTTGAAACAAGATATTCCTTTATAGCGTCTGCTCTTTTCTTGCTATTTTCGTTGTCTGCTCTTAGGTCTAGACCATCTGTAGCAATTCTTCCTATGATTTCCACGTTGATATTTGGATAAGCATTAAGAGTCTTTACAATACCGTCTAAAGCAGGATAACTTTCTTTTAGCAATACAACAGAGCCATCTTCTTGATTATCAAAAGAAAGATTGCCATTGATAGGAATGTTTGCTCCAAGTTTGATTTCTGAAAGTTTTACACTAAGAACGCTGTCCTTTGGATTGATTAAATCATCATAACTAACTCTTCTCTGATAGTCAAAATAGCCACTCTTGGTAATGAAAATATCATAAACTTTGTTAGGCAGTATCTTTATCTTTGTATTACCTGCATCGGTCAGGTTCAATACTTCCATTTCTGTGGTAATGTCTTTGATTCGGATATTGGCAGTCGTTCTTTGTTTGTTCACACTGTCAATAGGGTTGATGTAAAGAGGACGGTATTGGGTAACAATCTCTGCTCTTATGGTATGACCTAAGCCGTCATCTTGCAAGTTATCCAAAACAACGATATAAGACTCTCCTGTTTTTACGTCAATATATCTTCCATGAGTAACGTCAGAAGTTTTTGGAATATTAGCCAAAGTTCCCTTCAGAGAAAGACCTGTCAGACCTTTGACAGTGCCATTAGGCAAAGACATAACGCTTCTTATAGGCTTTACTCTGTTTTTCTCTACACGATTACAAAAATATTGGTCGGTGTATTGATAGACAAGGAAATCATAGTCATCTAATTCACTCTTAGGTGTTATATCTATTATTAATTTACCATCGTAAGGGCAGTCTATCTTATACCATACAGTATTATGCTCTTTTTCAAAAACGTTCTTGGTTTGAGCATCACGTTTAATGTCATTAACAAAGCCAAAACCATGTAAAGGTTCAGTAGGACCAAAGTTAGAATCCAACATCAAAGGAACAGCAAACAAACAATCCGCTGCTCTTTGTGGTAGTTCTATCTCGGCAGGTTTTTCTATTACAGGCTGAGTTGTCTTCTTTTTCTTTTTCTTCTTAGTTTGAGCGTATGCACAAGGAACTAAAAGACAAAAGACCAATAATAAAACAATATACTTTTTCATACTCTATTATATTTTTATAATTATTGTTTGGTGCAAAAGTATGATTTTTTTTTAATAAACCAAAACTTTTTGCTGTTTTTTTTACAAATTGTTGTTTATTTATAGAAAAATAGGGTAGAGTAGTGATTATTTTAAAGAACTTCTTCGTCTTGTTCTTTTTGAAGTTCTTGAGTTATATCCTCATCAATATTGCTATCTCTGTAAGCTTTTTTCAGAGGATTCTTAGATAGTTCGTCGTATTCTTTTCTATGTTTTATTATGTCAGCAGCAAGATACACTGCATTTCTGAAACTTTGAGCAGAGGCTTGGTTTTTGCCTGCTATCTCGTATGCTGTTCCGTGAGCAGGTGAAGTTCTTACGTATGGCAAACCAGCAGTAAAATTAACACCCTCAGTGAATGACATAAGTTTGAAAGGAATCAAACCTTGATCGTGATACAAAGCCATAACCCCGTCAAAGTCATTCATACTTCCATTGCCAAAGAAACCGTCAGAAGGATAAGGTCCAAAGGCTAAAATACCGTTATCAAAAGCTTCTTTTACTGCAGGTGCTACTATTTCGTCATCTTCAGAACCTATCAGACCTCTGTCTCCAGCGTGAGGGTTGAGTGCAAGGACTGCAATCTTAGGCATACGGATACCAAAATCTCTTTTCAAAGAATGGTCCATTACTCTTAGCTTTCTAAGTATAAGGTCTTTGGTAACAACTCTTGGAATATCCTTCAAAGGCAGGTGATTGGTCATAATGCCTATGTGAATATTTCTACAAGTCATTATCATTAGAGAATCTTCTGCACCGAATTTCTTTGTCAAGTACTCTGTATGTCCAGGAAAGTTAAATGTATCGCTTTGTATGTTTTTCTTGTTGATAGGATTAGTAACCAATGCATCTATCTTTCCTTCCATTATTTCCTGACAAGCTCTTTCCAAACTTAGAGCAGCAAGCTTTCCTCCTATTTCAGTGGGTTGTCCTACATCAATCTTAACCTCTTCTTGTATGATGTTAAGGATATTGAATTTTCTTGCTTCTGCCTGATTTGCATAACGTATATTTATAAATGAAAAATCGTTGGCACCTATAAGTTTTTTGTGATATGATAACACTTTGCTTGAACCGTAAAGGATTGGTGTGCAAATATCCATCATTCTACTGTCAGAAAAACATTTAAGCATTACCTCATAGCCAATGCCGTTAATATCTCCTTGAGAAATACCTATCTTCACAGGCATATTCTCGTTATTATTGCGTCTATTATTAAAATAAGCCATTGTTTTTATTTTGTTTATTAGGTTTAAGACTTTACAATCAAAGTCTATTTATGATAAGTACTTAAAAATTCTACTAATAATCTTACTCCAAAACCTGTAGCATGCAAACGATTGTAAGCATCTTTTTTGTTTGTGAAAGAAACGCCTGCAATATCTAAATGAATATATGGATAGTTGGTAAAGTAAGCCAAGAACTTGCCTGCGGTAATCATTCCTGCATAGCTTTCTCCTGAATTCTTGATGTCTGCTATCTCAGATTTTATGCAATCATCGTATTCTTCCCAGAAAGGAAACTCAGCAATACGTTCATAAACTCTTTTGCCGCAGGTTTTCATCACTTCTATAAAATGTTCAGCATCTTGTTGAACAGCCACAATACCAAAAGGTCCTATGGCTCTTTGTGCAGCACCTGTAAGTGTAGCAGCATCTATAACCAAAGACGGATTATATTGTTTTGCAAAAGCCAAAGCATCAGCAAGTATCATTCTTCCTTCTGCGTCTGTATTGACAACCTCAACATTAGTTCCGTCATACATATTTATTATATCTCCGCTTGCGTATGCATTTTCTCCAGGACGATTGTCTGTTGCAGGGAAAAGACCGATGATATGAATAGGGACGTTAAGCCTTGCACAAGCATACATCGTTGTTGCCATGGTTGCAGCTCCTGACATATCGTCTTTCATATCATTCATATAGTTGCCTGTCTTGATGTTCAATCCGCCTGTGTCATAGACAATGCCTTTACCAACTAATACAATAGGGCGAGAGTTCAGGTGTTTCTCAGGCTTATACTCCACGATAGTAAATGTTGGTGGTTCTTTACTGCCCTTATTCACGGCTAAGATACCTCCCATTTTTTCTTTTTCTATCTTGGCTTTGTCCCATATCTCACATTTCATGCCTGTCTCTTCTGCCATAGCCCTTATGTTCTCAGCAAGCGTGGTAGCATTTATAACAGTAACGGGTTCATTTATTAAATCCCTACATTTCTCTGTTGCTTCAAAGATAATGCGAAGTTTGTCTAAGTCTTCCTTTGTTATGTCTTTGTCGCATATATGCAGGTTGTCAAAAGGATGAATCAAACGTTTATGGTCTGTCTTGTAATTGTCAAAAACATAGCTTGCAAGTATCATTCCTTCTATGAAACCTATCAACATATCTTTCTCACAAAGACTAATCATTTGCAAGTCCTTTATGTTGTTGTTGTCGCACAGTTGCAGTGTCTTAGCACCAAGTCTGCGGTACTTTTCTTTGTCTTGGTAGTTCGTGCCACATTCTTTTATTACATCAACAAGAATATATCTGTTCAAGTTGTTAAATGAAAAATGAACGCTATCTTTGTCAGCATATTCTTGCTTGATGAACTCACACTGTGCTTTGGAAAGTATGCTTTCTGAAAGTTTGTTGATGTTTTCCTGATTGCAGATGATTATAACGGAGTCATCTTGTTTTATTGTTTGAATTTTGTCTATATTTATCATAATGTTTTTGCATTTTGTTAAAATCAATTTGCAAATATACTTCTTTTTTCTTGTTTGATGAACAAGTTTATTAAAGATTTTTATTTACTCCGTAGCCAAATAATGCGAAATCTCCAAGACAGACGTCATCGGGAAAAACCTTTTTTAGATTATTGGTTATCTCTATTGCTGTTTTAAAATCGGCTGTTTTTCTTTTTGTTAGGTTAAGATTCAAAGCCTCTTGATATACATGAGTATCTACAGGGATAATTAAATCATTTGGCTTTAAAACGTTCCAGATACCAAAATCCACAATGCCGTCATTTCTTACCATCCAGCGAAGAAACATACACAGACGCTTACAAGCCGAGGATAGATTCTTTGGTATGCCTTTGCTGAAAGGGAAAAGATGTATAATAGCAAGCAAAACATTTTCTGTGTCTATTGGAGACTTTTCTTTTACGAGCAGGTCTTTGATAACCTCTTCCATGTCTTTTTTACCTTGTCCTAATGTGAAATATATATTGTACAATTCATCACACAAAACATAAAAGTCATTATAAGTATAGAAGCGATAAAGATTGCTTGAATTGTTTTTGTATGTGTTGAAATCTCTGTTTTTTAAATACAGATAAGGATTATCTATTTCTTGATATAAATCATCTAACACCTTGAGAAATAATTCTCTTTTGCCGTATGCAATCCATTGAGCAATAAAGGCACTGATTTCTATATCCTTCTTCTCCTTAAACCTATGCGGAAAAGAAACAGGATCATCTTTTATAAAATCAGTGGTGTTATATTGCTTGGCAAGTTTTTGTAAATAATCTTTGTTCATTTTCTTATGTTACATACGGGATTTTTTCAATAACATAAACTCCTTTTTTGCAGCAGATAAGTCTTTAAGAAAAGCCTCGCAAGTATGTAGGCTGGCATAGCAAGCAGCAGCTAACATACGTGATGCATCAACATCGCTTTGCCAATGAAAACCAGCAATAACTCGGCTTTGTCCCCATTCATAACCAAGTTTTAACAATTCATCTTGAGCCTCAGGGTTTATTTCGCAAAGTATTAAAGCCATGCCCCAACCTCTAACAGTATGACCTGAAGGATAAGAGCCATTGGTTCTCAGTTCTTCCTCTTCTTCTGGGACAAGTGTATGTTCGTTAAAGTAAGCGTATGGACGTGTTCGCATATATGTAGCCTTAGGTTTTGTGGCACTTAGACGAATTGTAAGTATGCCTCGTTCAAGTAGATGATATATTGCTGGTGTTTTTTTTGGAGAAATATCCATTCCAAAGGCTTTGCTGAACTGACGAGCCATATCTATAACCTCATATTGAGCTTCTTGTATAGCTTTGTTAGCACGTGCAGTGTCAAGCCTTTGTTCTTTTCCCCAATAGTATTGTGATATGTCATACATAAACTGTGATGAGCCAGGTTGAGCAGGAGCAGGTAGCCAATAAACCGCATTAGGTAACTCATCAGAAGTAAGGTATGGTTGTTCCTCTTGTGCAACTGTAGTAGTAACTACTAAAATCATTGTTGCTAAAGATAATACAGATAATAATTTCCTTGTTGATAATGTTTTCATTTTTTTTACTATTCAAAATAATATTCCCTGCAAAAATACTACTTTTTTAATTAGAAATTAGTAATTAGCGAAGAGAAATTAGAAGTTAGGTAAAATTTTTTTTACTTTCTATATGGTCATTACTACATAAAATAATTATTCTGTTATTATATTTTAGAAGTATCAACTATTAATGAGTATATAAAATAATGTTAAGAACTAATAAAATGAAAAAATTAATAAATTTAATATCTTTATTGGTACTTGCTTTGTGTGGTAGTTCAAGTTTTTTTTATAACATACATACGGCAGACGCCTAATGTAAGTCTGTACTCTGTCATCTTTCCGCCTAATTTTTCAATTATCTGCATAAAAGCCTTACCCTTTGGAAAATGGTCAATGCTTTCGGGAAGATAGGTGTAGGCCTTGCGATTATTGGCAATACGACTGCCAAGCCAAGGAATGATATGATGAGTATAAAGGTTGTAGAACGGTTTGATTATCATGCTGTCGGGAGTTGCAAGTTCCAATATCACCATACTGCCCTCAGGTTTCATTATGCGTAGCATTTCTTTTAAGCCTCTTTCAAGATGAACGAAGTTTCTTACTCCGAAAGCACATGTAACTGCGTCAAACGTACTGTCAGCAAAAGGCAGTTGTTCCACGTCTGCTTGTTGAAAATCTATGTGATAGTCGGGGTAGTGTAGTAGTTTTTTGTCTGCGGCAATGCTTAACATTTTTTCGCTAAGATCAGCTCCTGTTACGCTAAAACTTGATTCTGCGAGACTGAAAGCAAGATCCCCTGTTCCGCAAGCAACATCCAACACCTTTGAGTTCTGAGGTATGAGCTTTGAAAGTCGTTTAACGGTCTGTTTTCGCCAACGCTTGTCAAGACCGAGTGTCATAAGGTGGTTCATATGGTCATAGTCTGTTGCTATAGTATTGAAATCGTAAGCCATATTATTATAGATTATTTTATATACCAATTAATGCAATAAATCAAAACAAGAAAGAAAGTACTCATCACAAGCAGTGGCAACATAGGGTCAAGACTCTTCCCCTTTAGACGCCATACGCCGATGATATGTAAAAGAAAGAAGGGTAGGGTGATAGAGCAATACACAACACTTTGCTTATTCCATAGAAAACAGCTAACACCTATTGCTACAAGTGCAGTCTGATAAATAAGGGCGTTGCTTCTGCCGATACGTAAGGGAACGGTTTTTCGGAAACCTTTGTCGCTTTCCATATCACGAACGTTATTTACATTGAGAACCGCTACACTCAGCAGACCTAAACCAATGGCAGGCAAAACAACAAAAGGTTCAAAGACTATGGTGTGGGTTATAACGAAATAACTCCCTAATACCGACAGAAGACCGAAGAACAGAAATACGAAAATGTCTCCAAGACCTATGTATCCGTATGGCTTTTTGCCAAGCGTGTAGTGTGTGGCAGCCCAAATGGCAGCAATACCGAGAAATAGCATGAGAGGAAATTGATAGTTGAGAACACAAAAACGATAACTTACCAAAAGCATTGCCAAACCACTGATGCTGCAAGCTATGACAGTGTAGTTGATAGCTTTCCATAGTTGTTTTTCATTCAAACCGTCTGAGGCAAGGCTGTACATAGGACCGTTTCTTTTTTCGCCATCAACACCGTTGCGATAGTCTCCCATCTCATTGCTAAGATTAGATAATACTTGCAACAAACAGGCTGTCAGTAGCATTAAGACAAATACCAATAAGTTGTTACTATGCGTCTTCATTGCAAGCACACCTCCACAAACCACGCCTGCCAACGACAAGGGCAGTGTGCGTAGTCGCATGGACTTTATTAGATTCTTGGTCTTGTGTTTTATATCTTGATTCATTAAACGTTTCTTTTAAAAAATTTCTTGTTTTATTCTATTTGTTAAGATTTTTTCTTCTAACCCAGCGTAGTTTTTCAATATCCTGTATGGTTGTAGATTCTGTAATCTTTATTCCAGGAGGAGTAAGATCGCCATATTTAGTTTCAAAGAAATCACATCCACTCTCATCGTTTGAACATTTAAAACAGCGATACTTAACCCCATTGGAAGCTACTCCTTCTTTTACGGCAATTATCTTCCCTTCAAGGCATCTTGGACATAAATATGAACCTCTTTCCAGTTTTAACATAAATTCTCCAACAAAAGGTGATGCCTTGTCTTCATTGTAAAGAATATACACGTGCATTCTGGCTCGTGTCATAGCTACATAAAACAAACGGCGTTCTTCAGCAAACGGATAACCTTCTTTTTTACTCAAAACAAAATCCAATATAGGATCATCTTCAATGAGAGAAGGAAATCCGTATGCTCCTTGATTACAATTGACAAGTATCACGTTGTCGGCTTCAAGTCCTTTTGCAGAATGTATTGACAAAAATGGTAGATCTCTATCACATATTCTAACAGTCATTCTGTTGTTTTTCATATCTATCTTCCCATTAAAGCCAACGGATTTTGCATCATAATTATAACGTCCTAATATTATGATTGATTGATTTTGAGGAATTTCTTTCACTATTTGTTCAACTTTTTTCAGGACACTGTCTTTATCATTGTTAAGGCATTTTTCAAAAGAGAGATATGTTTTATATCTATCATTGTCAGGAGTCTTGATATTTTTTTCTTTTTGCTCTTTGTTTTTTATAATAAAATTAGAAGATTGTTCAATGAGAGGTTGATGAAAACGATAAGTTGTCTCTATTTTACAATGTTCTGTATATCCAAAATATTTTTCAAATTCATAGACAAGCGACATATCCGAACCAGCAAATCTAAAAATAGACTGCCAATCATCTCCTACACAGAATAGTTTTGTTTTAGGCTTTTCAGTTCTTAGAGCTTGTAGAAATTTGTATCTGTCAATAGAAATGTCTTGAAATTCATCAACCAAGATATATTCATAGTTTTTCCATAAGTCATCTCTGCAAATTTCCGTTGCTTTAATGATGGCATCGGTGAAGTCTATTTCATAGTTCTTGTTAAGCTCATCTTGATATTCTTGATAGAATGGTTTTATAATGTAAGTTAATATATTATTGCTTCTTTCGCTGTCTTTTGTTTGTGCTTCTTGTAATAAACTATCTATTGATTTTTCGTTTGCTTTCATCAATGTGATAAAGGAAAGTATTAGCGTATAGACAGAATTTTCTAAATTCTTACTTCTTTGTACTAAAAGTTGATATAATTCTTTATCGCTACGTTCCTTTATTGGTACTCCACAGTTAAGAAGTTCTTTTCTTAGCTTTTCTTCAACAGTTCCGTCTTTAAAGTCAGCACTTGTTGTGTATATAAGTGTTGTTCCATAGTTTTTGTGCGTATTGTGTTTCCATTTTATTCCTTCATTATATTTTTTGTTGGCTTCTCTCCATCCTCCTCTTGCACCTTCTCCAAACCACAGAGGTACATTTCCAGCTTTATCTATACCAAAATGCTCCAAATAGATATGTTTATTTTCTCCTTTTTCATTTTGAAAATATATAGTAAAATCGGGTTTGTATTGTCTTCTTTCTGGTGTGGAGGTTTTTATTTCATATTGATTTTCATATCTGAAAGTTATACCTAAACGAGTAAGTATAGACACAAGTCGTTTTTCTTCTTCGCTTCGGGTGAAAATTATTTTATTGTCAGCGTCAGTGAAAAGAGCTTGAATACCATATTTTTTTCTGTCTTCAAAATATGAGAAGGCATCGTTGTATTCGTGTTCTAATCCCATCATTGATTGCTGATTGATAATATAGTTATTGACTGCATGAAGAAAGTCTTTATTGCTGGTTATAAGTTTTCTGAAAACATTAAGTGATAAATCTGCATTGCATATAGATGGAGCCTGCCCTGTTATTTGTGAAATGATCTGATAGGCAAGAGCATGGAAAGTACTGCAGGTTAGTCCTTTTATATTCATTCGTTCTTGTAACTCATTAGCTGCTTTTCGTGTGTAGGTAATTAGTAATACTTTAGAAGGATCAATATTTCGTCTTTCTATCAGATACTTGGCTTTTCCTAAAATAGTAGATGTCTTTCCACTGCCAGCACTTGCTATTACTAAGCAATTATCTTCAAGTCTGACAATTGAATCCCTTTGTTGAGAATCCAAAGGGTATTTTCCCAAGACCGTGTCAAAGTATTCTTTGTTTATTAATAACTCATTGTTAATAAAATCTTGATTGTGATTAATTCTCTCTTGATTAAGGTTTTCTTTAATACGTAGTAATCGTTTTACTTCATCATTAGTAATGTATTTTTTATATTTTGGAATGATAACTCTTTCATAGGTATCAATTTTGCCAAAGAAATTTTTCAACTCTTCCATTTCTGAGTATGCGAAATAGTGATTGGGCGACATTAGTTGTTCCAAATCACTTTTTTGTTCAAGACACAGCTTTTCCAACTGTTCAATTTTGTCAAAGATAACATTATTTTCAGATAGTCTTGATACAAGTTTTTCATAATTAACTTCTTCAATAAATTTCTCTATGTAGGTTAATTTCAATAATTTTTTGAATTTATTTTTTCTTTCGCAGATGTCTTTTGCTTCATCTATGATTGATTTGTTTTGTGTTAGAAAAAGTTTGATTTCTTCTTCATTGATTCTTCTATTTGGTATAAACAGTTCTTCTAAAGCATTGAGAAGAGTCTTTATTTTTTCGTCAATTTGATAGAGTTTTTTCTTGTATTTGTTTTTTGCAATAAGAATATAGCAAGATATTATCACGATAATGATAATACATAAACTTACTATAAAAACTATATTGCTAAAAGACATTACTTTAGTCATCATTCTTTGTTTTTATTTCTTATTTTCTTTTGTTTTTTTTGTATTTTGCTTTGACTATTTCGTAGGAGTTGCTGACAAGTTCTTTTACTAAGGAGTTTTTAGCTTCCAAGACACGTAAGCTTATCCAATGCTTAGGGTTGGCGTTGTAGGGATTGCACACACAGTCATATTTCTCACGGAGTAATACTATCTTTTCAGGCTGACATTTCAGGGTGATTACATTGAAGTCATCCAAGTTGAAATAACAAAACATATGTTCCAAGACGTAGAATACCAATACGCCTTGTGCTGCCTTGAACTTCACGAAAGGCAATCGCTCATCTACATCATCACCCAACGAAAGACAATATTCTCTCAATTCCTCTACATTCATTTTATTAAGTACTCTTTGTTTGTAGAATTCAAATGTTTTTGTATTAAATCCAAGTCTTTTTGGCTAAAAGATTAGGACTTTTTTAGTTTGGTAACTGTTGTTCCAAAAACTCGGCTGCATCGGCTACACAATCATGGCATTCACGAAGAACCACTCCTGTTCCAACGCCTTTCAAAAGTTTGCATTGCGTTGCTCCATTACGTTTTTGGAACTCACTCATTATCTGCCGCATCTGTTTCATTGACTTTGCTTTGTCTTTATTCACAAGACCCAACACAAGACCTGCACCGACAATGGCACCGCACGTACCTTCCATATTGCCCATTCCAGAACCAAAAGCGTTAGCCATATTCATAGCCATCTGTTCGTCAATACCTGCTATGTCCGCATAAGTGTGTATTATTGCCTGAGCGCAGTTGTAGTTTCCACAACGTTTCTTTTCAGCTGCTATGTTTTTTCTTGTTTCCATATTTTCTTGTTTCTTCTATCGCTTTCCGTTTCGCAATGTTCCATAAGCCACTGACGGAACTCATTGCGATTTTTGCATTGAAGTATATTCTGTTCTTTCATTATAAGATATTAACGCCTTATAAGCCCTAATATTGTGTGCAAATAAGAGCAAGGAAACGAAGTTTTTTAGTCTATAAAAAAAATAAACGAAGGTTATTGTGCGTCATAAATATTATTGGTAATGATTTGTATAACAATAATTAACTTTAATTAAATCCGAGAAGAAATGAAAAAAGGAATTATTACATTGTTTTTTGTCATGGCTTTTGTGGTTCTTGGCTATGGTCAGCAGAAGAAAGCCTCCTATACTTTTGTCACATCGCCTAAGTTTGTTGGAGCCGGTTATTTTAGCAATAAGGTAGCACCTATTGCGGTAGATTATAATAAATGGTCGTATGTCGGTAATACTGGTAATGTACTTTTTGAACCTATGTTTAGAACGTTACATGAATTTGTTGATGGTTGTGCTGTGTATGAAAAAAAATATGGAGAATATGGAATTATGAATCTTGATATTGGAACAGTTCTTCCTCTTAATATATGGCGGAAGCTACAGCGGAACATTTCTCTGAAGGCTTGCTTGCTGTGAAGATGAGTAATGGCTGGGGATATGTGGATAAAACAGGAAGAATAGTTGTAAATGGTCAATACAAAAGTATTTGGACAGGAGACTTTCATACACAGCGTATAAAAGTTTATTACAAATCTTCTGACATAACCACCGTAGTGTGGCAGAAGTTTCGTAATTTTGCAGCAAGTTTTAATCAATAATGCAAACAACAAGTAGAGTTTATGATGCGTCAGATGGATTGTTTAGAGAAACAGAACGGACTGAGGAAAGTGCTGCATGGACATACTTCAAAGGCAGATGGTAGGATGGAAAGATTGATGAGTAACATTACCGACCGCCTGTTTGAGCTGCAGGATGTCAAATATGGCGATTTTAATTGGAAACTGCTGCCGGGTATCGAACGGAAGCGTATCATCGGTGTGCGTACTCCAGCATTGAAGAAATTGGCAAAGGACTTGGCAAAAGACCCGCAGATAGGTGATTTTCTGCATAGCCTTCCACACACGTATAACGAGGAATATGCCTTGCACGACTTTATCATTGCACAGACAAAGGATTTCAGTACCTGTATTGCTCAGGTAGAGGAATTATTGCCATACATAGACAATTGGGGCGTGTGTGACCAACTCTCGCCACAGTGCTTCAAGCGTCATCGGGAAGAATTATTGCCATACATAGACCGTTGGCTAAAAAGTACGCAGCCCTACATCGTGCGTTTCGGCATCAAGATGCTGATGGATCATTTCTTGGATGACTCTTTCAAAACCGAATACGCAAGACAAGTGGCTCTGATTCGCAGCGAACATTACTACATACGCATGATGCAAGCCTGGTATTTTGCCACCGCTCTTGCCAAACAATGGGATGCAACGCTTCCACTTATCAATGAATTGGAAGACTGGACACGTTGCAAGGCAATACAGAAAGCCCGTGAAAGCTATCGTATCAGTGATGAACATAAGAAAGAACTATCTCAGAATCATTAAGAGGTAAGCAAAGAAAACTTAATAAGTAAATCATTAGCAACAGGAACTTTGATACAACGTATCAAAGTTACTGTTCTCTCCGTTTCTACCATATAGTTACAGAATTTTGCGAAGTTTGACACTATGGAGCGAGCGTTTTGTCTGCAAAAGAATATCCTATAAATTTGGTGGTATCTGCAACTCTCAGTAATTTTGCTGCGTCAAACAGATAAACAAAATAAACAAATATGGAAAAAGCAATGAAGAATATATCTCTCCAACCTCGTTTCAAGTTCAATACCATTGGACTATTCACCCCCGACAATAAGGTTACCGTAGATTTCTACACTAAGGTCTTTGGCTTTACAACAGACTGGGATGAGAAGCAACCGAATGAGGAGATGACATTGGACTCATTGCGATGACCACGGCAAGAGGGATGTATTTTAATTTTCTGAGAAAAGTCCTCTTAATCTCCTCTAAACAGTATTTTATTGCATTTATTAGATTCTTGTTCTCTTGTTCTATAATTTCCAAGGCATTAGTCCATTCTGAAGACGAAGTAATCTCTGGATTATCCTTGCTTGCGTTTATTAACTTGCGGACATGATTCCAGCGACTGAATTTATTACCCAAAAACAAATTAAGCCAGCCAGGAGTATCTTTGTCAAAAACATAGGCTCTTGACTCATCTTTCATAAGAGTGTGAAATTCTTTGGCTACATTTTCCATTTGTTCGCCAAACAAATCATTGTCTATACTTCCTTGCGAATATTCGGAAAGAAGTTCAATGGCTCTTGTTTCCACACCAGAATACTTAGATACATTTTTCTTAGGAGTTTTTCTTAATAATGATTTCATATATGCTGCTATGATTAATGTTAATAATTTTCCTGAAACTCATAATGCAAAGATACAATTTTTTTATATAATGTTTTCTTTGTTTTTTATTCAATAATAGATTGTTAATAAGTAATTCTGAAATAGTTGAGAGTTGCCTTGTATTGGTCTTGAGCTGTTAGGCATGTGTCTGTCAAAAAGTCGTCAATGTGTCCCCACTCGCGGAGACCACGATAATAAAACATCTTCAGTTCGTCGGTGATGATAAACGGTACGATGCCGTTGTGCAAGCATTCCTTGAACATAATGAGGCGGCCCACACGACCGTTGCCGTCTTGGAACGGATGAATCTTCTCAAAACGGACATGCAGGTCAAGGATGTCCTTCAAGGTGTGCTGCTGTTTGGCGTTATAGTATTCCAAAAGTTGTCGCATACTTTCTTGTACCCGTTCTGGATCACAGGTCTGTTCTCCACCAACCTCATTTGGCAGACGCTTATATTCTCCTACGGCAAACCAGTCCTTACGGCTGTCGCTTGTTTCTGATTTCAGTATCCCGTGAAGTGTTTTAATCAACTCTTCCGAAAGAGGTTCTTCAGCCTTATCAATAATCAGGTCTATGCAACGGAAATGATTGATTGTTTCAATGATGTCATCTACATTCAATGTCTCGTCGGTAGTTACTCCAATGGTGTTTGTCTCAAAGATATAGCGAGTCTGTTCGTGCGTCAGACGACTGCCTTCTATATGGTTAGAGTTATAGGTTAGGTCTATCTGTGTCTTGTGATAGATACTACCCTTCATCTTCATCGCTTTCTGCTCGCGGAGTATGTTGAGTAAGTTTTGTTTATGCAGGTTGTCATTCTTCTCCGTCTTCGTATTTGCCATAGTCTCTCATCCTTATTTATTATCATTTACTTAGAAAATCCACAGTGGTACGCTTGTTATCCTGTAAATGCTATGTTGAAGTGCAAAGATACAATTTTATTTCATTTGTCAATATGAATTCTGTGAAAATTTTTATTTTTTGAAGACTTTGGGATAGGTGTCTGGTAAAAACTATTGAAACAGACTGTGTGATTTTTTCTTGTGGGAGGAGGGTATTTTAATTATAAAAAATACATCAAGTCTTTGGAGTATAAAGAGTTGATGTATTTTATTAAAGTGTTGGTTTTGGTATGGTGAAGAGTTGGTTTCAATGTGAAAAAAGTTGGTTTCAATGTGAAAAAAGTTGGTTTGTGGTGTAAGAAAAAAGTTGGTTTTCTTGAAAAAAAGTTGTAGACGCCTATAGGGGGAGGGTTGTC